>CAVTZX010000001.1:0-100841 GCA_963739275.1 uncultured Acidobacteriota bacterium
GGTAAATCGTGTGGCGCCGGTGCGGCCGCCGGATCCTGCGGTGGATCGCTCCTCGCAGGTAGTGGACCTGCATCCGAATGAGTACATCTACCACAAGTTCCTTCGGCGGGCTCATGCGCGCGGGCTCGAAAAACGCCTGGGCGCCGCGGCGGCGATCACCAGCGTATTCTTCATGGCGCCCGTCAGTGCGCTGAGCGTCGTGGTGATGTTCTGGCTCCTGCGCCGATTCCGGTTTTCGACGGGGCATGCGCTTGGCATGGCCCTGCTGTATGCGTTAGGGACGCCGATCTTTTTTCGCACCGCGATGCTGAATTTGAACCTGCTGGTTGCGTTACTTGGGCTATTTTCATTCGCCTTGCTCTGGCCGCGTTCCAAGGAAAAGGAAGGCTCCGGCAAGTTCCGATATCTTGCCGCGGGATCCGTGGCCGGGTGGGCGCTCCTGACCGACTACTCCGGCGTGGTCACGGTTGTCGTGCTGGGGGTGTTTGCGCTCGCGATGGGGATGGGCAAAGAGCCGTTCTGGGCAGCCTTCAAACGATCACTTTGGTTCGTCGTGGGAGCGCTTGGGCCGGTCGCTATTCTCCTTTTCTGGCAGTGGTACTGCTACGGGAGTGCATGGCTTCCGGCACAGTTCCACATGCCCAAGAAATACTATATGGGCTATCGCACCGACCGCGGTTTTGGATTGCCGCAGCCTCGCTTGTTGTGGGGACTCCTTTTTGATCCGCTCTACGGCCTGCTGGTCTTTTGCCCGATGCTCTCGCTCGCGCTGTATCACTTCGTTCTGGTTCGCAGAAGGAAGAACCGTGTCCCCTGGGGTGTGGGGGCTTTTGCGTGGGCATTTTTCGTTGTGTTGTGGATTTTCTGCTCGTGCATCGAATACACCGTGCGTTTCCAATGGATGGACGGAGTGCGCTACATGGTTCCGGCCGTGCCATTCTTGTTCTTGCTCGTTGCGGATGTCTTGGAGAACGCGCCGCGAGCGATGACTTATCTCGTTGTCGTGGCTGCCGTGGCGGAGACTTGGTGCTTGGCCATGGTGCGGCAGAATCCACTGGGCTCGATGGTGGAAGTGTTCACCCACGGCCCCGAGCTTCCCTGGCACACGACTTTGATCAAGTCCGCCGCGCGAGACTTTCCGTCCCTTTCCGGAAGCCTGGTTCCGACCGCCGTGCTGCTCGCAGGTGGAGTGGCGGTCTGGGCAATCTGGTGGATCGGCAAACGCCGCCCGGCGGCTGCCCAGGTCTAAGTGTCCTTCTCGAAGAAATGGCGCAGGCTGAGTTTGCCGAACAGCATCTGTGTCCCCAGATAAGCCGCCAAACTCAGAGCCGCCCGGATAGGCCAGAAGAGCGGTCCTCCCCACCAGAGAACCGCGGCCATGGCGGCGCCACCAATCAGAGGTGCGCGCAAAGAGGGGAGAGGCTCGCGGGGGAGTGCGGCGCGTTCAAAATAGTAGAAGGCCATAGCGATCCACACGATCTCAGATGCCAGAGTGGCCGAGGCGGCACCGATCATGGCGTAGCGCGGGATCAGGACGATGCAGAGAATCACGTTGACGCTGCTGGAGGCGATCGCACAGCGCAGGTCAAGAGCTTGATGGCCGGAGGCGCGGAGCGAATCCATGTAGACGTAGCGGATGGAAACCAACCCCGCGACCCAGACCAGGATCTGCAACGGCCGCGCGGAATCCGCGTAAGCGGCGCCGTAGAGGAACTGGATCATTGGCGCGGCGAGAAACGTGCCTCCAATTACTAGGGGAACCGCGGCCATAATCCACAAATCGAGTGTGCGCCGGACGAGCAGCCGGAACTCCTCGCGATTCGCTGCAAAGGCCCGCGCGAGGGCCGGGAAGAGCCCCATGAAATACGTGACCGTCACAGTGACCGGAATCAGAATGATGCGATAGGCAGCGTTGTACCAGCCGACGAAAACCGCGCCCTTCAGGAAGCCCAGGAGAATGGAGTCAAAGTTATACGTCAGCAGCCCCATGGCTTCCGAGAGTCCGAGGGTGAAAGCGGCCTTCAGCTCCGCGCGGTCGGTTCGAAGCGACATCCGGAGAGGGAGTGCGCCGCGCGTTCGCTTGAACCACACTCCGAAATACACTGCGGTGGCCGAATCTCCGGCCAAGCGCAGGACGGGGACCCAAACCAGCGCGCCGGCCCGATGGATGAAGGCCACGACCAGCGCCGCAAAGAGGAACTGCCCGAGCACCAAGCCGCGAGCCACGCGCGACATGTTCTGCTGCCCCATGAACGTCCACTTCAGATTGACGGCTTGGACGAACACGCACAATCCGTAGAGCACCAACACCAGACGCAAGCGCGGATAGGCCGGGAACAGCGGCAGCAGCGGCAGGAGAATCGCGAACGTCAAACAGGCAAGCAAAATGCGGACGGCCACGACGCGCTCCGCCAGAGCAAGCAAGTCGCCGGTCTTTGTGGATTCGCGCGTGCCCCAGATCTCCAGTCCAGCATCTGCGAACATGAGTAGATAGGTAAGGACCGAGGCGGCGAATTCAAGAACTCCGAAGTGATCCACGCCCAGGACCCGGGCCAGGTAGACCATGGCAAGAAAGCTCAGCGCTTTGCCGATGAGGTCCCCGGTCGCCAGCCGGAGGATGTTCTGGAATGGGTTGGGCAGGGCAATGCTCTCGGGCACGCGTGAAAATCTATCACGACTCTTCCGAGGGAGGCTTGTACGATTCGCGCATCCCCTGGATTCGTGCGCCGGTAGACCCGGGATGGGGTAGAATGAGAGTTCAGACGAAGTCCAAGAAGAATGCATTCAATGGGAAAACCATTTGCCTGTCACCGGGGCCCTGCTCGTAACGCCCTTTATTTGCAAATGGTTACAGACAAGCTGGATGGCACTCTGATTGCCGATGCCTCTAGGGGTATTGGGCCTGCGGGGCGCGTGTACGGTGCCGCTCGCGAGAGCGGAGGCATCGCGCCTCAGGGTTTGAGATCATGAACACAGCCGAACGCGCGATCCGCCACGTCAGGCTCACCTGGAAGAACCTGGCCATTCCACGCGTGCCCACGCCTCCTTTTCTGATTCTGTTCATCAATTCCATCTGCAATCTAACGTGCGAACATTGCTTCTACTGGAAGAATCTGAACCAGCGAGATGATCTGACGGTCGAAGAGATTTTCGCGCTTGCACGGGAGTTGGGACGCATCGAGAACCTGAATCTCTCCGGTGGCGAGCCGTTTCTGCGGCCCGAGTTTGCAGAGATCTGCCGGTTCTTCATCCAGAACAACGGCGTCCGGCAGATCTATGTGCCGACGAATGGGTACTTCACCGAACGCACCATCAAAGCGCTGAAGAGCATCTTTGAGGAGAAGAGCCTAGACCTCTTCGTTTGCGAACTTTCCATTGACGGCATGCCGGAGTACCACAACCGGTTCCGGGGAAACCCCAAGTCGTTCGAGAAACTGCTTGAGACCTATGAAGCCTTGGCCGATCTTCAGAGAAGCGAGCCCCGCCTGCGGATTCATTCGATCTCCACGGTCACCTCGGAAAACATGGACGAGGTGAAGCGGCTGACAACGTACCTCTATGAGCGCTGCCCGGCCATCGACCATCACAACCTGGCACTCATCCGCGGCGACCGGAAGAACCCTTCGCTCCGTGGGCCGGACCTAGCGGCCTACGGAGAACTTGTGAGCTATTTTCGGAGGCTCTGGGCTCCGCGAGAGGAGAGCCGGTACGGCTCCTTGGTCGATCCGATGTTGCACTGGGCCAAGGTGAAGACCGCGGAGCGTCAGGCACAGGTGATCCCATGTCGCGCGGGTATTCTGAGCGGGGTCGTGTATGCGAACGGCGACGTTAGTCTTTGTGAGACGCACCCGCCGCTGGGAAACCTGCGCAAGAAGAGTTTTCGGGAGATCTGGTATTCGCCAGAGGCCGAGGCGCTTCGCAAGTGCGTGCACAACAAGGAGTGCTGGTGCACGAACGAGATATTTCTTTGGTCGAGCATCAATTATCAGCCGGTGCAGCTCGCCAGGGCTCTGGTCGGCTCGCGTGCGCTCGCCAAAGTGGAGCCCCTTTCCGAAGAGGAAAAGCTCCAGGTGCAGCCAACACCTCCGGCGCAGATGGGCCCGGGACTGAAGATTCTCCAGGAATCGCCAAGGAAGATCTAGGAAGACTCGGCGTCCGGCAATCTTGGTCATGCGTGCTATTTTGAGAGGCCGAGGCTCCCTCCCATCGTGAGAAAAGCGATCGTCATCGGACTCGACGGGCTAGAGCCGTCCATCGTTGAGGCCATGCTTGGACGGGGCGAGCTGCCGCACTTCGGACGTCTGCGAAGCATGGGCTCCTACACACGGTTGAAGACGACGTATCCCGCGCAGACGCCCACGGCATGGTCGTCGTTCGCCACCGGAGTGAATCCCGGCGGCCATGGCGTCTTCGACTTTATCCGGCGCGACCCGCAGACCTACCAACCCGATTACGCGTTGAGCCGCTTTGAGCCTCCGCGGAACGCGTTTTCTCAGCCGCGTGTTGTGAATCGCCGCCAGGGTGTGCCGTTTTGGGAGTTGCTGAGCAAGGCGGATATTCCGTCCACGATTTTGCGTTGCCCGGTGACCTTTCCACCGGACTCGATCAAAGGACGGATGCTTTCCGGCGTTGGTGTTCCCGACTTGCGTGGCAGCCAAGGGACGGGGACGTTCTACACGCAAGATCGAACGGTCACCCCCAATGAAAATGAGATGATCGTCCACCTCGATTCTGGGGACCGCTGCGTTACGCAGGTGCGCGGCCCGCGCAATCCGCGCGCCAATCCTCCAACAGATTCGACGTGCGAGATAGAGGTGCTGGCTGATGTCGCAGGGCACAAGGTGACGATCAAGACCCCGGGAACGCCTGCGCTGTTCGAAGTTGCCGAAGGCGCGTGGAGCCCGTGGGTGCGACTGAAGTTCAAACTGTCCGTGCTGCAATCGGTGAGCGGCATCGCGCGATTCTATGTGCGTCAGGTTTCACCGCAGATCGAGTTCTACATCTCCCCAATCAATTTTGATCCTGCGGGTCCGGCGTTCCCCATTTCCTCCCCTAGTGATTATGCGAAGGAACTGTCCGAGCGCATCGGACTGTTCTCAACGCTCGGGATGGCCGAAGACCACAACGGCCTGAACAATGGGCGCTTCGATGAGAACGCGTTCCTCGCGCAGTCCGAACTCGTACTCGAGGAGCGCGAACGCATGGTGCTTTTCGAGCTGGACCGCTTCACCGAGGGTCTTTTCTTCGCTGTTTTTGATACGCCGGACCGCGTGCAGCACATGTTCTGGCGCTTCCGCGATCCGGAGCATCCGGGCTATGACCCGGACCGCGTTGGGGAGTTTTCACGTCGCATCGAGGAGCACTATCGGTGCTGCGACGCTCTGCTCGGGCGCGTTTTGGAGCGCGTGGACGAAAACACGCTGCTCATTCTCCTGTCGGATCATGGATTCAACAGCTTTCGGCGCGGATTTCACACCAATACGTGGCTTCATCAACAGGGCTTGCTGGCTCTGCGCGAGGGCAAGAAGCCGGACGAGGAGCACGGTGCAGATCTCGGGGCCGTCGATTGGTCGCGGACGCACGCCTATGCGCTGGGCCTTGGCGGCGTGTACCTGAACCTGCGCGGGCGCGAGGGAGGCGGGATCGTCGAGGAAGGCGGGGAGGCGGAGCGCGTGCGCCAGGCCATCCAAGAAGGCCTAGCAGGGCTGCACGATCCAGGAACGGGGCAAGTCGCGATTCGCAGCGTTTCGCGCCGGGAAGAGATCTACTGCGGCGCATGCCTCAAAGATGCGCCCGACCTGCTCGTCAACTACGCGCCGGGCTTTCGCGTTTCGTGGCAGACGGCGCTTGGCGGCGCCCCGCACAATCTCTTCGAAGACAACCTGCGTCGCTGGAGCGGCGACCACATCATTGATCCCACCGCGGTGCCGGGAATTCTGTTCCTGAGTTGCGCCATGCGGCACAATCACGCCGACATCCGGGACCTTGCGCCGACCATCCTGAGTTACTTTGGTGTGGCGCCGCACTCCGCCATGGAAGGCACATCGTTGATCTAGGCAGAGGGAAACGTGAAGATTTGCGTTCTGGGACTAGATTGCGCCGCGCCGGAAATCATTTTCGGTGACGAGCGGCTGACCAACATCCGCCGCCTGATGGATGCCGGAGTGTACGGCCGCCTTGAGAGTGTCATTCCTCCGATCACGGTGCCGGCGTGGATGTGCATGGTCACAAGTCAGGATCCCGGCTCGCTCGGCGTCTACGGGTTCCGCAACCGTACGGACTATTCGTATGCCGGCCTGGGATTCGTGGACTCCACCTCGATCAAAGAATTGGCGATGTGGGACCAACTCGCGCGCGAGGGCAAGAAATCGATCATCATGGGCCTTCCGCCGGGATATCCTCCGCGGCGCATCAACGGCATCAGCATCGGATGCTTCCTGACGCCGGATACCACGAAGAACGAATTCGTCCATCCGCCGAGCCTGAAAGCCAAGATCAACGAACTGGTCGGTGAGTATCCAGTGGACGTGAAGGGTTTTCGCACCGACAGCAAGGACTGGCTGAAGAAAGAAATCTTCGAGATGAGCCGGAAGCACTGGGAAGTGGTGCGCTGGCTGATCCGCGAGCAGGAATGGGAGTATTTCCACTACGTGGACATCGGCCTCGACCGCGTCCACCACGGTTTCTGGAATTACTGGGACAAGAAGCACGTGCAATATGTGGCGGGCAATCCCTACGAGAGCGTGATCCCGGATTATTACTTGTGGCTCGACGAGCAGATCGGCAAAGTGCTCGAGCTGCTCGACAGCGAAACGATTGTTCTGTTGGTCTCCGACCACGGCGCGCAGCGGCTCGACGGCGGCTTCGCCGTGAATGAGTGGCTCGTGAACGAAGGCCTGCTCGTGCTCGATGAGTTCCCGGCGGAAATCACGCCGTTCAACAAACTGAAAGTGAATTGGGCGAAGACGAAAGTCTGGAGCGAGGGCGGTTACTATGCGCGCGTGTTCTTCAACGTGCAGGGACGCGAGCCGCAGGGCGTGATCCCTGCAAGCGGGTACGAGGCATTCCAGAATGAAATGAAAGCGAAGTTCGAAGCACTGAAGGACGACAAGGGCCAGCCAATGAATTCGCTGGTTTTCAAGCCCAAGGAGATCTATCGCAACGTCCGGAATGTCGCGCCGGATCTCATCGTGCACTTCGGCGGACTGTTTTGGCGTTCGATCGGCACGGTGGGGTATGGCCGAGTTCACGTGCAGGAAAACGATACTGGCCCAGACGCCTGCAATCACGCACAGTTCGGGATGTTTCTGCTCGCCGCGCCGAATTGCCCGTTACGCGGCGAATACCAGGGCGCGAAGCTGCTCGACGTTGCTCCCACGCTGCTCGACTTGGCCGGCTATGAAATCCCGAGTTCGATGCAGGGCCGCTCGTTGGTGGCTGGCATGGAGAAGAAGTCCCCGGGCGGCACTTCCGGTTCTGACGAAGAGATCATCCGCGACCGGTTGTCTGGACTGGGGTATATCTAGTCAGCGGGCGTCACACCTCTTTTTTCCAAGCAGAATCGTTCATCACGACAAATTTCGAGTGACAATCGCAACGTGAATTCAGCGCAGCGAGGGAATGCCGGCCGCGGAGCTGCCGGAGGCTTGTTTCAGGTCTTATTTGAGCCGTCTACCATCCGTACTCAAACCGGGCGGAATCACGTACAGAGTCCAGAGTTTTCCGGGAAGCGCAGCCGGCAGGTCGAGAGGCAAAGTGTTTGGTGAGAGAACCAAGCGGAAGCCGTATTTCTGACCTAGCGATTGCCACTCTGCCCGGGAATGATGCTGCCAGCAACTTTGCCAGGCCCGTGGCAGCGCAAATTCGGCGATCAACTCCGGGCGAAATAGATCTTTATCCGAAAAGTCCACACAATCCAGATCGCGCAACATCATACCGATGGTCGCGGCCGATTGGGGGATATAAGTCATCAAATAAACCGTTTCCCACTCCATCAGCACCGGGTGGCCTATTTTGCTCTGGAGTTCCGATCGTGGGAGTAGTGCGGGGAGAATCATTTCATTCGGCCTCGCGTTCTGGTCCAGCCATGCGCTCAATTCACGATCGTATGGATGCAAGATATCCCATCGCTCGGGGTCGGTGCCGCCGGGGTCACTCTTGTGTCCGGGAAGGGCCGCCCCAGATGTGAGCACACAGGCAAATACCAAGAGGGCAGCCCACGCGATGTTTGATTCCGGCCGGAAGTTCCAGCGGACTTGAGGCGGCATCCATCCGACCACGGCGAGCAGCGCACTCGTGAGCACCAGGCTGCCGAGGAAAAAGAAGACAGCCCCGAGACGCGGCACGATGACGAACATGCTGCCACAGAGGGCCGCCGTGGCGAGCAGTGCGGCCAGAAGCCGCCGTGGTGCATGACGCTGCGCGAAACACGCAGCCGCGAGTGCCAGCCCCCAGCTCACGTAGAGGAGGTTGCGTTGAATGCTGCCCTGAAACGAGGAAACGTATCCCGCTTTCTGAAGGAGCAGCGCACTACCCGAACCGAAAATCAGCAGCGCGACCACGACGAGGAAGAGTGCGCGGCGTTCTTCTTCCAGTGCATCATAACTATAGGCCAGCAACGCTGCGGTGAATGGTATGAGGAGCGACGCGGGAATATTCGCGAGCCGGTAAGGCATAAGGAGGGCAATGAAATCCGGTAGCCGGCCGATAAGTGCATACTCCAGGCGCGCACCGATGACCAAGACCCATGCCAAACCGCCGAACACCAGGAGCCAGACGAGCGTCTGACGGCGTGAATCACCTGGACCATAGGTGTCGCGCCGCCTGGAATTCTGAAAGAGCAGACCGCCAAACACGGCAAATGCCGTCAGGCTCATCAGGAACCCGCGGGCGCGGAAGGGGAATGGATGGCGATGCTGGTCGCTCGTCGCGGTAAAGTTCTGATAGATCTCCCGGCCGTCGGCTTGCATGTCGTAGGGCGGAGATACGGCTCGGTTCCTGGCTTGAGTGAAAACGACCGCGGCCAGAGCGAGGCAAATCACAAGACCTGTACAGAACGCGATCCCCATCCGTGTGCGGTCGCGTCCCACAGGCCGGTTCGCGGAAAAGATGAGAAACAAGAAACTCCACGGCCACACGACGAGAGTCATGGCTGCATGCAGTCCAGGCAAGAGGCCGAGCAGAAAACCGCCCAGCCGCCAGTAGCCCGCGAGAAGCAAAATAGCTATCAGGAGAGAGACCTGAAGACCGAGGTGCCCGTGGCTGTAACCATTCGGGAATACCCACATGGGATAGCTGACCCACAAACGGAGTCCAACTTCGGCGACCGTGAGCGTCGCTGCAAGATATCCCCAGACAGAACGGCGCGTCAGCAGAAGCGCAATGGCAAACGCAGCGAACACGCAACAAAACAGAAACAGGAAATTTCGGATGGCCGACATGCCCAGAACACTCGGCCATACCTTCCACACCGCGGCAGCAAGATAGTTGGGCAAGCTGTAGAGCTGGATGTACACCTCATGGGGGTGCCCTGCCGGATAGCGGACGGCTCCAATAATGATCTGCGCCGGATATATGACTTCGTCCACAACCAGGCCATTCACGAGCATTTGCGCGATGCTGTAGATCGCGCACACCCGAGCGCCCATGCGGAGCGAGCGCTTCAGGGCGGCGTCATCCTTTACAGCATTCAGGAGCCAGCCGGACGAAACTTTAGGCCATGCGGTCATTCATGAATTCCGGCTTTTCACCAGGTTCTTTTGCGCGGCGGTCATGACGTTGAGCTCGGCGGATTTGGCGGGGTTTTGACCGGGAGGAAAGTTTCCGGCAGCCTTGAACTCTTTCCGAAGCCTCAGCAGGCCGCGGAATTGGTGCAGGCAAATTAGGAATAGTTTGGAGATATAGAAAATCGTGGTACTTCCAATTTTCCTGGCGTAGTGAGGCACGGGAACCTCGACAATTCGGTAACCTGCGTGGTGTGCGCGAATTACGAATTCGGCGGTGAAAAATGACATGTGCTTCACGGCCGGCGCGATCTTCTCGGTGGCTTCGCGGCGAATCAGCCGAAACCCGGTGTCCATGTCCTGATAGGGGACCTTGAGGAACTGACGCAGGAGGTAGTTGTACCCGCGCGAGAGAAACACGCGGTAAAAGGGATCTTTACGCGGGGACTTCATGCCCAGAATCACGTCATGCGTGCGGCGGTAGGGTTCCAATCTCCAAAAATCGATGGCGGCAAACTGATAGTCGGAATCCACGACAAAGACCCACGGCTTTGTGGCATGCGCGATGGCATCGCGAACCGCGTCCTGGTATCCCTTGCGGTCGTCGCTCATGTAGAGCCTGATAGGAAGCTCCTCTGCAAGGCGCTCGAGCACGACTTTGGTGTCGTCGGTGCTGCCGTCCTCGGCGACGATGACTTCCAAGTCCTGAACGCGCGTCCCAAGTTCCGCGATGTAATTGCGCAAAGTCTGTTCGATGATAAATGACTCGTTGTACACCGGGAACACAAGTGACACGCCACCCAGGCCGGGATCAGCGGGTCCGCGGTGGGGCACTCGCGGCTGCACGGTTTTCCTTGACTGGGAAGGCTGCGCAAGAGCGTTGTTTCCCGATGCTGAGCCGGTCCCGTTCGATTGTGAGTTGTCTGCCATCGCTTCCTGTGGTCTTAAAGAGCCCTTGCCGCCATCTCCGAGCGGCGAGACAGGAACCATTGAACCGTGCTCTTCAAACCCTCTTCAAGGGGAGTCTTCGCCCGGAAGCTGAAGAACTGCTGCGCCTTGGCGGTGTCCAGGCATCGCCGGGGTTGGCCGTCCGGCTTGGTCTCGTCCCAGATGATTTTCCCTTTGAAATCTGTGAGGCGGGCGATGACCTCGACCAATTCCCGGATCCTGATTTCCTTCCCCGAGCCCAGGTTTACCGGATCGGCGCCGTCGTAACGCTCAGACGCCAGGACGATGCCTTCCGCGGCGTCTTCCGCGTAGAGAAACTCGCGCGAGGCCTGGCCCGTGCCCCAGACGACGATGTGATCCGCGCCCTGTTCCCGAGCCTCGGCGCATTTGCGGATGAGCGCGGGAATCACATGGGAAGATTCCGGATCGAAATTATCGCCGGGGCCGTAGAGGTTCACAGGAATAAGGTAGATAGAATTGAATCCGTACTGCTGGCGATAAGCTTGGGACTGGACCAGGAGCATCTTCTTCGCCAGTCCATAGGGAGCATTGGTCTCTTCCGGATACCCGTTCCAGAAATCTTCTTCGCGGAATGGGACGGGCGTAAATTTCGGGTAGCCACAGACCGTGCCGACTGCGACAAACTTCTCTATTCCGCGCCGCCAGGACTCATCGAGAAGCTGCACGCCCATCATCAAGTTGTCATAGAAGAATTCGGCAGGATGAACGCGATTGGCGCTGATGCCGCCGACCCGAGCCGCGAGATGGATGACGACATCGGGCGAAGAATCCCGTAGAACGGCGCGAATCGCGTCGGGCTTACGCAGGTCATAGTCCCTTTGGCGGCAGACGAAGACCTCGCGGCAGCCGCGATCCTCGAGTCGGTTTACGACGAATCGCCCAAGGAAGCCTGCGCCGCCACTGACGAGCACCTTCTTGCCGGCCCAGTAGGTGCTGTCTTGCAGGTTCATCCGGCGCCCCCCACCGTTTTCCAGCGGCCCAGTTCTTTCTCCACGAAATCGCGGCCCTTGTTGATTGCCGTCAGGCCAACAGCTTCCATGCTAGCATCCACCATGATGTGCACGAGCTCACGAAACCTCACTTTCGGTTCCCAACCGAACACCCTGCGAGCCTTGGAGTAGTCCGCCAGCAAGAGGTTCACATCAGTCGGGCGAAAATACCTTGGGTCGATTACGACACAGTCATTCCAATCCAGCCCGACGTACGCGCATGCCTCTTCGAGGAACTCCCGCACGGAATGCGCTTCGCCAGTGCCAATGACGAAATCGTCCGGCTCATCTTGCTGGAGGATCTGCCACATCGCTTGGACGTACTCAGGCGCGTAGCCCCAGTCGCGTTTCGTGTCCAAGTTGCCCAGGTAAAGTTTGTCCTGCTTTCCGGCGAGGATCCGAGCCAGCCCCATGGCGATTTTTTGCGTAACAAATGTCTCACCGCGACGGCTGCTCTCGTGATTGAAAAGAATTCCATTCGCCGCCCAGAGCTTGTGTCCTTCCCGGTAGTTGCAGCACATGTGGTAAGCATAGACCTTCGCGGCTGCGTAAGGACTGCGCGGCTGGAACGGTGTGCGCTCATTTTGCGGCGCGGGAGCGTCGCCGTACATTTCCGAGCTCGAGGCCTGATAAAAACGCGTCTTGATGCCGCTGCGGCGGATGGCCTCGAGCAGGCGCGTCGTACCCAGTCCGGTAATGTCGGCCGTGTATTCCGGCATCTCGAAGCTGACTTTGACGTGCGATTGGGCGCCAAGGTGGTAAATCTCGTCCGGCTGAATGTTGTAAACCAGGTTCGTGGGCTGCTCGGAGTTGGAGAGGTCGCCGTAATGGAGAAAGAGCTTAACGTGGGCTTCGTGCGGATCGCGGTAGATGTGATCCAGACGGACTGTGTTAAAGGTGCTGGCGCGACGGATGAGGCCGTGGACTTCGTAGCCCTTGGAAAGCAGGAACTCCGCTAGGTAGGATCCGTCCTGGCCGGTGGCACCGGTGATGAGCGCTCGTTGAGGCATTTGTGCAACTCGGCCGCGGGGTCCCTGCAGACCTGCCAGAGATCACAGTGCCCGGCAACAGATACTCCCTAAAGATTGAGTGATTTGCCCCAAAGAGAGTAGCACGATTGGTGCCACAGGGGAATGGTCGCATCGGAGCGGAACCCCAGCATATGCTTTGTTTTCTGTGGATTACATCCCCCGCTCCAGCGTCGAGTCACTGATTGCGCATGTTTTTTCCACAATTGGGTACTGTCTTTCGCCAACCTTGTTCTCTGGGAAGAGCAGAGACCGCGCCGTCCGCCCCTAGACTCGGGGCGTAGTCAGAGGAAAACTGATACGTTGCTCACATCCCGCCTTCCTAAATCACTTCATCGAAAGAGGTTCTCTATTTCTTAGGAAGGGCGATTTGCGAACTGAGGCGCTTCCTCAGGTCGGACCGGACGGTGCTTGCGTCCGGATCATTTACACGATCAACCACTTCGATTGGATCCTGATCCCAGTCGTACAGTTCATCGCCAGCGTTCTCTGTTTGAATATATTGCCAACGATCTGTGATAAGGGACTTTGAGTCGCCGTAATAGATCCGGAATTTCTTAAGGACGTCAAAATGCTTCTGTTCGAGTTCGGCAATTGGGTCCGGCCAGGATGCGGCCGAATCTGAAGTTTTCCAGAGTTGTGTGAGGGGCGGACCTGGAAACGTAATCTTACGCTCGGGAGAGAGAAGATCCACGAGCGTGGCTGACAGAGCCGCATTGGTGACAGGCTGGCGGATCCTTAGTCCTGCCGGAACGTGCCCCGGCCATCGAATCATGAGCGGTACATGGATGACCTCGCGGTACAGAGTCTTGCCGTGCGTTATTCCGTGTTCACCGAACGATTCACCGTGATCAGCAGTTATGACGACGATGGTGTTGTTCACGAGTCCGCGTTCTTCGAGGGCTGCGAGTAGTTTCCCGATCCAATCATCCAGGTAACTCAGTGCCCCGTCATAGGCTTGCTGCTCTGTGATTAGTTGTGCCTGCGAGACGGGAGCTTCGTCACCATTCAAGAGCTCGTTGATCACACCGCCGGGCGGCTTGCCACCGGGATTAGGGGGAACTGAAAACCGACTGCGATACGGCTCCGGAGGCAGGTAGGGGTCATGCGTGTCGAAATAATTCAAGAACACAAAAAAGGGCCGATCCTTGGCGGCGTCGATCCAATTCAGGGCTTCGCGATTCACTTGGTCGGCGGTCTTCCTCCCGGGAATGTCCATAAACCCCAGTCGCGTGAGCACCATCCGGCAGAACTTCCGCCCGTAGATCGTTCGAGATGCCATATCCGAAATGGAGTGGAAGAAATCCTCGAAGTGCAG
Organism: uncultured Acidobacteriota bacterium; assembly: GCA_963739275.1. Taxonomy (GTDB): domain Bacteria; phylum Acidobacteriota; class Terriglobia; order Acidiferrales; family UBA7541; genus JBGQGH01. Next base: position 14,027 of record CAVTZX010000001.1, read on the forward strand.
GAATCCGCGCGCGAAGCCGCGCTGGCGCGTAAAGTGGAATGTATTACCGCTGAATCCACCAGTACGATATCCCCTTCTTGCGAACTCTTCCGGAAGTGTTGGAAACCGCGACGATAGCTCGTACTGGGATTGCGATTCTTCGCGAGGATAGTGACCCGTCAGGAGCGAGACATGGGAAGGAACGGTCCACGAGGAACTTGAGAAGGCCTCTTCAAAGACGGTGCCCTGCGCAGCGAAGCGCTCAAGGTTGGGAGTTGTCGCCAGCCGGTAACCGTAAAGCGACAGATGATCGGCGCGGACGGTGTCCAACACAATTACCAGGATATTCGGCGAACCTGGAGACGGAGGAGGCAATTCGGAAGTGGCGATCCTTTCCCGCAACCATCCGCCTCCTTGAACCGATGCGAAGATCAACAGAGTTGACGCGCCAAGCCATGGCAGTGATCTCTGAATCGAGCGGATGAGTCTTTCTGCATGCTTTGCGAACCAGCGGGTCGAAGCGGCGGCCAGCCCTACGGCCAGCACCAAGGCAACGGAGTTCTTTACTTTTCCAGTGATCGATAGCCAATCGAAGAACATGAACGAACAGAAGACAAAGAAGGACCACTGGACCACGGGTCTTCGCGGAACCAGACTCCAGAGACCAGCGAGCAGCAATCCCGCAGCACCGAACAGCAAACAGTCAAACAGAGGACTAACCCAGAGGATCTCTGGGGTCACTGCTGTGATCGCGATGCTCCAGTTTAACCACTTGAGTTTCTGGAATGTGAGCAGGCCCGTACCTTCGCCAAGGCCCGTTAGCAGACCAAACGCCAAGGCAATCACAACAACTCGTCCGGGCCGCGTGCTGGCACTTAGAGGGAACGTGTGCATTCGCCTGCCTCGACAATAAACTCGGACACAACCAGCATTCACGCGCAAGTGTTGCTTATTGTTAGCCTAGCATGAATCGTGACGGAAACTGTCAAGATGGCGCAGCTTCCCGTTCTTCAATCAATTCAAGAAGATAGGACACGTACGCTCCTCTTGCGAGCGCGGCTAAGTAAGAAACGAGGGAATGAAGGACCCGCTGAACAGCAACCTGAACCCGCCATCCAGCCGCTGCCTTGCGCTTTCCCCAAGCGACGCCGATCTCGCAGCACAATGTTTGCTTTTTACTCGCTACCTAAACGGGCAGAAACCACCCGGAGACCTCGTCGATCGATGCATTGCGGCGGGCAGAGATCCCCCGAAATCCAAACCCGTTTGCCCTGTTAGACTATTCGGAACGCAGCAAGCCTAGCGAGCAGGCCGAGAGTTATGGCCATTACGATAATCCTGCGGATGCGCGGTCCCCTCGGAGTGGGCCTTTCCACGCTGATGCCTCTGAGCAAACGAATCTCGCAGGGGGCGCCGTCAAAGTGGCGGTCATTTGTGCTGAGCTTCGTGACTTGCCGTCTGAGCAAAGGTGACCAAGAATGCAGTATTCGACTTGCCCAGTCGTCTTTGGAGGCGCAGTTCAAAATTACTGGTAATGGCCTGACCTGTAGGCGTGTTGGCAAGATTGTTCAGCTCGCCCACGTCATTCTTCCAATCGTATAGTTGCTCGCCCAACCTCTGGTGTGCAATGTACTGCCACGCAGGACTCACCAATGAGTCCATCGCTCCGTACTTACATGGATTCTCGGGAGATTCGAAGGGCATGTGTCCCAGCTCAGCCATCGGGTTCGGCCAAGGGTCCGCATTGGTTGCGCCACGCCAAAGTTGCGCCAACGAAGGCCCGGGGAAAACGTTGTTGTTCCCCGCACCGATGAGGTCCATTACTGTACCTGGCAACGAAGCGATGCTCACCGGGCGGGCGATCCGAACCCCGGCAGGGAGGTGCCCGGGCCACTGTAGCATTAGCGGAACGTGGATGAGTTCGCGATAGAGACCGTTGCGGTGATCAACTGAACCGTGTTCCATGAACTCCTCCCCGTGGTCAGAGAGGATCACGACGAGCAGGTTCTTTCCGATTTCTTGTTTTCCTAAGTCCGCCAGCAATCTGCCGATCGCGTCGTCCATGAAGGCAATCCCGCCGTCGTAGGCATCCATTTCGCTCTGCACTTGTTCCGGGTCCAAACTGGGCCGCGGACGGCCCACATTCCAGTTGATCAGTCCCCCGGGATTCTGCCATCTCGAAAACTTACTCCGAAACGGCTGCGGCGGCAGGTATGGCGTATGGGCATCGAATAAATTCAGGAAAACAAAGAAGGGCACGGCGGAGTTCTTCTGTGCCCAACGCGAGAAAGCCCGAGTCACATCATTGGCCCGCTTCCGCCCCGGCACATCTTCAAAGCCAACCCGCTGGAGCAAGAATTGTTTAAACAGGTCTCCATACACGGTCCGAAACATCATATCCGCCAGAGAATGGAATGGGCCCTCAAAGCGCATGAAGCCCCGGCCGAATCCCTGTTTTTCAGTGAAGCAGAGCAAGTTGGCAGAAAACGCAGCAGTGCGATACCCGCGCGACTCAAGCTGTTCGCCAATGGTTGGAATCGCTTGTCGAGGCTCTGGAGCTGTAGCGTGGTCTTATGTTCGAAGGGATATCGCCCGGTCAGCAGCGATGCGTGAGAGGGTAGGGTCCAGGAGGAAGTGGAATCGCATTCTCGAACAGGATTCCCTGCTGCGCGAGCCGATCTATATTCGGGCTTGTCGCCCGGCTATAGCCGTAGCCGGAAAGATGATCGGCGCGTACTGTATCCATTACGATTACCAAAATGTTCGGCGAGCCAGGGCGAGCCGCAGGCAGGTGGGCCAGGGACCATCGTTCTCGCAACCAACTTCCGCCCTCGATCGTCGCGAAAGCCAGCGCAGCAGTTGCCGCAACCCACGGCAATGTCGCGCGCCAGAAGCAGATTACTCTTGCCTCGCGCTTTTGAAACCACCGCAGGTAAACAGCGGTCAACCCTCCAGCGAGAATCACGGAGGGCAGATGCCGGATGCGCCCGGACAGAAGCAGGAGGTCCAGAAAGCCAAGAAACGCAAATAGGGCAGCACCCCATCGGATGATCGGCAATCGAGGGAATAATCTGCGTGTGCCCAGCAGAGCCCCGGCAAGGAGCAGGAACAGGAACAGATCCAATGCGGCGCAGATCCAGATGATCTCCACTGTGATGGCCCATCGTGTGTTCCACAACAACTGTCCGGTGCCCTCCAAGAGTCCAGTCACGAGCCCAAACCACGCGGCTGCTCCAAGAATTGTTGAATTCTTTGAATGCTCCTGGATGTTCATCAGAGCTCCCTTTGAGTCCACAGGGACGATCGCCTGTCAGGAATCAAGTTGAAAGAAAGCGCTCGTTGATCCCCGTGTCGGTGTCAAATATGCGGGTCCGGTGACCCAGCTCGTGCACCCCATCTCTCTCCGAGAGCAGAAGCACCGCTGGCCTGGAACCGTCCTGCATCGGAGTGCTTCTAGCCGGCACGCGTTAAGGCATGACGAAATTCGTTCTGACGGAACTCTTGCGATCCAGCTTCCCGCCTCACAACCGAGGACGGATGAGGAAGGAACGCATTGACATGCCTGGCCCGGGCCCTTGTGACTGCAGGCACGACTACGCCCTCGTCACAAGAGTGTCCCGCATGCCTCTCCGCTTCTGTTTAGAGAATTCCTCACAAAACCAGCAATCCAATTGCCACGGACGGACGCGTCGTCACCCTGGGAGTCGCCGTATCTCGCTGATTTGTAAGGAGACAAGCCGGGAGTGTGGGAGAGTTGGCGCGCGCTAGGCAAGCTTTACCAGAAATGAGCACTCTGTTGCGCTCCCGCTGCTTGACCCGGCCGGCTGGCCAAGGTCTGAATCACTTGGCAGGGAGAAGCACAAGGCAGCTGGGAAGCGGGACACCGAGCAGCCTTCGGGCAGTTTTGACTGCCGTTAGCGGAGCAGGTCCTTGAGGCGCTTTGCGAGGTCTGGACTTGACGGCGTTTCTGAGGCAGCTAAGTTTAGGGGGATTTACGAGCTTGGAACTGCCGGGCACTCGGAATATATTCTGGCCCACTCGAGAAAGAGATCGGATGATATGTCCGGCTCGGCTACAAAACCATGACTGGCTCCACACCACTCCAGCAGGGACTTAACAAAGACGAAGGCTCCGCCGCCCGCCCGCGTCTGGCTTCTCCTCGTTCTTCTTATTGCAGCAGGGTTTGCCGTGCGCCTATGGCACGTCACCGATCCGCTTCTCGACGCGCACCCCATCCGTGAGTGCGACACCGCGGCGGTGGCGCGGAATTTCTATGAAAGCGGGATGCACCTCTTCACCCGCAAGTCGACTGGAGAGGGAACTCGCCTGGGTACGTGCAGTCCGAATTCCCAATCTTCCAGTATGCGGTGGCCGCGCTTTACACAGTGTTCGGATTGCACGACTGGCTGGGCCGGATTCTTAATATCGTGATCTATTCTTTCTCTGCGCTTTTCACGTTCCTTCTGGCGCGCAAATTGCATGGTGACCACGTGGTCTTACTGGCCGCCTTTTTCTACTCCGTCGTCCCGCTCAGCTACGTCTTCACGCGGACGTTTCAGCCCGATTCGACGATGAGCCTCTGCCTCCTCGTTGGCGTGTGCTTCTTCTGGCTGTGGTGCGAGCGGGAAGATCGGTCGCTGCTGTTGGCGAGTGCTGTCGCAATCGCACTCGCCGCGTGCATCAAGCCGGGCAGCCTGTTCATCGGGCTCCCGCTGCTATATCTCGCCCACAGCAAATTCGGCTGGGCGCTTTTCCGCCAGTTCCGGCTGTGGCTGTTTACCGTCCTCGTGCTCGTCCCCGCCGTGCTGTGGTACGCGCATGCGGCGCATCTCTGGAAAGAGTACGGAAACTCCTTTTTCATCGCCTACCTGCGACTCGGGTACCCTGGCCCAACCAGCCAGGTCTGGGTTTTCACCCCCCTACCGCCTGGTGACGCGCTTTCTGACAGAAATCGCCACGCCGGCCGGAGTGATCCTGGTGGCCATCGGGCTGATGGTTTGGCTGCGGCCCTTGCAACTGCCCCACTGGTGGGCCATCGGATTCGCCGTGTCCGTCGTGCTGTCTCCGCGGAACAACAACGGTCACGACTATTATCAACTGCCGCTTCTTTTCCCTGTCATGGTCTGGATGGCCCGCGGCGCTGAGGCCTTGTGGAAACGCAGCTGGCTTCCCGCCCAGCTCCGCCGCGGGCTGGCAGTTTTCCTCGTATTCTCGTGCCTGCGTTCAGCGCCTACTATGCCCGAAAGCGCCTCCTGATTTCACCGGAGGATTGGAACCGAATCGCCTTCGGACGGCGCGTCGACAGCCTGGTTGAGCCTGGCGCCCCGGTGATCTTCGTGGATGTGAGCACGCCGTCGGTCACGAAGGAATTCAGGCAGCACCGCACCGCGCAGGGCGAATACCTCGGTTGCTATCCCTTGGACTTCTACTTCAGCCATCGGAAGGGCTGGAGCCTCGATGAAAACCTCGCGACTCCGTCCTTTATCGAAACTCTGCACCAGCGCGGTGCCCGATACTTCGCCTCTTTCTTCCCGACGATTCTTGTGCGCCACCCAGACCTGAAGGCTGCGCTGGACCGCTCGTATACGCCCGTGGAAATCACGCCCCAGTGGGTCATTTACCGCCTGAGCGCTCCCACAAGTGTAATGTCCCGCGCGGTAAAGCTGGACGCGCCTGAGCGGTGACGCGTTTTTCCTCATCCGACAGGCGGTGAGTCTGATCTATGGGGTGGAATGAGGGATTTCAGCGTCATTCGCAGATCTGGGGAATCACCTATTGTTGCGCGATGGTCAGTATCGCCTGTGCGGGAAAGGAGAGGGTCAGAGACTGGCCCGCAGTGATCGCTTGCGTGGGGAAGGTTGTGCCCGTAGTTGCCTGCGGGGTCACTCCCGTAATGTCATAGACGCCGGCAGGCAGACCTGAAATGACGATCGTCTGCCCGCTCGCTTGGTCATTCATCACAACCGTGACAATCTTGCCCTCGGGGCTCTGGAACACCACTGGTTTCACGTTCTGCCCGCTCGACAAGTTTGTGCAGCCCGAGCAGTACACTGCAACTCGCGTATGTCCCGGCCGGATGTAGTGGGAGTACTGGCGGAGGCCGTAGTAGTTCGCCAGCTTGTGATACCGCTTCAGGTCGGGGTCGAAGGCGAAGGGGTCGCCGCCCTCGCCGGGCTGACAGCCGGCATGTTTGCAAACTGACCAAACACCAAGCGGCTCCCAAACGGAAATGTCCGCCTCGGTCATATTCCAGTAGATATCGCGCGCCCAGCCCAGGGCTTGCGCGTAGGTACCGTGAAAATCCCGGTGAAAAGAGCCATCGTCGCAGATTTCGGTCATGGCAGTGCGGAGGTGATGTGCCCTGGCCAGATCGCGGACTTGGTTGCGGGAGGTGAAGTCCGGCGGGTTGGGACCGACGTAGTCGTAGGCATGGAAAGTGATGATGCCGGTGGCGATGGCGGGGTTCAGGACGGCCTTTTCGACATCGTTGAAGTAGGGGATGGGCTCTTCGAGGCTGGCGATCCTGGTGGGGATGCCGCGAGCTTTGAACCGCGCGCTGATGGCCACTAGGCCGGGGAACAGCTCGTTGTGCGTACTGTATTCGCCGTCCGGCTCGTTCACCATGGCGTAGTAAGTGGGGTAGAAGCCGGCGAGGAGATGGAACCAGGTGACGTAAGCCTCGGCAAAATCGGCCATGCCGGAGGGGGTGTGCATGGCGGCGTCGAGATTGACGTAATGGAAGTCGGGCGCGACGGAGGTGGAAAATGTGTGGCCTTGACTTTCGACGCGCTGCTTCATGGGAAGGAAAAACTTGGTGATTTGCTCGCGGCCATCCTGCGGGACTCCGTCTGGATTCAGCCAGGTCTTGGTGAAGTCAAAAGTCGTGCCGTTGACGGTGACCAGCAGATCCTTGGGGGTGGAATGCTTGACGGACTTGGGCTGCTGGAGGCGATGGGGGCCGAAGCGCAGTCCGGTGAACCCTAGGTCGAACACAAAATCATCGAGCATGCTATTGAGCACGGCGTCCGGGATTGGCCGGGAGCAGCCGGGCTGGTGGCCGCAGGAGGCGGTGGTCTGAATGGCGCCGCCGGAGGCACGCCAGGCCTCCCAGGTCTGAGCGGTCTTGGTGACGTCAACGGTGAGCGTGACGGCCGACGGTGGCGGCGCTGGCTGGAGGGATTCCGGCCGGGAGCCGCTCCCCGCAGATAGGGATGTGATCAGGAAGGCGAGGAGCAGAGTTGGAGCCAACTGGGAAGCGATTTGCGAGATGCCGCGCACGATACTGTTCACGCACATGATCCTAGATTGGATGCGGATTGTCCATGCGGACGGAGGACTAGCGGAGAAAGGGTCTATTGTTGCGTGAAGGTGATGATGGCCTGAGCGGGGAAAGAGAAGACGATCGAGCCGCCCGCGCCGATGGTCTGGGTGGAGTAGGTCACAGGAGCGGTGGCGTGGGCAGGATCGACGCCGGTGATGTTGTAAGTGCCGGCGGGCAGTCCGAGGATGGTGATGGTCTGGATGCTGTTCTGGTCATTGATCACGACCACGGTGGCTTTGCCGGCCGCGGACTTGAAGGCAACCGGTTTCATGTTCTGGCCAACCGACAGATTCGTGCAGCCAGAGCAAGTGACGCCGATACGCGTGTGACCCGGGCGGATGTAGTGAGAGAGCTGCCGCACGGCGTAGTAGGGTGCGAACTTATGATAGCCGGACAGGTCGGTGTTGAGATTAATCATGTCCCCGCCGCCGGAGATGGAGCAGTTTAGGTTCGCCGGGCCGCACGGGAACATCATAGCTTCCGGCTCCCATACCGAAGCGTTCGCCTCGGTCATGTTCCAGTAGATGTCGCGGAACTGCTCGATTCCATAGAGGTAGCCGCCATTATTGTTCGCTAGGCAGCACCGTTCGGTCATTCCCGTGGGGATGCCATTAGCCGCGCCCGTATTGCGCAGCGTGTTTCGAGCCGCGAGGTTCGGCGGGGCGGTGCCGTCGTAGCCGGGATCATAACCGTGGTACGTCAACAATCCGGTTCCCGCAAGAATGGTCGGGTTTGCGGGATAGGTGGGAAGAGAGTTGTTCGTGTTCGCTGCGTTTTGAAACTCCAGGAGCGCGAGCTTGGTGGGGAAACTCTGCGCAGTGAACCGAGAGGCCGTAGCGCTCATCTGCGAAACACCTGTCGTCAAATTCCACGAGGAGCCGTCTGGCTCGTTTGCCAGCGTCCAAAACTGCGGATAGATCCCGCAGGCGGCGTGGAACCACTGCACATAGGCTTGGGCAAAGTCAGCGTATCCGCTTGCGGTCAGCATCGCTGAGTCCAGTTGGTTGTAGTGCCATCCGCTCGCTACGATGATGCTAAAAGTCTCTCCGTTCGCCTCGGCGCGCTGCTTCATCGGCACAATAATCTTGGTACAAGCCTCTACGCCGTCCTGAACTGCACCATCCGGGTTTAGCCAGGTCTTCGAGAAATCAAACTGAGTTCCGTTCACTGTCTGAATATAGGGAGACCCGGGCACCACGGTCTTCGGAGCTTGCGCTGGCGCTGGACCGAGACGCAGCCGTGTCAGCCCGAAATCGTTTACCAGGTCGTCCAGAATCGCGTTTAAGACGCTATCTGGCACTGGAATGGAGCAACCTGCTTGGAACCCGCAGGTCGCGGTGAATCGCAGCCCCGTCTGGCTCGCCTCCCAAGCGCCCCATGTCTGGAAGGAGGCGCCGGTGTCCACAACAAGGGTCAATCCACTCGCAGCCGCCACGGTGATGGTGGCGGAGGCGAACTGCGTTGGGTCGGCCACGGACGTAGCGGTCAGCGTCACCGTGGCGGGGTTAGGAACACTCACCGGGGCTGTGTAGGTGGTCGCGACGCCGCTGGCTGTGCTGGTCGGCAAGACATTTCCGCATGCTGCGCCTGAGCAGCCTGCACCGGAGATACTCCAGGTCACACCCTTGTTCTGAGAGTCGTTCTGCACGGTGGCCGTGAATAGCGACGTGGTGCTGACCAACAGCGTCACCGAGGTGGCTGAAAGCTGCACACTGATCGGTGGCGGGGAGGCCGTGATGGTGATCGTGGCTGAGGCCGATTTCGTGGGATCGGCCACCGAAGTCGCGGTCAACGTGACGGTCGCCGGACTGGGCACACTGGCTGGAGCGGTGTAGGTGGTGTTCACCCCGCTGGCCGTGCTTGCCGGAGAGACCGTACCGCAAGCTGCGCCCGAGCAGCCTGTTCCTGTGATGCGCCAGGTCACGCCCTTGTTCTGCGAGTCGTTCTGCACCGTGGCCGAGAACTGGGCGGTGAGCGAAGTCTGCACGCTGGCGGAGGCAGTCGAGAGTTGCACGCTGACTGGTGGCGGCAGGGCCGTGATGGTGATCGTGGCCGAGGCCGATTTCGTGGGATCGGCTACTGAAGTCGCGGTCAACGTGACGGTCGCCGGACTGGGCACACTGGCTGGAGCGGTGTAGGTCGTGTTCACCCCGCTGGCTGTGCTTGCCGGAGAGACCGTGCCGCAAGCTGCGCCCGAGCAGCCTGCTCCCGTGATGCGCCAGGTCACGCCCTTGTTCTGCGAGTCGTTCTGCACCGTGGCCGAGAACTGTGCGGTGAGCGAAGTCTGCACGCTGGCGGAGGCAGTCGAGAGTTGCACGCTGACTGGTGGCGGCAGGGCCGTGATGGTGATCGTGGCTGAGGCCGATTTCGTGGGATCGGCCACCGAAGTGGCGGTCAACGTGACCGTCGCCGGACTGGGCACACTGGCTGGAGCGGTGTAGGTCGTGTTCACCCCGCTGGCCGTGCTTGCCGGAGAGACCGTACCGCAAGCTGCGCCCGAGCAGCCTGTTCCTGTGATGCGCCAGGTCACGCCCTTGTTCTGCGAGTCGTTCTGCACCGTGGCCGAGAATTGGGCGGTGAGCGAAGTCTGCACGCTGGCGGAGGCAGTCGAGAGTTGCACGCTGACTGGTGGCGGCAGGGCCGTGATGGTGATCGTGGCTGAGGCCGATTTCGTGGGATCGGCCACCGAAGTCGCGGTCAACGTGACGGTCGCCGGACTGGGCACACTGGCTGGAGCGGTGTAGGTCGTGTTCACCCCGCTGGCCGTGCTTGCCGGAGAGACCGTACCGCAAGCATTGCCCGAGCAGCCCGCGCCGGAGACGGTCCAAGTCACGCCTTTACCGGCGGGGTCATTGGTCACCGTCGCGCTAGACTGTGCCCCCGTAGCGACCTGCACACTCGTGGGGCTGGCGGAGATCGAAACAGAGATGGCAGGAGTAGGGGGCGGGTCAGTCGCCTTCGATGAAGTCAGCCCGATGCAGCCAGTCATCCCGGCCAGTAAGGCCATCAGCAGGGTGAGATGTGCGATCAGGCGAAGACACCGGTACACTGAACCGCTCGCGCGATGCGCATTGGTGGAACTTGCGATCAACCTTCAGAGCCCCTTGCACATACCTCAGTCCGGCCCGACCTCGCCGGACAAGACTCAGCCTACCGGATTCCGTCGCGGCGGACACCTGTACACGAGTGCAGTTTCCGAACAGCTGACGAATGGATGACTCTTACGGGGTGATCTGCCGGACTCTGCTAGCAAGAGCCCTGCAGAACGGTTGATTCGCGCTTCAGAGATGGCCGACTGTTGCTACGCTCGATCAAGCCCCGGACAATTGCCGCGTGGATCCGGGCCGTTTCTAGAATACGTCCGTATCCCCTTTCCCCTGCTTCTCAAACACTGTCTGCGACAGCTTCGACACCCAATGGGCAAGCTTTCGCCAGAAAATCAAGACGACACCCACCACGGTGCCGAGAAAGCTTGAGAGCGGAATGATCTGGTCAGGGCCTACGTAGAACATGGCATCTCTTGAATACCGATTACCCTCGCGCGAAAACACGACACCTCCCCCCACGCCCAGGTGTCGTTCCCAATCTACTGGCAATTTGGGGGCCGCATGAACACGATCCGTCTCGAATTATGTCACTGATTAAAGGAGGGTTGCAGGGGCCCCCGGTTTGGATGGGGGGAACCTGCACGAGAGTGCACAGGACGAGGGAAACGGAATGCAAAATAGTGGAAAACGATTATCTGTTCTGCCGCCAAAACCGGCAATCTGCTGAAGTTCTATCTGGTTAAGAATCAATTGCCTAGGCCATCTGCGCCGGGCCGTGGTTTAGGCCTATGAATTGCCCTTGAAGGGGGGCACGGAGTGCATTCCTCTGCTCTTTTATTTGGAGACCAGCATGGCGAGCAAGGCAAATGGGTCCCGCCGGACCATTGCCGTGGATTTCGACGGGGTGATTAGTGAATACGACGGCTGGCGAGGTGTGGGAGTTCTCGGTGCGCCTAGGCCGGATGTCGTTGATGTCCTGCGCAGTCTGCACTCCGAAGGCTGGAAGATCGTCGTGCACTCCACGCGCGGTCAACGGGAGATTGAAGACTTTCTGGCGAACCACACGATTCCCTATGACGAGATCAATCGCAATTCGGATTATCGCACTGGCGGCGTCAAGCCCGTCGCTGATGTGTACTGGGACGACCGTGCCGTGTGTTACTCGGGAAACGCGCAAAAGGATCTCGACATCATCCGCAGTTTCCGGACGTGGAGCGGGCGGGAATGACGACTAAACAAGCTGCCCTCCTGCCGGATCCGAAGCATCCCCATGCTGCGCAAACTACCACGCGGCACGTGAATCCACCGCATGGCGGCAGGTTGATCCAGCGCATTGCCGCAGGAAAAACACGCGAAGAGCTTCTCGCCCGCTCGGAAACTTTGCCCCGGATTCCTCTCAATTCCCGCCAACTTTCCGATGTCGAGATGATCGCCGTCGGCGCCTTCTCGCCGCTCCAGGGCTTTCAGGGGCAGCGCGATTACGAAAGCGTGCTCGCCGAATGCCGTCTGGCAAGCGGTCTGCCGTGGACCGTCCCAGTAACCTTGGCGGTAACCGAGGAGCAAGCCAAGAGGGTTGGGAAAGCGGAGGAGATTGCGCTAACCGATCCCCAGGGTCGCGTGGTTGCCGTGATGGAGCTTCGCGAAGTATACCGCTACGACCGCGGACGCGAAGCGCAAGCCGTTCTGCTGACCACCAGCACCGAGCATCCCGGCGTTCGCTACCTCCAGGGAGTGGGGGACTATTGTTTGGCCGGGCCGATCCTGCTCCTGCATCGCCAGGAGCGCTCCGAATTTGCGAACTATACACTGGACCCCAAAGAGACGCGCTTCCTCTTCGAGCATCGAGGCTGGCGTACCATCGTTGGATTCCAAACGCGCAATCCCGTGCACCTCGCGCACGAGTACATTCTGAAGTGCGGTCTGGAAATCGCCGATGGCTTATTGCTGCATCCCCTCGTCGGCGACACGAAGGACGAGGACGTCCCCGCCGAAGTCCGCATGCGCTGCTACGTCGCTCTGATGGACACGGCGCTGCCGCGGCAGAGGGTTGTACTCAGCGTCTATCCGGCGGCCATGCGCTATGCGGGTCCCCGCGAAGCTGTTTTCCACGGCATCGCAAGGAAGAACTACGGCTGCACGCATTTCGTCGTGGGCCGCGACGCCGCGGGCGTCGGCAATTTCTACGGCACCTACGACGCCCAGAAGAAATTCCGCGAATTCGGCGCCGAGGAACTCGGCATCACCCCTCTGTGCTTTGAGACGACGTTCTACTGCAAGAAGTGCGGGCAGATTGTCTCCGAAAAGACGTGCGTGCACAGCCGCGACGACCGTCTGTTCCTGAGCGGTACGAAAGTCCGTGAGATGTTGCGCAATGGCGAAAACCTGCCTTCGCAGTTCACGCGGCCGGAGATCGCTGAAATTCTGCGAGAAGCGTACCGCCGGGCGGACAGCTGAAAGCCCGGCCCGCGGTATCGAGGACAGATGAAGAAAAAAAATCAGGGATTCACCTTGTGGTTCACCGGGCTGCCCTGCTCGGGAAAATCGACGTTGGCGCAGCACGTTGCGGCGGAACTCACGCGGCGCGGGCGCGGCGTCGAGATCATGGATGGCGACGTCGTGCGCAGCAATCTGACCAAAGGGTTGGGATTCAGCAAAGAAGATCGTGACGAAAATATCCGTCGCATCGGGTTTGTCTGCGCGCTGCTGAGCAGACACGGCGCAGTCGCCATTGCCGCGGCGATCTCCCCCTATCGTTCCATTCGCGACGAGGTCCGTTCCAAAACGGAGAACTTTGTCGAGGTTTACGTGAACACGCCACTGGAGCTGTGCATCCAGCGCGACGTCAAGGGCATGTACAGAAAGGCGCTGGCGGGCGAGATCAAGAACTTCACCGGCGTTGACGACCCCTATGAGCCGCCGCTCCATCCGGAATTGGTGATCGAAACGCACAATGAGCCGGAAGAGGTCTCGGCCGGCCGTATCTTGTCCAAGCTGGAAGAGATGGGCCTGCTGGATCCGTTGCCGTCACCTGCCTATTCTGCGGATGAAGCGCACCGAATCCGCGCCCGGCTCGTCAAGCTGGGTTATATCGAAGGGTAGCGAATTGCATTTCTCAAGCATGCTCGTCATCGGCGTTGCGGTCGGTCTGATGATCGGTCTCACCGGCATCGGCAGCGGCTCTTTGCTCACGCCGATGCTGATCCTGTTCGCCGGAATGTCGCCGGCGGGAGCGGTGGGCACAAGCCTGTGGTTCTCCTTGCTCACCAAGCTTTACGGCGGATACAAATTCTATCGCCGCGGGTTGGTGAAGATGGACATCGTGCGCGACCTTAGCATCGGCAGCCTGCCTGGTGCGGTGCTCGGAGCGCTGGTGGTGCGTTACCTCGGCGTGCGCCATCCGGAATCGATGAATGGTGTTGTGCTCCGCGCCATCGGTATCGCTTTGATCGTGGTGTCTGCCCTGATGATCCTGCGGATGCTGCCGCACCGGTATCGTGCGCAGGTGGATCGGCCGTTGCCGTTTAGCGACCGGCAGCGGCGCATGCTGATATGGCTGACCGGCTTCTGTGTTGGAATCAGCGTGGCGGTGACGTCGATCGGCAGCGGCGCGGCACTCATTCCCGCCATGGTACTGTTTTATCACATGGATCCGGGAGTGCTCGTCGGCACAAACGTGTTCGTGGGTGCGCTACTGGCTGCGGTCGCCGGCATCCCGCACGCGGGCCTGGGCAATGTGGATTGGCACGCTGTGGTCGCGCTGCTTTGTGGTTCGATTCCCACGATCTGGCTCTCCAGCCACTTTCACGGCTGGGTACCGCGCCGCATTGCCGAGAGCATCATCGCCGGCGCGCTCATGATCATGGGCCTGCACATCGTGGCTTTCTGAAGTAGATGGCTCGCTATCTCATCATCGGCGGCGCAGGATTCATCGGCGTCAATGCGGCACACTACTGCGCCCTGCGGAAGCACGACGTGACCGTGCTCGATAATTTCTCCCGGCGCGGCACCGAAGAAAACGTCGCCTGGCTACTGCGCGAGCACCCAGCGATCAAGGTCCTACGCGCCGACATCCGGAAGGATACCGATACACTCGCCGCGCAGGCCGCTGCATGCGATGTCGTGCTGCACTTGGCCGCCCAAGTCGCCGTCACTACGTCTGTGACCGATCCGCGCACGGATTTTGAGGTCAATGCCTACGGCACGTTAAATGTGCTGGAAGCTGCGCGTCGTGCCCCGGAGCCTCCTGTCGTGCTCTACGCGTCTACCAATAAAGTGTATGGGGGTATGGAAGACGTCGGCGTCGTGTCCAACGGCAACCGCTATGCTTATCAGGGTCTTCCGTTCGGGGTGGGCGAAGAACGCCCACTCGATTTCCACTCCCCCTACGGCTGCTCGAAAGGCTCCGCCGATCAGTACGTGCGCGACTACTCCCGCATCTATGGCCTGCGCACCGTCGTCTTCCGGCAATCTTGCATCTACGGGCCTCACCAGTTCGGGATCGAGGACCAGGGCTGGGTCGCTTGGTTCTCACTAGGCAGCCTTTTTGGCGCTCCGGTCACCATTTACGGCGACGGCAAGCAGGTTCGCGATGTTCTTTATGTGGAAGACCTGCTGGACGCTTTTGACGCAGCTATCACGCGCATCGATCGCGCATCGGGCAAGATCTACAATATTGGCGGTGGCCCGCAGAATGCGATGTCGCTTATCGAACTCCTCGACACGCTCGAGAAAATCAATGGCGCGGCGCTCAGGCACACGTTTTCCGGCTGGCGCCCGGGGGATCAGCGCGTTTACATCAGTGACATCCGCCTGGCCGAGCGAGAACTGGGTTGGAGACCGAAGGTTTCTCCGGAACAGGGAGTGAAGAGAATGCTCGCTTGGATGGCAGAGAATCGCGAAATGCTTCTCCGCGTTTACCGGGGTTGAGGCTGCTTCCTCCATGCCCTCCCAGAGAGATTCCATCCCTAAATGGGTCTGGCTCGTAGCCGCGTTCGTCCTCGTCGGACTGGGCGGTGTCATGCTTCTGTTGCTTGCAGGAAAGCTCGAAGGGCGCGCGCACAATCTTGTGCCTGAGGCCTTGATCGGGGGCGCAGTCGCGTTCCTCGCTCTCGCCGGCTACTTGCTGCGTTACCATCCCAGTCTCTTTCGATTCTCTCCCGCGCGCGCGGGCGTTGTCTTGCTCACCCTAGGTGCTCTGGCCTTGACGCTTCTCTATTTCGTGCAGGTCCGCCATCTGGTTGCGCTTCCGTACGACATCGCGAGCTGGTCGGAGCCCTTTTTTGTGTCAGACGTCATTAAGCTGCGCACCGGTTCGCCGTTCTATCTCGCTCCGGAGGATAGCAATTCGTCCGTGTACACGCCCGGGGCACCGGCAGTGACCTACTTCCTCGCCAAATTCGCTGGCCGCCCGGCTTCCATTCCCTTTTACCGGCTCCTGCAGCAGGTCTATCTAGTTCTCGCCGCGGCGCTCGCGGCGGCGTCCACGTGGCAATTGCTCCGATTGGCGCTAGCGGACCGGTTCGCGAGTCTATCTCGATGGTGGCTCGCGTTTTTCTTTTTTGCATCGCTTCTGTTCGGCACGCTCGCACCGGTCAGCCGCTTCAACGTCTATCTGCACAATGATCCGCTGGCGCTGCTGGCTTCCACGCTAGCGTTCTGGCTGGTCTTGAAGCATGCCGCGACGCATAAGGCGGTGTGGATTGCCGCAATGGCGGTGATGCCCAGCGCCGGATTTCTCGTCAAGCAGTACCTCGCCGTTTGGGCGGTCGTTTATGTTTTGTACTTGTGGCTCGACGGCAACTATTCGCTGCGGCGCGTGTCGCTTTTTGCATTGGTATGCTTCGGCGGTGTGGCCGCGACGATTGCGACGTGTCTCGCGATCTGGGGCGACAACTTCCGTTACTGGGTATTCGAGGTCATGGGGTCGCATCGGGTGTCTTTCCAGATGATGTCTGACCGGCTTGCCGACGCCGGCCTGTGCCTCGCACTCGGTTTCGCAGGCGGTTTGGTCCTTCTGCGCGGCACTGCATTCCGGCGCTTGCTCGGACTCTGGCTTGGGTGGCTAATCCTGGTTCTCGCTGCGGCTTACACCTCAGGAGTTACTTTCTTTCCGACCCATCTGGGCCCGGCGGCGATGGTGGGTAACGTTTTCTTCTTAGCTGGGCTCGCGACTCTCTGGCCGGACGAATCCACAGCTGCAGACGCTGCGCCAGGGACTTGGGTTCAAACGGGCGCGGCAATGTTGATGATCGGCGCGATCTTCGCGGGGCTCGGCTACACGCGCACGGGGCAGTGGGCCATCTCACCTGATCTTGTCCGCTACACGCGACAGATCGAGCAGCAATTCGAGGGGCTTCCACCGGAGCGTGTCCTGCTCGACACTGGCGACTGGATCTATCTGGGACAGGGCATCTTAATGAAGGATCGGCAGCCGGCTTTCGTGACCCACAGGACGCCGCACTATGGACTTCTTGACCGCCTCCGGCAACAACACTACAGGAAGATCCTTGTGCGTGCCGTCAGCACGAACGAGTCCGCCTTTGATCTCGGCGGAAATCATGGCGTCGGATCTCTGCTGCGGCAGTACTATCGTGAGTCCGGTCGAATCGCGCGCGTGCAGGGGATGGATAGTTGGTTGTTTCCAAATCAACTCCGGGGAGAAATCATAGTGTATGAGCCACTTCCATCCGCCCTGGCGCAGGATATGAATCCTTCCGCGGGGGCCGTCCAAGCAGGTCGGGCAGGAAGACAACCATGAGTCGCTTGGTTCTGCCAGACTTCGAGTCTGTGCCGGAGTTGGCGCGCTACCTTGAGGGCACGCACAACTACGACATGGACAAGCACACCCGGCTGATCTACCACCCAGTGTCCGGGATCGTATACAAGAAGCGCTTTGTCATGGCGGTGGATGTGCTCGCGGCCTGCTGTCCAAAGGACTGCGGGCGCATCGTCGAAATTGGCTATGGGGCCGGATTGCTATTCCGCACACTCTCGCGAATGGCCCGCGAAGTTGTGGGTGTGGATCTGCTGGACGCTCGCGCGGCCAGCGCTGTGGACGGCATGCTGCAGAAGCAGCAACTCCACAACGTCCGTTTGGTGAAGGGCTCGGTGTTGGCCCTTCCACTGGCAGATTCGTCGGTCGACGCGTTACTCTGCCTCAGCATGCTGGAGCATCTCCACCCGGGTGAGGAGATGAAAACAGCGGCCCGCGAGATTTCCCGTGTTTTGAGCCCTGGCGGAGTGGCCGTCATCGGATTCCCCATCAAGAACCTCATGACGCGCGCTCTCTTCAAGCTACTGGGATACGATGACGACGTGATCCATCCCTCTGGACAGCGCGAAATCCTGGCCGGGTTCACTGGAGACGGACTACGAGTCGAATCGATTAACCGGTTTCCTATGTTTCTGCCGACGGATCTGGGCCTGTATGCTGTTGCCCAATTCCGCAAGAACTAGTGTTTTCCCAATCGTTGGTCGGCGTCCGGAGCAGGAAACGCCGAAGAACTCATCGCGAACAGGCGCGAAATGATCCTGACCGCACTGAGAATTGCGGCTGCCCTGAGTTTGCTGGTCTTGCCGGGAGCTTGGCTCGCTTTCGCTCTCCCCGTCCGGCAGTTCTCCTTCTCTAGTCGCTTGGGCCTTTCGGGAGTGCTCTCGCCGGTCATCGTTGCGTTGGAGTTCTACATCGTCCGGCTGGCCGGTCTCTCCTACTCGCAGGCGATTCCTGTCTTGGTGGTATTGAATCTGGCCAGCCTCTGGTTCGTCGTGCGGGAATGGCGAAGCTATGCTGCCGCGCACGATTCTCGGCTGCGCTGGCCCGGCGCTAAGAACGTGGCGGTGTTTCTGCTCCTGGTCGCGTGCATTTCGGTGCCGTGGTCCATCAATCCCACGCTGCGCATGTTCAAGTTTCACGCTTGGATGCACCTGAGCATCGTGAACCAGTTTCCCGCGGGCGCGCTCGTGCCCGAAGAACCCGAGATGGCTGGTTACCGCCTGGCCTATCCCTGGCTGGGCCACATCTACTGGGCCGTGGTGTCTTCGGCGGGCTCGCTGCCCTTTACGAAGGTCTACATCCTGACAAACCTCGCCTTTCTCGGCTGGACGTGCATCTTCGTCTACGAGGCGTGCAGATTGCTCGGCGCTTCAGCTGCTGGCGCACGGGCAGCACTGCTCTGGCTGGCGTTGGGTACCAACGTCGTCGGCTTCTGGATATGGAAGTTCACTGGCTGGCTGCCGGGCGATATTCGGTACACGCCATGGATTCGCAAGTTCGTCATCTGCGAATTGTCGGCTTTTGTCCTGGGCTTGCTCGCGGCGCTTATGCTGGTTGGGCTCGCTGCTCTCCAGACGCGGAGCCGAACTCTGTTCGCAACCGCGAACATCCTGACCGTGTCCGTCGGCCTTCTGTACGCGGTGCTGCTGCCCGCGGCGGCGGGATTCTGCGGGGCTTTGGCTGCGGTACTTCTGCTGGATCCTAGATTGGGGGATCGCAGCGCGCGTCGTCGCGACGCGATCTGGTTGCTTGTCGGCCTCTTTGTGGCCGTCCTCGCTTCATTTGCCTTCGTCAAGTTCGTGTCCGTAGCGCGCACTGCACCGGCGGTCACGTTTCCGGGCGTGGGTCCCACTGTCACCAAGGTTGGCACCGGCTTGATTGCGATCCTCGCGTTCATTCCCGCGATGGCCCTTGTCATCCGCAAGCGGGGGTGGCCGCCATCCGCGATCTTGCTTTTGGTTGCAGCAACAATCTCCTTTGGATTGCGCGCCCTCTTTCACATTGGAGGCGCCTACAACGAGTACAAGCTGATGCTTCCCACGGCTCTTTTTCTGATTCCGCTGGCCAGCTTGGCGCTGCTTGACTGGAAATCAAGAAGAATCTCGTGCGACTGGCTCGTGGTGGCTTCAGCCCTCGTGCTTGCTCCCACGATCACGGCGATGGACTATCGCTGGCAATTGAAACTCGACCTGGCTGCACCCCAGGTGGAAGAGTCTGGCCTCGGGCTGGCCCTCAAGCCGGGAGAGCCCGATGCGGGATGGATATCCGCAGTTCTCGCGGGGACATCACCCGACACGATCCTCGCCGTCCGTCGTTCCGACACGTTTCTCCCCGCTCTTGTTGGTCGCTCGTTACTCGCGCCACCAGACGAAAGCCAGCCCCCGCCGGGCTATTGGGAACTGAGCCGGTTCAATCTGGTCGATGTGCGTGGTTATTCGGGACAGGCGGTGGATCGGCGCGGAGCGCTCCTCTTCGGGATTTTCTCCAGCGGCGACAACGCAACCTTTGAGAACGTCTACCAGGGAATAGTGAACTTGAATCGGCCGCTGGCCATTCGGTTTGCGCCAGGCGATGGGCAGGCCTTCCTGGCATGGCTCAGGGTGCAGCGTCGCGGCAAGCTGCTCTATCAGGATTCCAGTGGCGTGCTGGTTTGGCTCATCAATCCTTGAGCATCCCCACAGATGGAGAATGGGGCTGCTAGGCTCGAACCGCAGGCTCTGCGTACTCCGGTGTTGTAGACACCGCACTTTCCGCTGCCCTGCGCCGGGTCAGTGCGGACAAGAGGTAGAACACCGCGGCGACGATGAGCAGTGCTCGCAGGCCAATCCAGAATGACAAGGCTTCCAGGAGCCCCCCAACGACGGCGCCCATCAAATTTGAACCGAGCGCTTCCGCCTGGAACTTTGAGGCGGCAAAACTAGAGATGAAAATCAAGCCCGCGAAATAGACAGGCAGGCATAGATAGAGCGTAGAAACACCCGCGCGCAGCCAGAACGAGCGGAAGAGCAGGGCTTCCATCGGCGTGAAGTAGCACGCCGCGAAGGTCAGGAAGAGGCCGGCGTAAGCAATCCTGATACTGAATCTGCCGAGCCAGGATACGGTAAGGTTCGAGAGCAAGATCAACAACAGCAGAACGCTGATCACCATCGAATTCGTCAGCCAGGTCGTGCCGAACAGCAAAGCCACCTTGCTGATAATCTGAACTTCCAAGAGCATGAAACCCGCGCCCAGGAAGAAGAAATGCCAGCGCAGGCTGGGAACGCGCAGCCCGCACTGCCGCAGGACTCCCCAGCAGATGAGAACTAGGACGACAGACAACAGAATGACGATGAATGGAATTCCCCGCCACTGTTGATAGAAGTACGGCCAATCATCCGTTGTCGGTGAGGCCTTTTCCGTCTGTGGCAAGGGCTGGAGTCTTACGAAAGCCGACAGCTCAGAATCGCGCGCGAGCCGCAGTTCGGCACTGTCGCCGACCAGGAAGAACGTGTAGCCGTTATGGAGCGTGAGCGGCGGCCGGCCGTTGATTTCCGTCAGCAACTGCTGGAGCCGGCCGGCGAACCATGGGCGCTCGCCGGAAAAGGAGAGCGCGAGCACGCCCCCCGGTTTCAACAGCCGCGTCATGTAGGTCAGGCCTTCTCGCGTGTAGACGTAGTTGTCCGTCCGGATGTTTGTGAACGAAGACTGCGTGACGTGTGAATCAAGGATTGAAGAAACGATCAGGTCGAAGCGCTCGTCGGTGTTCTGCACGTAGTTCCGGGCGTCGTCGATCACCGCCGTCACCCGGGGGTCGCTGTATGGATGTTCCAAGTGATACTTCAGGCCGAGTTGCACGATGAGAGGATCGATCTCCACGGTGACCACGCTCTTCGCACCGTTGCGCAGGGCGGCCGCGACGTCGTTGCCCATGCCCGAGCCGAGGATCAGCACTTTTTCCGGCGGATCCACGAAACGGTAGGGGAAGTTGTAGCGGAAGTATCCCAGTGGGATGTTGGGGTCGTAATACTCAGGGTGCGCGGCAACATAGTCAGGCGCGAGATTCATGATCTCCTGGTACCACGCGCCGTTCGTATTGAGCATGTAGCGGACTGGTCCTTCGCTGCTCGAGAGTGTCGTAATCGAAAGCTTCTGATAGGGAGACCAGTGCTCGGTTTCGTCGGTGATCTTGAGATCCAGCACACCTCGGGGCGCTCCGAAGAGCCTCTCTCGCTGAAACTCCACCAAGCCGCGGCCAGCGAAGAAGAGCGCTCCCATTGCCAGCGTGCACACGACGATTCCCGCGCGCATTCTCTGCAACGGCCAGAAGAGGGCAACCAGGCCGGCGCCGAAGAGCAAGAACCAGACTGGCGGCTGGGTGGAAAGAAAGCACAACCCGGTGAACAGCCAGATCCCCAATACACTTGCGCCCACGTTGACGGAGTAAGCCGCGATTCCGCTGCGGGCGATCTCCAAATAGCGTGCCACCATCTGCCCCATCGGAATCATGGCGATGGCCACCAGTGCCACCGCCGGTATAATGACGGCGAACGCGATCCCCGCTCCAAGATAAAGCTTTGATGCGGAAGAATATTGCCGCATCCAGATGTGGATGTCGGAGAGGCCTCCGATGTAACTCGACAGATTCAACAGGAAATCGTGCAGGCCTTGCCAGGGAACGTTGAATAAAAGAATCAGCCCAAGCAACGGGAGAATCGTGTTCAGTAATTGGATCCGGCGCCGGCTAAGGTAGCAGCCCAGTCCGAAGCCGAAGAAGCACGCGACCAAGACCAGATTCTTGAAGTACGACAGAATTCGGATTTCCGCCGAAACCCAGCGCACAAGAATCAATTCAAGGAACAACCCCGCGGCGCTGGCCAGGACGAGACGGTAATTTCCGTAGCCGCCCAGCTCTTGAAGATCAAGACCAAACCACTGGTCCAGTCGCGCGGCCATCCCTCGTGAGGGGCCGCGGCGCAGCAATTCCAAAACCAACAAGACGATTCCAACCACCACCCAGACGAAGGCGAGTGGCAGCAGGATCTGTTTCAACAGTTCGGAGCTCGTCACGGTAACCCCTATCTTGTGAGCAGCTGGGAGTCTCGCGGGAACCTAAACTCGAAAGCTGCCGTGGCGTTGCATTGTAGAGATGTCGCACCATTCCCGCAATCCGTCTGCCAGCCACGCCAGTCTACCCCATTGAAACAATGGCGGATAAAGCTACACATCTTTCCTGTTGTCCGCCCGCGACAAGACTTGATTGGGATAATTGCGCAAACTTTTTCTCATGGTGGTTACCGTGTGGTCAGTCCCCCTCGCTCGCGGTTGAGAATAGGACTTCCCGTGCCCTGCCCGGAGATAAGAGCCCGGATTAACTTCCTCTAAGTGGCTTTATTTGTGTTGGATATGAGATGGATGATACTCTAACTTCGGACTACGGCCGGGGACTTGGCAGACTTGACTCAAGCATCTCCCATGTGCTTGACTCCCGGCGTTACCCGCTCCGATGTATTGATATTTCAACGGGATAGCGGGGATCAGTGGAGGGGCCTGTGGGTTCGGGGTTTGGCAGAAGGAGTGCTTGCATCCATAGGGGGAGGCGCACGCATGCCGCCTAAAGTCACTGTAATCATTCCGGCCAAGAATGAGGAGATGAACCTCGGCCTCGTTCTGGCTGACCTCAATGACACCATCCAGGGGATTCCCGGCTACGAGTTTGAAGTGGTGGTGGTGGATGATAACTCCTCGGACCGCACTTCAGAAGTCGCACGCGAAAAAGGCGCCCGGGTTGTCCGCAACACCGGCAAGTCTGGCAAAGGTCGGGCGCTGCGGCTCGGCTTTCAAGAAGCGACCGGCGAAGTCTTGGTAATGATGGACGCGGATTATTCTCACCGTGCCGAGGAGCTTCCCGAGCTCCTCGCCGCACTGAAGGAGCAGGTCGGTTTGGTGATCGGCTCGCGTGTCTACGGCGGCAGCGAAGAATACACGCCGATCCGCGCGCTAGGGAATGTGTTCCTGACGTTCGCTTTGGGCCTATTCTTGGGGCGCTATCTTTCGGATGCGCTGAACGGGTTCAAAGCATTCCGCCGCGACGTCTTCGATGATTTCAAGTATTCGTCGAAGTATTTCGAGATCGAAATCGAATTGATTGCCAACACTTTGCGCAAAGGCTATCGTGTCGTCGAGATCGTCAGCCACGAGCGGGCGCGCCGCGGTGGAGAAGCCAAGTCGCGTGTCATCCGCCACGGCACGCGCTTCTTCTGGCGGATATTCACCGAGTGGCTGCGAAACAAAGGCGTGCTCAGCTCGCCCGCACGCCATCCAGCCTCGGCCACTGCCGCCGTGCAACGGGAGGAAGCGAAATCTTCTTCGTTGGGTGACGTTCCGTGAAGCCGGAGCAATCTGCTGGCGACGGCATCGTGACCAACCCGGAACTTTCTCTTGTCCTCCCCTGCTACAACGAAGAGACGTGTCTCGAGCTCACTGTCCCTCCACTCGTCGAAGTCTTCCAGAAGGCTGGGGTCGCGATTGAACTCGTCCTCGTGGACAACGGGTCACGCGACAAGACATCCGAAGTAATCGATCGGCTGATCGCGCGCGGACTCCCGATCACGAAGGGCGTAGTGCCTTTCAATCAAGGACTGGGGCTGGGAGTTCTGACCGGCTTCCGACTCGCACGCGGCCGTCATATCGGATACATCTGTGCCGATGGGCAAGTGGCGCCGGAGAGCGTCCTCACCGTTTATCGCGCACTCCAAGCTGCGTCCGGCCACGCGATGGCCAAGGCGCGCCGGCGCTTCCGCCAGGATAGCTGGATCCGCAAGATCGTCTCGATTTTCTACAATGTCGGAATGCTCGTGATTTTTCCCGGCATGCCCTCGATCGACGTCAACGGTAACCCCAAAATCCTGCCGGCAGACATCCTGCGCATGATGGACCTGAGCTCACACGATTGGTTCCTGGATGCCGAGATCATGCTGAAGGCGCGTCATCTGCGCCTGATGGTTTACGAGATCGATGTGCCCGGCTTTGCGCGCGCCGGAGGACGCTCCTCGGTGCGCATCTCTACCGTGCTGGAGTTCGTCCGCAACATTTTCGCTTATCGCCTGGGACGGATCTCGCGTGACTGGCGGAAGCGGATGTCCGGCGCGGCGCTCAATCAGGTGGCGCGCGTGAGCGTCCGGCGCGACTGAGCTTCCGCTTTTCCCGCCAGGTTCTTGCTTTCCGCTGAGGATTGCCTGTTACTTGCGGCCGTCGTTGGACGAGAGCGGGCCCGCGATCACTTCAAAACCTCTTCCCGTCACGCTCGGCCCGGCGATGATCCAAACCGGCCGGTCCGGGTAGTGGCTTCGGACGCGAGCATTGGAATCTGCGCCGAGGTCGTGCGCGAAGACGGGTCCGGGCAGATCCCCGTCGAGCCGCGGAGGATTGAAAGCCACGGCGCTGGCATAGTCGGGCCAGTCTGGCCCCTGAACGAAGATCAGGCTGTGGCTGAAGTCGTGTTCTGCCTCAAGCTGGCGGATGTCGGGGCGCATTCCGCGATAGTCGTGATATTTGTCCAGACTCCGCCAAGGCAGCAGGTTCACCACGCCCAGTAAGCTTGCCAGCGCCACAAACATCCACACGCGCCGGCGGTTCGGTTCGGTAACGCCGGCGGCGGCGAGCCGTTCCTTCGCCGCTTGCGCGCCGCGCACCGTCAGCACCGCAAGCGGGGCAATCATCTGATACCAGTACCGCGCGCCAAAATCGGGGCCGCCGCTGAACCAGTAGAGGCTCATCGCCGCCCAGGTCGTGAGGATGAGCGCCCACATCAGCGCGTTTTCTCGCCACTTTCCCCACACAAGCAGCAGAAAAACGAAAAGCATCGAGCCGCACGCCCAGCCGAACATCTCGAAGTTAAGGAAGTAGGCGTTCTGGTTCGTGTTCATCACCACGTCGATCGGCCCGTGGCCCGGCAGGGCATCGAGACCCCTCCAGCCAAAGTTGCCGACGTCGCGGCCGAATCCCAGCCGGTTCGCCCCCTTGTATAAGACCTGATCCTCGTACTTGTTGATCGGGACATAGGTGGCTTCGCCGGTGAGAGCCTTGTTGTACTCCAGATAGAGCGCTGCCATCGCCAGGCCACAGATGCACGTGGCGGCCAGCGCGACGATCCGCAGCCTCTTCCAGCCCGCGCCGAGCCACCAAAAACCTGCGACCACCGTGACGATGACTGCTTCCAGTGCTCGCACGTGCAACAGCGCGCCGATGCCCAGCCCGGCGACGCAAGCCCAGGGGATGCTGCCATCTCTTCTCGCGTAGAGGACTCCCAGCAGCCCTAGCAGCGAGAGCACAAGCGGAGAGGGTGCGGCATCAGGCTCGCGGAAAGGAAGAGCAGCCACGGAGAGAAAGCCAGCAGAAGCGCGACCCCGTCAGCGACGTCCCGATCGTACAATTCGCGCACCCAGCGGTGGGAAAGCAGCACCGCCGCCCCGCCGAGCAGGGGATTGACCAGCCACGGCAGCCCCACAAGCAACCCCAGTGCCAGGGCGAACGAAATGCCGGCGGGAGCGGCACCGTACCAGCGATTCCCGTCCGCAAAAGCGAAGGGATAGGCAAACGCCTGAACATCGGGAGGCAAGGGAAGTGTGAGATGACCCGTGGCGATGTACTTGGCCTGCGCCAGATAAGCGACTTCGTCAGGCACGTGGGGGATCCGGTCAAGGGCGAACCAGGCCAGCAGGGAGGATAGGATCACTACCCAGGCGGCGCAAAGCCAGGGAAGGCGATGCCGGTCCGCGCGCTCCCACCGCACGCAAAGAGTTTCCCAGGCATCGTCGGGAATTGTCGCCGCCGCGAGAATCAGATTGAGCGCGCCGACAACAAGAATCAGCAGGCCAAGCGCAGCCTTGGTGAGGTGCATCGCGGCCTGATGTGCGAAACCGCCGTGGACCAATGCTTGCGCCACTTCCACAGCGATGGTGATCGCCGCGAAACCTTCAAGAATCAAGAGCAGCAACGCAGTGGGCCACCGAAGCAGATGCGCCGCGACGGGCCTGATGTCGGACCGGCGACGGAAAACACCGGCCGCGACGATTGCGGCCTGGACAACCAACGCAACCAGACAAAGTCCCTGGTAGGACTTCAGCAGCAAGCTCCAGCCGTGGAATTCCTGCAGCTTGATGCGCCATCCCACATCGAGCAGTTGCAGCGAGCATGCCTGTCCGGCGAGTGCGAGCGCAATCCAGCCGGCGGCTTCTCTCCAACGCGAGCGCCAACACGCCAGCCATCCCACTAGGCTCGCCGCGACGACGATAAACGTCCAGTAAAGCGCGGCCGGTCGAGATTGGAATCCCTGCATGGCTGCGTGGCTTGGGGCAGGAAATGCGAGGACGCCTCCGCATGCGAAGAGCAGTCCCCGACCAAGCGCGCGGAAGATTGGCATCGGCGTCGGCCGTTATCTGTAGCACAGGCCATCATGCGCGGCAATCAGAGGATTCCTTCGCGACGCCTGGTTGCCGCTAAGGATGCACGGCGGAGCCGCGGCCGGCTTCTGGTAAGCTGTGTGCTCTCGTTCGGACGAGCGGGAGCAACGGTGTCATGGTGGAATCTAAGATCCCGGCAAAGTCTCCATGGCTCGCCGCCTATCAGGGACGCCGCGTCCTGGTTACCGGAGCATCGGGGTTCATCGGGCGCTGGGTGGCGCGCTTGCTCACCGCCGGCCAAGCCGAACTCTGGCTTCCCGCCAGAAATCCTGGATCGTTGGCCGCAATCTGTGACGCCTATGAGATTCGAGGACAGCATCTCCAGGCCAATCTCTCCGCGCCGGGGATCTTTGGCCGCCTTCTGGGCAAGGTTCAGCCGGAGATCACATTCAATCTGGCAGGATTTGGAGTGGATCCCACCGAGCGCGACGAATCGCTCGCCTTGGCGCTGAATGAGGATCTTGTTCGGGAGATGGCCGAAGCGATTTCGAGTGGGGAAAGCTCCAATTGGGCCGGTTTGCGCCTCGTCCACATTGGCAGCGGTGCGGAGTACGGCAACATCGAGAGCTTGCTTACTGAGGACGGGCCCGCCGCACCACTTAATTTCTACGGCCGCGCGAAACTTGCCGGCACTCGCGCGCTCGCAACGATTTGCCAACGCACGGGCCTCCGCGCCACCACCGCCCGCGCGTTCACGGTGTACGGCCCCGGCGAGCACGCCGGCCGCCTGTTGCCTTCGCTGCTTGAAGCCAAGCGAACCTGCGAGCCGCTGCGGCTCACCTCCGGCGAGCAGCGTCGCGACTTTACCTACGTCGCTGAAGTCGCCGAGGGGCTTCTCCGGCTCGGTGCAGTCAGTTCTCGTGTTCCGCCAGTCGTCAATCTCGCGACGGGCCGATTGACCGCGGTGCGCGAATTCGCAGAGTGCGTGGCAGAATTGCTTGGACTCCCGGAGTCGCAGCTCCAGTTTGGCGCGCTCCCGACGCGCCCGAATGAATTGCGCCACGGCCCGCCGGACCTGCGGTTGCTGCGGCAGATCCTCGGATGGACGCCGTCGCTCCCGATCCGCGAAGGAATCCGCGCCACGATTGAGTTTGAAAGTGGCTCGGGGCGTGTGAAAGGATAGGGATCGCCTTCTGAGCTCGCTGCGAAAGGGCCGAAGAACCGCATGACGCAAGCCTCTGATTTCATGACCCGGCGTGACACCTGCCGCGGCTGCGGCGGATTGAATCTTGTCTCATTCCTTTCACTCGGCGAAGTGCCCCTCGCGAATTCATTCTTAACGGCCAATCAGTTGCGCCAGCCCGAGCCCAGATTTCCTCTCGAGGTGTTCTTTTGCCGCGACTGTTCGCTCGTTCAATTGCTGCACGTTGTCAATCCGGAGGTCCTCTTTTCGCACTATCTTTACCGGACCGGCACGAATGAGACGATTGTCCGGCACAACACGGCGCTCGCCGAGGGAGCCGTCCGAAAAGCCGGCCTCAGCGGTTCGAGCCTCGTCGTCGAAATCGCCAGCAATGATGGCAGCCTACTCCAATGCTTCCGCAAGCACGGCGTGCGCACGCTCGGCGTCGAGCCGGCGAAGAACATCGCGGCAACAGCGCGCGCTGCAGGAATCGAAACGATTGACGAATTCTTCGACCAGAGCCTGGCTGCGCGAATCGTCGAGAAATACGGCCCGGCGAACGCCGTCGTCGCGAATAACGTCCTGGCGCACGTGGACGCGACAGTCGATTTCCTCTCCGCGTGCAAATCGGTGCTGGCGAAGGACGGCTGGGTGATCATTGAGGTGCCCTATCTCGAGGAGATGCTCGCGCGCCTTGAATACGACACCGTTTATCACGAACATCTCTGCTACTTCTCGGTGAACGCGCTGATGCGGATGTTCGCGCGCGCCGGCCTCGCGCTCGCGCACATTGACCAGGTGGAGATCCATGGTGGCTCGCTGCGGCTCTGGGCACGCCAGGCGGATTCCGCGGGCCATGCGCCGGACGTGCGGGCCATGGCGGAGGAAGAAGCGGCCCGCGGCTTGACGCGCCTCACCACCTACGCAGAATTTGCCCGACGCGTCGAGCGCAACCGCGCAGGCTTGCTTGAACTGCTTCGTGGGTTGCGCGCGGAAGGCAAGTCTGTGGCCGGCTACGGAGCTCCAGCGAAGGGGAACACGCTGCTCTGTTACTGCGCCATCGGCACCGATCTCGTCCCCTACACCGTGGACCGCAGCCCTCTCAAAGTTGGACTCTTCACGCCCGGCATGCATATCCCTGTCGTGCCTGTGGATCGAATCTTCTCGGACCAGCCGGATTACGTACTGATTCTAGCCTGGAATTTCGCGCCGGAAATCATGGAGTTTCTCCAGCCCTACAAAGTGCGCGGTGGACGCTTCATTCTCCCCGTTCCCAACCCAACCATCCTATAGGCCTCATCTGATCCTTCTAGACGCGCAGTCCCTCTGTGCGGGTAACCCAAGCCGCTACTATAACTTGCGAAGGCCCGGCCGCCGTGGCGGCGAGCCGGGCGCACGCCCGGAGGGGGCTGTCTTACTGGCAAGGCTCAGAAGCGGCTCCTAACCCGGAACGAGCGCGCGCTAATTGCCCGGTGTTTCCGGTGACACCGGGGCAGGGACGAAAGCAAATTGATTCCTGGTGGGGAAGTGCTAGACCCAGCCCCGTGTCCCGCAAATCGCCTCCTATTGCGAAATCGGTCGCGCGGTTTTCAGCTCCTCTCACATGCATTCACCACTCCTGGCAGTCTAACTCACTGATAACACAAAAGAAGGGTAAGGAGCGGTCGGGTCGCCTAGACCGCGGTCTCCGCGATGCGGGTAGCATTCGCCATCAGAGTGAAGGTGATGTTCTTGGCGGGCAGGAAAGGATACGTCGCGCCGTCTGCGAGCCACAGATTCTCGAAATCACGGCTGCGACAGTCCTTCGACGTCGTGTGGGGAAGCTTTTCGTGCGTCATCGGCAGCGTTCCCGCGTAATGCGCGCTGGCGCCCATCGGCCGGACATGAACCATCCCGGGCGGCACGATGCAACCCAGTTTCCAGAGCGCGGACTTGATGGTGGCGAGCGCGCGCGCGATCTGCGCTTTCTGCGCCGGATCCGGGGCGTAGTGCACGAGCAGCCGGGTCTCGGCCGCGCTTTGGCCCGGCTCAATCGTCACCGTGTTTCCCGCCCGCCGCGTGTCGTGCAGGTTCACGTTGATGATGCCCAGGCCGCAGTGAGTATTGCGTACGACAAACATCGCTGTCTGTAAATCGCAGGGCAGCTTTTCGGCAATCGGGTGCACGAGCGCTGTCTTGAGAGTGGTGATCAGCGCGTGCACGTAGGTCCGCGGATCCTCCGAAGCGAGGCCGATGGCGAGCTGGTGATATTGATAGCTGTCGGGGTTGTAGCGCTGGCCGACAAGCCGCAGATTCAGAAACGGCACCAGAATCTGGCGATTGTCCATGAGTCCCGGAAGCTCGAGGACGGTGCCGGTCCCGCGGAACACTGAATCGAGATAAATCTTCGTTGAGCACAGAGCGCCGGCGGCGAGGACCAGACGCGAGACGGGAATCTCGACAGGCGGGCCTCCGCTGGAGGGTTCGGCAACCAGGCTGGTGATCCGGTTCCCATCCGTAAACTTGAAGTGGCTGGCGAGCAGGCCCGGGCGGTACGTGAAATTCGGAAACTCGAGGCATTCTGTCAGAGTGGCGGAGGGTGTGTAGAGCGAGCCGCGCGGGCAACCCCAAAGACACCGGCCTGAGTAAGTGCAGCGCTTGCGCACCCCGCGGTCTTCAGTGAGCGTGGCGACGCGGCTGCGTCCCAGATAACAACCCAGCTTGCTATTGAGTTCAACCTTGCGTTGCTCATAGCGCGTCAGTAGAAGCGCGGAGTGGCGATCGAGGTCGAGCGGTGCAATCAGGCCGTCGTGCTGCGGGAAAAACTGCGTCAGGTCGTCCGTGGCGCCTGTGATCCCGATGCGCCGCGACACTTCGGTGTAGTGCGGCTCCAGTTCCTCATAGCGAAACGGAAAATCAGCCAACTCGCCCGCGTTGAATGGATAGCAGCCGCCCGTCCAGACCTCTGCCAGGCCACCCCGCGCGAAGGAGAAGAGCGGCTCAAATCCTTCGGCCGCGTATTCGAAGCCCGCGGGCCGGCGGAAGACATAATCCTTGCCTGGCGGAATGCCGTAATACTCCTTTTCGGCGTCGGGGAGGAGGACGCCCTCGAAATTCTGGCCCAGGAAATAGGCAGCGGGATCGCTGAGCTTCTCCTTCAGCGCGCGAAAGCTGTCGTCCGGATTCGGAGGCGTCAGTTTCTCGTTGCCGACATCCAGCATCGTGACGCGGTGTCCTTTGCGCAATGCGGAAAGCGCAAAGTGAACGCCGCTGGGGCCCGAGCCGACGATGAGCATATCGGGCACGACTCAGCCCTCCCGGCCCCGGCCGCTCCCTTGCCCGAGTCGGCAGGGAAGAAGGACAACGAGACCCGCGACCAGGCTGAGAACGAATCGCAAGCCCAGGAGGAGTGCCTTCGCGCAAAGTAAAAACCTGTTCTCGCTATCCACCGCATCGAGATGCACTGCGCTGTGGCGCGAACTCTCCAGGATGGCGAGCAGCAGGATCAGCTTCCTGCGCAAAGTAGACTGTGGCGCGAAGAGGCAGGCGTAGGAATCCGCCAGCCGCGTGAGGAGGGGACGCCTAGCCGCGAAGCGCGTCAGGAAATCGTCAAAGCCGACCGTCGGCGTGTAGGCTGGGACTTTGCCGTGCGCCTCGCTATATTTCGCGAGGACGTACTCATCCGGCTCCGCGCCTGAGAGATAACGGAAGTAGACCTTGCATTCGCACTGCAGGCGGAGTTCTTCCGTCGGCGTCATCGGGACACAGTTTCCGGCAAGAGAATTGTTTCCATGTCGCGAGAGTCGCTGGAGTTTCCGGTGGGGCAGTCTAACCCGGGGCACTGCCGTTTGTCGCGGGAGACTCCATGAAGAACCTGGAGAAGGTCAACGGGAAAGGCCAGCCTGGACTTCCTTGCCATGAGCGACGGCAGCCTTCGCGAATTCGTGGCTCCCGAGGTGACGGCGCAGGCGAAAAACACCTTTGATGTCTTCCCAGGCTGTGCTGATGATCTTCACGCGGCTATCGGTGTCCTCCATCCAGGTGACGGGAATGTCCATGATCCGGTAGCCCTGGTTTTCGGCAAGGACGAGAAGTTCCGTGTCAAAGAACCAGGCTTGGTCCTTGATCTGCGGAACCAGATGTTCGACGGCCTGGCGCGTAAGCGCCTTGAATCCGCACTGCGCATCGCTAAACTTCGTGTGCAACATCAACTTGACGAACACATTGTAGACCCGCGAGATAACCTCGCGCTTCAGCGAGCGCCGGATCCGCGACTCGCGCATCAACCGGGAACCGACGGCGATGTCGCAGCCTTCACGAACGAGCGCCCCCAGCGCTTTCGGCAACGCGTCTAGACCCGTCGAGAGATCTACGTCCATGTAGCAGACCATGTCGGAGACACTCTGCAACCAGGCGTGACGCAGCGCGCGTCCGCGGCCCCGCTGGTCGAGGCGCAGGAAGAGCACGTCGGAGTGCGCGGCAGCCAAGCGGCGGCCGATCTCATCGGTGCCGTCACTTGACCCGTTGTCCACGATCACGACGCGCCAGCGACAGGGCAGCAACTCGGGCAGTCTTACCCGGAGCTGTTCCAAGCTCTTGGCAAGGACGTGCGCCTCATTCAGCACGGGAATGACGATATCCACTACCATCTCGGCGCGTGGCTTCGAGCCGCTTTGCGTGGCGCCCGTGGCTTCGCTTCGCGTCATTGGGTCAGGTCTCCGCGTCAGCTCCATCCGCGAACTTCGGTGGTGGAATAATCTCTGGCAAGTCTGGTACCATGAGCGTCTTCCAGTATCTCATTGCTGGCAGGCAGTTTAGTCTCACTCGTGAGCGCCAGATCGGCCTCCCACCCGCCCCTCAGCTATCGGAAATGTGAAATCAGTTTCATCCCCCTTTGGGTAGGCCCTCGTTCAGCAGTGCCGCCCGAGAATCGCTTTGAGCCCTAAGAGCCATGCAGTCAGAGACTTAGATCACATCAACCCCCGTGAAAAGTTTTTCACAATGTCGCCTGTGGGGGCGCCCAGCTCTTTCTTCGGACGCCATTCAAGTCCTTATTGTACAATGCGATAGGGGATCATCGGACTGGCGCGGGAATTGCTCCGACGAACTGGGCCAGGGAGAACCTGCGTGAGTTATCGACTGGAACAAGTTTCCCGTGGCTCTGCAGCAGAGATTCCCCTCGACTCTGCTAAGCTGAGGATTCGGTAGAATCGCCGTCATGCAGTTCAGACAAGAAAAAGTCGTCATCCTGTGCGGGGGCCTCGGCACGCGGCTCCGCGAAGAGACGGAGTACCGCCCGAAGGCGCTGGTGGAGATCGGTGGCCGCCCGATTTTGTGGCACCTGATGCGTCAGTACTATCACTACGGCTACCGCAAGTTCGTGCTTTGCCTCGGCTACAAAGGTTGGATGATCAAGGAGTATTTCCTGGATTACGTGCACCGGCAGCATGATCTCGTCCTCCAGTTGCGCTCCGGCTCAAGAATGGTCTGTGATGGCGGCGATGAGGTCGAGGACTGGGAGATCACCTTCGCGGACACCGGGGAGGAGACGCAAACGGGCGGGCGGCTGTACCGGATTCGTCAGCAC
This sequence comes from uncultured Acidobacteriota bacterium, assembly GCA_963739275.1. Lineage (GTDB taxonomy): Bacteria > Acidobacteriota > Terriglobia > Acidiferrales > UBA7541 > JBGQGH01. Next base: position 47,275 of record CAVTZX010000001.1, read on the forward strand.
ATCCACGAAGAATTCTTTCTGGCGAACTATTGCGACGGTTTGAGCGACATCGATCTGGACGCACTCGTGGCGTATCACCAGCAAAAGGGAAAGACGGCAACCCTCTCCGGATTCCACGCGAAATCGCGCTACGGTGTGGTTGGAGTGAATGGGGAAGGGCTCGTGAACTTCTGGCAGGAGAAGCCCCTGATCCACGACCTAACTCCCGGCGGGTTCTTTGTCTTCCATCGGTCCGTTTTTGACTGGCTGGACCCGGAGTGCATCCTCGAACACGAACCGCTCGAAAAGCTGGCCCACGCGGGGCAGCTCGCCCTGTATCCGCACGAGGGCTTCTGGTTTTGCATGGACACCTTCAAAGAAGCGCAGGCGCTGAACGAAATGTGGAAACAAGGCGCTGCGCCGTGGAAAGTTTGGAAAAAGGATGCGCGCTGAGTCTTGGAAAGATCGCAACGTCCTGGTCACCGGAGCCACGGGGCTGCTGGGCTCCTGGCTCACGCAGGCGCTGGTCGCAGCCGAGGCGCGCGTGACGATTCTGCTGCGCGATACCGTGCCGCAGAGTCACCTGGCCACTTCGGGGACGCTTCAGAAGGTCAACGTCGTCCCGGGGGACCTGAGCGACTACTTCGCCGTGCTTCGTGCCGTGAACGAGTACGAGATTGACACCGTCTTCCACCTCGGCGCGCAGACCATCGTGGGCACCGCCGCGCGCTCCACGCTTTCCACCTTCGAGTCCAATATTCGCGGAACCTGGAACGTTCTGGAGGCCTGCCGGGCGTGCCCGAAACTCGTGCGGGGAATCGTTGTTGCCTCCAGCGACAAAGCTTACGGCTCGCATCCCAAGCTGCCGTACACCGAAGAAACTCCCTTGCAGGGGCGTTTCCCGTACGATGCCTCCAAGTCCTGCGCGGACTTGCTCGCGTTCTCTTACTTCGAGACTTATCGGCTTCCCGTGAGCGTAACGCGCTGCGGCAACTTGTTTGGCGGCGGCGACCTGAATTTCAGCCGGATCGTGCCCGGGACGATCCGCTCCGTCATTCGCAATGAACGGCCCATCATCCGGAGCGACGGCAAGTTCGTGCGTGACTATTTCTACGTGGAAGATGCCAGCGAAACGATGCTCACGCTGGCCGAGCAAATGGATCGTCCGGAAGTGCACGGCAACGCATTCAACTTTGGCAATGAAAAACCGCTGACCGTCATCGGGCTGGTGAATGAGATCCTCGCACAGATGGGCAGGAAGGACCTCGAGCCCGTGATCCTGAACGAGGCCAGCCACGAGATTCGCGAGCAATACCTTGATTGCACCAAGGCGCGACTGATGCTGCACTGGCGGCCGCGATTCGCTTTGGACGAAGGGCTGGCCCGGACAATTGCATGGTATCGGGGATTTTTCGGTGCGGCGGCGTCCGCGGCCGGCACAATGGCAGCCCCCCGCTCCTGACCCGGAGGGGAAGCAGGCCAACCGACCATGGGCACGCAGCCGATACTTTCCGTTGTGGTCACAGTCGTCAGCGACACGTCCCAGCAGGCGGATCTGCGGCACCTCGAATTCTGCCTCGAGGCTTTGCACCAGCAGGTGAATGCGCCGCCGATGGAAGTGCTGGTGACGTGCGAGCCAGGAATCGAGGGCCTCGACATACTCCAGCGGAAATTCCGCGAAGTGCGGTTCATGTGCCCGGAGGGATCGCGGAAAAATCATTCCCGCATTACGCGCGAGCATCACGACGTGCTTCGGGGGATCGGGTTGCGGGAAGCGCGCGCACCGATCGTCGCCTCGCTGGAAGATCACGACCGCGCTGACGCGCGGTGGTGCTCGCAGGTGGTGAAGGAACACCAGCAACCGTATGCGGCCATCGGCGGGGCGGTGGAGAACGGCGTGGACCGCGCGCTCAACTGGGCCGTGTATTTCTGCGATTTCGGAAGGTATCAAAACCCCGTGCCCCGGGGGCCAGCGGCCTCGCTGACCGATGCACATGTCTCCTACAAGCGCTCGGCGCTGGAGAGCGTGGCAAGCGTATGGACGGACGCCTACAACGAAGTCACCTTGCACGCGGCCTTCAAAGCGCGCGGCGAAGTGCTTTATCTCACGCCCGACATGGTCGTGTATCAACACCGCCTCAATCTGCGACTGGGCACGATGCTGGTGGAACGTTACGTTTGGGGCCGATCATTCGGCGCTACCCGGGCGGCGAGTTTTTGGTTCGTGAAGCGTGGGGTGTTCGCCGCGCTTTGCGTACTGGTGCCACTGCTGCTTCTTCGAAAGCAGGCGGGAAACGTTTTACGCACCCGGCGGAATCGAGCAGCATTCCTGCGCGCGCTGCCACTGACGGCGCTCCTGGACCTGGTTTGGGCGTGGGGAGAGTTCCTGGGCTATGTCACCGGCCGGGCGGCGTGAAGAGAGATCGCTGAGGATGACCGGAGGATTACACGGCGTCGTGGACGGCATAATGAACCCCGCGTTACATTCAGACAAAACGAACCGTATCTCGGTGATCGTGCCGGTACGCAACGGGGGGATGCACCTGGCGCGATGCTTGGAAGCCTTGTCTCGCTCGGAGTATCGCGATTTCGAAGTGATCGTGGTGGACGACTGCTCGACCGACGAGACGCCCCGGATTGCCGAGCGGTATGCCGCGCCTTGCATCCGCACGCCTCACACATTGGGGCCGGGCGGAGCACGCAATCTGGGCGCGCTCCAGGCGCGCGGTAAGATCCTCGCATTCGTCGACGCCGACGTCGTTCTCCCGCCGGAAGGACTGCGCTTGATTGCTGAAGACTTCGCCGGCGATCCAGAATTGGCAGCCGTATTCGGCTCCTATGATGATGCTCCGGCTTGGCAGACGTTTGTTTCGCAGTATAAGAACCTCATGCACCACTATGTACACCAGACGGCGAGCGAAAAGGCCTGCACCTTCTGGGCAGGTTGCGGCGCCATGAGAAAGGACGTTTTCGAGGAATTCGGAGGATTCGACGGCGCGAAATACACTGCGCCCTCAATCGAAGACATCGCACTGGGCCTGGAGCTCACGAGCCAGGGGCGCAAGATCCGGCTCGACAAGCGTTTGCAGGTGAAGCACCTGAAGCGATGGACCTGGCGCAGCCTTTTGCGCGCGGACATCCTGTTCCGCGCTATTCCGTGGAGCCGCTTGATCCTCAGCTCGCGGCATCTTCCGCGGGACCTGAATCTGACCTATGCGTCGCGGATCAGCTCGATACTGGTGGGACTGTTGGCTCTGGCATGTCTCGTCTTGCCCTTCAGCGTCGCCGCGCTGACGTGGCCAGGGCCTGTTCCTCTCCTCGTTTCGATGGTTGTGCTCGCCCTGGCGCTTCTGATTCTGAATTGGGATGTTTATCGGTTCTTCGCACGCAAGCGGGGATGGTGGTTTGCGGCCGGGGCCATGCTCGCGCACTGGCTTTATTACCTCTATAGCGGTCTCACGTTTGGCGTATGCATCCTGCTCCATCTGCTTCACTCTCCAACGCCCGCCACCCCCCGCGCGCGGGTGCAGGAGTAGCTTGGATGCGCATCGCCGTTGATGCCACATGCTGGCCGAATCGCCGCGGATACGGCCGCTTCACCCGGGAACTGATTACAGCGGTGCTCGAACTGGACCAGCGCAACCAGTACGTTCTGCTCGTGGACCACGAATCGAGTGAATTCCCACTCCCGCAGAAGGCCGAGACCTGTCGCGTCGCTAGTTCGGTACCGACCATCGAGGCCGCGGGGGCCAACAGCAGCCGGTCCATCAAGGACCTCTGGGCGTTTCGAAGCGCGGCTGCGGATCTCAAGGCAGAGGTCATTCTCTTTCCGACGGTCTACAGCTACGTTCCGCTCTTCACCAGCGTTCCGCAGCTCGTGGTCATTCATGACGCTATCCCGGAGATGTTTCCCGATCTCGTGTTTCCTACGCTGCGCTCGCGCATTCTCTGGAGCGTGAAACGCCGGCTGGCGGTCCGACAAGCCCGTCTGATTCTGACAGTTTCCGACCATTCGCGCCGTAAGCTGGTGGCGAAGCTAGGGATCGCTTCGGATCGCATTCGGATTGTAGGTGAAGCTGCGGATGCAATCTTCCGCCCCATCGAAACGGATGTCGCTGGGGAGGCATCGAGCCAGTGGGGAGTGCCCCGCGATGCGAAATGCCTGGCGTACGTCGGGGGATTCAGCCCGCACAAGAACCTGCTGATGCTCCTAGAAGTCGTGGGAGAACTGATCCGTAGCGGGGTTGTCCCGGAAATGTACTTGGTGTTGGTGGGCGATTATCAACGGGACGTATTCAACTCCTGCTATGCACAGCTCGAGGAGCGCGCGCGCATGGACGGATTGCAGGACCGCGTGATCTTCACAGGCCACCTCGAAGACAAGGATCTACTGGTCCTGTTGAACCGTGCGGAGGCTCTGGTTCTACCTTCTTTCCTGGAAGGCTTTGGTTTGCCGGGACTCGAAGCTGCCGCGTGCGGCACGCCGGTGATCGCAACGACGGAAAGCCCGCTGCCGGGCTTGCTCGGTGATGGCGTCCTCGCCGTGGACCCGCATGACCGGGCGGGCTGGCGGCAGGCGATCGAGCGCGTTCTGTCCGATCCAGCGTTGCGCGCTCGCATGAACGTTGCCGGGCAGGCGGCAGCGGGCCGCATGTCTTGGAGCCATGCCGCCCGGCAGCTTCTCGCGGTGTTTGATGAGCTCGAGGGGGAATATGGCGCGCCCGCTTAGGTTCTGCCACATCTCGATCTTCTATCCGCCCTATAGCTTTGGCGGAGACGCGATCGCGCTTCATCGGAACGCGAATGCACTGGCCCGGCGCGGACACGAGGTGGACGTGATTCACTGCGTGGATAGTTACAAGGTGCTCGCTAAGGGAGAGCCCACACAGGCGTTTCCGAATCACCCGAATGTGACCGTGCACAGCCTGCGGAGCAAGTGGGGGTTCCTATCGCCGCTCGTCGCTCAGCAGACGGGCAGCACCTGGCCGAAGACGAAACAGATCCTCGAAATCCTCTACAGCAAGAAATTCGACGTCATTCACTATCACAACATTTCGCTCTTCGGTCCGAAGGTGTTGGAGCTGCAGCCGGACTATGGCGATTTCATCAAGCTCTACACGACCCACGAGCACTGGCTGATCTGCCCCATGCATGTCCTTTGGAAGAATAACGAGCGTCTCTGTGACAAGCCCGACTGCCTTCGATGTACTTTGAAATACAAGCGGCCGCCGCAATGGTGGAGGTACACCCGGCTACTCGATCGGTGCCTCCTGTCGGTGGACCAGTTCATATCACCGAGCTTCTTCACGCGGAGAATGCACATCGAGCGCGGATTCAGGCACCCGATGACGGTTAGCCCTTACTTTCTGCCGGCACAGGAATTGGCCCCTCGCGGGAAGGAGTTCTCGCCGCACGGCCAGCCGTATTTCCTATTTGTCGGCAGACTTGAAAAGATCAAGGGCGTCCAGACCCTGATCCCTCTTTTTCGGGATTACAAGCACGCTGACCTCCTGATTGCAGGCACAGGTACCTATGAGGGAGAACTGCGGCGACTGGCCCAGGGCATGACCAACGTCCACTTTCTGGGTGCGCTTCCACAGGAGAAGCTCGCGGGGTTGTATCGCAATGCAATCGCCTTGCTGGTGCCCTCCATTTGTTACGAGGTCCTCGGCATCATCATCCTCGAGGCTTATCTTCAGAAGGCTCCCGTGATTGCACGCGATCTAGGCGGGCTCACCGAGGTCGTGGAAGAAGGCGGAGGAGGGCTCCTTTACCGGACTGATGACGAATTGGTTGCTGCAATGGAAAGCTTGCGGACTAATTCCGCCTTGCGGACCGAGTTGGGGGAACGCGGCTACAGCGGTTTTTGGCGCGGGTGGAGTGAGGAAGTGCACATGGAAAGCTACTTCAACGCGATTGATCGCATCGCGCTCCGGAAGTGGGGGAAGATCCCTTGGGCGGAGAGCAGCGCGGAGTCTCAGGATTCTTGACTGTCGCCGATCAGGTAGACCTCGCCACAACTCGACACACCGCGGCCCTTCCTCATTGCACTTCAACCTGAGAAGAGGAGTACAATTGCAAGTAAGAACGGGATGCAATCCGGGCTCCGGGGGCTTGGATGCCTGCTGACGAAGCAAACACTGAAACCACGAAGCTCATGCGGGCTTTTGCGCCCATGCATCGCAGTGCTCTGGGGTTGGCCTGCGGCGTTGTTTTCGGCGGACTCCTCTTCGTCTGCACATTGGTTCAGGTGCTCGAAGGCGGCTACGCTCACCCCAACTTGAATCTGCTTTCAGAATTCTTTTGGGGCTATGACGTCAGTTGGCCGGGCGCATTCATCGGCCTGCTCTGGGGTTTCGGGACAGGGTTTGTGCTGGGTTGGGGTTTTGCCCTTGTGCGCAATGCCGTCATTTGGATCTGGCTGACGGTAGTGCGCTCGAAGGCGGAGATGGAGCAATACTCTGATTTTCTCGATCACTTATAGGTGGAGCGATGGAAGCGGAAGAGAATCAGATCGACAAGGCAGTCATCCTGCTGAACGCCAAGCTCATGGGGATTGTGCTCGGGACATTGACAGGCATTGGATTATTCCTGGCCACTAATTTCCTCGTGTTGAAGGGCGGCCCACATGTGGGAGCCCACTTGGTTCTGCTGGCAAGTTTCTTTCCCGGGTACCGCGTCACGTTCCTGGGGAGTCTCATCGGCTTTTGCTATGCATTTGTCGTAGGGTTCGTCGTGGGGGTCGTTCTGGGAGCCGTCTACAACAAAGTCGCCCGGCCCTAGAGCTAGTGCACCCATGACTTCGTCGCTGCCCCCTTCTTCTCGCTCCCGGTACCTCTAGACCATGCGGGCTTCCCAATTCCCGGTCATTATCACTTATCACTCCATCTCGGAAGGCGACTCTCCGCTCAAAATCTCCCCTTCGCTCTTCGCCCAACAGATGGAGTGGCTACGATCCAATGCGCGGGTGGTTCCCCTTGGGGAACTCCTTAGGCCGCTCGTAGAACACAGGCCCTTCCCCGAGCGCACGGCGGTCCTGACCTTCGATGACGGATATGTCGATTTCTACGCCAGCGCTGCGCCCGTACTGCTGCGCCTCGGACTCCCGGCTACAGTGTTCCTACCCACAGGGTATTGCGGACGTACGAATGGCTGGCCGGGCCAGCCAAGCTGGGTTCGCGAAGAAGCGTTGATGAGTTGGGAGCAAATCTCAGAGCTCTCCCGCAGCGGGATCGATTTTGGGGCTCACAGTATTAGCCATCCCGACCTTTCGACCCTGGCCACGATCCAAGCGGAGCAGGAAATTGCCGGAAGCAAGGCTCAAATCCAAGAACGCATTGGCCGACCTGTGGAGTTTTTCGCCTACCCCTACGGGCGCTGGAGTCCGGAAGTTCGCGATTTGGCGCGAAAGTTCTACCTGGGAGCCTGCTCCACGGCCGCCGGCGTGGTGGAACCCGATGCTGAACCGTTCGCACTCCCCCGCGCCGATGCTCACTACCTGCGCAATCCGGCTTGGTTCGAAAGGCTGTTCACGAGCCCTTTCTTGGCCTACCTCACAGCAAGGCGCCTGATTCGGCGTCTTCGCGGTCAGCCGGAAGGTTTCTATTCAAGGACTTAGGCATCCATTTGCTGCAACCATTTGCAGGAATCGCGCCTTGGATTGTGAAGCATGCGCCCATAAAAGAGTAACTCCTTTCCACTTCCTGAGGAGGTGCCGAATCCCGCCGGGCCACGCGCTTGCTATCCCTTTTGTTTTCAACGCATGAGGTCATCCTCAATTGGACGGCAGTTTGCAGTTAAGCAGGCCGGATCAGAGCATCTAATCATGTCGCTTCCCCAGCCTGAGCAGCGCAACGTGGTTATTATCGGAGCAGGCCCTGCCGGTCTGACCGCTGCGTACGAACTCTCCAAGCGGGGTGTTCCCGCCATAGTCGTGGAGGCGGACAACACGGTTGGGGGGCTATCTCGAACTGTCAACTACAAGGGCTATCTTTTCGACATCGGTGGCCACCGCTTCTTCACCAAATGGGATGAGGTGGAGCGGATCTGGCACGAGATCCTGGACAAGAAGTTCCTCCGCCGGCCGAGGCTTTCCCGCATTTTCTACCGCAAGAAGTTCTTCTTCTACCCGCTGAAGGCGAAAAACGCTCTATTTGGGTTGGGTGCTCTGGAGAGCGTGCGGATCCTGTTCAGCTACCTGTGGTCGCGGTTATTCTACTATCACAACGAACAGAACCTGGAGCAGTGGGTATCGAACCGCTTCGGCAAGCGGCTCTACCAGATCTTTTTCAAGACCTACACGGAAAAGGTGTGGGGCGTTCCCTGCACCGAGATCCGCGCGGAGTGGGCCGCGCAGCGGATCAGCGGGCTCTCGCTGACTTCGGCAGTGCGCAACGCGCTATTCAAGCAGAAGAAGCACTCCGTCAAGACGCTGATCAACCAGTTCCAGTATCCGGAGCGCGGGCCGGGGCAGATGTGGGAAACCCTTGCGGATCACCTCATCGACCGTGGCTGTCAAGTGCTGCTCGAACGGCCCGTCACAAGGATCTGCCACAATGGGAACGGCGTGACGCACCTGGAGACGCGCGGCCCGAATGGCGACGAGCGTTTCGCCGGGACGGATTTCATCAGTTCCATGCCCATTCGCGAATTGATTAATTCTCTCGATCCCCCCGCGCCGGAGGCCGTGCGTAGGGCGGCGAACAAGCTGCGGTATCGCGACTTCCTGATTGTCAGCCTGGTGGTTAATCGCAAGGACGTCATGCCGGACAATTGGATTTATATTCACGAGCCCGGCGTGCGCGTGGGCCGGATTCAGAACTTCAAGAACTGGTCTCCGGCGATGGTGCCCGATCCATCCAAGACCTGCCTGGGCATGGAATACTTCGTTTTCGAGAACGACGATCTGTGGTCCAGCCCGGACGAGAAGCTGATCGAGCTGGCCAAGCGCGAGATCGCTGAACTTGGCCTGGCGCGCCCGGAGGAAATCGAAGATGGCGCTGTCGTGCGCATGCAGAAGGCCTACCCCATGTACGACAACGGATGGACGCGGCAGGTGGATCTGATTCGCCGCTACTTGGAGAAGACGCTTCCCAACCTGCAACTCGTTGGCCGCAATGGCATGCACAAGTACAACAACCAGGACCATTCGATGATGACGGCCCTCTGCGCGGCACGGAACATCCTGGGTGCCGCGCACGACCTCTGGGCCATTAACACGGAGCCGGAATATCACGAGGAGAAGCAGGAAACGGGCAAGGAGGGGTCGGATTCGGAACTTCGGCGCCCCGCCTACGCAGAACCCTCTCTGATTTCCCGGCCCGCAGCGCGCGTGAATGTCGGGCCAGCAGCAAGCCCATTGGCTCGATCTCTTGTTTCCGTTGAGACTCCTCCGCGGGACATGGATTGATGTCGGACCAGAGGTCGGGGAAACCTGTGGAGTTCGCTTCGTCCAGCAAGGCGCGCGATAGGCACGTGTGTTTCTGCGCTCAGGTAGGCGACCCTAGGGATTCAGTGCAAGGCTCCGATGCCTAATCACGTCACCTCTACGGAGACCGCTCTCGACGGAACAACGACCTCGCCTGCCGAGCTGCCGGGATACGTGTCTCCCGGCCAAGTCGCCTTGGCCTCCTCACGCCGGAAAATCATCGCGCGGTTGTTAGTGTGGTCGCCGGCCCTGCTCCTCGCCCTCGTAGCGCTTGCGGTTGCGCACGACCTCCCGCGTGGAGAGTTCTTTTTCTACGGCGATGAAATGCGCCACGCGATGAATGGAGCGTTCTTTCGGGACTTCCTGGTGGATCTCCCACTGCGCCACCCCATCCAGTACGCGTACGAGTACTACGCAAAGTATCCGGCCTTAGCCATTCCGCACTGGCCGCCCCTCTTTCACATCGTGGAAGGCGTCTTCTTTCTCGTTTTCGGCTTGTCACCTTGGGTCAGCCGATTCGCAATACTGTGCTTCACGTTGTTGGGCACTTATTTCTGGTATCGAATTGCTGAGCGACTGGGGCCACGTCACCGGGCCTTCCTTTCGGCCATGGCTCTCTCCTGTATTCCATTCGTCTTGCTCTATGAGCGCGTTACGATGCTCGAGATCCCCGCGCTGGCCGCATGCATGGGAGCCATCTATTACTGGTTGAAGTTCATGGAGAGTGAGCGTCGACTTCATCTGTGTATTCTAGCCGCATTTGTCGTTTCGGGTCTCCTGATCAGTCAGAAAGCCATTTTCCTGGCGTTCTTCATACCGTTCGACCTTGTCGTGGAAAAGCGATTCCGGCTGCTGAAGCGGGTGGATGTTTGGCTGTCGGTCCTTGTTTCAGCGGCTTTAGTCCTACCCTGGTACCTCTTGGCTTCACGCACGCTCAGCAGTTGGGCCGCACGCGTGATTGGAAACCGATTCGAATACATGACCCTGGGTATCAACTACACTTTTTATTTGACGTACCTCTATCGACAACTGGGTTCGGTGCTGAGTATTCTTGGCATGCGCGGGGCTCGTGATTGCGCTCGTGAAGCGGACACGATTGGATCGCTTCATGCTGGCCTGGGTCTTTGCTGGCTACACGTGTTTCTTGCTGATCAGCGAGAAAGATCCGCGTCACACGATGATCTGGGTTCCGCCGATTGTCTATCTTGCCCTTGTTGCCTTGGAGACTCTACTGGTTCGTCGCACTTGGGCACTGATCGGTTCATCAGTCTTTGCCCTGGTGTATTTCGCCGGTGCATTTCGAACTGAGAAGCCGGTAGTGAGCGGCGCAAGGGAGGTTGCCCAATACGTGCTCTCACTTCCGGAGTCGGATATCATTTACTGCCAAACGTATCTCGATGGTGACTTCATTTTTTTTGCGCGCAAGTTTGATCCCGATCGACGCCACATGATTGCCCGAGAAAAACAAGTCGTCGTGAGTGAACTCGGGCATGATCCGCGGGAGGTCTTGCACACGAACCAGGAGTTCCTAAATCTATTCAAGACGTGGGGGATCCGCTACGCCGTCGTGGATAATCACGATCCGTGGCCTGCCTTCGGATTCGTGCGCGGGCTGTTAGAGTCCGACCAATTTGAATTGCTGCGCACATTCCCGGTTTACACGAATCTGCCGAATTTCCCCGTTCGTGACATCCAGGTCTTCCGCTACCGCGGAGAGCTTCACCGCACAACCCAGCCCGTGGCTATCCCCATGATGACCATCAAGCACGATGTTCGTGCCGACTTGTCCCGGCTCGTGGGCCGCCCCTGGCCGCAGTAGCGAGTTGCGTCACAGCCGGGCTCAACTCTCCGCAGCGGCTCCGTGCCTTTCCTACCCCTGATTCTCCCGGCAGCATGCGTGCAGACAGCCAAGAATGTCGACCCCACGCACGGAGCGAACGGTTCGCAACGGCGATGTGGCTGATGTCCCTCCACCCGATCTGGGCGTGTTCCAGGCAGAATTGGATCCCTTGGCGCGGGACACCACCGGGTTCGTGTGCACGGATCATTCTGCTTTCTTCGATAGCCGCGAGGATTCCATGCGCACCAAGGAGTGCTGCGGCAGGATCATGGGCGAATCCGGATAACCCCAGTATGTGCTGACGGCTCACAGACCCCATGCGGAGTTTTTTTAACGGAGTGTGCAGAGAATGCAGGGGAATGTCTCTGCGGGCACATCCTTGTCTAGTCCGACGGGTAAAGGTGATTGTTCTTTCCGCGCACTGCTCCCACATACCCGCAGAGACAGTCCCCAAGGAAATCGTTCTGGAGCGAATGAACAGGTAAACCCTTCGGAACTCCTGCCGTTCGTTCCCCCAGCAACTGGCTGGGCCGCTCCAAGGAAGCGCAGGTTCGAGCTCGGAGGCCTGATCCCGGCGACCCGCCTCTCTCTAAGTAATTACATCTAAAGCGCTTAGTGGCCCTGTTCAAGAGTACAGCTCCGGACAGTTTCTAAAGGTTGCCCCAATTCACTTCCTCTGACCAGCCGCTTTAGAGGCCCTCTCCGGCCCATCATTCTCGCGTGATTGAACTTTCACGAGAGAGCGTCCCCGAGATGAAAATTCCCAGCAGGTTGTCCAACGCCGTTGCCAGCAAGCCACGAGAGACGCAAGGGTTTACCTGCTTTGAGCGACGCCAGCGGAGTCGCCCGGCGCCGAGGCTGGGACTGGCTTGCCTGGTCCTACTCGTGCCGCTTTTCTTCATGTCCGGTTGCGCGCTCATCGGAGGCAACGGGACGGGGAATCCGAGCGTAAGCGCGTTGGCCCCCGCTAGTGCGCCGGCAGGAACGGGCAGCCAGGCCATCACGGTCTCGGGGAAGAATTTCACGCAGACTTCCGTCGTGGTTGTGAACGGGAGCGCACGTTCGACGACTTTCATCAGCGGGACGCAGCTTTCGGCGGTTCTGGTGAGCGCCGACCTCACGCAGCGCGGCACTCTGCAAATCGCGGTGTCCGACCCTTCCAAGCCGACCTCAAATACCGCTCGGTTCACGGTCGGTCCCTCAGTCCTGAAAATACTTACAAGCAGCCTGCCGAGTGGAGTCACGCAGACGGTGTACTCGTCGAGCGTGGCGGCACAGGGTGGGACATCGCCGTATTCCTGGAAGGTCACGGCGGGCCAGCTTCCGCCGGGCTTGGCCTTGAATGCGTCGAGCGGAGCCGTCACGGGAACACCGACTCAGACCGGCCAGTTTTCCTTCACGGGGCAAGTGACGGACGCAGGGTCCGTTCCACAGTCAGCTTCGCAAGCTCTCACAATGACGGTTTCCTCTGCGCCGGTGCCGCTGTCCATTACCACCACTTCGCTTGCAGGCGGCGTTACCCAGAGTCCTTTTGCTGATGCGCTTGCCGCAACGGGAGGGCTCACGCCTTATACATGGAGCCTGAGTGCGGGCACGCTGCCTCCGGGCCTGAGTCTGGGCGCCGCCACCGGGCTAATTACGGGGACGGCCACCACGAAGGGAAACTATTCGTTCACCGTGCAGGTGCGAGATTCCTCGCCCGCGCCGCAAACTGTGTCTGCCACTCTCTCTCTGACTCTGGTCGATCCGCTCCAGGTGGCCACCACGAGCGTCCCGGCTGCCATTGCGCAGAGCAGCTACAGCGTCACGCTGATTCAATCGGGCGGACTGGCGCCTTATGTTTGGAGCATTTCCGCGGGCACGCTGCCACGCGGATTGAGTCTGAATAGTTCGACCGGCGTCATCAGCGGCACACCAACCACAGCTGGGAACTATACATTCACCGTGCAGGTAACCGATCCTCCGGCGATCCCGCTGACGGCCTCGCGTCAGTTTGCGATCCCGGTGGCGGCGGCGACAACGCCATTGCAGGTCACGACCAGCAGCTTGTCCGCTGGCCAGGTGCAATCCGCGTACAGCGCCACGCTTTCAGCAACGGGCGGCAAAACGCCTTATACCTGGAGCATTTTCTCCGGCGCGCTCCCGGCGGGGATCACACTGAATACTTCCACGGGCGTGCTTTCCGGATCGCCCACAACCGCTGGCAACTTCTCTTTCACAGTGCAAGTGAAGGACTCCGCTTCTCCGCAGCAGGCGACAACCAAGGCCCTGTCCATCACCATTGCGGCAACTCCGGCCGCTCTACAGATCACCACCAGCAGCTTGCCCGGCGGCCATGTTCAATCCGCTTATAGTGCTACTCTCGCAGCGACCGGTGGCACCGCCCCTTACTCTTGGAGCGTCAGCTCCGGCTCGCTGCCCACCGGGCTCACTCTTGTTTCTTCGACCGGCGCAATCAGCGGCACGCCGACGCAATCCGGTACGATCGCCTTCACTGTAAAGGTCACGGACGCCGCCAGCCGGTCGGCCCAGCAAGCGCTCAGCATTGCGGTAGCGGCTGCCTCGGCCCCCCAGCCGTTGAGCATCACAACCACTTCCTTGCCTCAAGGCGTTCAATCACAGGCCTATTCGGTGAACCTGCAGGCGGCCGGGGGAACTCCCGCCTATACGTGGAGTATCGCCTCGGGGCAGTTGCCCGCGGGAATGTCTCTGACTCCCGCGACCGGGCAACTGGGTGGGACGCCCACAACGTTTGGGTCATTCAGCCTGACGGTGAACGTCACGGATGCAGCGAGTGCTACGACTTCCCAAGCTCTGACCCTGGTCGTGCTCCAGGCATCCTCATCCAACTCCTCGCTTACTATCCTGACGAACGATATTCACCTCGGCTTCCTGCAGCAGCCTTACGACGCTACCCTGACAGCATCCGGGGGCGCGCCGTCGTACACCTGGAATGTGGGCGCGGGTCCCCTTCCTCAGGGCTTGACCCTAAACGCGGTCACCGGAAAGATCACCGGCACGCCGGCTCAGAGTGGGCAGTTCCTCGTGTCGATCACGGCGAAGGACTCCGCTGGAACCTCAGTGTCGAAAAACTTCACCTTGGAAGTGTTCGACGTGACGCTGGACCAGTACGGCGGTCTCGCAAGCAAGTCCTGTTCGAACGGGATCCAGCCGCACTTTTACACGCAGAAGAGCGGGAGCCGATGGCACTTGTGCACGCCGGCGGGACACGTGTTCTGGCTGAACGGGATGTTCAACGCCAGCCTGCCGGATTTTGTGGATTACCAAGGGGTGCATTCGGCGAATCTGGTGGCCTCGAAGTATGCGACGGGAGCGACGTCGAATTCGACGTTGAACTGGGCGCTGCAGTCGGCACGGAGGCTGCAGTCCTGGGGATTCACGGGGCTGTCGCAATACGGGTCGGTGTACCTGTACCCCACGTCGGTGGACAACCGGTGGGGGACGTCGGACAGCACCATTCCGGTGAAGATGCCGTTTGTGATTTTGATCAAGCCGAGTTCCTACGCGCTGACGAATCTGAACAACTATGCCAGCGGGCCGGTGAAGGACATGATTTTCGGGATCAAGACGAGTGTGTACACGGGCTGGCGGGCGCACATGGCGGATCACTTTGATGCGCGGTTTCAGCAGTGGTTTGACGGGGACTTGAGTAAGAATAACTTTGACCGGAGCTGGTTCCTTGGCCCGAACAACGACTACGTGCTGGGGTTTGACATCGAGGAGACGGATGTCCTGCAAGGGTTCCGAGCGGGGCCGGATTTTCCGATCGTGAGGAACAACGCGGTGGACAACAGCCCGGGAGACCCGCATCTGGGTTGGATGGTGCTGATCACGGCGGCGCGGCAGGCGGCGAACCCGAACTTCAACGCGGTGTACGCGGATCCGGTGGTGTACTCGAAGCAGGAGCTTTCGAACTGGCTGTCGCAACGCTACGGGGGCAGCATCGCCAGTCTGAACGCAGCCTGGGGGAGCAATTACTCGACGTTTGGTTCGAGTGGCACGCTCTACTCGAGCGAGGGGGTGGGGGTGGGGAACGGCACGACGGCGAGTTTCACGAAGACGCTGGCGCATGCGCCGGTGGCCCCCAACTCGGTACTGATCAAGGTCGGTGGCACGCCGCTGGGCGGGGACGGGGGGGACGGGTATTTCTATCCGGGGAGCAGCGTGGCGCACAGTGCGATCACGTCCTACAAGTGGGGGTTTATCTCGGTGAGTTTCAATACCGCGCCGGCCAGTGGAGCGAGTGTGACGGTGACCTACAGCGCGTGTCATCCGGTGGCGACCTATACGACCACGATCGGGACCGGCGACGGCACGACCAAGACGTTCAACTACAACATCAACGATCACGCGGTCGGTCCGGGTGCGGGCGATTCACCGTGTTATTCGGTGGATATGGTGGCCGGCACGGTGCAGGTTCAGGTGGGCGGAGCAGTGCAGGGAAACGACACGGCGGGCGGGGGAATCCTGACCGGTCCGGGGATCGCCAACACGTTCGTGAACTACGCGAACGGAGCACTGACGGTGAGCTTTGTTCAGCCGCCGAGCAGCGGGGCGACGGTCACGGTGGATTACCAGACGGGCGGCTTTGGAATCGGCACGGGGCTTCTGGACGAAGACGGCACCTGCCCGGCAAAAACAGCCATCTGCTGGGTTTCCACCGATCCCTATTTGCTGGCCGGGGAAACGGCGCAGATGACGAAGGATCTGGACGATTTCATGCTGCACTATGCGCAGTTTTACTTCTCCACCATCAAATCGACACTGAACGCCCGGGCACCGGGGATGCTGTACTTCGGTCCGAACCCCATCGGGTCGTGGGGAGCGCCACCGCGGCGGCAGATTCTGCAGGCGGCCTCGCAGTACGTGGACGTGTACACGGTGCAGTTGCCACCGATGTGCGCAAACTGCACGGACATCCAGCAGCGGATTGATTTCACGGCGCAGTACGGAGGGGACAAGCCGTGGTTTGGTTGGGAAGGGTATGCGGCCAACGCGGATTCGTACATGTCCCCGTACGCCTCACCGAGCGATTTCTTCCAGACCCAGCAGGCCCGGGGGCAGATGTACCAGTCGCGGACGACGGTGCTGCTGAATGCGGCGGACACGGCCACGGGGACCAACCACATCGTGGGTTTCCACTGGTGGGACCTGTACGACATGCCCAACGAGCAGTTGAACTGGGGCCTGCTGACGCCACGGGACGACGCCTACGACGGAGCATCCGCCACCACCACTCCCGGAGCCGACTCCTGGGGCTATCCCACCGGCTGCCTCTCCGCATTTGGATGTGAGCAAAGCAACTATGGCAATTTCACCACTTGGGTGCGCATCGCCAACTTGGCTGTCCTGAGAGCTCTCCTGAGCCTGCCGTAGTCGGTACTCCTTTTGTCCGACGCCGCGCCGGACGAGGGCATCTGAACGGACAGAGGATCGTTTTGCAAGTCGATCCTGTGTCCGTTCCTTGACTCTCATTCGTCGAGCAGCCGAGGCGCGCCTAGTCTTAATTCATCCCAGTTTTTTCCAGGACACTCCGCAAATACGGGCTCTTAGCGGTCAGAGGGAACTGTGTTCTGGTCCTCGGTGGCTACCCTGACCCTTATCTGCTTCTGGGTGGTCTTGTTAGCTGTTAGAATGATCTTTCGGGAGGCATTTGTTCAGTTGGTCCGCAGATCTGCACTTGTAGTCTTCATCGTGGCCGCGCTTGCCGTCCTAGTCTGGATTGCGGGAGGCACCTCCTACTTTCGCCACGTTCAGCAGGCTTCGAGTTCCCTCGTTGTCAGCCCAGCGAAGCCTCCAGGATTTCGGGTCAGCACGGGCCCATTGCACCTCGCCCTCCTGGGCAAGCCGTATCAGGCATCCCTCACCGCCGCCGACGGGGTTCCGGCGTACAGTTGGAAAGTTGATCCGGGACAGCTTCCGCGCGGGTTGTCGCTCAACGCAAGGACGGGCCAGATCAATGGCACCCCAGACCAAGGGGGCCAATTTGAACTGGCAGTCACCGTCACGGACTCCACCGGCGCCACCGCCTCCAAGAACTTCACTCTGCAGGTTTTTGAGCTGGCCCTTGACAAGTACGGAGGGTTAGCGGGCATCCCGTGCGCTAAAGGAGCCCAGCCGCACTTTTACACGCAGAAGAGCGGGAGCCGATGGCACTTGTGCACGCCGGCGGGACACGTGTTCTGGCTGAACGGGATGTTCAACGCCAGCCTGCCGGATTTTGTGGATTACCAAGGGGTGCATTCGGCGAATCTGGTGGCCTCGAAGTATGCGACGGGAGCGACGTCGAATTCGACGTTGAACTGGGCGCTGCAGTCGGCACGGAGGCTGCAGTCCTGGGGATTCACGGGGCTGTCGCAATACGGGTCGGTGTACCTGTACCCCACGTCGGTGGACAACCGGTGGGGGACGTCGGACAGCACCATTCCGGTGAAGATGCCGTTTGTGATTTTGATCAAGCCGAGTTCCTACGCGCTGACGAATCTGAACAACTATGCCAGCGGGCCGGTGAAGGACATGATTTTCGGGATCAAGACGAGTGTGTACACGGGCTGGCGGGCGCACATGGCGGATCACTTTGATGCGCGGTTTCAGCAGTGGTTTGACGGGGACTTGAGTAAGAATAACTTTGACCGGAGCTGGTTCCTTGGCCCGAACAACGACTACGTGCTGGGGTTTGACATCGAGGAGACGGATGTCCTGCAAGGGTTCCGAGCGGGGCCGGATTTTCCGATCGTGAGGAACAACGCGGTGGACAACAGCCCGGGAGACCCGCATCTGGGTTGGATGGTGCTGATCACGGCGGCGCGGCAGGCGGCGAACCCGAACTTCAACGCGGTGTACGCGGATCCGGTGGTGTACTCGAAGCAGGAGCTTTCGAACTGGCTGTCGCAACGCTACGGGGGCAGCATCGCCAGTCTGAACGCAGCCTGGGGGAGCAATTACTCGACGTTTGGTTCGAGTGGCACGCTCTACTCGAGCGAGGGGGTGGGGGTGGGGAACGGCACGACGGCGAGTTTCACGAAGACGCTGGCGCATGCGCCGGTGGCCCCCAACTCGGTACTGATCAAGGTCGGTGGCACGCCGCTGGGCGGGGACGGGGGGGACGGGTATTTCTATCCGGGGAGCAGCGTGGCGCACAGTGCGATCACGTCCTACAAGTGGGGGTTTATCTCGGTGAGTTTCAATACCGCGCCGGCCAGTGGAGCGAGTGTGACGGTGACCTACAGCGCGTGTCATCCGGTGGCGACCTATACGACCACGATCGGGACCGGCGACGGCACGACCAAGACGTTCAACTACAACATCAACGATCACGCGGTCGGTCCGGGTGCGGGCGATTCACCGTGTTATTCGGTGGATATGGTGGCCGGCACGGTGCAGGTTCAGGTGGGCGGAGCAGTGCAGGGAAACGACACGGCGGGCGGGGGAATCCTGACCGGTCCGGGGATCGCCAACACGTTCGTGAACTACGCGAACGGAGCACTGACGGTGAGCTTTGTTCAGCCGCCGAGCAGCGGGGCGACGGTCACGGTGGATTACCAGACGGGCGGCTTTGGAATCGGCACGGGGCTTCTGGACGAAGACGGCACCTGCCCGGCAAAAACAGCCATCTGCTGGGTTTCCACCGATCCCTATTTGCTGGCCGGGGAAACGGCGCAGATGACGAAGGATCTGGACGATTTCATGCTGCACTATGCGCAGTTTTACTTCTCCACCATCAAATCGACACTGAACGCCCGGGCACCGGGGATGCTGTACTTCGGTCCGAACCCCATCGGGTCGTGGGGAGCGCCACCGCGGCGGCAGATTCTGCAGGCGGCCTCGCAGTACGTGGACGTGTACACGGTGCAGTTGCCACCGATGTGCGCAAACTGCACGGACATCCAGCAGCGGATTGATTTCACGGCGCAGTACGGAGGGGACAAGCCGTGGTTTGGTTGGGAAGGGTATGCGGCCAACGCGGATTCGTACATGTCCCCGTACGCCTCACCGAGCGATTTCTTCCAGACCCAGCAGGCCCGGGGGCAGATGTACCAGTCGCGGACGACGGTGCTGCTGAATGCGGCGGACACGGCCACGGGGACCAACCACATCGTGGGTTTCCACTGGTGGGACCTGTACGACATGCCCAACGAGCAGTTGAACTGGGGCCTGCTGACGCCACGGGACGACGCCTACGACGGAGCATCCGCCACCACCACTCCCGGAGCCGACTCCTGGGGCTATCCCACCGGCTGCCTCTCCGCATTTGGATGTGAAAAACGCGATTACGGGAATTTCATTCAGAGCGTAACGAAAGCAAATCTGGAAGTCTTGCGAAGGCTTGCGGCCAAACCCTGACTGAACCAGGAGTTCTACCGCCCGATTCCCCGTGCAGAGACGTCAGAGAGTGATCACTCTTGGGCAGACACCGGAACTGCGCGAGCAATGCGCCGGTTCTCAGATCTCTTTTTCAAGGCCAGGAATGGCTTCTCAACGAAAAAGTAACTTCCGCTTGCAACTACGACGGAGACCAGCACGGTAGCAAGGACAAAAACCACCTTGTGGGCAGTCCCAGTAAGGCGCTCCGCAAGAGCGCTGCTGAATCCGTGATACAGATACAGAGGATAGGAAATCCTACCCAAGTAGAGTATCGGCTCCCTGTTTAGCCACTTCCAAGGAAAGACTGAACTTTGAACGATGAGCTGGCAGAGCAGGAGTGCGACCAGGAAGGGTTCGATCGCCAGGCCGCACATCAGCCGGTAGGCTTGCGACCATCCTGCGGAGGACTGTTCCGCGAGAACTGAGGCCACAATCAACGAAATGCTTATGGCTGGGCCCCACACCGGTTGGCACACACGCTCAAGAAGTTTCTTCCCGAGGCCTTCCTTCAAGAGCAGCGCCAAGAGGCACCCGACCAGGATGGCGTCAATGCGCGTGTCGAAAGCGTAGCTGATGTAGTCGCGCGCGTGGAACGCAGTCCACAGATGAATCCGATGGATCCACACAGCCAGGATCACTGCGGAGAGACCTGCGATCAGAGAACGCCTTTTCTTGCCGAAGGCGAGGAAGCACAGCGGCCACAGCAGATAAAACTGTTCTTCCACACCGAGTGACCAGGTGTGCATCATGTATTCCGGTTGCGGCCGGAAGATAGCATGGTGGTAGTCGCTGACGTAAAAGAAAGCACTAAACGCTTGGGTCCATGGAATATCGCCGCCCCGCGCAAATCGCGCAAGCAGCGAAACGAGCCAGAAGGCATAGAAGGCCGGGAAAATACGGAGCGTGCGTCTCTTGTAAAACCCTTTCAGCGAGACGGACCCGTATTTTTCATCTTCTTTGAGAAGAAGCCAGGTAATCAGGAAGCCGCTCAGAACGAAGAACGCGAGCACACCCAGGGGCCCGGGCAGGATCGGAGGGCCGAGCTGTAATCCCAGGTGGTAAAAAATCACCAAGAAGACTGAAATTGCGCGGACCCCGTCCAAGGTCGGAATGTTTGAAAGCAAAAGTTTGGATTGGAGATCTCTGTAAGTCGAGAGGGCTTGTGAGGCCACGTCTGCTCCCGCGGCTCCGCTTTCCGACGGGGAATCGCTCAGAGGTGGAGCGAGTGGCGCGTTCTCAGGTTTTTCCTTCATCTCAGCCATGGGGGGCCGCCCAGCGTCCGTCGAAGACTCCATGAGAACATAGGCGTCAGGCAATCGCTAGCCGTCCGCGCAATGTGGTCTTTGATGTGTTAACAACCACCGGCATGGGACTGCTTCAGCATCCACATCCGCCGGATCCCTCAATAAGGCGGCAATCGAGCCGCCAAGCCAACTCGTGCTCCAGCACCGCAAGCCGTGTGCTTTCAATGTGATAGAAAAGGAGCTCTCCACCTCGGAGATACTCACTCGCGCCGAGCGCACCTGCTGTGACGAAAGCTGGAAATTTCTTGCACAGTCTGGAAGAACAAGAAGCTCCACCGTCGGTTGCTAGGAGCGGCTGGCTGTATCCTGTCAAGGGGCGTCGGCTCCCTGTCGATTTCGGCCGAATCTACGCAAGGCCTGGAAGGGAAAGAAGCACTTGAAGAGTCTCAAGCATTCCGCGGCACTGTACTTCCCAAACAAAACAAACAACCCGATCGCGGCGGCCCACACGAGTAGGCCCGTTGCAAGCCCGAACGCCTGTCGTCGTGCGACGAACGCTGCGGCGGCTGCGATTACCCCGAACACAGCGTAGTCTCGCGTAACGGAGAAGTGGAAAGGCACGCTGTGTTTGGCAATAAATAAAAGCAGGAAATTCCCAACCACCCAGGCGACGCCATAGGCAACTGCCGCACCCAACAAATTCCATCGTGGCCAGAGGAGTAGAAAGAGACTGGCGTAGAGTCCGACTTGTCCCAAGGTCGTCCACACGGCGCGCTGCTGCTTCCCAACACTGGAGAGCAACGTGCCGCCCACACCGCTCGGAGCAGAGAGTCCGACGAGCAAGGCCAGCAGAACGACCAGCGTGCTCAGACTTGTGTACTTGGCTCCCAGCAAGGCCGTGACAGGGCCAGCCAGGAGAATCAGCCCCAGTGTACTCGCCGTGTTCACAAGGAAGAGAATGCGCATGTGCGTGTGGAAGACGTCCGAAGCTGCCGTCAGATTTCGGGTCGCCAACATGTTGGTCAGAGAAGGGAGAAGTGTGTCTACGAAGAAGCGATTGATGAGCCGGATGGACTCTGCCAAGGTGACGACAGCGACGTACTTGCCGAGCAGGGCGAGATCACCGAAGTTCAGAACCAGGATGACATCTAAACGCTGCGTGAAGAACCCGAGTGCGCTCAATTGCTGCAAGGACAGGGTGTACTGCCAGAACCTTGGAGGCAGAAAAAACCGAAGCGAACGAAAGCTGCCCGGCCACGCAGTCAAATGCAACAAGCGTTGAAGCCCCAGCATCGCGCCAAGCGCAGACAAGCCCAGGTAGGTTCCCCAAATCACTTCCGTATAAGAACGACTCAATACCGAGGGCCAGGCAAAGAAGAAGATCGTGTAGACCAGGAAAGAACCAATGGTGACCAGCCGAGCGACCGTTTGGGCCCAGGCGATTTCGAGCATCCCTTTCAGCGCTGCCCCGACCAAGGATGTGAGTATGCTCAGAGGGGCAAGGATCAGGACGAGGAGTTGAAAAGCGGCGCTGGCGCCCTCGCCCAAGAGATAGTGGAGTTTCTCCGGCCAGATGGCAGCGACGACTAGCCACGGTATCGTCGCCACACAGATGATGAGGAAGTAAGAGATCAGGAAGGAGAGCCGCCTCTCGTTGTTGAGCTCAGGGATGTAGCGGATTGCGACAGGGTCGCCGCCCAGGTAGAAGAGACCCATCACCACTCCGATGTAAACATTGAGCAGCCCATATGTTCCGATGGCCTCTGGGCTCGTACGCGCGAGCAGGATGGTTGTGCCGTAGCTGAAGGGAAACGAAATGGCTGACAGCCAGAGAGTCCAGCGCATCCCGGAAACGATCCGTTGCCGCTGGTCAGCTGGCACATCCCCGAAGAGTTCGGCTGTCGGGTTGAGGTTTTCGACCATGGCTTGCTCGGTCTGTGGGTTCCCTTGATCCGCGCTCCGCGTGATGAAGGCTTCTCTCGTCTCCGCGCCGATTCCCTCTCCTGATTGCTTAGTCAGTTGCGGTCGACCCTAAATCGGTCTGCATTCTACATCGGAGATTCGGATAGATGAGCCGGCTGCTCCAACTCGGGCAAGGATGGATCTCGGTTTCCCTATCTCCCGCGCGCACCGGAGGAAGGTCGAATCTGCCGTGCGGGCGTGATTTGTCGGAGATCCGGTAGGACCTTTCCCGTCCTTAGCTCTGAGGTCTGAAGGACGCGATAGATCTCCTGAGCCGTGATGAGGTTCCCCTGAACGGAGGGATGAACCGGATCCGAGCGAATGGCCTTGTTTTTCAGGAACAGGTCCGCGGAGTTCGCGGCGCGGAAGGCAGGCAGCAGATCCACCACCGTGAACTCGTCGGCAGCGCCAATCTCCTTCAGACGACTTTGCGGCACACCTGCGATCGGTTCATCACCGATTCGGATGTGATAGCGGTCCCGATAGAGCTGGAGCGTGGCAGGCGACAACTGCATTTCCATCGGAAACACGACGACGACTAGGCGGCAGCCATGGTCCCGGGAGAAGTCCGCCAACTTGGAAAGGATACGCAGGCTGGAATCCCATGCTCTTGCCTGAGCGGCCGAGGGGGGTTCGAGCGGCAGGAAGTTGTATCCTTGCAGTTTGTTGATATCGAGTATGCCCAACCCGTAGAGGGCGGATTTCAACTGCATGTACGAAGCCATGTAAAGCTGCGAATGTTCCAGAAGGAAGTTGCTGATCTTACGTGTCAGGGGCTGCTTCTGTTGAGGGGAGCCCCCTTCTGATCCGGCTCCGGCTCTCGAGTAATCGGCA
The DNA here is from genome assembly GCA_963739275.1 of uncultured Acidobacteriota bacterium. GTDB lineage: Bacteria > Acidobacteriota > Terriglobia > Acidiferrales > UBA7541 > JBGQGH01. The sequence goes on from CAVTZX010000001.1 coordinate 70,946, forward strand.
ATATCATTCAGGCAAAGACCGATGAGAATCATGTCCGGCTGAAGCGCCGGTGCCCGTTCGCTAACAAAATGATAGTAGTAATCGAGTCCTGTTCCTTCGACTCCTGCGTTCAGGACTTCATACCGCGTCTCGGCAGAAGCGCTTTCGTTCAGACGCTTCTCTAAAATCTTGAGAAAGGTGTCTTCCAATCGGATGCCATACCCGAAGGTGATGGAATCTCCAACTCCTACGATCCGGAAAGTGTTTGCCGGCTTGGGAACTTCAATCTCGTCACCGCGCAGTCCGTAGCTGTTAATCGAGACAGGCACTCCGATATAGTTGCGGTTGTAGGCATGAGGAATGTTTTCCAAGAAGTGTGGTGGCGTAGCCTCCGCTTGCCGGACCGTGCGCTCGTCCCAGAACTTCGGATCTTGCGGCATGAACACCCGCACCGCGATCTCCAGCAGACAAAGGGTGGCCAGCAAGCTCACGAGAGAGACGCAAAGACCAACAGAGAGACGTCGAAGCCGCGAGTGCTTCCTCTGCTGGAGAGACGCGGAAGGGGATTGCGCGGAACTCATGCTAGAGATTTTCTTTCTCTACGACGGTGTTCTCCAGGACGAGCGTGTCCATCTCACTCTTCACAAACGTGTTGAACGCGTTGGCGGGAGTGTTCACGATGGGTTCACCCTTCAGATTGAACGACGTGTTGAGCACCACGGGTACGCCCGTGGCCTGGCCGAAACGTTCGATCAGGTTGTAATAGCGCGGGTTCTGCTCTCGAAAGACCGTTTGCAGGCGCCCGGTGCCATCCACATGCGTGATGGCCGGTAGCACACTCTGTTTGGACTGCTTGACGGGGACGACATAAAGCATGTACCGAGCGGGGTAATGCTGCGTCGCGCGCGGGAGGTCAAAATAGCTTTCCGCGCATTCAGCAAGGACCGACGGAGCAAACGGGCGGTAGGGCTCGCGAAACTTTATTTTGGAGTTCACGATATCTTTCATCTCCGGATTCCGCGGATCTGCCAGAATGCTGCGGTTGCCCAGGGCCCGCGGGCCCCATTCGAATCGCCCTTGGAACCAGCCGATCACTCTTCCGTCCCTGAGGCGCTCCACGACGTGATCCAGGAGTTTGTCATCCGATTCGATCCGACGGTGGGGGATTTGATTTTCCGTGAGAAAGGAACTGATCTCACCGGCCGAGTAGGACTTGCCCCAGTACGCATGGTCCATCCGAAAGGTCCGTGGCTTGCCGAGCAACGTATTGTAGGCCCATAGCGCGGCTCCGAGAGCCCCACCGCCATCTCCCGCAGCGGGCTGAATAAAGAGTTCCTCAAAAGGCGTCTCACTGAGAATGCGCGCATTGGCCACGCTGTTCAGGCCGACTCCGCCAGCGATGCACAGGCGCTTAAGCCCCGTTTCCTTGTGAACGTTTCGGGCCATACCCAGAAGAAGTTCCTCTGTAACTTTCTGAATGCTTGCGGCGACGTCTGCGTAAAATTGATTGCGCTGGCAGAGCTCCTCATAATTCGCCGGCTTCTCGCCGAAATACTTCGGGAAGCCTGTGCCCTTGGTATAGAAGTGAAGCTTAGGAGGACGGGGCTCGCCAAAGAGCTCAACAAACCGCCCGTTGAAGGTGCGCTCTGTCGAGTGGTGGAAGGAAAAGTATTCCATGTTGAGATGGAAGGACCCGTCTTCATTCTGGTGTACCAGCTTCCATACTTTGTCGACGTAGCGCGGTTCACCGTACGGGGCCATGCCCATCACCTTGTATTCGCCTTCGTTCACTTCAAAGCCCAAGAACGCTGTGAAGGCGCTGTACAACAGGCCCAACGAATGGGGGAATTCCGTTTGCCGGAAGAGCCGGATGCTGTTGCCGCGGCCGACTCCCATCGTGCCCGTGACCCACTCCCCCACCCCGTCTACGGTCAAGATCGCGGCCTCATCGAAGGGAGAGCAAAGATAGGCGCTGGCCGCGTGTGAGAGATGGTGTTCGCAGAAGAGAGTTTTGTCCTTCGGAACGCCAAGATCGTTTTCGATTGTGCTGGCAATCCAGAGCTTGTCGATCATCCATGTAATCATCGACTCACGGAAGACCTTCCAGGACTGCGGGTAAGTTTGCAGGACCGACATGAGGATTCGGTCAAACTTGCGAAACGGCTTCTCGAAGTAGACGACGTAATCAAGGTCTGACCCTTGGATGCCGGCTGAGTCGAGACAAAACCGAATTGCATTCTTCGGGTAGCCGAAATCGTGTTTGATCCGTGAGAAACGCTCTTCCTCGGCGGCCGCTACGAGCTGGCCGTCACGTAGCAAGGCCGCCGCAGCGTCGTGGTAATAGCAGGAGATCCCAAGAATCTGCATGAAACCCTTTCTGTTCGATCAGCGGCCGAGCAGGTAGAGGACTCGACCACTCGGGGCGGGACGAAAGCGAATTGCTCTCGCACCTAACTTTCTGCCCGGGGCTACCATTGTTTGTGAGCCCAGTCGATTCCCCTCGTTTCGTCGGGCCGGTCGAGCCATTTCGTCGGACGGTGCCTGATCCGTAAGGGATCGGAAAAAGCGCGAACGACAAGTCCGAAAGGCAGGATCAAAACGGCGTAGATTGCAGTCAACAACACGCGTGCCTGGAAATCGCCGATGCGATGAGCCACTCTTTTCCAGGCATTCCAGAAACGTCGAAGCATGTTCGCTCCCTAGAAGAGAGTGTAGATGAATGGCGCGATCGCTGAACTCTGTGCCAGGATTAACAGCACTCCAAATACGAAGAGCACGACGATCATCGGTACCATCCACCAGCGCTTGTTTCCCCAGAGGAAGGAAAAGAGTTCGCCCGCGATGCCGAAGCGTCGTCTTGCCGTTTTGAGGAATCGCATAGTCTTACCTTCTTGGTGATCTAGATTTCTACTCTGCGGCCTTCCGGGAGCAATTCTCCAACCAAAGGCTGCGCCGCAACGCATTGAAATAAAAAGACTTATGTACGTGATGACAAGAGTCTATCCGCATATCGCACTCGGCCTTCCCAAATTGTCGAGGGTCTTTCACACCCCTCGTCCGGACAGAACCGCCCCTAACTCCGCAGGCATAACCCCAGCCCCTTGAATCGCTTACGAGGATACGTTTGTCAAGCATCGCTGCTGTGCTCGATACCAAGTTTCCTCCCGCGCAGCAAAGCGCGCCAAGGCTCGAGGGACAGCCGCCGCAAGCTGGCCCCCAAAGCCAACAGCACATAGCCCACATTCAGCCAGGCAAAACAGAGGCGGCCTGCAAGTCCGGTGTTCCAGATGCGCCGGTAAAGGTAGTAGCTAGCCAAGGCGTCATCGCGCAGCCAATGCTCTTGCAGCCGTCCGGTTTCGGTCCGCACGTGCACGAGCCGCGCCTGCGGTGTCATCAGTAGAGGGTGGCGCGCCGAAAGACGCCAGCTCAAGTCCACGTCTTCAGCCCCTGCCCCGCGGTACCGGTCATCAAACCGGTCGCCATTCAGCGCCGACCGCTTCACGCTCATTACTCCGGAACCAAATTTCCTGACGTGAAATGGTTCGTGATTACGCAACCGATCTGCGCTCCAGTAGATCGGTTGGCGCTCGTCATGAAACGGACCGATCCAGAAGAGCCGCCGCATGATCCTCGAAGCGAGGGAGGGGCGGACATAATTGGTAACCACGCCAGAGACGCCTCCCACTTCCGGAAACTGTTCATACACAGCGAGCAATTCCTTGAGGAAGTCTGGTTCGAGCACGACGTCGTCGTCCAGGAAAACCAATATATCCGTGTCAGCCCGGTCAATCGCGGAATTCCTCGCGGATGCGGCGCCCTTGTGGTGCGTTTCATAGAGGTAGATAAACTGAGGCTTTGAGCCGCCACCGTTGGCTACGCTCTTGGCGAAGGATTCGACAACCTTTCTCGTGCTGTCGTCCGAGCTCTGATCCACAAACACAACCTGATCCGGAGGGCGAGTCTGGGCGAGGAGAGTTGGCATCAGGAAGGTACCGAGCTCCTTCGAGCGGTTTTTCGTAGCCACGATGACCGAGCACAACATCTTTGCGTGTTCCTCCACGCCTTTCGCCACCGCGCTACTCGATGGGAGCTCTCTGCCTGGAAGTCTCCGATCCGCGCTTGCCTATCCAGTTTACGGCGCCTCTCTGTGGCCGGCATGCGAATCGGTCCGACCCGTTTCCATCTAGTCATGCCGTTCCAGCGACGCTGGAAGTTCGTATCGGCAGTATCGCCAGTAGAATCTGAACCGCGAAGCGAATGTGGATCCTTCACTGCCCGCGGGGTGCTTCTGTAGCGAAAACGGTTTCTCTACGAGGACGAACAAGACAGTTGCACTCATCCAAGTCGCCGCTAAGCCCAGGATGAAGGTCTGAGCGAATAGGCCGGGGGAATTCCCTGATGGAGGCAAGAGCACAGCAAGGCCGTGCGACAAGGCGTTCAACGTGAGCCCGTGAATCAGGTAGTAGGAATAGCTCATGTTACCCAGGTAGCGGAGAGGGTTCCAACAGAAGATCCTACTCAGCGTTCCGCTGAAAGCGAAAGAATACAGAGTTAGAAGGAAAAAGCTGAAACTTAAGACCAAGACTTTATATGGCCCTTGGTAGTTCGGCACCCCCGGCAGATAGGTTCTGCCGGCTTGGAGGCCGGGAAGGAAGGAAAACAGATGATTGTGGGCGTCCAGTAAATAGATAAACGTCAAGCTCCCCAGAAAAATCACTATCGCGCTTATCTCGCCTACCCGGCGGAGCTTTCCCTCAAACAGACCGGAGTCAATGGTCTCATATAGCAGGATTCCCGCCACGAACATGAGGAGACGCGCGCGTGACTCGGGGACAGAGAATGCATGAGCCAAGTACAAAATCCAAATTCCGATGAACAAACCAACCCGGTACGCACGCCGCCATCGCGTCAGCCCGGTAATCCACACCAGAAGCGGGATGGTGAGGTAGAAGAAAAACTCGTAGCTAAGACTCCAAGCCACCGTGATCAGTGGCTTAATGGAGAAGATCCCCGGCAGGAGGAAGAAGTTTTCGGCCAGGTAGATGCCTGCCGCGAAGACCGGCCCATGGATCTTGTTTTCACTTGGGAACAGCGGCGAGAGTAGAAGATACAAACAGAACACGCCAACGAAGGTCGGGTATATCCGCTCGATCCGTCGGCCAATGAACCTGGAGTATGAGACTTTCTTGCGAAGCAAAGCCCCATAAATCAGATACCCGCTGAGGACGAAGAAAAGGTCGACGCCGGAGTGGCCGATTGTGCCTAAGCCGCGCGAGATTGCGAGGAGCGAGGGAATCCCTTGCACATAAGGATTAAAGAGCACGTCGAAATGCACGAAAAAAACCAGCAGTACGGCGAGGCCCCGCATTCCCTCCATCGAGACGATGCGGGATCTGCTTCCATCCACCTCGTACAGCGAAGCGAACCTTTTGAGCCGCAATTGAAAGGGTGCTTTCAACACTGATTACACTTTCCCACAACTCCGCTTCAGCACTGATCCCCTAAACGCTCGGCCAGCCGGACGATGCCCGTGTCCTTGCAGGCTTCAAGAACCGACGCGGAGCTTCCAACCTTTCCGCCGTGGCGAGCACCTTGCTCGGCGCGATCTCCTCCTGAAGCAAAGCTGGCATGCACGTCGCCAAGAAAATCAGGATCCAGAAGGGCTTGGCGTATTCTGCGGAGCAAAAGAATGCGGCGCCGGCAAAGCCGATCATACCGGCTTGCATCCCTGTCGCCGCCGCTTTGAAAAACCCATTTCCCAATTCTGTGGCACGCTTCCGGGTTTTCTCCAGGAGGGTCCACGTAGAGATCAATACTCCCATGAAAAGCAGGAACGCCGGAATCCCCAGTTCGGCGGCGTACTCCAGGTAGGTATTATGAGCCATCAAATAGTAGTCTATGTACTTTCCCATCGACGCGCTGTGCCCGCTGCGCCATTTGAAGTTTCCCAGGCCGACGCCCGTCACTGGATTATCCCGGACCATCTCCAGGCCGACTTTCCACAGCGCCTGATGAACCTCCGTGGATGCAGTGTCCTGGTAACCGGGATCGGTGATTCGCTTGATGGGCGAAATGGGAGTCAACAGCATCAGCGGCACGAGCACCGCGATCAGGATAAGAAAAGAAAACCTGCGCTCTGATCGAACCAAGAGGTAGAGCAGCCCCAAGCCGAGCCCCACAAGAGCGCCGCGGGACGATGCTGCGATGAAAGCCACCACCGTCAGGGCCAAACAACCCAAGGAGAAACGACGCTCCCAGGCAGGGCGCTTCTCTCGGAACAGGTAGTAGGAGAGTGGGATCGTCAGAAGCACCGACGCGGCAAACATGTTCGAATCCCCAGCTACATAGCCCGGACGGTAGTAGGAGAATCCGGCCATCTGCCATTCACGAACGGTATAGAGGGAAGCCAGCGCATTTGCTCCCATCAGGAAGTACAGACTCAGACGGAACCGTGCTTGGGAGTCCACAACCGATTTCGTCACGAAGAACAGCAAGACGCAGGACACATAGATCTGAACGGGAGCGCCCCAGGCGCTCCCCTTCAGCACCAGCGTCACATAAGAGGCGAACGCAATCAAAACCAGGACCATATAGAAGCGAACGGGCCAGGTCGAAAAGTATCCGGGAAAGGTTCCGCGCACTCCCATGTGGAAAATGGCGTAGAGGACAGCAATGGCCCCCGCAATCTTGAAGACCGTGACGCCTCCTATTTCACTGCCGAACCAGGGGTGGTTGGGCACGGAGGAAATCAGCACGATGAAATAGTATGCGATCATTGCACTCGGCGTTTCGCCTATCCGACGCGTTCCTTTCCTGCGCCTCGCATTTTTTTCTGGCCTCTTCCGATGGGGCCCAAGGCCTTCTCTAGGCCCTTCCCCTTGGAATCAGATCTGCGGCGCCGCTCTATGCCTCGCCAGGCGGATGAACATGCCCGGGCGGTTCTTGTCCAGCGTCGCCAGGTACCTAATCGTTGTGTTTCGAATTGGCGTGCGATCAGAGTGAAGCCTTCTCAATCCGACAAGGCCACCCCACAAGCCCTTGCAGAAGGGCCCCAAAGCCCGCGCGCGCAGGCTGAGATAGCACATCATCGCGAGCTTAGGCATGAGAAACTTGAGCCCCGCCAGCGCTTCGTAGTCTTTGTACGCGATCCAAATATAGTTCCGGGTGTAAAAATAGTAGTTGCGGCGCGGCATGCGTGTTTCGGCCGACATGAGGTGTTCAACGCGCACGTCAGGAGAATAAAGGATTCGGAAGCCGCAATCGAGGAAGCGCAGAGCGAGATCCCATCCCTCGTGACCAATGAAGAACGGCTCGTAGTACAGGCCGGCAACTTCGAACACCTTGCGGCGATAGGCAGAGGCCCCTTCGGCAAGGAAGTAGGTCTCAAACTCTGACTGGCCGAACTCTTCCCAGTTCCTCGGATGGCACCACTCTCTTATGCGGAGTTTCCCGGTTCCCGCCTCACAGATCTGAAAGGTCAAGGCGTGAACATCCCTGCGTTCTTCGAGCTTGTTCACAGCTCTTGCTAGCTCAAAGGGTGAAGAGAAATAGACATCGTTGTCCAGCGTGACGATGATTTCACCACGCGCTTCCCGGATGCCGGCATTGCGGCCCGCGCCGGGCCCCAGGTTCACCGGAAGCTCGATCAGTTTGATTCCGGCGCCGCGGTTCGTCACCACTCCAGAGAGATCCTGCTCGGAATGATTGTCGACGACGATGATCTCCTTGAGCGGATATCCTTGCTCCAGCACCGAATCGAGGGTGCGCTTAAGCGCCTCGCGGCGTTTGTAGTTCAATATGATCACGCTCACCAAAGGTTCGCTGGGTATCCCTTCCTTCTCTTGCATCACTACGCCTGCCGCTGGGCTCCCCCCGCCCTGAGAATGCGGTGAGCCTTGCTCAGGGCTCGGTTCCATCGAGCTATGATCGCTCTCTCGACATTCCGAATGATCGTGTGCGTCTATCATGCGCGTGTTTCCAACAGAAATTCACGGTAGTTATCCACGATGTCCGCCGCGATCAGCCGCCATGCCGGAATGTCAACAGCACGTAGCCGCCGCTCCGTCACAGGCAGGCAGCCTTGAAGCTCTTCCCAGTTCCTCTGGCCTTCGAGGTCCTTCTCGACGTCGCTCCCAAAGAGCTGGATGAAGCGGCGATAGAACTCGCTGCAAGTGGCGTAAATCCAGTACCGCGGTGAGGCTTGCAAGGCGAGGCGCAACCAATGGGGCCAGTACCGGTAACTCCTAAGCCATCTCCGCGCGCGCATGGCGTACAGCCAGCCACGGACCCTTCTCATTGCTGGCTGCTCGCGAAGCCACGCCGCCAGCAGTGCGCGATCCGACAGCGCGTTCTTTTCGCCCACCATTTGGGCCAATTCCCATCTCCAGAGCAGCGAGGCATATTGCATCGCTTCGAGTGGAACCACGGCGTCACTGTCGTCACAAGTCTCGTCTCGGTGCAGGTGGCCTTCGATGGGCCCGAAAAGCTTGAACCTCGTGCAGCTCTTGACCCTGGCGGAAAACTGTCCGAGAGAGAAAGGAAATCTGCCCTCGTTAGCTGTCAGTGCCAAGGACTCCAGGCGATCAGCTCGGCCTTGGTAGCTTGGAACATACGCCCCGCTGAAGAGCAGAAGCGAAGTGGCCATATCAAGATAAAGTTTCACAATCCGGTAGTGTAGAGGATGGTTGCTGAAGACCCTCGCAGAGGGGAGGGCCTCCGCAAATTCGAGCACCTCGATCATGCGGTGGCAAAGCATGCGCCAAGCATCCTCCAGGGGTATTTCGGAGGCTTCGAAGCTCGGGATCAACGACAGAATTTCCTCCTGCCCCCAGAGGACCTTTCCGCAGGTTCTTAATTCGTGCGCAAAGATGTTGGGAGACATCTTGCGAAGGTGCCGCGGATGCCAAGCGGTCAGTCCAACATGTACAAGGATTCGCTCCTCACGGAGCTTCGCTTCAATGAGGCGGCGAAGTTGGATGACCTCGGCGTGGGCCGGCAGAGGAACTTGCCCATCGACTACCAACACCGACTCTACGTCGCCGAGCATCGTCCAGCCAGCCGGATCCTCCACGAGGGTCGCTTCGCCGCGCGACATGCTGCCCGTCAGCACAATGGACTGAAGGTTCTTCCCGAAGAAGTTCGTGCACTGCGAAGTGATCTCTTGGAGAATGCGCGTCTTTATCGCGTCTGCGCTCACAGGAGAGTTACAACCCGGGTTCAGAACCAGGTCCTGAATCTTGTGTGCTCCACCTCCAGCGGCCGCGCGTGCCTGTAATTCATCGCCGAGCAGTTGGCGAACCTGCCGGGCGATTCCCGAGGCGGGATGTGCGTGAACTTCACCATAGCGGAAGGGCATTGTAGATTGCGGACCTGCGTCTCCAGCGCATTCCGGAGCCACGAGGAGCGCCCGGCATCGGCAGGCTTGAGCCGCCTCCATGTCACTCGCGGAGTCTCCCACCAGCACCGCACGTTCCAGATCCACATGCCAATCCTGCGCAGCCTGCTTCAGCAGTCCCACCGCGGGTTTGCGACAGGGGCAATGCGCCTCCGCGGTGTGCGGGCAGTAGTACACGGCATCGATCCGCGCTCCCTGCTCACGCAACCTCGCCACAAATCGCTCCGTGATTTCCGCCAGTGCTTCGTGTGAGACCAGCCCCTTGCCGACTCCCGCCTGATTCGATACCACGAGCATCGGCAGCCCAAGCCTGGAAAGCTCTGCGAGCGGCCCGGTCATTCCACCGATGAAGCGGAACTCGCTCCACTGCGTTACGTAGCCGCCATTAACGCGCTCGTTGATCACGCCATCACGGTCGAGGAGAATCGCGGGTGAATTCCCGCTTGCTGGCGGCTCCGAGAAAAAGAGCCGGAGAATCCCCTCGCTCGTCGTGCGGATTGGAGTGGTTGCCTTCATTTCTTTCGATCAGGCGGCGCGGAACCGCTCCTTCAAGTACTGCGAGACAATGTGGTTCAGCGTGAGGTGCAAATCCTCCACCTGGCCGTAGTTTTTCGACGAGACGGTGATGTCCACGTCCACCAGCCCCTTCAGCTTGCCTCCGCCAAAGCCGACAAAAGCGATGGTCACGGCGCCGTGCTGTTTCGCATATTCCATCGCCCGCAACACGTTCGGTGAGTTTCCTGACGCCGAGATGCCCAGCACGACGTCGCCCGGCTCAAGCAAATTTTCGAGCTGCTCTTTGAAAACCACCTCATAGCTGGCGTCGTTGGCCCACGCCGAAAGCAGGGCCATATTGTCCGAAAGGCTGATCACGCGCAGGCGGGGCTTGCCGGGTATGACCGTGCCCTTGCCGAAATCGCAAGCCATGTGGGACGCGGTGGAGGCGCTACCGCCGTTACCCAGGATGAAAAACTTGCGCCCATGCCGGTAGGCGTCCATCAGAAGCTCAACGATGTGCTCCAGCTTCTCGCGCGAGATCTCCTGATGGCATTCCACGAGCCCGCGAAGATAGGAATCTGTGAATTGGCGGAACATTGTCATCTCCCGACGTAAATGATCTTGCTACCTTCGGGTTCGAACCCAAAGTCCACTTCGCGCAAGCCTTGCATCGCATCGCGGACGGCGGCCTTCTTCTCGGGTGCGCAGAAAAGCATCAAGAAGCCGCCTTGTCCGGCGCCGAGGAGCTTTCCGCCCACAGCGCCGGCCGCTCGCGCGCGATCGTAGTAGCCGTCCACGCGTGAGTTGCTGACGTTCGACGCCAGCTCGCGCTTGCAAATCCAGTTCTCGTGCAACAATTCGCCCAGCTCCATCAAGCCCGTTCCGCGTGCCAGAACATCGTGAAACCGGTCTACAAGGTCGTGGAGCCGGCGCAAGTAGTCGATCTTCGATCCAGTTTGCTTGGACTGCTTCTCCAAGATCTGGCGTGCATCGCGGCTGCCCCCGAGGTAGAAGAACAGCAGATGCTCGAACAGGGTCTTCTTCACCTCCGGTGAACAGATCACCGGATCCACGTAGACGCTTCCATCCTCGTTAAACCGATAGCGGCGCAGCCCGCCGTATGCCGCGGCGTACTGGTCTTGCTTCCCGATGGGCTCAGCCAGGACGTCGATCTCCAGATGACAAGCTTCCGAGGCTAGCTCCTCAGCCGTCTTGTGACGCCCCTGGAATGCATGCAAGGCGTGCAGCAGCCCGACCGTAAAACTGCTCGACGAACCTAGGCCGGTCCCCGAGGGGATATCTGCGATCGAAGTGGCCTCGATTCCGCTGTGTACTCCAGTGAAACGCAGGGTCTCGCGGAAAATCGGGTGCTGCACCTGGTCAAGCTTGTCCACGATTTCGGTTCGCGAGTAGCTCAGGCGAAGCGTGTCGTCGAAGCGCTGGTTCACGGTGATGTAAACGTACTTGTTCACGCTCATGCTCATCACCGCGCCTTGATGACGCGTGTAGAACGAAGGCAAGTCGGTCCCGCCTCCGACGAAGCTCACGCGAAACGGCGTTCTGGAGATGATCATCATTGTATGGACGCAAATCCCTCGAGCCGTTGCGGCGTGCCGATGTCGAAAAACCGCTGCGTCGTGACAAACGCGCAAAGCTGCTGCTCGGCGATCAGCTTCGGGTAGAGCTCCTGCTCGAGCGATATGACCTGTCCAACCGGCAGCGGCGCGAAAACCTCTCGTTTGAAGCAGAGGACGCCAGCTTCCACATATTTCAAGTCCGGAGTGCCCTCGCCTTTGGCATAGCGCGTGACCCAGCCGCTCGCGTCCACGGCGACGTTGTCCGTCACTCCGGTATCGGCCTTGCGATTGTCGTACACCACCAGCAGGCCGTGGCACCCCGCCTCCCGGAACCTCGTCGCCACAGCACGATAATCAATCGGCAGATACGAGTCCCCGTAGAGAAGCAAAAAATCGTCCTCGAGTCTATCGAGCGCGTTCCGCAACGCACCGCCAGTTCCCAACGGTGAAGGCTCGCAGCTGTAGTCGATTGAGACGCCGAATCTCTTGCCATCGCCGAAAAAATCAGAAACCACTTCGCCGCGGTAGCTCAACAGCATCAGCAACCGCCGGAAGTCATGCTGTGCCAGCCAGCGCACGATCTTCACCAAGAATGGCTCGCCGCCGACTTCGACCATCGGCTTCGGGATGCGCTCGGTGATCGGCCGCAAACGCGTTCCCAGTCCGCCGGCTAGGATGACTGCCTGCATAGCAACTCCTCCACGAGCTCTTGCGCAGCGCGTTTCATCGCTTCGGTCGAGCTGAGCCGCGCTTTCCAACCCATGCGCTCCATCTTGGTGCAATCCAGACGCACTTGCGGCACATCGCCCGGCCAGCCGCGCGCGCCACCGGTGTATTCAATCTTCACGTCTTTCAGGCCCAGCGCTTCGATCACGAACTCTGCAATCTCTCGAGCGCTCGTCGCTCCTTCGCAACCCAGGTTGTAGTAGTTCAAATCCTCCTTCCCGTGTTGCCAGCCATAGATCATTCCGTCCACGCATTCGCTGACGTGAAGATTGGGCTTGGCCTGCTTGCCGTCGCCGAGCACTTCGAGGCGCTTCGGATTCGCCTGCAGCTTGCGGATGAAGTCCACGATCGCGCCGTGGGTGCCATGGCGGCCGCAGATGTTGGCGAAGCGGAAAATCCAGGCTTGGATTCCGTAGTTGTGGCCGAATGCGCTGACCAGACCCTCGCACGCCAGCTTGCTCGCCCCATAAAGCGAAATCGGCAGCAGCGGGCCGTAGTCTTCCGGCGTCGGAATCGCCTTCGGCTCCCCGTAGACGACCGAGCTGGACGAAAACACAAACTGGCGAATCCCCACGCGCCGCGTGGCTTCGAGGACGTTGAACGTCACAACCGTGCCCAGCCGGAAATCCGTGTCGGTCTGCCGGCGGCCCTTTTCGATGTCGGAGTTTGCCGCCAGATGAAAAACAACGTCGTGGCCTGCCATCGCTTTGACCACGGCGTCCAAATCGAGCAGATCACCCTTGATGAACTGGAACCCGGGACGTCCTTCGGAGTCGCGCAGGAGTTCGAGCGAGCCTGCGCTCAGATCGTCGAACGCAGTGACCGCATGGCCAGCGGCGAGCAGCCGCTCTGCTAGATTGCTTCCCACGAATCCCGCGCCACCGGTTACAAACACGCGCATTCCGCCGCTCCTCTGTTACCGCTTGCCCGAATTCACGCCGGCGTGCTCGACTTCCGTCGGCGCGTGAGATCCCTCTGTGCGCGTTGATTCCGCGCTCCAGCTGGTCGGTTGTAGTGCCAGATCTCTGCTATCTGCTTGATCCCGGCTGGTCTTCTCCTGCCACGTTCGCAGATACAGCTCCTGCGTCTTCTGCACCAGGTTCTTCACGCTGAAGTGCTGCAAGACGTACTCCCGCCCAGCCCGCGCTGTTTCTCGTGCCCACTCAGGCTCGCGTAGCATCCGGCAAATTGCCTGTGCGAGCTTTCGCGGATTGCCTGGGGGAACAGTCAACCCTGTCTTCCCGTCGAGTACCACTTCCGGCGTGCCGTCCACAGCCGTTGCGACCACGGGCCGGCACATCGCCAGTGACTCAATCGCCGCCAAGGGAAGGCCTTCATAGAAGGAAGACAGCACCGTGAAGTCCGAGAGTGCCAGCCAGTCGCGGATGTCCGGCTGGCGGCCGACGAACCGCACGTTTTCATTCAGATTCATCTCCGCGACCATCTTCTCGAGTTCGGGGCGCAAACTGCCGTCACTCAGGCACACGAGGCGTGCCGACGGGAATGCTCGGACAACCTCAGGCATCGCTTCGATCAGCACTTGGTGACCCTTCTGCGGCTCAAGTCTCCCGAGAATAGCAATCACCGGATCGCTCTCCGCAAAGCCCAGAGAGGCCTTCAACCCCGCCGGGGCCCGCCGTTGCGGGTCGAACTGATCAACCACGATCGCCGACCGGATCACGGAAATCTTCTCTGCAGCGATGCCTTTCTCTTCGGTGAGGTAGCGTGCCGTAGCATCGGAGACCGCGATCAATCGATCCACAAACCGGGCCGTAAAGCGGTCTACGAAGAACCGCGATTTCAGCCAACCCGCCCGCCAGACTTCCCGGCCGTGTGACGTCTCGATGATGACAGGCACGTGGTACAGCCGCCCGATCGGGGACGCGAAGAGACTCGCGCGAAACATGTGCGAATGCAGGATCTGAATTCTGTTCCTCCGCAGCACCTGCGCCAGCTTCCGGGCTCCGGCAAAGTCGGTCACGCGGTCGAGCATCAGTGGATGAAGCCCTACGTCACAAGGCAAGTCATTGCGAATTTGTTCTGCAAGCTCGGCCGGGCAGGCGAGGTGCGGTTCGAAAAGCGAACGGTCGAAACCGCCCACCAATTGCAGAATGTGCTCCTCCGCGCCGCCGCGCACGGTGGCGTTTGAGAAGAGCAGGATCGGTATGGGACGTAAGTTCATCGTGCAGTTACGCCCGCCGCTTCCCGCATGCAGCGGTAAACGTCTTGTACGCCTCGCAGCTCAGACGTAGGCGCACGGTTGCTTAGAAAAATCGCGTCGGAGTAAGCATCGGCCGGGTCGTACCCATGCATCCCAGCAGGTTTCCATCCCGGCCCATTGAAATCGCTCTGCGAGATCAACCATCCTGCATGGAGCAAGAACACGACCTCGCCATAGCGGCCGTCGTCAAAAAATACTCCTAGCGCGCGCAATTCTTTTTCACTCAGAATACGGCCGCAAGGAAGCGCCTCCAGTGTTCTGGCGATTTTCTCGCGTGCGGCTTCGTTGTAAAACCAGAAGCGTGCCATGGTGGAGTCATAAACCACCAGGTAATCCTTCGGCATCCGAAGGCCAAGGCGCAGGATGTCGCCGACCAGGTCGTATTGCTTACGCACCGGCGTCATTCCGTGGTCTGATGTGATCGCCAGCGTTGCATTTGGGTCCATCTCGCGCGCGGCCGCGAATACTTTTCGCAGACGTTCTTCATACCACGCGAGCCGCTCTTCGATTTTTTTCGGCTCGTTGCAGTTCATGTGGAGGAACATGTCCATTTCACTCAGGTACAAGAAAAAAAAGCATTTCTCAACTGCGCGGATGTCTTTCTCCGCCCGCTTCATGATCTCCGCATCTGTGGCGTCATGGTAGGTGTAGATTTCGTGCGGTATGCCCAGCTCGGCGAGCTGATCGAAAATCGATGGCGCACCAGTGATTCCGCCGCGGTCGTAGATGTTTTTTCTCTCCACCCAATTGAAATACGGCATCAGCCGCGGGCTAACGGAGCACTCGAAAAGCGGTCCCAACCCGAGGAATCGACGGCCGAGTTCCTTGATCAATTTGCGCGAAACTCGATTATCGAGCAGGGGATCGGGCAGAAATCGGAAAAACCTCAGCCAGCGAAATGGCGAGCCCTGTGGGTCAAAGTAGAAGAGGTTCCAATGGCCATGCCCCGAAGGCATCGCTCCGGTCAGGATCGACGGGATCGCGCCCGAGCTGAATCCGAGTACCGTGCGCAGCGGGCGCCGGTAGGGAAGGAAGTCGGAAAGAAACTCACGGCCCTCCAGGTATTTCCATCCCAAAGCATCAATCAGGACGAAGACGCTCAAATTTTGTCCGTTCTTCAGCACGGCTAAGCCCTAGCCACTTTCTTCAAGAACTCCACTGCCCGGCGCGCCGTCTTCTCCGTCACGCCCGCGTGCATCGGCAGGTTCACTGTTTCCGCAGCCGCGCGTTCGCCCTCAGGACACATCCCGGCGCTGTACCCGAAACGTTCGGTTGGCAAGCCCTCCGGCCGATCGATCGGATGCGTGTACCAATCGCCCAATTCGATCCAAATCCTCTCCGCTTCCGCCAGCACCTTCTTCTTGTCCGCCACGCGAACCGGATAGCGCAGCAGCACTGCGTCCGCGTGGTCCGGAATCCGGTAGACAGGCAGGCCGGCTGCTGAGAGTGCCTCGTCGTAAATGTTCTTGAGCCGACGGCGGTGCGCTTGCACTGAGGAGTCTCCCAGCCGCTTCTCCAGGAGTCTCCGCTGGTAGCCGGACATCTGTTTAGCGTATTCCGGCGGCATCTTTCCCTGGAGCTCCTCGGGGGTGGAAGTTCCGATCAGTAACCCGCGCTTGTAGAACCACCGGTAGATCGAGCGAATGGTCCAATGCGTCCAGGAAGCGGAAAACAATCCCCGCGCGGCGACCTGGCTCGCGAGGACGACAACCTCCCTGCGCGAAGGCGCCACGCACTGTTCGTCATGGAATCGGCGGAGGCGCCGGTCGAGTTGCGCACTGTTGGCCCTTGCCCAGCCGCCTAGGCCGGTCGATACGGGCTTCGTCCACTGCGAACTGTAGAAGGCTGCATCCGACGCCCGGCCGACTTCGTGCCACTCCCCGTGATCATCGTGGTAGCGACTGCCCCACGCATGCGCGCAATCCTCGATCGTGGCGATGCCTTCCTTGCGCGCCCAGGCGAGAATCGGACTCATCTCCAAGGGCACACCGAATGTGTGTTGGAGAAGAATAGCCTTGATCTTTTTTGCTCCCGCATTCTCACTCCAGGCGGCTTGGATCGTTTGGAGAGAGACATTATAGGAGTCTCCCGCGATGTCCGCGTACACCGGCTGGGCACCTGTGAAGATCACCGCAGCCGGTACCGCAAAGCAGGTGTATCCGGGCACAAGCACAGAATCGCCTGGGCCGACTCCCAGGCTCTTCAGGATTGCGTAGAGAGCTACTCGCCCACGCCAGAATGTGTAAACATTCTTCTCCGCGAGCGGTGAGCAGACTGGACAGGAAGAAGACTCCATCCTCGAAGTTCTGTCCCGCGCCGTGGCCGCGCCGGACGCCACGGGGGCCTCCTCGGGCGTTTGCGTCTCAATCGCTCTTGTGCTTGCGGGTTGCATGATGCTATCAACTTTACGGAATCGCGCGAACAATGCGCGGGCCGATGAGGTTTGCCACAGGCAGTGGCAGATGTTGCCAGAGTTGTGTCGCCCAGCGATACCGCGGATTATCCGCGCGCAACCCGGGCAGCGGCGTCCCCGGCGCCAGCCAGTAATACCAATGCAGTGGCCGCTCCCGGGCGCCCCAGTGCTTCTTGAACTCGTGCGTGCCGCTTCCCGGAGAAGACCGCCCGAAGTCCACGCGCCGGTAGCCGTTTTGTATGGCCCATTCGAGCAGCGCCCAGTACATCAGCACTGCGGAGTACTTTTTCCTCGATTCCCGCAACGCGGATGACCAAGGGAACTCCGCAGTCTCCCGGTGCGTGAGGACGAACCCCGATGCGACGGCTTGGCTTCCTTCCCAAACCGTCACGAGGTGGACCATGTCCGCAAGCCGCTGCGACAGATTCTCGAACCACTGCCGCGGATAGACCGGTGTTCCTAAATCGCGCATGTTCCTCGAAAAAATCCGGTAGAAACCGTCCAGCATCTCGCCTTTGCCCCACTCCACGCGCAAGCCCTGCTTCTGAGCGTTGCGCACTTTGTTGCGCATGCCGGAGCTCAGGCCTTTCCATAACTCGTCGGCGGTTGTCGGGAGATCGACCTCCATCGTCAACTTCGCCGTCGTATCCTGCCACTCCACGTCGCAGGCCGTGCCCTGGCGCATCTCGATATGACGTGCCCCCACGTCCTTGGCCAGCCGAGTCGCCTCATTCACAAGCGCCTTCTGCGCATCTGAATCCGTGGTCAGAACGCCACCGTAACTGGAGAACGGCATCGAGACAAGAAACTGACCGAACATCCGGCTCTTGATGCTGACCAATGGCAACACGCCCACAATGCTTCCGTTCGAAGTCGCAGCCAGATAGTAGGTTTCATGCCCGAATGTCTCCTGAACGACCTTTCCCCACACCCAATGGTGATAGGGCGTTGCGCCGGGCGCTGTTCCGACGTAGGCATCCCACCTGGCCGCATCTGCAATGAGCTCGACGCTCACGGCTGCACCTTCTCCCCTTCCTGCCAATGTTCCAGCGCACGGGCGCCACGGCCTTCCCTCTCTTCGCTTGCACGCTCGCGCGTACTTCCCAGGACGTCCTGGAACCGCACTACCTCAAAATCTGTAAGCAGGTGCCGGATTTTTTTCTCGGTCGAGCGCAGATTCACGTACGATTTGAATCTCCGGTGGAGATTCATCGGCAGACGCGGGTGTTCGGGGTCAATCTCGCGCGGGTGAACGTAGAAAACCACAGCTCGGTCTTCTTGCAGTGCCTGGTTTGTCCACCGCTTCACGAGCGCGTAGGGAAACAGCCGCAGGTACCCTCCTCCCGAAAAGCACAGGGGCCGGCCAAGAACCTGCGTGACCGTCATCGGGAATTCAACGATGGTCCCATTCCGCGCGGTCAGGACATGCGGCTTGGGATTGGCGCTCGCCATGCCCCCATGCCCGCGCGGCCCGGGGAATACGGACGAATCGTACGCGTAGCCAGCCTCGATGAGCTTTTCGAAGAACCATGGCGTGCCCTCGACGACGGAAAAACCTGCGGAACGGTAGCCCAGGATGGCTTGGCCGGTAATGTCCTCTAGCTTTCTTTTCGATCTTACGGCGTCTTGATAAAACTCCTCCGGTGTCATCTGAAAAACAAGTTGATGGGCGAACCCGTGCGACGCAATCTCGTGTCCCTGACGCGCAGCTTCTGCAACGAGGTGAGGAAACTGTTGTGCAACCCATCCGAGGAAGAAGCAAGTCGCCTTGGCCTCGTATTCACTGAGAATATCCAGCAGTCTCCGAAAATTTCTTTCGATGCGCGATGGCAGTGCGTCCCACTGGGTAAGCTTCGGCGTGCTGGGCAGATCGAGGATGTGAAACCAATCCTCCACATCGATCGTAAACACAGGCTTTACCGCATGTGTCCTCGCCCCGGTGAAGTCCTGGGTAGGTTCGGCGCTCACCGCGGGCCGAACGTTTCGCGCCGCGTCCACGGGGCTGGTCATCCGGCTCATTGCGCTCCCTCCCGGCCTCGCGAGAGCGTGGGGATTTCCCACACACTGTAGCGGCGTCCGCGGGAGGCGTCGATGATGCCCGTCATCGCGCCGAAGTTGACCAGCATGAAATAGAAGGGCAGTGCGAGGATCTGGCTGCCGCGCGCGGTCCGCGACACGAGATACCATCCCCCCAGTGCCGCACTGTAGAACGCAGCCTGGAGAATCAGCAGTAGCCCGAAAAACGGTTGTCGCGCCAGCGCCGCAGTTGAAATCAGCGCCAGCGCCATCGGAATTGCCGCAAGCCACCGCATCACTTTCCGCGAAAGGAACTGCCAGGCACGTAGCCCGCGGAAGCTGCTCCGCAGCCGCCAAAAGCCCAGAATCCCCTGTCCGCAGATGCGCCGCCGCCGGCTGAACTCCTCTCTCGGTGAGGACGTGTTCTTCTCTGTGGAATACCCCGACGGCTCGTACAGCAACAAGCACCCCTTCGCTCCAATCCGGATTGGGAGCTCGAGATCATTCGCCAAATCGGGTTGCAACTGCACGAAAAGTTCGCGCCGAATGCAGAAGACCGAACCGTCGCAAACGAGGACGGAGCCCAATCGGCTCTCCAAGGAATTCAGCATCGATTCATAGCCGAGATACGCTCCGCCGCCCTCCGACATACCCGCGTGTGCGTCGGCGCCCTCCGCACGTTCCCATCCCGTCACGCATCCCACGCGCGGATCGGCGAAGTGACGCACCATCTTGCGCAAGCAATCCGCCGGGATGTGCGAATTCGCGTCCGTGAAGAACAGCACGTCTCCCTTAGCTATCTCCGCCAGCCGGTTGAGCGCCGGATTCTTGCCTGTCCGCTGCCGATTCCGGATCGTCCTCAGCCGTCGGTCGGGTACCGCCTTCAAGATTTCGTCCGTCCGGTCTTCGGACGCGTCCGATGCGATCAGGACTTCCAGTTGGTCTGCTGGATAATTCCACCCGAGAGTCTCCGCTGCCTTCCAGCCGATATCCTTCTCTTCATTCCTCGCCGAGATCAGAACGGACACACTGGGCGTGAACTCATCGTTGCTTGCAGGCCGGAGCTTGCGGAGCAGCCCCAACATCCAGAGGACAAGTGGGTACCCGAGGTAGATGTATGCAAGCCAAGCGACGCTGATCCAAAAAAC
Organism: uncultured Acidobacteriota bacterium; assembly: GCA_963739275.1. Taxonomy (GTDB): domain Bacteria; phylum Acidobacteriota; class Terriglobia; order Acidiferrales; family UBA7541; genus JBGQGH01. The sequence continues at coordinate 90,918 of CAVTZX010000001.1, forward strand.
GGCTCTCATCGGCCTACTCGCTGAAGCGGTCAGGCAAACAAAGCTGTAGAGACGGACCCGGGGCGCAATCGGGATATCGCTCTGTTGCGGAAAACAAAGACTCTGTAACGCAGTGTGCGCGCCATTTCAACTTCGCCCTAGCGTGAACCGCGGCCGAGAAGCAGCGTCTTGACCGTCTGAAAGATAATGAGCATGTCCAGACCAACGGACATGTTCTTGATGTAGAAGAGATCGTACGAAAGCTTTTCCCGGTTGTCTTCCAGCGTGACGCAGTAGGGACGATGAATCTGCGCCCATCCCGTCGCGCCCGGTTTTACGCTCCACCGTTGCTTATAGAACGGAATCCTTTCGGTCAGTTCCTCCTCTTCCTCCAGCATGAACGGCCGCGGCCCGACAAAATACATGTCACCATTGAAGATGTTGTAGAGCTGCGGCAACTCGTCCACCCGCATTCGGCGAATCCACCGTCCCACGCGCGTGAAGCGTTCGTCATTTTCCTGTGCCGGCTGCGGCTTTCCTTTCCCCCGGGAGTTGACGTTTCCATCGGTCTTCATCGAACGAAACTTGTAAAGCGTGAAGACCTTTCCGTCTTTTCCAACCCGTTTTTGGCGGAACAGAACTGGCTTCCCGGAGTCCAGCCAGATGGACAAGGCGATCACGCCCATCACCGGCAGCGCAAAAGCCAGACAAACGAGGGAAAGCAGGAACGAGGAGACGCGTTTGTAGACCAACATTTGTCGCGAGACGCAGAATCCCGGCGAAAAAAGCAACTGGCTCAGCCGGAGTGAAACGAGCGGAACTTTCCCCGTAATCGTTTCATAGAATGAAGCTCCGTCCTCCACCATCACTCCGCGCTTCTTCAAGTCCAGCAGGTTCTCCACCGGCAATTTGCCCCGCCGGTCACTCATCGTCACGATGATGCGGTCGATTTCCTGAGCGGCCGCGATTTGCGGCAAGTCCTCTGCATTGCCCAGGCACCGCAATCCGTTCAGCGCTGCGGGCGATTCCGGCGCTTGGCCCACAAATCCCACGAGCCGAAAACCCAGCTCCGGTCTGCTCTCCAGTTCATTCACCAGTGGGAGCGCCAAGGGCCCTTCGCCGAACACGATGGTTTTTTCCGACAGCTTGAATGACCGATTGATCAGCGAAAACAACTTGCGCCAGGCGACGAGGCTGGCTCCGATGAAGACTACGCCGGGCACGAAGAGTGCCGTCCGGATCCGCATCGAAGGATAAATGTAATAGATCCCCGCGAGAATGATGCAGGTGGTTCCCAGCACTTGAACCAGTCGCGTGATGACCTCACGCGTGTTGCTGAGAATCACCGAATCGTACAAATCGTAGTAGTAGAGGCAGAGCACGCAGACCAGGCAAACGATCCCGAGGCGCATCCAACCGTTCTCATAGAACAGAATGAGTGTACTGTCGGAACCGAACCACGCAAATGTGACCGCGACAAGGGCCAGGTACACGACCAGCGTCTCGGACAATCCCAGGAGGATTGTTCGAGAGGGGAAATAAGCATGGAAGAGGCGTACCATGTTTTGACGTCTTGTCTAGTCGGTGTTCTTTCTTTCTGCCCCGTGGCTGTGGCGCGTCTTTGAGTCCGATGAGCTTCCGTAGTACCGCGAGTAGTAGTAGTACGAGCCATAGGTATCGTGCGGCTCGACGGCATTGAGTACCACGCCCAGCAAACGGTTATCCGCTAGTTCCTTCTTGGCTTTCTGGACCAGGTCAAAGGGCGTAGTCTTCGCCCGGACCACCAAGAGCACGCCGTCGCAGAACTCTGCCATCACACTCGAATCGGAAACGGGCAGAATCGGCGGCGAGTCCAGAAGGATCCAGTCGAACATTGGCGCCAGCCTCTGCAGGAGTTGCTGAAGTCTGCCATTGCCGATTAACTCCAGCGGGTTCGTAACCGATGCTCCCGCGGGTATGAAGAACAAGTTGTCGCTTGGCCCTCGTTGCAGGATGGCCCTCTCGTCCACCTGTCCACGCAGGTATTCCGAAAGTCCCGGAGAAGCCGGAGCGCCGAACGCGCTGTGCAGCGTCGAGAGGCGCAGATCCGCGTCAATCGAGAGCGCGCGCCGTTCGTGCTGCCGCGCAAACGCCTGGGCCAGGTTCGCCGTCACAAAAGACTTTCCTTCCGCCGGCATCGCGCTGGTTACCAGGATCGTCCGGACATCCTCCCGGTTGCGGATCTGGTAGAGATTCGAGCGCAATTTGCGGAATTCTTCCGTGCCCGGCGCGTGCGAATTCCCATTGACGAACAGCAGATTCTTTGTGTCAGGCTTCCAGTTGTGCCGCGCGCATTTCGCCAGCAGACTCTCGCTGCTGATCTCGGCTCCGAACCGCGCTTCTGGTTCCACCCGGGGGACATCCGGAGGCGTTCCATGCGGTGCTGGAATCGTTTCTGGCTGATCCGCCGCGAAACCACTGGGCGACGCCTCCCCTCGATCAATTGCCTCGATGGGCAGGCCGGGCTGTGTGCTGGCGGCGCGTTCCTGCTCGGCTTTCTTCAGGGCTTCATGAATTCTGCTCATAAGTTCCTTTCCGTGTCTCCTCGGTGATCTTCTCGCCCCTGCGTAGCCTCTCCACCAGCACTGTCAGGTTCCTCAACGCCTCGATGACGTTCAAATTCTCACCCGCTCCCAGCATGGCCGGCCGCGAAAGCGGATCGATCTCATCTAGCTCGAATTCTCGGGCGACCTCTTCGATCGCCTTCGCTTCCACCGGCTTCTGCTGATCCACGAACGCGCTGATCAAAGCATGCTCACACAGCATGTTCACCACGCGCGGGATCCCGCGCGAATAGGTGTGGATCATTTCGACGGCCTCCGGCGTGAACACCGGCTGCCCATTGCCTCCGGCAATCCGCAGGCGCTCGGAAACGTATCCTCCGGTCTCCTCCAGCGTGAGCGGATGGGTCCGGCAGCGCAACGTGATGCGCTGCCGCAATTGGCGAAGCTCCGGCCGCTGCAGTTTCTGCTCGAGCTCGGGCTGCCCGGAGAGCACGATTTGCAGCAGCTTCTCGGTGGCCGTCTCCAGGTTCGTCAGCAATCGAATCTCTTCCAGCACCTCCGGTGAGAGATTCTGCGCTTCGTCCACGATCAAAACGGCGGTCTCGCCGGCCCGGTACCGCTCCAGCAGCCAGTGGTTGAGCCGCATCAGCACCTGGCTCTTCAGGTTTGACTTACACGTGATCCCGAAGTCCGCCATCATGAAATCAAGGAATTGCGTGTCGTCCAGCCTGGAGTTGAAGACAAACGCCGTCGCCACTCGGTGGCGGTGCAGCCAGTCGAGCAGCTTGTTCAGCAGTGTCGTCTTTCCTGTCCCCACCTCACCGGACAGCAGGATGAATCCTTTACGGCTCTGCACGCCGTACATCAGGCACGAGAGCGCTTCCTGAGCATGCCGCGTGACATACAGAAAGCGCGGGTCAGGATTCACGTTGAATGGGTTGTCGCGCAACCCAAAAAAGTTTCGATACATGTTCGGACCGCCTAGGCCCTGACTCCTTGTTCCGGTTTCTCCAGTGACGGCGGCGTGCGCTTCCAGAACGAGCTCTTCTTGCCGTTCCCACCTCCCAGCGCGGGAACCATCGCCAGTGTCGGCAGGCCCAGCAGAGCTTCAACGTCCCGGTCCGTCCGGATGGCCTTGTCGCGCAGCTCCAAGAGCAGCACAATTCCTGTCCCTAATGCCATTCCCCCGCCCAGTCCGCCCAACGCGAAGAAGCGCCGGTCTGGATAGTAAGGCTTCTCAGGGAAATTAGCCGGATCCATCACGCGGAACTGCTCGCCTTGCTGTCTGCGCTCCAGTTCGGTCGCCATTTCCGAATCGTTCTTTTTAGCCAGCAGCGTGTTGTAAAACCCAAGCGCTGTATCGTAACCCCGCGTCAGCTCCTTGTATTCCTGTTCCACGGTCGGGGTCAGTTGGATCCGTGCCTGGACGTCGCGGATCTGCTGTTGAAGACGTTCCTGATCGTGAGTCTTTTCCCGGATGGTCTGGTCCTGAATGTAGATCTGGGCTCGTAGATTCTGGATCCCGGGCGACTCCTGGACAGTCGCCTTGGTGTTCGTCTTCTCCTCAGGTTTGTCCTTCTCTGCGGCGGCAGCATCATCAATCTTCTTCTGCACGTCCGCGATGTTCTTCTTCATCGTCACTATGTCCGGATGATTGCTTGTGTATTTCGCTTGCATCTTGACAAGTTCGGCCTGCATCGCCGCGAGCTGTTGCTGGAGGGATTCGGGGCTCCCGGTGTCCTTCGTGGACTGCCAGGCGGCGATTTGCTGCGAGAGCATGGAATTCAAGTACGTCTTGTCCTGCTGAGCGCGCGTGATCGCCTGATTCACGCTCTCGAGCTGCGTCATCATAGAATTGAGAATGCCCAAGTTTGCCCCTGAAGAGTCAGGAAGCTGCCCCATGTACCGCCGCTTGAATGCAGCCAACTTGGCATCCTGTTCGTTCAGTTCACGCTGGGCCTCCTCGAGCTGCTTGGCTAAGAATTCGGTGGTACCTTCCGCGCGTTGTTCGCGGAGCTTCAAGTTTTGATCCATGAACAGCGAGGTGATTTCGGCACAGACGCTCTGCGCGCGCCGGGCGTTCTCGTCGGTCACGCTGATGTAAAACCCGGGCAGTCCTCCCGACTGTGTGCCACTCATCGCCCGCACCGGATTCACGCGAATGGAGCCGCGCAGCCGATCCACGAGGTCTTCCATCGGCACGCGTTTCTGCTCTTCTTTGTAGAGCGCAAACTTCTCGATGAGAGGCTGCAGCCGTGTCCGGCTGAGGATCTGTTCCTGCATCGTTGCCAGCCGTTCGTTCAGGTCGTCCGAAGCTACTGACGTCACATACTTCTCGGGGACCTTCTGTGACTCCACCAAAACGAGGGTTTGCGACCTGTACTGTTCCTGGAGGAAAAAAGTGACCCCGTAGCCGGCCAGCGGCCCCAGAATCGAGGGGATCAAGAGCAACCAGATCCGCCGCCTGAGCAGCGCCAGGTAATCCTCCATATTCAATTGTCTCTGCCCGATCATCCGTATACGCTCGCTTTCCCCGCACCTTCAGCGCGGGAATTCTTCAGTCCAGCGCTATGGGCCGGAAGTTGAAGCTGAAACCCACGCCGAAGACGTGCCGCAAAAACGTGGGTGCGCACGCTCCGGAGACGCACGACCCGTTGGTCTGGCGTTGTGCGCTGTAATTGAACGAAAGGAATGAGTAATGGCCCAGCGGCCGGCTCAAGGAACCTCCGGCGCTCAAGGTTTGGAAGCCAGGGAAGGTCGACAGCGACGTGGTCATTGGCGTCGCCCGGTTATGAGCGTAGGCAACATCCACCGATCCACTCCACTGCCGCGAGAGGCGACGGCTTGCGCTCCCGCGCACCTCATCGCTATACGCCCCAAGGAAAACTCCTGCGCCTAGGCTCGTGTAATGGTTGTACGACAAATTCAGGTTCCAGTTCGGGAACGCATATTGCAACGAGGACCCAAGGTTCCAATTGAAATGAGTCGTCCCGCTCCCAGAGAACCTGTTTCGATTGATTTGCGGTCCCCCCGAAATCTGGAAGGCCATGCGGCTCGTCAATTTGCGACCGTAGGCGACTTGTACACTCTGTCCGAAGAAATTGTTCGCGACTGCGTCGTAACGGAAAAAGTTGACCCCATACATGACGCTAATCGTGTCCTTCGCCGTCAGGTTGTAATCGTAGCCCGCCCGGAACCCATAACTCTTGGAATTGAAATACCCGCTGTCCAGAAAGTGGAGCAGGCCGAAGCTCCCCGAGAATGTGACCGTCGAACGCGCGCTCGCCCGGTAATCCACCTGACCGATCACTCCATTGTCAAATCGCCGGGCGCGCCCGGTAAGAATGGACTGACTCGGGACTATTCCAGGATTCAGGTTGAACATCGAGTTCGTCGATCCCAAGTTTGACCCCGGCCCAAAAGCCAGCGGCACACCGAAGCCGCCGAAGCCTCCCCCGAAGCCATACCCGGAATCAGGTATGTAACTGAAGTTGTCACCCAGCAAGAGCGACCAGCGTCGCCCATCCACTTGCTCGGAGATACCCACTTGGTGGTAACTGCTGTTCAGGCCGAAGTTTCTGTCATAAATCATGCCTCCGCCCGAATAGTCGGCCATGAATTGGGACCGGCCCGACAGCCGTCGCAGGGAAAGATTACCGTTGAATGTCGTTACCGCATTGATGTTAGAGAATCCACTGGTATTGGTATTCGTCGGATTGGTATCAGCGCTCTGCAGGATTTGAAACGTCGGAAGGAAGTAGCTTCGCCCCCGTCCATTAAGCCCGACCGAGTACTTCTCCGCGCCGGAGAGCGGTTGCCGATCAGTACTGGCGTGTCCAGTAGAGTCCTGGGTATCCGCGTTGCCTGCGGACGTCGCCGGCTGTTGCTGTGCCCAGGCCGCGGGGACGCTCAGCGTCACGGCAAAAATCGTGGCCCGAAAACGCTTCTGGAAGTGCAACATGTTCTTCTCCCTACGGGACGACGATTGTGTCGCCCGGCTTCAGAATAAGGTCCGGCTTTTTTCCCTTGAGCACTGCCTTGTAGTCGAACGGCAACTTGACCTGTTTCCCATTTTCCATTCGCAAGATATAAATGCCCTTGAGGTTTGCAAACATCGTGAATCCCCCCGCTAGCGCCTGCAGCGCCGTCATGTTTGGCAGCATCGGTATCGCCCCGCCGCGGTTCGCTTCGCCGGTGATGTAAATCCGTCGGCTGTTTATAGTCACCACGATCACGGTGACCTGAGGATCCGTAAAGAACTTCTTGAGCCTTTCCGTGATCTGCGCGGCAAGTTCCTCGGGCTTCAGCCCTGCCGCCTGGATGTCGTTTAACAGCGGCAGGGAGATTTTTCCATCCGGCCGCACCGGAACAGTCCGGCTGACTTCACCTTCCTTCCACACGCTGATGTTCAGCACGTCTTCCGCCCCGATAACATAATCCGGGCTGTTGCTTCCCGGAGCCGGGCTACCACCGGATTCGGCTCCGTCTTCGCCGGTGCTTTGTTCTCGTTCTGATTCTTTGCCTTCGAGTCTTGCTGGGCCGCGCAAGGTAGGGCTGCCAGAATCACTGCCAGCATCAGTCCAGCGCATCTCTTCATTTCTGTTCTCCTTACGTGCTCTCAGGAAGCCGCCGAATCTTCCAGGCCGATTTGCTTCAGTTTGTAGAGCAGTGCCTTGTAGCTGATGCGCAGCTCCTGAGCCGCACGCTTGCGGTTCCACCGCGTGCGCCCCAGTGTCTTCAGGATCAACTCTCGCTCAGCCTGCAGCGAAGCCTTCCGTGCGGCCTGCTTCAGCGAAATCCCTTCCTCAACTTCCGGCTTCGCGTTGAGTTCCGTCCGGACGTGCACCAGCTCCGCTACCGCGACCTCCTCGTCCCCCAAGGCCACGATGTTCTTCACCACGTTCTCCAGTTCACGTACATTTCCGGGCCATGAATAATCCCGGAGGATCTGGAACGTCCTCGGATTCAGGATCGGCCGCGGCCGCTGGAAGGCGGCTGCGTAACGTCCCAGGAAATGATCCACCAACAGGGTGATGTCTTCTTTGCGGTGCCGTAGAGGGGGCAAGCGCAGGCAGGCTCCGTTGATGCGGTAGTAGAGTTCTTCTCGGAATCTCTGCGCGCGCATCTCTTCTTCCATGTCGTGGCTGGTCGCGGAAACCACACGGCATCCCAACCCGTGTCCGCCGGGGGCGCCATTCCCGGTCGGGAGGGCCTGCAGCAATCTCGATTGGCATGCTGAATTCAGCTCGCTAATCTCGTCCAGGAAAACCGTCCCTGACATCACCTTTCCATTGGTTCCGTTCCCGCCATTGACCATGTGCAGCCAGTCATTTAGCGCCGTCAGCGTCAGTGCTCCGCAACTGATGTGGACAAACGGTTCGGGGTGTCTGCGCGAGAGGCGGTGTATTTCCGTCGCCAACACCTGTTTCCCCGTCCCGCTTTCGCCAACCAGCAGTACGGGAATATCGGTCGGCGCAATCCCAGAGATCACACGCTCCAGCGATCGCATGGCGGGGCTCACGGCCGGGGCGCAGAAGTGCTCCCCATCGAGACGCGCGGCAACCACGCTGTCAAAGTACGTGGTCTCAAGCGCTTCTTGCGGCATTGATCCTCCGAGAGGGCGCAGTAATACGTCTGGAACCTCCCACGAAGCTGCAAGGATGCTGCCACGGTCACCGGAGGGAGGCCTCGGTCTCCTCTCCTACGATAAAGTCTTATATTTCAATAGATTAGCCATATAAATGACATGCTTCTGCCGCCAAAATTGGGCACCGATAGGTCGTCTCGCCAGTGTCGAGTGGAAAGAAAGTTCCCAAAATGTCCAAGCCAACTGGAACCTCTGAGCCGCCGATTGCCCCATGTGGACACAGCGTATGGGTCATCCCATGTCTCTGGCAGCCGGTGCCATTTGGCCCCCTTCCTAGTGAATCCTCAGTTAACCAGTTCGTTCGGCCGACGCGCGGCTTCGTCTCTTCTTAGGATTAGGGGTTCATTGAGCACACGCGCGCTCCGAGCTCTCTTGCAAGCTATCCGGGTTCTCGGTACCTTGTGGGGGGATCAGGGAATAGGTTTGAATCAGACGCGCGAAGAAGCCACCTTGAGCACCTCAGCCCGCCTGAACCAGGCGATTCCACTGAACTGGCTCCAGTTGGCTATCCTCTTGGGCCTGCTGGCGTTCGTGTACTACGGGATCCTAGGCGCTTTGGTCTTGGATTGGTGGAACGATCCCAACTTTTCTCACGGTTTCTTCGTTCCTCTCTTCTCATTCTTTGTCATCTGGCAAGACCGAAGCCAACTGGCTCGCCTCCCTCTCAAGCCCCATTGGTTCGGTTTGGTCGTCATCACGGGGGCGCTTTTGATCCTCGTCGTCGGGGTGCTTGGTGCCGAACTCTTCCTTTCCCGCTCATCGTTTGTTTTTCTCCTGGCGGGATTGATCATCTATTTCTCCGGTTGGCAGTATTTCCGGGCCTTGCTTTTTCCCTGGGCCGTCTTGTTTCTGATGATCCCCATCCCGGTCGTCATCTTTAATGAAGTCACCTTTCCGTTGCAGTTCATGGCCTCCCGGCTGGCCACTTTTCTCCTCAGCCTCGTGGGAGTCCCGGTCTTGCGCGAAGGCAACGTCATTCATCTTTCTTCCATGAGTTTGGAAGTATAAATAACTTGCAAGAGAATTAATAAATACTCCACTAGCAGATGATACAGTAACAACTGATGGTGATGGAATTCCAGCATTGACTTGTATTGTGGAGTTTGCATTTTGCCAAGTGGGTGCAGCCCCACTACCATTACTTGTAAGAACCTGACCTAAAGTTCCAGTACTTCCATTGATACCTATTGCACCGTTACCTTTTATTCTAAATAATTCATTACTAGTTGTGTTATTTACACCCGAAAAAAATACATGATCATCATTGGTAGTATTTACTTGATAGCGTAGTGTTCCTCCATTAATTCCAAAGCCATAATATTGATTATCGTTATTGGCTCCTTCCCAAAGTACAATTTTTCTATTTCTGATGTCGTTGGGAAATTGTAATGGTGCATTTGGAGATGTTGTGCCAATACCAATATTACCAGATCCTGCGATAGTCATTTTTTCGGAAAGTAACCCTGTATTATTTCTTGTATAAAAAACAATTCCTGCGGCATTGGCAGTTTCATAAATATTGCCAATAAAACCAGTTCGTTGTTCACCACTTAAACCATTGCCCACCCAAGTAATACCGCCTAATGAACCACTATTACTATTGCTTGAAAGTATCAAATGGGATTGTACATTACCCCCTGTAGGAGCATTATTTTTTATTTCTAAAATACGATTGATGCCACCATGCCCATATGCAGAAGGAGAATTTGTACCGATGCCAATATTTCCGTTACCTTTTATTCTTAATAATTCTGA
>CAVTZX010000002.1:0-15677 GCA_963739275.1 uncultured Acidobacteriota bacterium
GCGGGGCTGCCCGATCTTTTCAACACCACCTGGGTGCTGCGTCGCGGAGTGCCGTTCGAACTCTACGGGCCGCAGGGGACAGCGGAGGCGGCCAAAGCGCTGCTCGAGTTTTTCGCCGCCGATATCCACATTCGGCGAGATCTGCAGGAAATGCTACCTGCCACCGGTGCGACGATCCATACGCATATCGTGCGCGAAGGCGTCGTCTATCAAGACGACGACGTCAAGATTACCGCGTTCGCCGAAGACCACCGACCCGTCGAGCTGGCTTTCGGCTATCGTTTCGACTCACATGGTAAGAGCGTGGTTATCTCCGGCGATACACGTCCCAACGACAATCTGATCCGCGCAGCAAAGGGCGTCGACGTCTTGGTGCTCGAAGCTTACCTTCCGGAGCACTTTGATCGCGCGGATTCGCCGGAAGTCGCCGCGCGCCTCAAGCACTACCACACGAGTGCCGAAGAAGCCGGCCAAGTGGCCGAGAAAGCTGGTGTGAAGCTCCTCGTTCTCACCCATCTCGTCCCGGGTGATGCCGACCAGACATTCCTCGAACGTGCCAGCAAGTATTTCCACGGCTCCATCGTCGTCGGCCGCGACCTCATGCGCTTCTGAGCGCGCGGTGCGCCGCGCTCGGATGGTTTAGAATAAGGACTCACCATGCACAGGCGCCCCATCCACGCCGTTCTCATCTCCACGTACGAGCTCGGTCGCCAGCCGTTTGGCTTAGCGTCGCCAGCGGCGTGGCTGCGCGCGCACGGAGCGCACGTGACGTGCCTCGATCTCTCGCGCGCCGCGTTTCGTGAAGCTGCCATCCGCGGGGCGGACCTCGTCGCGTTCTATGTACCCATGCACACGGCCACGCGCCTGGCCGTCGAACTCTTGGAGCCCGTGCGCCGGCTCAATCCGCGCGCTCATCTTTGCTTTTACGGCCTCTATGCGCCGGTGAACGAGACGTATCTGCGCAAGCTCGGCGTGCATACGATCCTGGGTGGAGAATTCGAGGAAAGCTTGGTGTCGCTTGCGGACCGTTTACAGCGGGGCTCGCGCACCCAGGATGGCGTTGGCGCACAGCCGGAGCCGGTCGTCTCGCTGGCGCGGCAGCACTTCATCACGCCGGACCGCGCGGGCCTCGTGCCACTCAAGCAGTATGCGCATCTCATCTTGCCCAGCGGCGAACATCGCATCGCCGGCTACACCGAAGCGAGCCGCGGTTGCAGGCATCTGTGCCGCCACTGTCCGATTGTGCCTGTTTACAATGGCGCTTTCCGGGTCGTGCAGCGTGAGGTGGTGCTCGAGGACATCCGCCGCCAGGTAGCCGCCGGCGCGCGCCACATTACCTTCGGTGATCCCGATTTCTTCAACGGCATCGGCCACGCCATGGCGATCGTCTCTGACTTGCACCAAGAATTTCCCACGCTCTCCTACGACGTCACCATCAAAGTCGAGCATCTGCTCGAGCAAGCGAAGCATTTGCGCACGCTGCGCGAGACCGGCTGCGCTTTCGTCACGACCGCCGCGGAGTCCGTGGACGACGCCGTGCTCGCGCGGCTCGACAAAGGTCACACGCGGGCTGACTTCTTCGCCGTTGTGGAGATGTCTCGCAAGGAAGGCTTGGCGCTGCAACCCACGTTTGTGCCCTTCACGCCCTGGACGACGCTGGAGAGCTATGCGGACCTGCTTCGCGTCTTGAGCGCTCTCGAGCTGGTTGAGAATGTGCCGCCGATTCAACTCGGAATCCGTTTGCTGATTCCGGCGGGCTCGCGGCTTCTGGAATTGGCAGAAATGCGTGAGATCGCCGGGCCGTTTGACGAAGCTGCACTGGCACATCTATGGAGGAATCCCGATCCGCGCGTGGATTACTTGTGCGAAGCGGTGCAGGAGACTGTCCGCCGCAGCGAGAAGCTCGGCCGCACACGCAGGGAGACATTTCACCGGATCTGGCGCGCCGCTCAGGAAGCGCGCGGTGTGCGTGCGAACGCGCCGATTCCAGAGGGGGTCATGGTCTCGCGCGCCGCAATCCCGTATCTGAACGAGCCCTGGTATTGTTGAGCCGAGCCGACGCGGGACCAGTTGGTCCCCATCGCCAAGGCCCGGGAAGCCATTCGCAAGGCCGAAGCTTTCGTGTAGCGGGTCACGCAATCGTGGCAAACTTGCAGGCCTGGAATCGAATTCGATGAATTCCGTGAATCCCAGGCGCCGTCTTCTCATTCTCGCAAGCAAGCTGGGTTATCAAACACGCAGCTTCGCTCAAGCCGCGGAGAGACTCGGCGCCGAAGTCGTCTTCGGCACCGACCGGTGTAGTCATCTCGATGATCCCTGGGCCGATGGTGCGCTGGCTCTGCACTTCGAGGAACCGGAAGAGGCCGCCGAGCGTATCCTCCGCCGCGCGCACCAGTCACCCATCGATGCCATCCTCGCGCTCGGCGACCGGCCAATTCTCACCGCCGCGCACGCCGCGCCGGCCTTGGGAATTCCATACAACTCGCCGGAATCGGTCGAGGTCGCACGCGACAAACTGCGCCAACGTGAGGTGCTCCGCGCCGCCGGGCTCCCCGTACCGGCTTTCTTCTCCTTTCGGTTGAGCGAGGACCCGCGCGTGGTTAGCGCGCGCGCCCGCTATCCCTGCGTTGTGAAGCCGCTGCTGCTCGCGGCCAGCCAGGGAGTCATCCGCGCAAACAACGAGGCAGAGTTCATCGCCGCAGTCCAGCGCGTGCAGAGTCTTCTCGAATCGGCAGAGATTCAGGCCCTGCGGCAGCCGGGCAACAACCGCCTGCTCGTCGAGCAGTACATTCCCGGCGGGGAGGTCTCCGTTGAAGGGCTGTTAACGCACGGCCGGCTGCGGGTACTGGCGATTTTCGACAAGCCCGACCCGCTCGAGGGACCCTACTTCGAGGAGACGATTTACGTCACCCCTTCACGCCTGCCCGGCAATGTCCAAGTGAGAATCGAAGAGCGCCTCGCACAAACCGTACGCGCGCTGGGCCTCACGCACGGGCCGCTGCACGCCGAATTCCGCATCAACGACGCCGGTCCGTGGGTGCTCGAAGCGCAGCCGCGGCCGATCGGCGGTCTATGTTCCCGCGCGCTGCGCTTTGGCCCGTTCAAGGAATCCGGCGGCGAAAGGATGATCCTTCTCGAAGAGCTGCTCGTCCGGCACGCGCTCAATCTCGGAGGCAGCGGTCTCCCGCGTGAGACGAAAGCTTCCGGCGTGATGATGATTCCTGTTCCGCACAGCGGAGTATTGGAAGGGGTGGAAGGGATTGAGGAGGCGCATCGAACGCCGCACGTCGAAGAGATTCAGATCACCGCACGGCTCCACGATCACGTCGCGGCCTGGCCTGAGGGTTCGAGCTACTTGGGCTTCATTTTTGCGCGGGCTGAAAGGCCCGATGAAGTAGAGGCCGCGTTGCGTGCGGCTCATGCGAAACTTCGGTTCACCTTGACGCCTCGACTGCCCGTGGGACACCCGGTCACCGGCAAAGTCACACAGTCTTGATCGATTGGAACCGTGCTGGAGCTCCGCAGGCTAGCTCTTCGCTTTGGGGGGAACGTATCCTTCCGGCAGCTTGGCGCCTTCGCCGAAGAAGAACTCCGCCATCTGTTCTTCCATGATCTTCTGCGAGTTGGGGTCGAGGGGATTCAGGCGGTATTCATTCATGATCATCTTGGAGTGCTCGATCCACATCTTCCAGGCTTCCTTGGATACGTTCTCGTAGATGCGCTGGCCCAGCTCGCCCTTCCAAGGGACGCGGTCCAGTCCTTCCATCTCCCTCCCGAACTTCACGCACTTCACCATGCGCGCCCCGGGCTTCGGGGGTTCGGCGGGCTTGTCAGGGTCCTGGCCGCACGGGTCGTTCGCCATCCGCATCCTCCTTGGGGATTCTTTTCCCGTTCAAGATACTGCATCCGCGCGCGAATTCCTAGCCTTCCGGCGCACTTCACCCAATAGCAAAATGTGGCCGGGGCGGCTCGCCGCGGCGGAAACAAGAGGCGAGCAGACTCTTGCAGTGGGACCGCATTTTTGAGAAAAAGAGGCAGCATGCTCCCTCTCGTCTGCTGACGCACGGCATGGACGATACTGGAATTACCCGTAGGCCCAAGACGGGTCCGCTGGGCCGCGTGACCCCGCCTGCGCTGAGGATTCTCCCGACCCCGGCGGATGTCGCCCGCGCGGGCGCCCGCCTCTTCGTTGAATTGGCGTGGCAGGCGATCGCGCGGAATGCCGCCTTCAGCGTCGCCCTCGCCGGCGGTGACACGCCCCGCGCGATGTATCGCCTCCTGGCCTCGGATGAGTTCCGCACCCAGGTGGACTGGAAACGCGTGCAGGTTTTCTGGAGCGATGAACGCTGCGTCCCTCCCGAGCATGCGGACAGCAATTACGGCACGGCGCGCCGTGAACTCCTCATTCATCTGGCTATACCGATCGATCAGATCCACCGGATGGAAGCCGAGCGCCCCAACCTCGGCCGCGCGGCGCAGGAGTACGAAGAAGTCCTCCGCCGGAATCTTCCGCTGAATGCCCTCGGGTTCCCGCGCTTCGACCTGATCCTGCTGGGTCTGGGCCCCGACGGTCACACGGCTTCGCTCTTTCCCGGCGCGCGCCGCTTGGCGGAGACTTCCCGCTGGGTGACCACGCCGCTCGTGCCTCAGCTCAAGGCGCGCCGCATGACCCTCACTCTCCCGGTGTTGAACGCGGCCGAATACGTGCTTTTCTCCGTCTGCGGCTCGGAGAAGGCCGCGGCCCTTCGCGAGGTGTTCGAGGGATCCAGCGACCCTCCACTCCCCGCGCAGATGGTCACCGCGCCCGAAGGCTTCCGCGCTTTCCTGGTGGATGAACCCGCCGGCGCCCTGCTGAGCGATCGCTGGAGGAGGCAGGCCGTCCCGTATCGGCCCCCCTCGAACGCGATCCGCTAGCACCAGTTTTTTCCCGTCGATGATCGGGCGACGCATGCTCCGCGCCACGTCTGCGGGGCGATTTGCGGCGCGAAGCCCCAGCCTGCTGCTCCCCATCCACAGGCTGGAAGACTCAGGCGCTCCCAGCTCGGTGTCGCTGGAGACACCGCCCTTTAAATCGATGTCCCCTCCCGTCCAGGACTGGCCGGATGGCATTTTCGCCCCTCCTGGCGCTGTCCATGTCCTAGAGAGCTCATCCGCGTGGAAACTTCGCTCCCGTTTGCCGCGTCTCACTCCGCAAAGACGGGGTTGCCTGATCACCCGATCTATCTGAGCTGAAAAGGGGAGGAATCGTGCGCAAACTCAACGCAGTTCTTGCGTTGCTGATGGTATTCCTGCTGGCGTTTCCCAGCATCGCGCAGATGCAGGAGCCCATCGATTACGACGGGCTAGCAAAGATCAAGGACGAGGGATTTTCCAACCAGACCTCAAAGGTGATGGAAATCATCAGTTATCTGACCGACGTGTACGGCCCGCGGCTCACCAATTCGCCGAATACCCGGGAAGCCGCCGCGTACACCACCAAGCTGATGACCGACTGGGGCTTGGCCAACGTGCACCTCGAGCCCTGGGCCACGGAATTTGGCCGCGGCTGGGCCAACGAGAAATTCTACGCGATGGTGCTCACCCCGCACCCTTTCCCGCTGATCGCCTATCCGAAGGCGTGGACGCCGGGGACAAACGGCCCGGTCACCGGCGAGGTCGTGATAGCTCCGATTCAAAATGACCAGGACCTTGAGAAGTACAAGGGCCAGCTAAAGGGCAAGTTCGTCATCACCGTGGCCTCGGATCAGGTGCGCGACCCCGCGCCGCACTTTACGGCGGACGCCCAGCGCTATACCGAGCAGCAGTTGGCGGACCTGGCCACCCAACCGGTGCCGGTGCGGCCCAACCTTGCGGTGATCAACGCGCAGCGCGCCGCCGCGGGCCTTCCTCCTCTGCAACCCGGACAGCAGGGCGGGCCCGGCGGCCAGGGCGGACAGAACTTCCAGACGCGCCTGGGAAAATTCCTCGCGGATGAAGGTGTTCTCGCGTGGATCGAAAACCAGCGCGGCGACGATGGCACGGTCTTTGTACAGGGCGGCGCGGATCGGCGTTCGACCGACCCCGTCGTGCCGCGCGTGGCCCTCGCCGCCGAAAACTTCGGCCGCATCTATCGCATCCTGCAGAAGAAAATTACGGTCACCATGGAAATGAACATCCAGAACAAGTTCTACGATGCTGACAAAGGCTCGTTCAACATCGTCGGCGAAATTCCGGGGACCGACAAGGCTGATGAAGTCGTCATGCTCGGCGCGCACTTCGATTCCTGGCACGGCGGCACCGGAGCGACGGACAATGGCGCAGGCTCAGCCGTCATGCTCGAAGCCATGCGCATCCTCAAGGCCACCGGCCTCAAGATGCGGCGCACCGTTCGCATCGGCCTGTGGACTGGCGAGGAGCAGGGCCTGCTTGGCTCACGCGCGTATACACGGCAACATTTCGCCGAACCTTCGCAGGACGCCAAATCCTGGGTGATTAAACCGGAGCAGGCCAAGCTTTCCGGCTACTTCAACGTCGACAATGGGACGGGAAAGATCCGCGGCGTTTACTTGCAGGGCAACGAGGCCATTGCCGGGCTCTTCTCGCGCTGGATGGAGCCTTTCCACAGCCTGGGGATGACGCAGCTCACCATCCGCAACACCGGCGGCACCGATCACCTCGCCTTCGATGGCGTCGGTATCCCCGGTTTCCAGTTCATCCAAGACGAGATGGACTACGACTCCCGCACGCACCACTCCAACATGGACGTGTACGAGCGCATTCAGGAAGCGGACATGAAGCAGATGGCCGTGATCGTGGCTTCGTTCGTATACCTGACCGCGAACCGCGCGGAGAAGTTGCCGCGCAAGCCCATGCCGCGCGTGCCACAGGGCCCCGGCTTTGGCGGGGGAATGTAGCGACCAAAATCCGCAGGGGCGGGTTTGAAGCCCGCCCTTGCGACGCAAATTGCGCTAATCCAGTTTGGGATGCTTCAGGTGAAAGCCAGTCGCTTCCTGATAGGCGCGCGCGAAGAGCAATAGCTTGGCCTCCCCGAAGAGCTGGCCCAGAAACGTCAGGCTCACCGGAGTGCCCGGCCCGCCGAAGTTGCCGCCGCCCGCCGTCGTGAACTTGGGCGCGTCTTCGCCGCGGAAGCCGTTGGGCAAGATCAGTGAGGGATGTCCGGTCAGGTTGGTGATGGTCAACTGATTGCTGTTTGTCGGGGCGACGATCACGTCGAAGCCTTTGATTGCCTCATTCACTCTCTCCATCGCCAGGTAGCGCGCGCGGCTCGCCTGGATGTATTCCACTGCGGGGATGAATCGCGCCAGGCGAAACTGATTCGGCCAATCGCCCGGCCCTTGTTCGGTCAGCAGTTTGTCACGCCCGGAGCGAGTCAATTCATCAAAAGCCGCGGCCGCCTCGGCGGTCAGCATTTGGCGCATCGCGCCGTAGGGCAATTCGGACTGCGGAGGCAGCGTGACCGGTGTCATCTTCACCTTCATCTTGTTCTGGAGCACGTCCAGCGCCGCTTCGTCGAACTTGTGATCGTACTCCGCCCGAGCGCGAAATTGGGCGCGCCGCTGCTCTGCATCTTGCCGTTGCTTCTTCTGCTCGTCGGTGGCGTCCGCGGCGAGCGGGGGCATTGGCTGCAAGGGCTGCAGGTCGAAGTCAGATTTCAGGTAACCGATGCTCAACTTATTCCAGTCGAGTAGCGCATTCCAGTTGAAGGCCACTTTGTGCATCACGCTGCGGTCCTTGTCGTCCGGGCCGTGGATCGCGTCGAGCACGATGGCGCAATCCTCGACCGCGCGGCAAATCGTCCCGATCTTATCCATACTCCAGGAAAGCGCCATAGCTCCGGTGCGCGGCACCAAGCCGAAGCTCGGCCGCAAGCCCGTGCAGCCGCAGCGCGTCACCGGTGAAGAAATCGATCCGAGCGTCTCCGTGCCGATCCCGAACGCCACGCATCCCGCCGCGGTGGCAGAAGAGGATCCCGCCGAAGAGCCGCTCGAGCCTTGCTCGATGTTCCACGGATTGCGCGTCATCCCGCCGAACCAGCGGTCGCCCTGGGCCAGCGCGCCGAGCGTCAGCTTGGCGATGAGCACGGCCCCTGCCTTGTCGAGGCGCTGCACTACGGTCGCGTCGATGTCGATTGCTTGGTTTTCGAAGCCGCCCGCGCCCCAGGTGGTGCGGTAGCCCTTTACGGCGAGCAAATCCTTTGCGCCCCACGGCAACCCGTGCAGCGGCCCGCGGTATTTCCCTGCGGCGATTTCCTTGTCCGCTTCCTTGGCCTGGGCCCTGGCGCGGTCCTCGGTCAGCGTGATCACGCACTTCAGCTTTGGGTCGTATCGCTTCAGCCGCTCGAGATACATCTCCGTCAGCGCGGTGGAAGAAACTTTGCGAGCGCGCACGAGCTCTGCAAGTTGGCGAATCGAGTGGAATGCAACGTCTTCAATCTTTTTCGGCGCGGCGCCTGTCTGCACCGCTGGCGCCGCGGACATCTGCATGGGCCGCTTCAGCGCCTCGAACTTCATTTCCGGCAGCACGGGATCGAAGACGAGAGCGGGCTGCACGGCGTTGGGCATGTGCAGCTTGTAGATGTCTTCGTAGCCGCGCACCGCGTTGTTGAGGCCGTTCAGCATGGCTTGCTTGTATTCGTCGGCGATCGAAACGTCCGCGATCTTCGCGGCGTTGTCGATCATTTCCTTGGTGACGACCGGCTGGGTCGGTACCTGCGGATGATTCTGCGCCAGCGTCCAGAGAACTCCCGGAAAAAGTGTGCTGCCGAGCCCCATTCCCGAACAAACAGTCATGAAACGGCGGCGATCCAGCATGTGGATGATTCTCCCCTCTGAGGATTTCGGACGGGGAGTGTATATCACATGGCGTCCTGCAGGTGCACCGTCTGGTAGGAGTGTGTGCTGGGCGGGTGCGCAGGCGAAGGCCGTGCTATATTCACTCTTCCTCAGACAGCCCGAACGGGATGGGGAATTTGTGACGCTCAATCAGCTGAGGCGCATACACATTATCGATTCGCACACCGGCGGCGAACCGACGCGCGTGGTCACCACAGGCGGGCCTGACCTGGGCCGGGGTCCGCTCGACGAGCGGCTCCGCCGCATGCGCGCGCAGCACGACGATTTCCGCTCCTCCGTCGTCAATGAACCACGCGGCTCAGACGCCATCGTCGGCGCGCTCCTTTGCGAGCCAACCGATCCCGCGAGTGCCGCCGGAGTAATCTTCTTCAATAACGTCGGGTACCTGGGAATGTGCGGCCATGGAACCATCGGGCTGGTGGTCACACTCGCCTTCCTCGGCCGTGTTCGGGCGGGCGAGCATCACATCGAAACGCCCGCAGGAACGGTAACCGCGACCCTGCACGAAACCGGCGAGGTCAGCGTCGCAAATGTACCGAGCTATCGGACTGCCGCGCGGGTGAAAGTGTACGTCTCCGGTTATGGGGAGATTACGGGCGACGTTGCCTGGGGCGGAAACTGGTTTTTCCTCGTGGACCATCCTGGGATGGAGCTTTCGCTTGCCAACCTCGTCCACTTGACGGAGTTTACCTGGAGAATCCGGCAAGCCCTTGTCGGCGGAGGAATCCGCGGCGCAAACGGCGAGGAGATTGATCACATCGAGCTCTTCGCGCCGTCTAAGCTCCCCGGCGTGGACAGCAAGAACTTTGTGTTGTGTCCCGGCATGGCGCATGACCGCTCGCCCTGCGGCACCGGCACGAGCGCGAAGATGGCCTGCCTCTACGCCGACGGCAAGCTCAAAGAAGGCCAAATCTGGCGGCAGGAGAGCATTGTCGGCAGCGTGTTTGAGGGCAGCATTGCTGTACGCGACGGCAAGATCCTGCCGACGATTCGGGGTTCCGCGCACATCACCGCGGAAGCAGACCTCATCCTCGATCCGCGCGATCCTTTTTGCGTCGGCATACGCAAATGAATGCACCGGTCTGCGACGTTCTCATCATCGGCGCGGGCATTGTGGGTACGGCCTGTGCCGCGGAGTGCGCGCGCGCCGGCCTGCGCATTGCCGTTGTTGAGGCAAGTTTGGTCGGCGGCGGGGCTACCGCTTCGGGGATGGGCCACCTCGTCGTGATGGACGACAGCGAAGCGCAGTTTGCGCTGACGCGCTTTTCGCAGAAACTCTGGCAGCAGCTCGCGCCAGAATTACCACCCGAAGTGGAATATGAGGCGTGCGGCACAATCTGGGTCGCTACGGATGAAGAGGAGTTGGCCGAAGCGCGTCGCAAGCAGGAGTACTACGCGGCTCGCGGTGTGAAGACAGAGCTGCTCGATGCGCAGTCCTTGCGGGAGGCCGAGCCCAATCTGCGCGAGGACCTTGCTGGCGGACTGATCGTTCCCGAAGACGCGGTTATCTATCCGCCCTGCGCGGCGCGCTTCCTGCTCGAACAGGCGCGAGCACACGGTGCGGAGCTTCACCTGGGCCGGGCCGTCATGGAAATTCTCGCGCACGGCGTGAGACTCGCCAGCGGTGCAGTTCTCTCCGCCGGCCATATCGTGAATGCGACGGGCTCGTGGGCGCCGGCGCTCACGCCCGGCCTGAACGTGCGCAAGCGCAAGGGGCACCTCCTCATCACGGACCGCTACCCCGCCTTCTTGCGCCATCAAGTCGTTGAGTTGGGCTATCTGAAGAGCGCACACTCGGTGACCGCCGATTCCGTGGCCTTTAACGTCCAGCCGCGCAAGACGGGCCAACTGCTCATTGGGTCTTCGCGCCAATACGGCGCCGAAGACACGCGCGTCGAACCTCCGATGCTTGCGCGCATGCTCGTTCGCGCTTGCGAGTACATGCCCGGAGTCGCGCAGTTGTCCGCGATTCGTTCTTGGACCGGCTTCCGCGCTGCCACGCCGGACAAGTTGCCGCTCATCGGCCCCGCGCCGGGCACGCCGAATCTTCTCCTCGCCACCGGCCACGAAGGGCTCGGCATCACGACTTCGCTGGCCACCGCGCGTCTCCTCACCGATCAATTGCTCGGGCGCGCGAGTGCGATCCCTATCGAGCCTTACCTTCCGTCGCGCATCACCGCGGAGCCCGTGCATGCCTGAAAGCTGCACGCTCGCCATCGATGGCGCGCGCGTGACGGTTCCTCGCGGCACCACGGTTGCCGCGGCGATTCTCCTTGCTGGCCCTGCAGCCTTGCGCACTTCCGTGCGCGGCGAGCCGCGCGGGCCGCTCTGCGGCATGGGTATCTGCTTCGAGTGCCGCGTCACGATTGGTGGCCGCCCCCATCAACGAAGTTGCCAGATTCTCTGCGAGGAAGGCATGGATGTGCGCACGGATGAGTGATGCTGTGCACAAACTAGACGTTCTAATCGTCGGAGCAGGCCCCGCTGGCATGGCCGCGGCCTGGGCCGCAACGAAAGCCGACACGGGTCTTCGGGTCGGCATCGTCGACGATAATCCAGCGCCTGGAGGCCAGATCTGGCGAGGGGAAGCGCATCAGCCAAGCACAAGAGAGTCGATCGAGTGGTATCGAAATTTTGCCGCCTCGAAGGTCGAGTTCATTTCCGGCGCAAAGGTAATCGCGCAGCCCGCAACGGGCGTCCTTCTGGCGGAAACGCAGGATGCGACCCACGAATTGCGCTTCGGCAAGCTCATTCTGGCCACGGGAGCGCGCGAGTGCTTTCTTCCGTTTCCCGGATGGACGCTGCCGAACGTTATGGGTGCGGGCGGCTTGCAGGCGCTGGTGAAGTCGGGCCTCCCGGTTGAAGGCAAGCGGGTTGTCGTCGCCGGCAGTGGGCCCCTCCTGTTCGCAGTTGCGGCCTACCTGAAAACGCATGGCGCGCAAGTATTGCTGATCGCTGAGCAGGCAAGCCGGGGCCGCATTGCGCGGTTTGCGGCAGGACTGCTGCTCAATCCAGGCAAGCTCTTTCAGGCGCGCCGGATGCGCCGGGATTTGGCCGGCGTGCCTTATCTTCTTGATTGCTGGCCCGTCGCGGCCGAAGGCGGCGGGAGACTGGAACGGGTGACGCTGCGGCAGCGTCAGCGAACGTGGAAGGTTCAGTGCGATTACCTCGGCTGCGGATTTCATCTGGTGCCGAACACGGAACTCACTGAGCTGCTCGGCTGCGAATTGCGGAATCGCTTTGTGCGTGTGGACGGATGGCAGCGGACGTCTGTGCCCGACGTATTCTGTGCCGGTGAGCCAACGGGCATTGGGGGTCTTGAGTTGGCACTCGTCGAAGGGCAAATTGCTGGATACACTGCTGCCGGACGGGAAGAGAAGGCGCGGAGTCTCTTTGGTGAGCGCAGCAAGCTTCATCGGTTCGCGAGCTTGCTCGAGCGCACCTTCTGCCTGCGCGACGAGTTGAAATCACTCCCGCAAGCGGATACCTTCGTGTGCCGCTGCGAAGACGTGACGTTTGAACGCCTCCGCCAGCATGATTCCTGGCGTGCGGCCAAGCTCGAAACGCGCTGCGGCATGGGCCCCTGCCAGGGACGCGTCTGCGGTGCAGCGGTAGAGATTCTTTTTGGCTGGCGAGCCGAGTCGGTGCGCCCGCCGATCTTTCCTGCGCGGGTGAAAGCGCTTACAATACCCGCGCCCTAGTCCGCCGGATCAGCCGCCACTCAGGAGTGAGGAGCGAGAATGAACTGGAAAGGTGTCATGCCAGCCATCACCACGTGCTTTGACGTGAATCTGCGCGTGGACCACGCGTTCGTCGCGCGTCATTGTGAATGGCTGATTGAAAACGGTTGCACGGGAATCGTTGTGCTCGGCTCGCTCGGCGAAGGTGCAACGCTGGACCACGCGGAGAAGCACGAACTCCTTGAGACTTGCGTGCGCTCCGTCGGCAAGCGCGTGCCGGTCGTCGCGGCAATCTCCGCGTTGCGAACTGCGGACGCAGTCGAGCTCGCGAAAGCGGCCGAGGCGCGTGGGTGCCAGGGACTGATGGTGCTCCCGCCCTACGTTTACAAGGGGGATTGGCGGGAGATGAAGGCGCACATCACCTCCATCTTCCGGGCGACAAAACTCTCCTGCATGCTCTACAACAATCCGGTCTCTTACGGCACGGATTTCCTGCCCGAACAGATCGAGGAACTCGCCGGGGAATGCTCGAACCTCAACGCCGTGAAGGAATCGAGCACCGACGTGCGCCGTGTCACCGCCATCCGCGCGCTCGTCGGCGACCGCTTGGCCGTCTTCGTGGGGGTGGACGACGCGATTGTCGAAGGGATTTACGTGGGTGCTGTCGGCTGGATCGCCGGCTTGGTGAACGCGCTGCCGAAGGAATCCGTGGACCTCTTCGACTACGCAATCCGCGGCGAGCGCGGCAAGGCGTTTGAACTCTACCGATGGTTTCTACCGCTGCTGCGCATGGACACGGTCCCCAAATTCGTACAGCTCATCAAGTTGGTGCAGCAGGAAGTGGGCATGGGCAGCGCACGGGTGCGTCCGCCGCGCCTGGAATTGGTCGGTGAAGAGCTTGCTGCGGCTCGCGCCGTAGTCCGCAAGGCGCTCGAAACCCGTCCGAAGACACCCGACAAGTAACTGGAGAGGTGAGATTGTGGAGCTGATCGGAACTTCGATCATCGGTCATCGATCCGGCGTACTGGGCGGAGAGAAGTTCTCTGCGTTCGACCCTGTCACCGGAACAAAGCTTGCGCCGGGGTATTTCTCGGCGACCCCAGAAGACATAGGTGACGCGGCGCGGCTCGCGAATCACGCGTTCGCGGAGTACGGTCGGCTGGCAGGCCAGGCGAAGGGAGCATTTCTTCGCGGGATTGCCGAGCGAATCGAGACGCTCGCAAACGACATTATTGCCCGCGCCACGCAAGAGACCGCGCTGCCCGCTGGGCGTATCCAGTCCGAAATCGGCCGCACGTGCGGCCAGCTCCGTTTCTTCGCCGGCATCGTCGAAGAAGGCTCCTGGCTTGCAGCGCGCATCGACCGCGCAGATCCCAACCGTAAGCCGCTCCCCAAACCGGACGTGCGCTCGCTGCTGCGCCCGCTCGGCCCCGTGGCCGTGTTCTGCGCCAGTAATTTCCCCATCGCGTTTTCCGTGGCCGGTGGTGACACCGCTTCGGCGCTCGCGGCGGGCAATCCCGTCGTGGTGAAGGCTCATCCCGCCCATCCCGGCACCGCCGAAATCGTCGGCGGAGCAATCCGCGATGCCGCGCGCGCCTGCGCCATGCCGGAAGGAGTGTTCTCACTGCTGTTCGATGCCGGCACCCGAGTGGGCATGGAATTGGTCCGCCATCCGCACATCAAAGCCGCCGGCTTCACTGGCTCGCGCAAAGGTGGCCGGGCGCTGATGGACATCGCCGCGTCGCGGCCCGACCCGATTCCTTTTTTCGCCGAGATGAGCAGCGTCAATCCTGTTTTCATCCTTCCCGGAGCCTTGCGCGAACGCTGTGAGCAGATTGCGGAAGGCTTGCACGCCTCGGTCACGCTCGGCGGCGGCCAGTTCTGCACCAAACCCGGAGTCGTGATCGCCGAAGACAACGAGAGCGCTCGGGCTCTGGCGAAAGCGCTCAATGAAAAAATGGCCGCGGCGCCGGAGTTCGCTCTGCTCACTTCGGGCATCGGCTCAGCCTACTCCGCCGGCATCGAAGCACGCGCTCGCGGAGCTGGCGTCCGAAAAACGGCGCAGGGGCAGGGAAGGGGCGACGCGGGTTTTCGCGCGCGCGCGGCGCTGTTTGAAACCGACGCGGAAACCTTTCTTCGCCACGATGATCTCAGCGACGAAATCTTCGGCCCGCAGGCGCTCGTCGTCTTCCATTCCGGGCGCGCGCAGATGCTTGCGATCGCGCGAAAGCTTGAAGGGCACTTGACCGCGACCCTGCACGGCACCGAGGACGACTTGCGCGAATACGCCGACCTCGTTGCCGTGCTCGAGACGAAAGTCGGCCGCGTCATCTTTAACGGCTATCCGACCGGCGTCGAAGTCTGCCACGCGATGGTGCACGGCGGACCGTATCCAGCGACCTCCGACGGACGCTCCACTTCTGTCGGTGGCCAGGCGATCTACCGTTTTGCGCGACCCGTTTGCTTTCAGAGCTTCCCAAGCGCGGCGCTGCCGCCGGAATTGCAGAATGAGAATCCGCTCGGCATCTGGCGCTTGGTGGACGGCCAATGGACGAGCGACTCGATCTCCACGCAGCCGTAAGAAACAAGCGTCTTCCGGCCCTGGACATTCCTACAAGGGGGGGCATCAGTTCTTCGCCGTCAGCACCTTCTGCGTATTGTTCCAGAGATCCTGCTCTAGTTTCTCGACGTCCTGCTGCGCGTTTTTATCCCATTTCTTCTTCTGAGCCTCGTAGTTTTTCTTCACCAGGTCGAAGAACTCCTCGTGGAATCTCTTTTCATCGAGGCCCTCGATGTTCTTCCAAAGCATCCACTGCACCAGGCTGTCCATCGTCTGCCCGGGCGGAAGAGTGATCTGGCGCGTCAGCACCAAGTGGAAGGCGCGGTCCACCAGCTCGCGGTTCGGCGCATATTTTTTCTGGTCGCCTGCGTCCGCGAACTTATAAACCGTCTTCGGATGCGGCGCCAGCTTGTGCAGCTCCACGCAATACGACCGGAGCATCATCGTCGCCTCGCTGCCCGCGGGCGCGGTCGCAGATCCGGCCACAAACGCATTGGCTCCCGCGGGGCGCGGCGCCGGATTGCCGCTCACTGCAAGTGCGGGCTTCAGGAAGAGCTTGCCACCGAGCGTGTACATCTTTTGGTA
>CAVTZX010000003.1:0-12473 GCA_963739275.1 uncultured Acidobacteriota bacterium
GTCGCGCACGCGGGAGCGCCATTCGCGCTTCCAGTCGTGGAAGCGTTCGAGCCAGTTCTGCTCGAACGGAAGGCGCGGGGCGCGTCCCCCGAAGCGGTGCGCGTTTTCGAGCTTCTCGAAGAACAGCACAGGATCGTTCACGCGATACACCCGGAACTCGAGCACGTCCACGTTTTGCGCCCAGACCTGAACGCGCGCCTTCTCACCGGGAAGATAGGTGCGGTCGCTCGAGAGTGAGAAATAGACGGAGCGGTCGTCCTGCGCCGCGAGAGGGACTGCAAGGATCACAATCAGCGTGGCCAGAAGCACGCGAGAGATTCGCATCGTTACTCCGAGTCCGCCAGAATATTCCAGCGGTAAACTCCCAGAAAATTTCCGTTGCCCGGCGCCGGACGCCAGCGCGGCGAAGGATGCTGCAGCAATTCACGCACGCGCACGCGGCGGATTTCGCCCTTGCCTCCATCCAGCGGGCCAGTGTGATAGATCACCCAGTCTTCCGTGCCCGGCTCGAGTTGACTCCGCCCGAGAAAAATCATGGAATGAAACGGCAGGTCCTGCTCGAGTTGTCGGAAGAAGAGCAGGTCGCCCGGACGCGCGCGGCGGATGTCGCGGCTCACCAAATGCGTGTTCCAACGCTCGATGGTCTGCGCGTCGGCGAACTGCGCGAAGGAGCCTTCCCTGAGGTCTTCCTCACGGAACGCACCCGGCCGCACGCGAAACAGATTCGCGCCAAGCGGCGTGAACGGATACTGATACTTCTCCACCGAGCCTGCCGCAGGGACCGAGGGAAGTGCGAGTTCCGAAGCCCAGCCCCCTTCGTGCTCCCGCAAGGCTTCGCGATACGCAAAGCGGATCAGGGCAGCGCAGTCGTTGATCTCCGCGGGAATGAGGTGGGCGGGGCGAAAGGCCTGCGCCTCGGCGAGAAGAGCAAACCAGCGCCGGAAGCTCTGCTGGTCCGATTCGTTATCCAGCCGAAGGAAGTCCGGCGTGCCATCGGCGAACCGGTCGGCCGCATCCAGGCGCGTCGAGAAGCGGATCCGCGCCGGCGCATAGCCGGCGCCCCGCGCTTCTACAACCACGGCGCCGGGCTCGATTCCCGCGCGAACGATAGCTTCGACCGAGCGGCCATTGCGCGTGACCCCGGCGATTCGCGCATGGCGCGCGCCTTCCACAATGGCAAACTCCACCGCGGGCGGCGAGAGCATGAGACTGTCTGCGGCCCGCGCGGTGATGCGCAGGGTTGAAACGCCATCCGCGGGCAGAGAATTAACGGATTCTTCTATCGCCAGGGCACTGGGAGAGGGATGGATGACGCGGAGACCGCCGAGGAGGAGCAGCAGCGACAACAACAGCGCGAACGGGCCGGTTGAGCGGAGCCAGCGATAAGGCAAAGGCATACCCTTCCGACTGCCGCCGCGCAGCAACCGTGATTATACATCAACGATTCCGCAAGAAAAGTCCCGGGGGGCTTCCGAGAAGGCAAACCGGTTCTACCCGCGGAAACCACGATACGGGACACGGACAATCTGGCATTGTTCGCCGTGGGATTCTCCGGCATACTGTCCGCTGAGCCGGGATTGATTCGAGGTTCGGGGCATTTCATATTGCACGCCGGCTCCGAGCCCTGGGGGCGGGCCATGCGATGAGACACGAAGAACCAATCGCCTATTCCATTGTCATTCCCTTCTATAACGAGCAGGAAAACATCTCTTCTCTCTACGTGAAAATCGCGGAAGTGATGGATCAGGTTGGCGAGCCGTACGAAATGGTCTTCGTGGACGACGGTAGCACCGACGAGACCTATCGCGTTCTCCAGGATATTTTTGAGCACGACCGCAGAGTAAACCTGGTGCGCTTGCGGAGGAACTTCGGCCAGACCGCCGCTCTCAAGGCGGGGTTCGATCAAGCGCGGGGCGACATCATCCTCTCCATGGACGGCGACTTGCAAAACGACCCCGCAGATATCCCTGTGTTCCTCGAAAAAATGAAAGAGGGCTACGATCTGGTGAGCGGCTGGCGCGTCAACCGCGTCGAAGGCTGGCTGACTCGGCGGCTGCCGAGCCGCGTCGCCAACCGGCTGATGGCCTGGCTTTCGGGCGTCCCGCTCCATGATTTCGGCAGCACGTTCAAGGCGTACCGGCGCGAAATCCTTTCGGAGATCCGTCTTTACGGAGACTTGCACCGGTTTATCCCCGCGCTGGCGAGCTGGGGCGGCGCGCAGATCGCGGAGATACCCATCCATCATGCGCCGCGCGTAAACGGCAAGTCCAAGTATGGCCTGGGCCGCACCACTCGCGTCCTCCTCGACCTGATGAGCGTGAAGTTCCTTCTGGATTATTCCACTCGGCCGATGCAATTCTTCGGAATCGCCGGCTTGCTGGCCGCCGGTGCTGGCTTTGTGATCTGCTCCGTGCTGCTGGTTTTGAAGATCCTCTATCACACCTCCTTGATGGTGCGGCACGGTCCGCTCCTGCTGCTCGGAATCGCGCTGATCCTGAGCGGAATTCAGTTCCTTTCGCTCGGCCTGTTGGGCGAGCTTCTCTCGCGCACGTATTACGAATCACAGCAGAAACCGATTTACGCCATTCGCGAGAGAAGGAGCCGCCGCGCCGAATCCTCAAGCACCGCGGAACGTGATCCCGGCTCGCGCCGCCCGTAACCCCGACCGGCGAATCATTCGCCCGAAGAACGAAACGGGGCGCAGCCTGCTTGAAAGCCGCGCCCCGTTTGCTTGATCGATTGAAGAAGTGCCGCTCGCCCCGCCCTACTCCAGCACGAAGATGTTCTTCTTCGCGCACATGTCCTTCAGGATCTTCGGCCAGACCGTGACGCTGACCTCTCCCAGATGCGCCTTGCGGAGCAGCAACATCAGCGTGCGCGACTGTCCGATGCCGCCGCCGATGCTGAGCGGGATTTCGTTCTTCAAGATGGCCTGGTGATACGGGAATTTCAGGAAGTCGAGCTGCCCGGACATGTCGAGCTGCTTGCGCAGCGTTTCCGCGTTGACGCGGATGCCCATCGAGGAGAGCTCGTGGCGCCGCCGCGTGACGTGATTCCACACCAGGATGTCGCCGTTGAGACCATGCATGGGCCGTCCGTCCTCGGTCTTCGTTTCCGTGACCCAATCATCGTAGTCGGCTGCGCGCATCTCGTGCGGATAGCCGTCCTTGAGTGGCCAACCGATACCGATGATGAAGATCGCCGGGTATTTCTGGAGGATGGCGGTCTCGCGCTGTTTGCGCGGCAGGTCGGGATACATCTCCAGGATGTCTTCCGCGTGAAGGAACGTGAGCTTCTCCGGTAGACTTGGGTATCTGTCGTTCTTCAGTTTGGGGAAGAGTTCCTGCGCGTACTTCTCTGCCCCGACCAGCACTTTCCAGATGCCGTTGACGATGTACTTGAGGAACTGGAGATTGCGCTGGTCCGCGGTCATCACGCGTTCCCAGTCCCACTGGTCCACATAGGCACTGTGATCGTGATCGAGGAAGTAGTCCTTGCGCACCGCGCGCATGTCCGTGCAGAGTCCTTCGCCAACACCCATGCCGAACTGCTTGAGCGCCACCCTCTTCCATTTCGTCGCCGCCTGCACCACCTGGGCGTCGATCGGGTGCTTGTTCTTGTCGTTGGAGATGTGGAACTGAATCGGCGTGCGCGAGCCGTCGCGGTCCAGCATGTCGTTGACGCCGCTTTCCACGTCCACAATCAGCGGCACCTCGACCATCATCAGGCCCAGTTCCTTGCAAAGGTTGTCCTCGATGTAGCGCTTCACGTGAAAGATGGCTTGCTGCGTTTCTTTCGGCGTGAGCAGCGAACGGTAGTCGTTGGGAAGGACCTTTTCGAGTTCGGCGTAATCGCCGATCCCCGGTCCGGCCAGGTCGGCCTTCTTGTCTAGAAGAATTCCTTCCTCTACGGGCATGTTGAGTTTTCTCCTGTCGGCAAGGCTATGACGCACACTGCGGCTATGCGCGGCATACCGTTTCAAATGGCAAGAGACTCGCCATCTTGTGGTGAGGTGGCCTCAGCCGTAACTCCTTTGCTTGCCGAACGGTGGGGAAAGTCACGAACGCTGATCCGCGTGGAAGCTGGGCAGCTTGCGCCATTTCCCCCTCGGGATTGGGCACACGCAACCAGAGCCGCCGGTGCCGCTCGCTCTCCGGGTGGGGTTTCCGGAATCCTCCTCCAAACATCATTGCTGCGCGGGGGCCACTTCGATAGAATCCCCGCCATGCCAGACCAATCCCTCGAGGTCACCGGCCGGGCCGGTTCGCGCCCGGGCCATTACGTCGTGCAACCGCGGGGAGCAATCAGCGTGGCCAATCGAGGCTCATTTCAAGAAGCACTCAATGCCGCGACAGGCACTTCGCTGATTATTGATTTGAGCGAGGTTCCTTATATCGACTCCGCCGCGCTCGGGACGCTGGTGCGCACCTTCATCTCCTGCCAGAAAAGCCAGAAGCAAATGGCACTAGTGGGCTTGACGCACCGCGTGAGCAGCGTCATCAAACTCTCCGCACTGGAGCCGCTGTTTCAATCCTATCCGACGCTGGCCGAAGCCGAGGAAGCGCTGAAGTGATTCGGGGTCCCATCCGGCCCCGGAAAGTGGGACTGGCTTGTGCGCGACACCTGTATTCAATCGGCTCATACGGGGAAGGTCTCGTTGGGGATAGAAAGATGACCAAGCTACTGGAGGCTGAATGATCAAAGCGCTGCTGATCGTGCTTGGAGTCGAGACGCTGGCCTTCGTCATCTATTGGGTCTCGGTCATCTCTAAGGACAGCACCGCTGTCGTGGGTCTCCGCCTCGCCATCGGCTTCGTCACCAACTTCTTCGACACGCTTGGGATCGGCTCGTTCGCGACGACTACGTCGATCTTCAAGTTCCTGAAGGGCGTGAAGGACGAACTCATTCCCGGCACGCTCAACGTGGGCCACGCAATTCCCACCGTGGCCGAGGCCTTGATCTATGTCGCGATCATCTCCGTGGATTTCCGCACGTTGATCGCGATGATCGCGGCTTCCGTCCTCGGGGCCTGGCTGGGCGCAGGGATCGTCTCGCACTGGCCGAGGAGAAAGATCCAGGTCGGCCTCGGCGCGTGTCTGATCGTCGCCGCGTCCCTGATGTTAATCACCCAACTGCAGGATAAGTTCGGCATGCACATTCTGCCGGCCGGTGGAGACAGCCTCAGCCTGACGGGCCTGCGTTTCTGGATCGGTGTGGGCGGGAACTTCGTCCTCGGGGCTTTGATGACGCTGGGGATCGGGCTGTACGCGCCCTGCATGATTCTGGTGAGCTTGCTCGGAATGAACCCGATCGCAGCATTTCCGATCATGATGGGCTCTTGCGCGTTCCTGATGCCCGCTGGCAGCGTTCGATTCATCCGCAGCAGGCGATATGATTTGAAGGCGGCAATCGGGCTCGCGGTAGGAGGAATCCCCGGGGTCTTGCTGGCCGCCTACATTGTGAAATCGATGCAGATGTCGACCGTGCGCTGGCTGGTGGTCTTTGTGGTGCTCTACACGGCGGGAATGCTGCTGCACTCAGCCAGCAAGGAAGCCCGCGCGGCGAATGGGGGCGGCGCTCTTCCCGATTCCGCCGCCGAATGAGCTGAAATCAGCTCCAGGAATTCTGCGGTACCGGCGTGGCGGCTTGCAATTCCTGCAGCGCAGCTCGAATCGCGCTGGAATCCGTGTCCAGGTGCGGCGCCTGAGAGCTTTCCGCCGTGCGGTAGAGGCGCAGCGCTTCACTCGAGTTGTGAAGCTGTTTCTGTTGGATGCGCGCCGCGGAAACCAGCGCGGGCACCGTCAAGCGGTCCTGCGGGTAAGCCTTCGCTAGCTTTTCGTACTCCTGCGCCGCGCGATCCCAGCTCTGCAGCGTCTCCTGGTGGCGGCACAGCGCCATCCAAATGGCCTTGTGGAGTTTCTCGCCGCCCGAGTGGAGGAAATCTTCGTAGTCCTGCCAGGCCGCGTCCATCTCTTTCTGGTTCACATGCAGGCGGCAGAGGATCGCCATTTCGTCGCGATAGTTGGCTGTGTCTTGCTTCCGCCAGTAGACCTTGGCCAGAAGATCGTGTGCATCCAGGGAATCGGGTTGCTCGCGAATTAGGTCCTTCAGCGGCGCAAGGGCGGCATCCGCCTGGTTCTGTCCGAGGAGTTCGGTGGCTTTCACGATGCGCGGGTCGGCCGTCCAGCTGACTTTCGCTTCGATGGCTTCGTCCGCCTTCTGCTCGATTCCTGTCACGCGCATCAGCAGCGCCATGAGCGCGCCGAAAAGGAATCCGCCAACATGCGCCCAGTGAGCCACCCCGCTCGAAGCGCCGAGCATTCCAAACAGAAACTCGAGCCCCAGCCAGAGCGGCAGCAGCGCGTAGGCCGGCGCCTTAAACTTGTAAATCCGGACGCGGAACACAAACCAGAAGATCCACCACATCTGAATCTTCACCTTTGGGAAGCGCACCAGAAACGCCCCCATCAGTCCTGCCACGGCGCCGGAAGCGCCAAGCGTCGGGACGATGCTGTGCGGATACATCATGGCGTGGAAAACGAGCGCGAGCCCCCCCGCCACGAGGTAGAACATGGGATAGATCACGCGCCCCCACGTGTCTTCCAGGATGCTGCCCGCCAGCCACAAAAACCACATGTTGAAAAGGATGTGCAGCCAGCCGGCGTGCAGGAAGTTCGCGGTGAGGTACGCGATGGCCTGGGGATGGCTTGGAGTGAAGGCATAACGCTCGAGAAGTGAACTCTGCTCTACCCGCGTGTATTCGGCGCAAAGCGAATTCATCTCCTCCTGGGCATCGTCGGGATCGACCATGCGCATCTTTGCGTCCCAGGCATCTTCGATCGGCCGGTTATCGGATTTGAGCTGCTCGAAAGTTTTGGGATAGGCCTGCGCGAAATTTTCCACAAACTGCTTCGCCTTCGGCGCCATCTGCAGGTTCGGGTACCGTGCCGCGAAGAGGAGAATGTGCACCTTGGCGCTGCCGACTTCCTTCGCTTCGTCCTGAAGTCTCCAGTGCGTTCCGAGAAACGCGGCGACGTTCAGGAGAATGATGGCCAGAGTCACGTAAGGCCAGCGTCGGCCCTTCATGTTTTCGTGGGTGACGGGTATCAACATGACGGATCCTGCCTGCTTCTGCTGCGGTCAGCTTGGGGACGGCAGCGATATGGAGCGGAGCGAAGGAAGTGCGAGTGGTACTTTCGTACTACCGCTCCGCCTGGAATGATGAGCGCCCTGCGCTGACCTCTATGGTAGAGCGTCACGATAGGCGCCAAGGAGTAATCCTGCCCGCGCGTGTCAATCAGTTACTTCGGAATGTCAAAGCAAGTGATTCCCTGCTCACCGGCGGTTTGAGCTTCTAGCCAAGACTTCGGCCAGCCGCGTTCCCGAGTCTTCATCCCGGATCGCCGCAGGGGTTCTTGACCCCGGCTGCCTCCGCAGGTAGGATTCGCGGCCAGCAGCAAGCCCACAGCGAACGACTCCGAAGGGAGGCCGTATGTTTTGCTCGAAGTGCGGTGCCGTGCTGGTTCAGGGCGCTGTCTTCTGCGCCACGTGCGGAACGTCCACGGGGACTCCTGGCCCGCGGCCCGCCGTGCCCGGCGGGGCACCGGCCGCATGGAGCCCCGCCGCGGCTCCCTCGGTCCGCTACGCCGGATTCTGGTTGCGCTTCGTCGCGTACCTGATCGACGGCCTCATTGTGGGGATTCCTATCTTCGTTGGCGTCCTGCTCATCCTTGCGATAACGGGAGGTGCACTGTTTCACGCCGCCCGGTTCCCCGAAGACACTGAGGCAGTGCCGTTTCTCGCGGTGCTCTTCACCGGAGGGTTTCTTCTGATTGTTGTCGTCGCGCTGTGCGGCGGGTGGCTCTACTACGCGATGTCGGAAAGCTCGTCCTGGCAAGGAACACTTGGCAAGAAGGCGCTCAACCTCTACGTCACGGATCTTGCCGGCCAGCGCGTTTCCTTTGCTCGGGCGTCGGGCCGCTACTTTTCAAAACTGATCACCGGTTTGGTGCCGCTGGGCATCGGCTACATCATGGCGGGCTTCACGGAAAAGAAGCAGGCCTTGCACGACATGATCGCCGGCTGCCTCGTCTTGAGACGGATGTAATCATCGCGGTCCCTCATTCACGGGCTGTGCCAGTGGGCGGTCGGGATCGACCAGCAGCCACAGCACAGCTCCCACAAAGCAAGAGGCCGCAGCGGCAAGAAACGAAGCCTTCCACCCGTAGTGCGCCGCGATGAACGGCGTGAGCGACGCCGTCGTGGCGCTGCCGATCTGCCCGCCCATGTTCATGAAGCCGGAGAGCGTCCCCGCGGAGCGCCCTCCCAAGTCCGCCGACAGCGCCCAGAAAGAACTTAAGGAAAAATAAAGAGCCCCCGCACCCCCGGCGAGAATCACGCTGGCGTAGATGGGGCTTGCGGCGCGCGACCCGATCAGGATGAAGAGCGCCGCACCAGTGAGGCCGAGGATCGCCGTGCCGTTGCGGCCCCAGCGACGGCCGTGGCGCCGGGAGACGCGATCGCCCGTCCAACCACCGAGCGCGGAGCCAGCCGACATGGCCAGGAACGGCAACGCCGCGTAATAGGAGCCGGATTTCAGGTCCATGCCGCGCACTGCGGTCAGATAGATGAAGAACCAACTGAAGAACATGTACGCGGCATAGCTGTAACAGAAATAGCTGATGGTGATGAGCCAGACTTCGCGGCTGGCCAGCAGGACGCCCCATGGCAGATGAGTCTGCACGGCGCGCACGGCCGGAATTTCGCGCGATATGTGGGATTGTTCCTCGTCGTTCACCCAAGGGTGCTGCTGGGGATGGTCGCGCGCCATCCAGTACCACAGGGCGCCCGCGACGATGCCGATGATTGCGCAAATCCAGAACGACCTGCGCCAGCCGTATTGCGTCATCAGCGCGGTGATGAGCGGCGGCGTGATGGCTGCGCCTCCGCCGACGCCCATGAAAAGGATGCCGTTGGCCACGCCGCGCTCGCTCATGGGAATCCAGTTGGCGACCCAGCGGTTCGAGCTGGGATACATCACCGATTCGCCCGCGCCCAGCAGGAAGCGTACCGCGCAGAAAACGAACACGGCTCCGGCAACGCGCAGCGGAACAGCAGCAGTCAATGTGGTGAAGATCGCCCACCAGATCGCTCCGAGGGTCAGGATGCGCCGCGGGCCGAAGCGATCGGCTAGGCGGCCACCGGCAACTTGAAAGAGCGCGTAGCCCAGCGTGAACGCGCTGAAAACGAAACCGAGCTGCTGCTGATCGAGACGGAATTCCCGCGCCAGGGAGATCCCGGCGATGGAGATGTTGACGCGATCGAGGTAGCTGACCGCGCCGACCAGTCCGAGCCACGCGACCAGGAGCCAGCGCACGCGCGTTGGAGATTCGGCGGCCATTCTGCGCGGATGCACGATACGGCAGTCGCCACGCGAAGTCCATGCGGAGAAGGGCTGAAACGGTGAAATCTCGAGGGGTTGAAAAATCTAAGTGGCTATATTTCAGCAGATTGCGAATTGTGGAGGGGCACCCCCCACCCCCCATGAGTTCATAAGAGTGGCAGCAAAAGGAGTTAGGTCGAGGGTATCGCGTAAGAGTGACATCCACAGGACTTAAAGTCCCTTTGGCTTCAATGTCTTCCAAAAGAGTGCGGATCATATTCATTTTGCGGTACTTAGTTCTTCTCGCGGGGAGGATCATATTCGCCATAAGCCCCTCCCCCCACCCCCTGTTTTCGTAACTGATGGGCCTAAAGGACTTGGGGGCACGATCCTCCGTAACTGGTGGGCCTAAGGGACTTACGGTCATGGCGCGTTCTTTCACTGGGCGTGCGAGTACCTACAACTTTATCATACCATATGCGTCAATAGGGGTAGCGAGCGTTGGATGGTTGA
Organism: uncultured Acidobacteriota bacterium; assembly: GCA_963739275.1. Lineage (GTDB taxonomy): Bacteria > Acidobacteriota > Terriglobia > Acidiferrales > UBA7541 > JBGQGH01. The sequence continues at coordinate 9,896 of CAVTZX010000003.1, forward strand.
GAAGGTGAATGGTTTCAGTGGGATGCGGCGTGCTGAGGCGAGATACAAGTCGTGGAGTCAAAAGCGATGCGATCAGGCGAGTTCCGGGAGAATCCCCGCCCTTTGGCTGCGCCAAAGGAACGGGGCACCCAAAATCATCTCGGCACGTCAAGCTTGGGCCACTCGCCCAAGATGGAACTTGGTTCAAGCAGCCCACCGGAGGGTAAAACGCGTGTACAATTCTTCGGTTTTTGAGGTCAAAAAGGAAATCCCGGTTTGATGGAGGAAACAATGATCCATGCCACGCGTTTCAAAATTCTCGTTGCCGCGATATGGCTGGCTTCTGCGGCCGCAATTCTTTGCGCGCGAAATTCGGCCGCGCAAGAAGAAAAGCCGCCCTCACTCCCCGTGCCGGAAATGCAGCGTCTCTCCAAACTCTATGTCGGCAAATGGGAGTACACGGAGACCTACCCCAAATCTGCGTTCGCTCCGAACGGCGGAGTCAACACCGGCGTGTACACAAGCGAGCTTGGGCCGGGCGGCAACTCCATCATTAACCGTTTCCACTCGAAGGGGCCCGTCGGCGAATTTGAAGGCGTCATGGTCATGACGTGGGACCCGAAAGAGAAGGCTTACAGAGCTTACGTTTTCGGCGATTCCTTTCCGGCAGCGGTCGTCGAGACGGGCCAATGGGAAGGAGACAATCTCGTCTATCGCAGCGAATTTTCTGCGGGCGGAATGAAGTTCGTGCTTCGTAACTCAACCAAGTTCCTGTCCGACAAAAAACTTACCAGCGATGAATATTCCAGCGCGAACGGCGCACCCGAAATGCTTCTTGTTCACGTTGAAGCCGTGAAAAAGTGAAATTAGTGGAGATCGCTGGAGTGGAGGGGTGGCGAAGTCGTGATCAAGTGAGTTCTGTGGTGTTCCCCGCGAATCTAGACAGTCGAGGGCTCGTCCTAGGCGGGAACGGATTTCCAATCGTCCGGTGGGGAGCCGACCGGCCAGAATTCAGGGGCAGGCGGGGTGAACTCGATTGCAACCTTTGCCAGTCCGCCATAAGGTGAGCCAAGATAGGCAACTTGGCCTTCCCGTTCTTCCCAATTCTTTGGATTCATGACGAGGAGTTTCTGTCCCATGGCCACCTTGGCAGCCAAGACGACCAACGCGCCGTGAGCACTTACAACCACTGTGAACGTCTCTTCCCGGAAGGGTTGATCTTTCAACAGATTCTCCACGAACGATGAGAGGCACGTCGAGGAGTAGCCGCTGGCTGCGTCGTTGTTTCTGGTAGTTCACGGTCAGCACCGCGTTTCGGCTGGATCTCTCAGTCGAGTATACGCGGGGGTTCGACCCAGGGTCGGTTGGGCTTCACTGCCTGGTATGAAGGCGTCACTCCCTGTCCATTAGTATAGGAGTCTGCGTTCCGGCTGGGAGGTGATTTCGTGGTGCAGCGTGCGCGTCAGTTTTTGGCTTTCGGACGGCACTGATCACGATGCCACTGAATAGTGGCGTATCGTTCCTCGTCCGTACCCGCGTTTCGGTAGGTTACGACTTTCTCTAAGTTGCCTGTTGCATCAGAGCAATCATTTGGCGCGGCGCCAAAGAGTGCGGCAGGGAAGTCAAGATCAAAAGCCCCACACGTGAAACCGACGTGTGGGCCGCCCGCCCGTAGCTACGCTCTGCTCGGCGAAAAGAATGAGGCTCTCGACCGTCTGGAAAAAGCCATCCAGCTCGGCTTCGGCTACAGAGAGTGGCTGGAGCACGATGCCTATTTCGATTCCCTGCATGACCACCCGCAGTTCCGGGCGCTCCTGAGCTCACTTTGACCCCCAACCAGGATTGTTTGGCTGTTGGCCCCAGCGGGCCGGTTGCCCTGTGGCGGGCGATCCCTCGCTCCTGTAGCTATTAATAGTTGACGTTGTGTACTGGCGTCCCGTATAAGTTGCGCAAGCACATCGAACAGCATCGCGATGCGGTTTTTGCGCACGGCCCGGCGCAACGGCGGCGTGCGGAGTGAGGGGAAGCGATGATCGGACAGCAGATCGGCACGTACAAGATCACGGAAAAGCTCGGCGAAGGCGGGATGGGCGTCGTCTACAAGGCGTTGGACGAGACGCTGGACCGCGTCGTGGCCGTCAAGGCGCTTTCCCAGGATCTCTCCGGCGACCCGCAACTCGTCGAGCGCTTCCGCAGCGAAGCGAAGGCGCAGGCGCACCTGAACCACACGAATATCGCCACGCTCTACACGTTCCTCGTGGTCAACGGCAGTTGCTACATGGTGATGGAATTCGTTGAAGGCGAATCCATCGACGGCATGATCCGGCGGCGCGGGCCGATCCCCTACCAGGAAGCGATTCCGCTGTTCAAGCAGGCGCTGCTGGGAATCGGGTTCGCGCACCGCTCGGGGATCATTCACCGCGACATCAAGCCCGCCAACATGATGGTGGACCGCCGCGGGATCGTGAAGGTGATGGACTTCGGCATCGCCAAGGTGATGGGCGGGCGCCGGTTGACGCGCACGGGCACGCAAATGGGCACGGTGTACTACATGTCGCCGGAACAGATTCGCGGCGGGACGCTGGACGTGCGCTCGGAA
>CAVTZX010000004.1:0-125912 GCA_963739275.1 uncultured Acidobacteriota bacterium
TCGACGTTGGCGCGGAGAGTATCGATTCCCGTGCCCACGCCATGCGTCTGGAGGTCGAGCGCTTGGTTATAAAGGACCTGGGCCAAATTGACGCGCGACTGCGCTGCGCGCACCTCCGCATCGGCCCGCAGGCAGCCGAGGTATTGCGAGACGACCAGGAGCACAACCTGCTCGCGGACAGACTGCCTCGCGGCGTCGCTCGCGGAGACGCCTTCCTTGGCGGCCTGCCAGCGGCGCCAGAGCGCGAGGTCGAAAATCGGCGTGCTGAATTGCGTTCCGGCATTGAAGATCTGAAAGGGGCCGATCACCTGGGAGAATCCGGGGATGGGTCTGCCGAAAGCGGTCTCGACATTGCCGCGCACGGCGGAATCGGAGACGACGAGCTGGCCTTGGGGAAGCAACGCGGAAAGCGCAATGTTCTTTTCCTGTTGGCTCTGAGCCAGAGCGAGCGCGGCAATCTGCGTCTGCGGATTCTGCTTCAGCGCGAGGCGAACCGCTTCCTGAAGAGTGAGTCTCACGCCGGGTGTTTCGATCCTGGGGGCGGGCTTCTGGTCCTGGGCGAGGAGGCTGGTTGCCCCGACGATTGTGCTGAGGAGGAAGAAAAGAGCGAGCGTTTTCTTCTGGGTGCCGCCTTGTCCCGCGGCCCAACCCCGGACCGTCCGCACAATTTCTTCGATCAGGGCACGCGTCATGCATCCTGCACCTTCGACGCGCGTCCCCGCCTCGACCATACGCGCAAGGAGGGCTTTTCCCCGAGCATCCACGAAGCTGATGGAGCGCAGGGAGACGTCTACTGAGGATGGGGGTGTGCGTTCGAGCTCACTGCGCCAGCAGCGCTCGAGTTCCTCGACCCACGGGCCAGAGATCTTACCTTCAAGCTCGAGGGTCGTGGCTTCATCTCTCTCTATGGTTATCTTGAGCATGGCAGTCTCTCTACAGGCGCAAGGAAGGGCAACTACGCCTCCAAAGTGACGAAACTCAGGCTGTTTGGTATATTGTTTATTAACAATAATTTACGATGGACTCGCAGTGTCCTTTGCAGGCTCGCCACGGCAAGATAGTGCCGAAATATGGGCACGTGCCCATATTTCGGCACAGGAGACTTGTGTCCAAGTGAGCCCTCAAGTATGAGGGCAGGATAGGGATGAGGTAGGGTCCGTCAGGCAGGGCGCTTTATGCCGAGTTTGTTCATGCGAGATTGGAGCGTGGTTCTCTTGATGCCGAGACGGTTGGCGGCGCCGCGGGCTCCCGCGAGGACCCAATTGGAGTCGCGCAGCGCGCGGAGGATGTGTTCGCGTTCGGCTTCTTCCAGCGTAGCGATCGCACCGGAGGAGGTATTCATTTCCTCCTTCAACTCCGCGAGAGGAACGCGCAGGAGCGGGCCAGGCGAAAGAATGACGGCGCGCTCGATGAGGTTTTCGAGCTCGCGGACGTTGCCGGGCCAGTGGTAGCGGGTCAGGACTTCCATCGTTTCCGAAGGAATGGTATCGATGCGTTTGTCTAGGCGGCGGGCATAGATCTGGGCAAAATAGCGCACCAGAGTCGGAATGTCTTCGCGACGCTCTCGCAGGGCGGGCACGGTAAGGGGAAAGACATTGAGGCGATAGAAGAGGTCGCTGCGGAACTCGCGGTCGGCCACCATGCGGGCGAGATCGCGGTTCGTGGCGGCGACGACCCGCGTATCCACGCGGATGGTGCGCGTGCCGCCGAGCCGCTCGAATTCCTGCTCCTGGAGGACGCGAAGCAATTTGGGTTGGAGTTCGAGCGGGATATCGCCGACCTCATCGAGGAAAAGTGTGCCGTGATGCGCGAGCTCGAAACGACCGATTTTTTGCGCGATGGCCCCGGTGAAGGCGCCGCGCTCGTGGCCGAAAAGCTCGGATTCGAGCAGGCCGGTAGGGATGGCGGCACAATTCACTTTGACGAAGGTGTGTTCCCGGCGCGCGCTGAGGTTATGAATGGCCCGCGCTACCAGTTCCTTCCCGGTGCCGGTTTCGCCTTGAATGAGCACGCTCGAATCGGTGGGCGCGACGACTTCCACTTGTTTGAGAACGCTCTTGAGCGAAGCGCTTTCGCCAATGATCTCCTCAAAATTCATTTCGGAACGGATTTCGTCCTCGAGGTAGAGCTTTTCTTCGGCGAGCGTGTTCTTCAGCTCGCTGATCTCGCGGAAGTTGAGGGCGTTTTCGAGGGCGATGGCGACTTGATTAGCCACCTGGGAGAGCAGGTCGACGTCCTCCTGTCCGAAGGCCGCGTCGCGAAGGCTGGCGACGTTGAGGGCGCCGAGGACGCGGTTGCGGGTGAGCAGGGGAACGCAGCAGGCGGATTTGACCCCTTCGGCCAAGAGGAGACGCGTGACCTCCGAATCGTAGGCCTCAAGATCGGCGCGATTGAGCAGGAGCGGTTTGCGGTTGGCGAAGGCGCATCCGGAAGGTGAAGCATTGACCGGCACTTCGAGTTCTTCGTGAATCAGGCCGCGGCCCTGAGGGAAGTCGAGCGCCTGGATGCGCATTACGTTTCTCTCGGCGTCATAGAGCGCGAGGCTGGTGTATTCATGATGCATGACGCGGCACAGGCTCGAAGAGATGCCCGTAAAGAGCTCACCAAGGTCGAGTGTGGACACGATAGCGTTGTTGACCTCGAGCAGGACACGCAGGCGGTCGCGCTCGCGGGCGAGCTGCTGCTGGTAGGCTTGCACGCTCTGGGCGTGGAGGGCGTTATCCACGGCCACGGCCACCTGCCGTGCCACCTGCTGGAGGAATAGAATTTCTTCTCCGGCGTAACGATGTTTGTCGAGGCGGCCGAACCCGATGGCGCCCAGACGGCGCTGCGCGGAAGTAAGCGGCACGAGGCAGAAAGACTGAACTCTCTGCTCGCGGACTAGGGCAAGGATCGCCGGATAGCGCGTCTCCTGCTCGAGATCGGCCACGACGATGGGCTGCTGCGTCTCCCAGACCTGTCCGGCGGGGGAATCGGCAACCGCGGCTTCCACGCCGGGTCGCACGCGGGTGGGCTGGGAGGTTTCCAGGATGTGCAAGCGCATGACGTTGCGATCAGGTTCGTACAGCATCACGCTCAGGTAGTCGAAGTGCACAACGTGGTGCAGCCGCTCGGCCAGATCGTGGAACAACTCGTCCAGGTCGCGATGGAGGGCAATGGACTCCGCCACTTCGAGCAAAGCGTGAACCCGCCCCTCGAACGAGGTGGCTATAGGGGGGATGCCGGAGGGATCCGCCATGCGGGCAGAATAGCACTCCGGTTCGCCGCCGCTCAACACGGGCACGAACTCACGCGGCTTTCTTGTGTGCGGCGCGTACGCCACGAGGCCGGCGGCGCAGGATGGCTTTCATTCCCCACAAGACGCGATTGAGGTCGGCCATGGATTGGATGTCTTCGACGGTGCGCAAGCCGAGCGCTGCGTAATGATCAAATACGAACGCGTCCACGTCCCCACGGGACATTCCCAATGCGGCTGCGACCCCCCAAAGCGCGCGCCAAGCGGCCGCGTTGGGAGGCACGGGGCGCCGCTCGGGAAAACCGTAGCGACCGGCCGTGCCCGCAGCCTGCAATTGTGCCGGAGAGAGTCGGCGAGTCAGACGCTCGAGCCACCGGATGACGCGGGCAGCGCCGGAGCGGTCGAGTTGGAGAGTTTCGTGCGCACGTCCTCCGGAAAAAAGCCGGACGTAGTAGTGCCTCAAGCGCCGGTCGAGTTCCGCGGAAAGCCGCAGGTGGCGCGTCCAGCGGCGCCAGAGGACGTGCAACCGACGAAGTTGCGACAGCCGGATCGACGAATCTGTTTGGGGGGCCGGAGCCATCTTCTTCCGCCTACTGGATTAGATGCGAACGCCGGCAACCGCGGTCCGGAGGCCGGGCACAACACGCCCCGGAAAGAATTTGCATTTTTCAGTTGACAGGGCGCGACAAGCTTTCGTATAAATATACAGTCGAGTGTATAATATTGTAGGGATACGATATTGGGCGGACCCAAGAGCTACCGGCAAGGGCAGATCCTGAAGTTGATCGGCAGCGAAGCCATCTCCAGTCAAGACGAGCTGCGGAAGCGGCTGGGTCACATGCAGGTGCGCGTCACGCAGGCGACGCTTTCGCGGGATATCCACGAGCTGCGGCTGGTGAAGACAGCGGCGGGTTACAAGCCGCTCGCGGCCGCGGCGGAAGCACCCGCGCCGCTGGCTGCTTTGGCGCGTGCGCTGCGGGAGTTCCTGCGGGACATCCGTCCGGCGGCAAACCTGCTGGTGCTGAAAACGCCGCCGGGTGGCGCGCAACCTCTGGCCGCGGCGGTGGACGCCGAGCGCTTCAAGGAAGTGGCCGGCTCAATCGCGGGTGACGACACGGTGCTGATCATCACGCCATCCAAGTTTTCGCGGGCCGCGCTGCAGAAGCGGATGGAGGATTTGCTCCGATGAGTAGCGATCCAATCGGCGTGAGCGTGGCTTCGGCGATGCTCGAGCCGGCTCCGAAGCCTTCGGCCCAGGTGGCGGTCGTCGGCGCGACGGGATACACGGGTCAGGAGCTTGCTCGCCTGCTGCTGCGGCATCCGAAGGTCGAAAAGCCGACGTTTTTCCTGCGCGATGGAAACGTGAGAAGCCTCGGAGAACTCTTCCCGCAGTTTCGTGGTCTGGGCGACGCGGCGTGCCGGCCGTTTTCGGTGGAGGATGTGGCGTCAAGCGGCGCGGACGTGGTCTTCCTCGCGACGCCGCACGAAGTATCGATGGAGATGGTTCCCGCGCTGCTCGAAGCGGGCCTGCGGGTGGTGGATTTGAGCGGTGCGTTCCGTTTCCGCGAGCCGGACACATTCAGTTCCTGGTACAAGCTGCCAGCGCCGCCGCGCGAACTTCTGGAACAAGCGGTGTACGGCTTGCCCGAACTTTATTCGGCCGCGCTGCCGGAGGCGCGCCTGGTGGCGAATCCGGGGTGCTATCCAACGTCGGTGATCCTGGGTTTACGGCCGCTGCTCGATGCCGGCTGGACGGCTCGGGGCCGCGGAATTGTTTGCGACTGCAAGTCCGGCGCATCGGGCGCGGGAAAAGAGACGAAGCGCGAGATGCAGTTCGTCGAGGTGGACGAAAACTTCCGCGCGTACGGACTCTTCACCCACCGGCACACGCCGGAAGTGACCGATCATCTCGGCGTCGTGGCTGAGGACATCATCTTTACGACGCATTTGCTGCCGGTGGCGCGGGGGATTCTCTCGACGCTTTACGTCTGGCTGGACGAGCCACGTGGGGCCGCAGAAATTGAAGAGTTGTACCGAAGGTTCTACGCCGAGCGGCCGATGGTGCGCCTCTGGCCGGCGGGGAAACTGCCGGAGCTGCAGCACGTGGCGCACACGAATTTCTGCGATATCGGCTTCGCGCTGGATGCGAACGGCGAACGGCTGATCGTGGTGTCGTGCCTGGACAACCTGGGCAAGGGCGCCGCGGGACAGGCAATTCAGAATCTGAACTGGATGCTGGGACACGAGGAGGCCACCGGACTACTGTGAGCGCAAACCGATGAGAATGGTCGTCAAGATTGCCGGAGCGTTGCTGGAAGATCCAGCCGCGGTGCAGTCCATTGCGCGGCAGGTTGCGGAGCTTGCCCACGAGGGCCATGAATTGCTCGTGGTGCACGGCGGGGAAAACTATTCACCGCGACCCTGCAGAAGATGGGCATCGAGAGCCGATTCGTCAACGGACTGCGCGTGACGGACGCGGCGACGCGCGACGTCGCCGTGATGGTGATGGGCGGGCTGTTGAACAAGCGTCTGGCCGGGGCGGTTTGCCAAGCCGGGCAGACGGCGATCGGCGTTTGCGCGTCGGACGCGGGCTGTTTTCTTGCCGAACCCATGATGCACAACGAAGTGGTCGGCGGCCTGGGCTTCGTGGGGTACCTAACCGGCGTGAACGTTGAATTCTTGGAGTCATTCTGGAGATCGGGAGTTGTGCCGGTGGCTTCGTGTCTCGGCCTCGGCGCCGACGGCGAGCTCTACAACATCAACGCCGATCACATGGCCGCCGCGAGTGCCGAATACATCCACGCCGACCGGCTGATCTACCTGACCGACGTCGCGGGAGTCCTAAACGGTCGGAAAGTGCTAAAAGTCGTCACCAGCGGCGAAGTCGAAGACCTGATCCGCCAGAACAAAGTTTCCGGCGGGATGGTGCTGAAGCTCGAGGCCTCGAAGCGGGCTCTTTCCGGAGGCGTGAAGCAAGTACGCATCGTCGGCGGCACGCTCGAGCGCGGGCTGCTTTCGGCGGCGAACGGCGGCAAAGGGCCCGGGACGCACGTCACGCCCACGGCCTATTCGGCGAAGGCGGGCGTTCCTTCCTTCTAAATCGCATGCCGAGAAAAACGAACAAGCCGGTGAATCGAGCGAGCGTCATCCGCGAGGCCGAACGCTACCTGATGAATACCTACAAGCGGCCGCCGGTGGTATTCACGCGCGGAGAGGGCTGCTACCTCTACGACGCGGCCAGCAAGAAGTACCTCGATTTCTTGGGCGGGATCGCGGTGAACGCGCTCGGGCACGCGCATCCGCGGATGGTGCGGGTGATCCGGCGGGAAGCTGCGCGAGCGATCCACGTTTCCAACCTGTTCCACAACCCGTACCAGGGGCCGCTGGCGCGAAAGCTCGCGAAATGGTCGGGGATGAACCGCGTTTTCTTCACGAACAGTGGAACCGAGGCCATCGAAGGCGCGCTGAAGCTTGCGCGCGTCGCGGCGCGGCAGAAGGCTGGCGGAGAGGCGAAGACGCGCATCCTGGCGCTGGAGAATTCCTTTCACGGCCGGACCTTCGGCGCGCTTTCGATCACGCACCCGGCGAAATATCGCGAGCCGTTCATGCCGCTGCTGCCCGGCGCGGAGTTCGTAGAGTTCAACAACGTGGCGGACCTAGAAGCGAAGTTCGATGCGGAAGTATGCGCGCTGGTGGTGGAGACCATCCAGGGCGAAGGCGGGATTCGTCCTCTGAGCGAAGCGTTCTGGGAGCGCGCGCGGGAGCTGGCTACCGAGCACGGCGCCGCGCTGATCGCCGATGAGATTCAATGCGGGCTGGGACGTACCGGGCGTTACTTCGCCTACCAGCGGCTTCACGGGCTGCCGGACATCGTCGTGGTGGCCAAGCCGCTGGCCGGTGGCCTGCCGCTTGGCGCGATGCTGGCGCGGGAATCGTTTGCCGCAGCGTTTTCGCCGGGGCTGCACGGGACGACGTTCGGCGGGGGCCCACTGGTCTGCGCGGCGGCGCTGGAGTTTCTGAACACTGTGGAGGACGAAAAGTTGCTGGCCAACGTGCGCGAGCGCGGCGCGGAAATCCGCGCGGGACTCCTGCGGCTGGCGTCGAAATTCGATTTCATCCGCGAAGTGCGCGGCGAAGGACTGATGCTCGGCGTCGAGCTGAGCGTGGAAGGCGGGCCGTACGTGACCGAGGCGTTGCGCCAGGGCCTGCTCATCAACTGTACGCACGACTACACGCTGCGGCTGCTGCCGCCGTTCATCGTCAGCGCCCGGCAGGTGAACGAATTCCTCGAAAAGATCGGGAAAGTATTTGCGGCGACGAAGCGGCCTGCGGAATCCGGCGCGGCGCCAGCGACGGGTTCAGTGCCGCGTCCCAAAGCCCTGGCGGCTATGAGGTGACCATGAATGCGGTAATGCCTGCCCTGACGTTGAGGCGCGATTTGCTAACGGGAACCGAGTGGTCCGCGGCGCAAGTGCGCGAGCTATACCACCTCGCTGCCGACATCAAGGCGCGGCCGGACCGCTACCGTGGAGCGCTGGGCGGAAAGTTTCTCGCACTGATCTTCGAGAAGCCGTCGCTGCGCACGCGCGTGACGTTTGAGGTCGGCATCCAGAGCATGGGCGGCGGCGCCGTCTTCCTGGACCACACGGGCACTCGGCTCGGGAAGCGCGAGTCGATTCAAGACGTGGCGCGAAACCTCGAGCGCTGGGTGCACGCTATCGTGGCGCGCGTCTTCGAGCAGAAGGCGCTCGAAGAATTGGCGGGGCACGCTTCGATTCCGGTGATCAACGCCCTTTCGGACCGGTTTCATCCCTGCCAGGCGCTGGCGGATTTTTTCACGCTTGAGGAGCGCTTTGGGAGTTTGCGGGGACTCAAGTTCGCTTACGTCGGCGACGGCAACAACATGTGCCATTCACTCATGATCGCGGGGACGCGGGTGGGCGCTCACCTCCGCGTGGCCACGCCGGCCGGCTACGAGCCGGATGTGGAGATCGTGGCGGAAGCGCGGCGTGCAGCGAAGGAAACAAAAGGCAAGATTGAGTTGTTCCACTCCGCCGAAGAAGCAGCGGCGGGGGCGCAGGCGGTTTACACCGACGTCTGGGCCAGCATGGGCCAGGAAAACGAGGCTGCGGAGCGCGGGAAGATCTTCGCGGCGTTCCAGGTCAATGAGAACTTGATGGACGCGGCCGCGCCGGACGCCGTCTTCCTGCACTGCCTGCCCGCGCACCGCGGCTCGGAAGTGACCGATGCGGTGATGGATTCGCCGCGCTCGATCGTCTACGAACAGGCGGAGAACCGCCTCCATGTGCAGAAAGCCGTACTGCTGATGCTGCTGGGCTAAAGTTCCCCGGGAGAAAACGTTGGCACAGAAAGTTGTCCTTGCCTATTCGGGCGGTCTCGACACTTCCATTATCATTCCGTGGCTGAAGGAGAAGTACGGCTGCGAAGTCATCGCCATGATCGGCGACGTCGGGCAGCAGGGGGATCTCGAGGCCGCAAAGCGCAAAGCGCTGGCAACGGGCGCGTCCGCCGCATACATCGAAGACCTCCGCGAAGAATTCATCACGGAATATATCTGGCCGACGCTGCGCGCGGGAGCGGTGTACGAGCACCGATACTTGCTGGGCACCTCGATGGCGCGGCCGGTGCTGGCCAAACGACAGGCGGAAATGGCGCTGAAGTTCGGCGCGGACTCGCTTGCGCACGGCTGCACGGGCAAGGGAAACGACCAGGTGCGGTTCGAGTTGGCGTACAAAGCCATCGCGCCCGGCCTCAAGATCATTGCGCCCTGGCGCGAATGGACGATCCATTCGCGCGAAGACGCCATCGCATACGCGCGCAGACACAAAATTCCCATCGAGCAGACCAAAGCCAACATCTACAGCCGCGACCGCAACATCTGGCACCTGAGCCATGAAGGCGGGCGGCTGGAAGACCCAGCGAACGCGCCGGAAGAAGCGATGTGGCAGTGGGTCGCGTCTCCGGAGCGTGCGCCGGACAAGCCCGCCGGAGTCGAGATCGGCTTCGAGAGTGGCACGCCGGTTTCAGTGAACGGAAAGAATCTTGGCGCGATCGCGCTGCTCGAGCAACTCAACACAATTGCAGCAACGCATGGGGTAGGGCGGATCGACATGGTCGAGAACCGGCTGGTGGGCATCAAGTCGCGCGGGGCGTACGAGACGCCGGGTGGGACGCTGCTGGTGATCGCACACCGCGAACTCGAAGCGTTGTGCCTGGACCGCGAGACGGCGCATTTTCAACAGCAGCTCGCGGGGCGCTACGCCGAGTTGGTCTACTACGGCCTGTGGTTCACCCCGCTGCGCGAGGCCATGGACGCGTTTTTCACGAGCACGCAGAAACGCGTGACGGGAAGGGTTTCGTTGCAGCTTTACAAGGGCAACGTCGACGTGCTGAGCCGCCAATCGCCTCACACGCTCTACCATCCCGAACTGGCCAGCTTTACGATGACGCGCTACAACCCGAAAGACGCCGAGGGATTCATCAACCTCTTTGCGCTGCCGGTAATACCACCACGGGGAGACGCACGGCAGTGAACGGCGGTGCAAATGACAAGATGTGGGGCGGGCGGTTCGACCGTGGACCCGACGAGCTCTTCTACGATTACCAGCGCTCGTTTTCCTACGACCGGCGGCTGCTGCCCTACCAGCTTGCAGTGGACCGGGCCTGGGCCAAGGCGCTGCAGGGCGCTGGCATCCTGAAGCCGCCTGAAGTGGAACAAATCCTCGATGCCATCGAGCGGATCGCGCGACATGTAGAAGCCAATCCCGCGTGGCTCGATGCATCGAAGGCGGAGGACGTACATCACTTCGCCGAGACCGCCCTGATCGAACGACTTGGGCCGCTGGGCGCCCGGGTGCACACCGGGCGGAGCCGTAATGAGCTCGTGGTCACTGAGTTCCGCATGTTCATCAAGGACGCGGCGCGCGAGATGCGCCGCGCGACGGCGGCGCTGATCGATGCGCTGGTCACGCAGGCCGAAAAGAACTTCGACGTGCCCATGCCCGGCAATACGCACCTGCAGCACGCGCAGCCCATCCTTTTTCCCATTTCCTGCTGGCGCACGCCGAAGGCTTTTTCCACGACATGGACCGGTTGGCCCAGGCGCGGCATACGGCGGACGCGTGCCCGATGGGGTCAGGCGCAATCGCCGGCTGCGCGTTTCCGGTGGACCGCCGGATGATCGCGCGGGAGCTGGGGTTTGCGCGCATCACGCGCAACAGCCTGGATTCGGTAAGCCGGCGCGACTTCGCCCTCGATTATCTCTACGCGCTCGCCGTGCTGGCGAGCCATCTCTCGCGCCTGGCGGAAGATTTCGTACTGTTTGCTTCGCAGGAATTCGGCTTCATCGTGCTGCCGGATGAGTATTCGACGGGCAGCAGCCTGATGCCGCAGAAGCGCAACCCGGACGCGTGGGAGCTGCTGCGCGGCAAGACGGGTCGCGTAACCGCGGCGCTCTTTTCGCTACTGACGACGCTCAAGGGCTTGCCGACCAGTTACCAGCGCGATTTGCAGGAAGACAAGGAGCCCGTTTTCGCGGCGCATGATCAGTGCGTGGTGATGCTGCGCGTGGCCGCGGGCGCCGTGGCTGCGACGCGCCTCAATGTCGAGCGGCTGCGCGGAGCGGCCTCCGATCCCGCGCTGCTCGCGACCGAGGCGGCGGATTACCTGGTGCGCCGCGGCCTGCCGTTCCGCCAGGCGCACGAGGTCATCGGGAAAGTGATCCGGGAGGCCGAGCGCGCCGGACAGCCGTGGACGGAGATGCCTCTCGAAAAGCTGAAAACGTTTTCGGCGCTCTTCGAGGAAGGCTGGAAAAAAGCGGTCACGCTCGAAGCGGCCCTGGCCTGCCGTGCGGTACCGGGCGGCACGGCGCCGGCGGCGGTGCGCGCGGCGCTTGCCGATTGCCGTGTGCGTCTGGAAGCGCAGTCGGACCTGGCGGAGGAAAAGCTGTGAGGTCACGCCGCGCGCGCCCGGACGATGCCGCAGCGATTCACCGCCTGATCGCGCACTATGCCGTGGAAGGATTGCTCTTGCCGCGAACGGAAGATGAGATCCGCGCGCACGCCGATCATTTTCTGGTTCTGGTCGAAGGAAGCCGGCTGCTCGGCTGTGTTGCGCTGGAATCTTACGGCGCCGAGTTGGCGGAAGTCCGCTCGCTGGCCGTCGCGCCCGAACTTCGGGGACGCGGGTTGGGCGGGCGATTACTCCAGGCAGTTCTGGCGGCGGCACGGCGGAAAAAGATCGCCTGCGTCTTTGGCGTGACGCAAGAGCCGGAGTTCTTCGGTCGGCAAGGTTTTCTGACCTCGACGCGCTGGGCGCTGCCGGAAAAGATTGCACGAGACTGCCAGACGTGCTCGAAAGCCCAGAACTGTGATCTCGTCGCCGTTGTGGCTACCGTATGTCCCGCGCGCGCGGTGCTCCCCGTGCTCGAGCACGCGGCTCCCGCCCGCCTTGCCGGCCAAACCGTATGAGCCTCGCCATCCCCCGAAACTCCCTGCCGCGCGGGTACCAATTCTCGGCGATGTCCTGCGGCCTGCGCCGCAAGAACCGGCTCGATCTTGGGTTGATTGCGAGCAATGTGCCCGCGGCGGCGGCGGGAGTTTTCACCACGAACCTGGTAAAAGCCGCGCCGGTGCTGCTCTGCGAAGAGCATCTGCACGCCGCGGCGGGGCGCATGCGCGCCATCGTGGTGAATTCCGGCAACGCGAACTGCGCCACGGGGCCGGGCGGCCCGGCCGCTTCGCGCGCGACGGCAGAGGGGCTGGCGCGGGCGCTCGGATGCGGCGCAGAACAGGTTTTTGTTTGCTCGACCGGCGTGATCGGCGTGCCGTTGCCCGTCGACCAAATCCTGAAGGCGTTGCCGGAACTCGCACGGATCCGCGCCGCGGCGCCCGAGGAGTTCGGCGCATTCACGCGCGCCATCATGACCACGGACACACGGCCGAAGTGGGCTGCGGCGTCCTGCCGCATCGGCGGAAAAACCGTGCGGTTGCTCGGCTGCGCGAAGGGCGCCGGGATGATTCACCCGCAGATGGCCACGATGCTGGCGTACGTCATTACCGATGCCGCGATCGCGCCGGCGCTGCTGCGACGCGCGCTCACCGGCGTCGCCGGGCGTACGTTCAACTCGATTACCGTGGACGGCGATACTTCGACGAACGACACCGCGCTCGTCCTGGCGAACGGCGCTTCCGGTGCGCGCACGATTCGCGCGGGGACGACGGGCTATCGCGCTTTCGTGGCCGCGCTCGAGAAGGTTTGCCGGAAACTCGCGCTGGAAATCGTCGCGGATGGCGAAGGCGCGAGCCGCGTGGTGGAAATCGACGTGCGCGGCGCGCGGACGGCGCGGGCTGCCGAACAGGTGGCGCGCACGATTGCGGGCTCAGCGCTCGTCAAGACAGCGCTCGCCGGCGCAGACCCGAACTGGGGCCGCATCCTGGCGGCCGCGGGCCGCTCGGGAGTGAAGTTCGACCCCGAACGGGCGCACATCACCATGGCCGGGATGCCGGTTTATCGCCGCGGGCGAGCGCTGAATTTCGACGAAAGCGCAGCGCACGAGCGCTTGTTACAGAGCTACGTGTCCATTGTGATGGATTTGCACGCCGGACCCGGCCGCGCACGCATCTGGACCTGCGATTTCACCGCCGACTACGTCCACATCAACGCGTCGTACCGCACCTGACTCCGAATTGCCCATTTTTCAGTCCTGGACGCCCGAAGGCACGCATTAAACACCCGGTGTTCCCGGGAACACCGGGCCCGGGAGCGCCTGAAATTTCCGGCTAGTAGTAGGGGGTGCCGGGAAAGCCTTCGCGGCCCGCAAAACGCCCCGCATTGCGAAATCGGTGTTGTGCCAGCGGCCGTCAAGTTGTGCCTCTGATCCGTTTTTCGCGGCGCCGCGGCCTCACAAGATAAATTGGTACGCTGGCAGCTCGCCTCTCCTGACTGTGAGATGAGTCGCCCACCGACCTAATCGCAAACCCGAACTTGTGAACGATCAATTTGCCTTGACATCCGACAAGCCATTGGGCGAAGATACGGCGAAGAGGAGATACACAATGAACCAAGTTGCAGTGCGAACAGCAGCAGAAAAGGCCTCGAAGCTCGTAGCTTCTATCAAGGAAGGGGAGTTCCGAAACGCAGCTTTCGGGGTAGTGTTTTCTCGGTTTCTGGGGAATGTCAATGATCCGCCAATGTCAAAGCGTCGTTCAAAAGACCAACTACAGCACGAGGATGTGAATCGAGCCCGGCCCGGTAAGTCAGGACCCAAGGATCGCCTGCGCGAAGTGGCTTCGGACGGGTTTTTCAAGACCGGCCGAACCCTTACGGCGACCTTGAACGAGCTCAGCGACCGTGGTTACGCCTACGATGCCGCAATTGTTGGGAAGGGACTCCAGCGGCTTTGCCAGGAAAGGGTCCTTCGGAGGAAGAAAGGCAAGGAAGGCAAGGACGGCAACCGCGCAGTGTACTTGTATACGAATTGGTAGCCGTAGAGATTCGCCGTTGAACGACGAAGAAAGATAATGGCGTTAACAAGCAAAGATGCTCTTTTGAGTGGAATCTCTCCGCCGCTGGACCATAAGCTCGCAGACCAGCTGTTGTCTGAGTATGTCTCACAAGAAAAGCGGTACGTCTTGGGGGAGTGGGAGCCTGCAACTTTGGACGGTGGCCAATTTGTTGAGGCCGCCGCAAGACTCCTATGTCACCAAGATTCTTTGAAGGTGGATCGCCGAAGGAAGGTTGATGATTGCCTGAAATACGTCGAGGACCCGAAGAATCAGAACCAGCACCACTTTCCGGAAAGAAAGGCAGCGCTGCATCTTGCGCGAGTTCTCAGAACCATCTACAAGTTTCGCAGCGACAGGGGAGCAATCCATATTGATCCGGATTACACCGCGAACCAACTGGATTCCCGCCTCGTAATTGACAACACCAGGTGGACCCTTTCTGAGGTACTGAGGCTCTTCTGGTCGGGGAATCGTCAGCAAGTTGCAAAGGCCATACGCGAAATCCTTCAGTACGAAATACCGGCCATCGGCACCTACGAAGACCAGCTTATCGTGCAACGAAGGGATTGCACTGCGGAAGAAGAGGTCTTGCTGCTTCTTCACCATGCTGGCGAGGCTGGGCTGGCCAGAAAAGATCTCGGCCGATTTGTTAGGAAAGCTCCTTCAAAGATCACGGAGGCAATTCAGGCTTTGCAGGACAAACGAGACATCATCGCATTGAAGGGTCGGCGGTATCGTTTGACGGACCTGGGGACGCGGCGAGTCGTGAGGGAGCTGGCTACAAAGCTGAGGTTGCCTTGAAGAGAGGAATTCTCGAGATGAGAGCACAAATCACGATCATTCATGGGGGCAAGGCCTATGCTGGGGAGGTTGAGCTTGTGTCAAGCGGGGCACGAAGAACAACCCCGACGGTTGTCCAGAAAGTTGTCGAGCAAGTAGCTCCGACCAAGCCCAGCGAAGCGATCGGACAGCTCTATGAGAAGGGTTTCTTCAAGAGCCCAAGGACGCTGGCTGACACAATGCGGCAGCTATCAGAGGGAGAATACAACTTCGGAAAACCAAGCGTATTGATGGTGCTCCAGAGAGCTAACTTTCTTCGACGAACGGGAGCCAAGGGCTCTTCAGCTTTCGTGCAGAAATACCCTCCTGCAGCGCGCGCGAAATAACCGCTTCAGGCGTCCCACTTCCAGGCAGAATATTGCTCGCGGAGCTTCGCTTTCAGGAATTTGCCGACGGAGGTGCGCGGGATTTCATTGGCGAAAACGACCGCGTCCGGCAATTGCCACTTGGCAAACTTGCCGGCGAGGAATGCGCGCAATTCATCGGGCGTAGCTTGCGCGTCTGCTTTGAGCACGACGACAGCAAGCGGGCGCTCCTGCCACTTGGGATGCGGCACGCCGATGACCGCGGCTTCGCGCACGCAAGGGTGGCCCATCAGCGCGTTTTCGATGTCCACGGAGCTGATCCATTCGCCGCCGGACTTGATGAGGTCTTTGCTGCGGTCCACGATGCGCACGTAGCCTTCCTCGTCGATGGAAGCCATGTCGCCGGTGCGGAACCATCCGTCGGGCGTCCAGCGTTCGGAGGTTTCGGGCGCGTTGTAATAACTGCCGGCGATCCACGGCCCGCGGATTTCCAGCTCGCCGACGGTCTCGCCATCCCAGGGAGCCTCACCATCGGGTCGCATCACGCGCAGCTCGACGAAGGGAGAGGGACAGCCTTGCTTGGCGCGCACGGCGTAGCGAGCGTCTTCGGGCCAATCGTGCATGTGCCGCTTGAGGTGGCAGGCGGTGGCCAGCGGCGTCGTCTCCGTCATCCCCCAAAGGTGGATGAGGTGCAGGCCGAAGCGGTCGAGCGCGCGGATCAAGGCTTCCGGCGGAGCCGTTCCCCGCAGGCCAAGCGGATCGGGGCCGCGAATTTCCAGCGTCCGGGGTCTTTCTCGAGCGCGGCCAGCACGCCGATCCAGACGGTGGGCACGCCGCAAGCCAAGGTCACCTGCTCGCTGGCCATCAGGTCGAGCAGGCTGTCGGGATCAAGGTGGGGTCCGGGCAGCACGAGCTGCGCACCCATCATGGCCGCGGCGTAAGGGATTCCCCAAGCATTGGCATGGAACATCGGCGCTACCGGCAGGATCGTGTCCGTCTGCGAAATGCCGAACGTATCGACCAGCCCTTCGGCAAAGGAATGCAGCACCAGCGCGCGGTGGGAATAGATGACGCCCTTGGAGTTCCCGGTCGTGCCGGATGTGAAGCACATCGCCGCCGCGTCGTTCTCTTCGATCGCCGGATACTGAAATTCACCCGTCGCTTGCTGCAGCAACGACTCATAACTCTCGTATCCGCCCGGCACCGCGTTGCCGCCGAACGACGTGACCCAGATGCGCTCGAAGCGCACCTGATCCCAGAATTTCTCGAGGATGGGGAGCAACACATCATCCACGATCAGGAAGCGGTCTTCCGCGTGCTTGGCGATGAAGGCGATCTCTTCCGGATGCAGGCGGAGATTCAGCGTGTGGATGACGCCTCCGGCCACGGGCACGCCGAAGTAAGCCTCGAGGTGGTTCGGCTGATTCCACATCAGCGTGGCCACGCGGTCGCCGGGGCGTAGGCCGCACCGCGTCAGGGATTCCGCCAGTTGGCGCGACCGGCGGTAGATATCGCCGTAGGTTGACCGGTGGATGGAGCGGTCGGGGCGGCGCGAGACGATTTCGACGCGAGGAAAATACCTTCCCACACGCTCGAGTATCGTCGGGAGCGTCAGCGGGAAATCCATCATCGTGCCGCGCATTCCGCCCTCCGTAAGAGGTGGTTCGAAACCCGCGCATCGTACCATCAACTCGCGTCGAATCGGAACGCCAGCCTGCGCCTGCTCACTGAGAAGGTCTTGACGGAAGATAAAGTTGACGCCCGATGCCCTTCGGGGGGATGATGCCTGGGATAGCTGAAGCGTCGGTCTCGCGCCGGAGTAGTCTGGGCAGATTCGGACTGGCCTCGACCCTGCACCTGCCTCTTCAGCGGCCAGCCTCGCGGCAGGCTGTGCGCCGCGAACACAAGGAGTCCTGCGGTGAAGAAGCTCTATATTGGCAACTTGTCCTTCCAGGCGACTGAAGAGGAACTGACCAACTGGTTTTCCCAGGCAGGCATCACTCCCGGCAACATCACGCTCGTGCGCGACCGCTTTTCCGGCCAATCGCGGGGTTTCGGCTTCGTCGAGATCCAGAGTAACGAAGAGGCGGACCGCGCCATCCAGTCCTTGAACGGTCAGGACTTCATGGGCCGCAAAGTCGTGGTCAATGAAGCGCGTCCCCCGCGCGAAGGCGGCGGTGGAGGCGGCGGCCGCGGGCACGGCGGTGGCGGCGGCTACGGCGGGCGTGGCGGCGGCGGTGGGCGCGGCGGTGGCGGCGGACGCCGCGACTGGTAGCTCGAGTTTCCGGCAGCCAGTCCCAATCACGTTTTCAATTAAGTTTGCCCAGTGAGCGGGGGTGCGTTTCTCCGCTCACTTCCCTCGATGTATTGCACCACTCCCGGCTGGTGTCACCCATCCTTCTGAGCGAGTTGACCTGACAATCTGTAGGAGCTGAACCTAGGTTTTCTGGCGGGCGGCGAGCGCTGTCGGAGGCGGGGCAAACGTTTCTACCTGCTCGACGCGCCCTCCTGAATAGCGGAAGCGTTCAATGGTGGCGGTTTCGACGCCACGGCGTACGAGCGCGGGGATATCGAGCGAAGATTCGGCCGCGTCCAGCGCTTCGGGAGTCGCGTGCAGTGCGGGCGCCTTGGGCAGGAAGACCGGGCAGCAATCGTGGAACGGCTCGGCGGAGATATCGTACGTCCCGATCTTGCGCGCGAGCGCGAGGATCTCGAGCTTGTCGTCGCCGGCGAGCGGACGGAAGACCGGCATGCGCGCCGCTGCGCCCACAGCGACCATGTTGTGCAACGTTTGTGAAGCGACCTGGCCCAGGCTGTCGCCGCTGACGATGGCGTGCGCATGATCGCCGCGCGCGAGCCGTTCGGCGATGCGCAGCATGAGCCGGCGGTAGAGAAGCACGCGGTATGCTTCCGGTGCGGCGCGGACAATCTCGCGCTGCAGCGATTCAAACGGCACGAGGTAGAGTTTTCCAGTCAACTGCCAGGGCACGAGTTTCCGCGCCAGCGCGCGCGCAACGTGCACGGATGATTCGCCGGGACGCGCGCCTCCTCCCCAGAAATGCACGAAAGAGAGATGCGCGCCGCGCTTCATCATCTTGTACGCCGCCACTGCGGAATCGAACCCGCCCGAGAGGAGGCACATCATGCGGCCCGCCGTATTGGCCGGCATCCCGCCCGCCCCCGGAATCTTGCGGGCGTAGACGAGCACGGGCCCGGGCGTGACTTCGATACGGCAAGTGACCTCGGGGTCGTCGAGGTGCACACGGACGTCACGCCCAGCCGCGCGCAAGCTCTCGAGGAGATGGCGCCCGACGGCGGCTTCGAGATCCGAGACGCGCAGGGGGAACGACTTGTCACTTCGTTTGGCACGCACCGCGAACGTCGCGAGGCGCAGCGGCTCGACCTCCGTCCACGCCGCGCTGCAGATGGCGGCAAGATCGACATGTGCATCACCGCTGCGGGGCACCTGTTGTGCCACCGCGAAGTAAGCAATGCCGAACGCCCGCTGGAGCCGGGCAACCGCCTCATCGAGACTCGCGGCGTCACCGAGCCGGATGAGCAGGCGGTCGCCGGGACGCGAGATGCTCTCGACGGGGATGCCTTCGAGGGCCTGGCGTATGGCGGAGCTCAGCTTGGCGAGGAAGAAATTGCGATTCCCGCCCTTCAGCCAGAGCTCGTGGTAGTGGACGACAATAACCGGTCGCAACATTTGAAACGCTATCCCCGGCGGGTCAGCTTCGTCCAAGTATAGCAGCGGCTTGCGAGCTTGGGGAACCGCCTGGGGCCGTAGGGCCCGGTTACCCGCTGGAAACGCGCGCGAAACGTTTGTGGACTCTGGTGGGTTTATATCGTATACGGAGGGGCGAGTTCGCCCCTCCTGGGACCCGGAAGGTGCGGCTCGATCCTGGGCAATGTTGAGGCGACTGAAACGGTCCCTCGCGCATCGAATCATGCGAGAGCACCCGAGCTGACCAGTTGAGGAAAGCCGGGAGGCAGACATGTGGGACAGACGCGACTGGCACGAGTTTTTCGAGATTGCCCGCAGGCCGTGGCAACGCCACCGCCCGCCGCGGCCTGTCTATGACAACGGCACCCGGCGCATCCTGCCGGCAATGGGTTTCAGCCTCTCCGAGCTGACGGATGCGGGGATCAACGTCGACCTGGCGGAGCGGCTCGGGCTACCGGTTGACGCGGGACGTATCGGCTCGTACGGCCCCAATGTCTCCGCGCTGCGGGAATTTGTCCGCTCCGCGCGCCAGTTGGGGTAGTACCCGCCACCGCACGCGAAAACTTCCGAACTACTTGACGCAGCAAATGATTTGGGTAAACTGCGCTTTCCTATGGCCACGGCGCCCATCGAATTCGGTCCCGTCGAAAGCGTGCAGGAATTCGACTTCCCGCAGCGCGAAGCGGCGTTTTTTTATGGCCTTTTCATGCGGGGGCATTCGGCCGAAGAGCTGCGCCGCGATATCGAAGTTCCTCCCGCGGTGATCGCCAAGTGGCACAAGGAAGCGCAGCGCGAGCCGGGGTTGAAAGACGTCTTCGAGCGGATGATCGAATACCGCCGGCATGTCCTGGCCATCTTCGAGACGCTCGTCGGCGCGGAATTAAAGCCCCAGCGCGTGCAGTAGCGCCTTCCCGGAAGAATCCTTCGGACCCCACGTGCGTTGACACTGTTTTCCGCGTCCGCTAGACTGGATTTTGCCTGAGCGACCGAATTCTTCTCTTCTTTCTCACTGCTCCCCGGTAGCTCAATGGTAGAGCATTCGGCTGTTAACCGAAGGGTTGCAAGTTCGAGTCTTGCCCGGGGAGCCAAACCTTTCTTTTTCAATCAGTTCAACTGTTACGTCGTCCTGAAATTCGCCCGATTAACATTCGGTTGTAAGCCGAAGGGTTTGGATCCTCCGCCATCGTTGCTGACGGTCACAAATCCTTTGGATCGTGCTGTTTTGTTTTCCTGCTCCGAAACTCGTCCGCGAGGTCACCTTGGGTGCATCGGGTGCAACAAGACTAATTCTAAGAAATTCACCGCGTACGCTATGTGCCAGCAACCCCACCGCCGCACCTGCCGCCCCATTCTCAAACCTGGCATCGAGGCGGTGGCTGAGAAATTGGATTTCTACCGCCAATCGGGACGATTGTCTCTTCGCCATCCGCCAGCAATTTACTGTGGCAAAGTCGCGACGTAGCCGACTTCTCGAGCCAAGCAGAACCCTGAGCTGTCACAAGAAGTCGTCAACTCAAACTTGGATCCAACTATCTGTCGGCGGTCATTGATCCCGTGGACATCCCCAAATACTTGATAAGGATACCCGTATATGGTGACGTAGCCGTCGCGTCCGAAGTGCGGATCAATGAAAAACCCAACATGCTCTCCTCGGTTGTTCACGCCCAGCGGAGCGGTCACTACCGCACCGGGAAAGTCGAACTGTGTGAAAACACCTCGATCGAGCAAGAACCCATGAACCGGTCCGTTGAAGGGGTCGTCATAGGTATCGCCCACGAGCAAGTCAAAGTCGTTTATGTCTTCAACCTCAGTTTGCTGGTTAAATGGCGTATCGATAGTCTGAAATTGGCCATTTTGATCGATGAAACCGTGGGTAATCGGCTCCGTCAGATCATATTCGCCGACAACATTGCCGCGCGAGTTGTTACCATTTGCGAATGACGTGTTGTCGAGCGAGCTTGGAACGTTGATGGTCCTAAAGATCCCGTGGGAATAAGAGAAGCCATGCAGGAGCCCACCTGTGTCAGCGTAGTATCCAACCGCTTGCCCGGCGTCACTGAGCTTGTAGACGACGGTGGTCACGGCACCCGGGTAGTCGAGCTGAGCAAAATGACGACCGTCGAAGACGAACCCGTGAATGCGATTCGATGCATCCGTAAAGTCGCCCACCACCCAACCACTGTTACTGATGCCGTTGGCTCGCGTGCTCGTCGCATTCGGATATTCGAGGGAGATCATTTCGACTTCAACGTGGCCCGCACACGGCGCTGATGGCGAATTGGGAAATTGACCGAAGAAATCGTACTGCCCATTCACCGATCTGGAAGCATTCCTCCGTGTGAAGTAATCGAGAAAAACTCCGTCGGCGAGATGATAGGTAACCGTACCCAGATTCACAGGCACATCGCTGTCGAGATAGATTGACAGAGGATCTGCGACCTCAAGCCGGTCCTCAGCAACAACAAGACTGAAACAGTGCGGAAAACCAGTCTCAGGGAAGTCCCAGCCCGGCGTGAAGTTATCAGTAAGAGGATCATTTATCCACTCGACCACTTCATGGCTAAGATCAAATACGTCCTCCTCACCGAGCCAAGATGGACTGCGGGGATGATAGCCCGTTGCAATATATGTTTGGGCGCCGTCTGGTCGTTGGAACGCACCATGAAATGCGCCAAACCCTTGCCCCAACACGTTGCCCCAAACGACGATCGGCAATGTTTGGGTTGAAACGTTTGCCTGCAAGATGGCACTCTCTGTGGCTTGCAAGAGAAAGTCGCCCGCAATAAACGGTACGGGGGTGCCCGTGTCAGGATCGGTAACGAAAGTTACTTTGTCGCTTGAGACGAACACCTCGAATGTCGGAGTGACATCAGGCTGGTCAAGAAGTACATGATAATCGCGTGAATTCCGAGACACCGATTCCCAGAAGTTTCCCCGCTGAAATGCGTCGCCGTATTGAGTATTGCCTATACTTGTGTCGCCGACATGAAAGTCGTGAGCCTGAAAAACAGGAGAATTAATAATTCCCTCGATCGATGTATGACCGTCAATCGAATCGGCATCGGCATCGACGACGAGTCCGTTTTCAAAGCGGAACCGGATAGGGATCAGGACGGTGGGTATGATCGTCGCGGCGGAGTGGTGTTTCGGATCCGTCCCCACCATCGTATATCTGTAGGTAAGACCATGATAAGTAAATGAATCGCTCCAGTGTGGGATGGTGAGCAGGTTGTCGGGATGGGAGTGAGCCCTTTGCTGTCCTGGTGTTTCCGGTTGATGATACCATCCATGAATCTTCTTCGTCGGGGATGGCCGCTCTGAAAGTCTCATAATCTTGACAGGGGGAAACTGGTGGTTCGCTGTGAGCCCGAAGGCGGCAAGCGCCCGTGCCTCCACTGTTGCCGGATCCCCTCGTTTGATGAGAGGCCGGTCCCGGAAACTGGGCGTTTGCGTTCGCGCACCGACGGCACTAGCTAACAAGAGGATGGTGATCATCAGTGGCACGAAGACCCGAGAATTCAGCTTCAAGTTGAGGTGATACATGAATCGGCTCTCCTTCTCTTGACGAAGCATGCGGCACCGGCATGTCTGGCCGCGGACGGACAGTGCGGGGCGCGAACTCTAACTTCCATGAGAGCACAGGCGCAGCGCGAAATTGCAGTCTGGCGGATGCGCGAGAGTCCGGCTTTCTTCTACGAAGCCGGCATGTACATCGATGCGGACGGTGCACCGAACGCCTACCATCCGGCGAATACAGGTCTCGACGATTTGGCGAACGCCGGCGAGCCGGGCCGCTGGTGGGGCTTGGCCAAGGATGAGAGCGGCAACCCGATCGTCCAGGGGCCCGAAGATCCTTATCCCGGATACTACGTTTCGGCTACCGCACTCGCCGACCGGACGAAGCGGCCTGCGGATCCCAGCCGCTATGTGGATGCATCCAAGGTTCCTTACATCGTTCTTCCGCGCGAGATTGTCCGCCAAACCGGCGCACGCCTGGGAGATTTTGCTTTGGTTTTCAATCTTCGCAACGGCAAGAGCTCGCCCGCGATCTTCGCGGACATCGGCCCGGCCGGAGGTATCGGGGAAGGTTCCATCGCACTGGCCGACCGGCTGGGCGTCCGCTCCAATCCGCGAAGAGGCGGCGCCGCCGGAGGAATCCTCTACCTCGTTTTTCCCGGATCCGGCAACGGGCGGCCGCGGACGATCGAGGAGATTCATGCCGAGGGGGAAAAGCTTTTTCAAGCCTGGGGCGGCGCTCAGCAACTGTCTGGGTGTTCGGCGCAGTAGGGCTGGCTACCTTTCACCTCTCGAGTCCAGAAACCTTTGATAGAGTTGTCGCCGGTATACTGCCCCGGGATGTGCTGGGAGCTTGGCTCGTGACGTCAATTCTCCTTGAGATTTGTTGCGGGTCGTTGGATGACGCGATCGAGGCGGAGCGCGGCGGAGCAGCCCGCGTCGAGCTCTGCTCCGCGCTCTTTCTGGGCGGCCTGACGCCCTCACTCGGCACGGTGATGGAAGCCAAGTCGCGCCTGCGCATCCCTGTGATCGTAATGGTGCGGCCGCGCGGGGGCGGCTTTTGTTATTCAGAAGCCGAATTTGCCGCAATGGAGCGGGACACCGCGCTGGCCGGTGAGCATGGCGCCGACGGCATCGTCTTTGGCATCCTCAATCCCGACGGCACGATTGACGTCGCACGATGCAAACGTATCCGGCACCTCATCGGAAATCGTCAGGCTGTTTTCCACCGTGCCTTCGACGTCACGCCCGACCCCTTCCGCGCGCTCGATCAACTCATCGATCTCGGCATGACTCGCGTCCTCACCAGCGGCCAGGAAGACAGCGCTCCGGAAGGGGCGGCGTTGATCAAGAAATTGATCGAATATGCCGCGGGAAGAATCGAAGTGATGCCCGGCGGCGGAATCAAGCCACACCAAATCCGCGACTTTGTGGATGCTACCTGCTGCACGCAGATTCATCTGACCGCGTTCAAGACCGCGGCGGATACCTCCACGCACGGCCGCCCGCACGTGACGTTTGGCGGCGCCCTTTATCCGCCCGAAGACCGTTATCCAGTGACCGACGCGCGGCTCGTCCGGCAGATTGCCGGTGAATTGAAAGGCGGAGCATGATCGTGAAGCAGCTTGCCGTGAAACTCTCGATCCTCGCATTCGCGCTAACATGCTTTTCGATGTCACGCGCCCTTGCTCAGGGGCCTGCCGTGAACCTTGCCGGTGCGCGCCACAATCTGCTGCCCGTGCCCGGTTCGGCGGAATTTCTGCCGGGCCAGTTGCGCCTGGATGCGAATTTCAGCGTTGCCGTGCAGGGTCATTCAGACGTACGCCTGGAGCACGCCGTGCAGCGGCTCTCCGAGCGGACGGGGCTCACCTTCGCGCACGCACGCGTCAAGGATCCCGCCGAAGCAAATCTCGTCGTCCACGCGGACGGCCCGGGAATGAAAGTGCAGGGCGTGGAAGAAGACGAGTCCTACTCGCTCGAAGTCGGCGGAAAGCAAGTGACTCTGCGCGCCCCCACGGTTGTCGGCGTCCTGCGTGGCCTCGAAACATTTCTCCAGCTCGTTGAGCGCGATGCAAACGGCTTTTATCTGCCCTTCGTGCGCATTCAGGATCACCCACGCTTCGCCTGGCGCGGCCTGCTGATCGACGTCGGCCGCCACTGGGAGCCGGTCGACGTCATCGAGCGCAACCTCGACGCCATGGCGGCGGTGAAGCTCAACGTCCTGCACTGGCACCTCACCGAGGACCAGGGCTTCCGCGTCGAGAGCCGCCGCTTCCCGAAGCTCCAGGAGATGGGCTCCGACGGCCTCTACTACACCCAGGAGCAGATCCGCGAAGTCGTGGCCTACGCGCGCGACCGCGGCATCCGCGTGGTGCCCGAGTTCGACATGCCGGGCCACTCCACGGCGTGGTTCGTCGGCTACCCCGAGATGCGCAGCGCGCCCGGGCCTTACGCCATCGAGCGGCGCTTCGGCGTGTTCGATCCCGGCCTTCGATCCCACGCGCGAACGAGTCTACAAGTTCCTCGACGCTTCATCGGCGAGATGGCGGCGCTTTTCCCGGACGCCTACTGGCACATCGGCGGGCGACGAGAACAGCGGCAAGCAGTGGAACGCGAACCCGGCCATCCAGGCGTTCATGAAGAAGCGCGGCTTCCGACGACCAGGCGCTGCAGGCGTACTTCAACCAGCGCCTGCTGCGCATCCTGCAGAAGCACGGCAAGAGATGGTCGGCTGGGACGAGATCCTGCATCCCGACCTGCCGAAGGACATCGTCATCCAGTCGTGGCGCGGCCAGAAATCACTCGGCGACGGCGCGGCGCAGGACTACAGCGGCATCCTCTCCAGCGGCTACTACCTCGACGCATGCAGCTCGGCCGCGTACTACGCCGGTGGATCCGCTGCCGGCGAGCCGCGCGACCTCGAGCGCCGAGGAGGCCGCGCGCATCCTCGGCGGCGAGGCCTGCATGTGGGGCGAGCTCGTCACGCCCGGAGAACATCGACTCGCGCATCTGGCCGCGCGCCGCTGCGATCGCCGAGCGGCTCTGGTCGCCCCGCGAGGTGAACGATGCGGACGACCTCTACCGCCGGCTCGCCGTCGTGAGCCTGGAACTCGAAGAGGCCGGCGTGCGCCACCTATCCGGGCCCGAGGAGATGTTGCGCCAACTCGCGGGCACCAGAGACATCGCGCCGCTGCGCGAATTGATGCGCTTGGTCGAACCGCTCAGCCTCGGCGAACGGCAGCGGGCCAGCCGGGCAACGCAGCTCACTTCGCTGACCTCATTCGGGGATATCGCCGTCCCCGACGCGCCAGTGCGCCGGCAGCTTGCGCGGCTGGTGGCAGGCGCGCTCGGCAATGGGCCGGAGCGCGACGCCGCCCGGCAAGCACTCGCGGCGGAGTTCAAACGCTGGCGCGGGCTCCCTGCCGCGCTGGCCGCGCTCGCCGAGCAGGCGCCTCGCGTCCATGACGCCGATGATGCTGCAACCGATCTAGCCACGCTGGGAGAGACTGGCGAACAAGTTCTAACGTATCTCTCACAGGGCGTCTCACCTCCGCAGGAGTGGCTCGATGCCAAGCGCGCTCTGCTCGATCAGGCGGCAAAGCCAAAGGGGCTCTTGCGTCTCGCCGTCGTGGACGCGATGAAGCCGCTGATTGTGCCCGCACAGACTCCAGCGCCCCAGCCATAAGCTCTTCCGGGAATCGCGGAAGCCGGGTTACGCAGAATTCACATTCCATTCATGGGGCTGTTATCCCCACTCCGTATCATCCTGCTTCCTTGAGTTCTGTACGGTTCCACGAGTGGCAATTCCATCTTGAAGGAGAGGAACATGCGTAAGCTAGCGGTGTGGCTTGTAGTACTCGGCCTGATGATCACGCCGGCCGCGATACGGGCCGCTTCAGAGGGTGAGAAAGAGAAGGAAGCTGCCGCGGCGACCAAGCCGGATCCAAAAGCCGAGGCAGCCAAGAAGACCGCAGAGAAGAGCAAGCCCGAAGAGACGTCCAAGCCGGGCAGCAGCCTCGAGATCGAGATCCAACAGCTTAAGGACCTGATTCAGGCGCAGGCGCAGGAACTCGCCGCGCTCCGCGAGCAACAGGCCAAGACAGAAGTGCGGATGAAGCAGATCTCGGCCGCGCAGCCGGCCGCGGCCCAGCCGGGCAGCGAAGCAACAGGGTCGGCCATCACAGCGACTCCCGCCGCTGAGAGCAGAGTCGAGCGCGAGCTGGCACAGGAGAAAACAGGGGCGGAAGAAACGTCAGCCCTTCAGTTGCGCGTCGGCAGCGCTTACATCACCCCTGTCGGGTTTATGGATTTCACGAGCGTGTGGCGCAACCATGATGGCGGGAGCGGCATCGGGACGAATTTCGCCGGCATCCCCTACGGCAACATCTTTCAGAACAATCTGAGCGAGTTCCGCTTCAGCATGCAGAACTCCCGCATAGGCTTCCGCGTGGACGCCATGGTGAAAGGCGCTCACGTGATCGGCTATATGGAGTCGGACTATCCTGGGGAACAATCCCGGAAACGTCGCCGTCAGCAGCAATAGCAACACATTGCGCTCGCGGTTGTACTGGGTCGACTGGCCGAAAGGCAAATGGGAAGTCCTGGGTGGCCAGACCTGGAGCTTGATCACTCCGGGCCGCAGCGGCATTTCTCCTCTGCCCGGCGACCTCTTCTACTCGCAGAACATCGACGTGAACTATCAGCTCGGCTTGTTCTGGGGACGCATCCCGGAATTGCGGGTTGTTTACCATCCGTCCAACAAAGTGGCCTTCGCTGTTGCTCTGGACAGTCCGGAGCAGTACGTCGGCGGTTCGGCGGGCGGCGGACTCGTCACCTTCCCGTCGCCTCTCGAGCAATCTGCAACTCTGAACTGAACAACGGCGGCACGACCCTGGGCGTCCCAAACGTTGCTCCCGATGTGATTGCGAAATTGGCTCTCGATCCTTCCAAGCAAGTTTCACTTTGAGGTCGGCGGAGTCGAGCGCAATTTCAAGCTCTGGAATCCGACTGACGGGAGCACGCACTCGGCCACCGGCGGAGGCGGCTTCGTGAACTTGAATTTTGAACTGTTCAAGGGCTTCCGCGTCCTGACGAACAATTTCTGGAGCGACGGCGGCGGCCGCTACATCTTCGGCCAGGCCCCGGATCTGATCGCTCGAGTTGACGGCAGCCCCTCTCTCGTCCACGCCAGTTCCACGGTTTCAGGCCTCGAGTACACGCATAAGAACACGCTACTCTACGGTTACTATGGCGGCCTTTACGTCGGCCGGAACGTCGCCATCGACACGAACGGCACCACGCCCGTCGGGTACGGATACGCGGGTTCGCCGGCCGGCCAGAATCGCGCTGTTCAGGAAGCCACTTTGGGCTTCGCCAGACTTTCTGGAAGAATGCAAAGTACGGTGCTCTGACCTTCATGGGCCAGTATTCGTACTCGTTCGCAATCCCTGGTCCGTCGCCACCGGACAGCCCGAGGATGCACACCTGAACATGGTGTTCCTCAACTTGCGCTACACACTGCCGGGTTCCGCTCCGGCTTTGAAGAAGTAGCCTGCTTGGCAAGAGACGATTCGTTGTTAAGCCGGGACTTTCGGCGCGAGGAGGCGGCCTGCCCGCCTCTTCGCGTTCGGCCCCCCTTCTTCCTTCGACCCCGAATCGCAGAGTCTCGCCCTCGTTCGATACGCATTAGGTCGATTTCAGATTCGGCGCCGACACTTCGGCCTGCGCCCCGCACGCCATGCTGGTCGGGCCCCGTTGAATACCTAGCCCTCGCGCAGGTAACCCACGACCGGCAGGGCGTCAGCGGGGTTGCTCCCGGAGAAGCAGTACGCCCGCCAGGATCGCAATCATGGCGGTGGTGAACAACGGGAGATGCATGCCCGCACGCAGTCCCCAGGCATCGCCGACTTGGCCGATCGCCCATGGGACGCTCATCCCGCCAAGCAGTCCCATTGCGAATAACATTCCGAAAATTGTTCCGGCGGAGCGCGAGGACTGATCCCCGGCAATCGCCAGCGTAGTGGGATAGACTGCGGCAAAAGAAAGGCCAGTCAACGCTGCGGCCGCGACGGCAACGGACAGGTTGGGCGCGAGAATCATCAAGAGACTCCCGGCGAATGCGCCGGCGCCGCTCAGGAGGATGAGACGCTTCTTCTCCATGCGCCCCAGAAGTCCCGCCGCCATCCCACGGCCCAGGATCATTCCTGCCCAGTAACACGAGAGCACCCACGTGGCCGTGCGCGCGTTCGCGCCCAAGGTGCCGAGGTATGCAGAGGTCCATCCCCCCATCGCGCTTTCGTTGCCCGATTGGAAGAAGAGGATGGTGCCGAGAAGCAGCACTCCAGGCGCCCCGGCCATCCGCAAGAACTCGCCGGCACGCCAGCGGCGCGATTCCCGCGAAGAGGGGAATGGAAGCAGCCAATAGGTCAAGGCGGCAACCACACTCGCTGCTGCACAGCCAAAGAGTATTCGCCGTACGCGCATCTCATTGCCGAGGCTGGCGACGAGCAAGGGCACGGCAAGTGCCCCGACGCCGTACGAAATGTTGAGAAGGTTTAGCATCCTTCCACGCCCGCGGCCGGAGAGATCGGAAACGAGAGCGTTGCTCGCTGTATTGAGGCCGCCTCCGCCGGTGCCGAGCACGAGCGCCCCAGCCGCCGCCCCGGCAAACGAGGTCGCCAGAGCCATGCCGGCAAGCCCAAGCGCAACGAGCAGTGCCGAAATCACGAACACCGGCTTGTTTCCCGCGCGGTCTATCAGCGCGCCCGTCGCCAGTGAAGCGAGGAACACGCCGGCGAAGAGGAGGAGGAACAAATCGCCCTCTTCCGCCATCTGCACCTGAAGACGCTCGCGCATCTGCGGCAGTCCGAAGAGCGTCCCCAGGATTGCAAGCACGACGCCGAACAAGAACATCCCTGCCGCTGCTGCAAGGAAGAGTGAGATCCTGTTGCCGGTCGGCTCAAAGTGGGGAGGTGGGATTGACAAGGAATCCTTTCCCGGGTCTCCACGGGTGGCGGAGGCGCGGGGCATCATAGATTGCAAGCATCCTGCGCCGCAACTTCGCGTTCGCAAGACGCCCGCGCCTCCGAAGTCCCGCGCGCGAGACCCTCTAACTTTTCTGTTTCCAACACACTGGAAGTTCTAGGACTACCGTCCCAGTCGAGCCGTAGGACTAATCTCCCAGCAGAATTGCACTCCAGGCCCATAGGGCGCCACGCGACGTTTCGTTACTCTCGTCTCAGCATCGGGCACAACCGCAGACGAAGAAATCGCCCGGTGAACTGAGGAAAATCGAATGATCGTCGCGCTTGCTGCCTTGCTTTTTCAGATTTCCCCGGCCCAGCCCCTCGACAATCCCGTGACTCACGCCGACAAGCCCGCGGTAGTTGTGTCTGCCACCGGCAATTCTGCCGAGGCGGGCGCTGTGTCCCCGTGGCCGATGGAATTGGCGCTCCCGCTCACGGATCTGCGCTTGCGTTCCGGCCTGAGCGTGCTGCTCTCGACACCCGAATCGGCGGAAGACTTGGCAGCGGCTCTGCCGAGCCACCCGGAGGCGGCCATCGTCGGCACGCTCAACGGCGGTAACCCCGCATTCATCGCCGCGGCGCCGAATCCAGTGCGCCGCGCGCCCACTGCCGCGGGTCTGGTTTCCGTCCTCAATCTGCAGGCCGAAGTGCGCCGCCAGAAGCGCGTCTGGTTCGCGCTTTCCGCGGTCGAGCATGGTGCGGCAGCCTTCGACGCTTGGACGACCCGGCGCGCCATCGCCAACGGCGGTCAGGAACTCAATCCGCTGATGAAGCCTTTCGCCAACTCCGGCGCCATCTACGCTGCGACGCAGGCGGGGCCGCTTCTCTTCGATTACGTCGGCAAGCGCATGATGATGAGCCGCAATCCCAAGCTGCGCCGCATCTGGTGGCTGCCGCAAGCCGCGAGCACCGCGGCTTCCCTCTTCAGTGGCGTGCACAACCTCCGCGTGCACTAATCCGCGAGGCCCTGTGCCTGAAAGCGTTTATTCTTCCCTCTCATAACTGGCAACAAGCCCAGGCGTCCTGTCCCGAATCGGGGGCAGGACGCCTTGCCCGCGTCTAGGGGCTGCTGTAGTATCCCCGCCGAGGACACTCTCCATGTCATCCGTCGGCGCTACCACGGGAGCGGTTCCGCGCGCTGCAGCCGCACCCCTGCCAGCCGCGCCTGGGCGCCTCGTTTCTCTGGATGTCTTTCGGGGCATGACCATTGCCGGGATGATCCTCGTCAACGATCCCGGTTCCTGGAACACGATTTACTGGCCGCTGGACCACGCCGAATGGAACGGCTGGACGCCCACCGACCTGATCTTTCCGTTTTTCCTGTTCATCGTCGGCGTTTCCATGACTCTCTCCTTCGCCAAGCGCGTCGAACACGGCGCCACGCGCAGCCAACTTGCCCGGCACGTCCTCTTCCGCAGCTTGGTGATCTTTGCCATAGGTTTTTTCCTGAATGGCTTCTCCGGCTTCTTGCGCCACTTCCCGAGTTTCCCCTTCGCCACGATCCGTATTCCCGGCGTGCTCCAGCGCATCGCGGTCTGCTACCTTTGCGCGGGTTTGATCTATCTCGCCTTGGGACTCGAGAAGGGCCGCCGCTGGCTCATCTGCGTCGCGTTCTTCCTGCTGGTCGGTTACTGGGCCGCCATGACGTTCGTCCCCGTGCCCGGCTACGGTGCGGGTCACCTCGATCCCGAGAGCAACCTCGGCGCTTGGCTCGACCGGCTGACGATGAGCGGACACCTGTGGTCGCAAAGCAAGACGTGGGACCCCGAAGGTATCTTGAGCACATTTCCCGCGATCGCCACACTGCTGCTCGGCGCGCTGCTTGGCGATTGGCTTCGCCGCCAGCGCGTTTCCCGACAGGTCGCCTTGAAAATGTTCGGGGCCGGGGTCGTGTTGCTGGCCATCGGCCGCGCCCTGCATCCCTTCTTCCCCATCAATAAGAAGCTTTGGACCAGCACGTTCGTGCTATTCACCGCCGGGTTCGCACTGGTCATTTTGGCGCTCTGTTACTGGCTGATTGACGTCAAGGGTTACCGCCGATGGGACAAACCTTTCGTCATCTTCGGCACGAATGCGTTGGCCATTTTCGTCTTGGCGGATGTGCTGGCCATCCTCAGCACGTTTTTTCATGTTCACAACGCTGACGGCAAGCTGGTCACCGTGCATGGCTATCTCTATGGCAGGCTTTTTGTCCCTTACGCCAGCCCCTACAACGCCTCGCTCCTCTATGCGATTGTTTTCGTGCTGGTCTGCTTTGCCGTGGCCTGGCTTCTCTACCGCAAGCGCATCTTCATCAAGCTGTAACAATCGGTCCCTAGCATGGGAGTACGTGTTCTTCCAAACGCAACGAGGAGTCGATCTGTCGGCTGTTATCCATTTCTCGACCAATCCGGGTAAGATATCCGGTTGGCCCGTTTTTGCTGGACGGTCGAGCCTTAGCCCATGAAGCGCATCCTCATCATTGAAGACGACCGCGACATCGTTGAGTTGGTCCGCTACAACTTGGCCAACGAAGGGTTCCAGGTCAACTCCGCGGGCGACGGCGCCACCGGCCTCGCGCAAATCAAGAAGACTCCGCCCGATCTGCTGCTGCTCGACCTGATGTTGCCGAAGCTTTCGGGCCTTGAAATCTGCAAAGAAGTCCGCCGCGACACATCGCTCAATCGCCTCCCCATCCTAATGCTCACCGCGCGCGGCGAAGAGGCCGACCGCGTCGTGGGCCTCGAAATGGGCGCGGACGATTACGTGACCAAGCCCTTCAGCCCGCGCGAACTCGTGGCCCGGGTAAAGGCGCTCCTGCGCCGCGCCGAGCCGCCCACGGAAACGGTTCGCGCCATCGAAGCCGGCAAACTCGAGATCGACCCCGCTTCCTATCGCGTCCTGCGCGCCGGCAAGCCCGTCACGCTCAGCACGCTCGAATTCCGCTTGCTTTACTTCCTCGCCTCGCGCCCGGACAAGGTCTTCACGCGCGACCAGTTGCTCGACGCCGTCTGGGGCACGGAGCGGTTTGTCACGCCCCGCAGCGTGGACGTTTACATCCGGCGCCTGCGCGAGAAGGTCGAAGCCGATCCGGAAAACCCGGTCCATCTCAAGACCGTGCGCGGTGCCGGGTACATGTTCGAACGGAGTCCCGCGCAGGGCCGGGGGGCGCGTGCGACTTAGGCTGTTCTGGCAGCTCGGGCTCACTTACCTCGCGCTGCTGCTCGCGGTTCTCGTGGCTGTGGACCTCTACACCGCAAGCGCGCTGCGCCGCGAGTATTTGCACGCTGCCTACGATCAGCTCGATGCCATCGGCCGCGTAGCGCGCGCTCGCCCGCCGCAGCTTCCCGCGCCCGGCTCCCCGCCGGGACCAGATTTCGATTCCCTCCACATGTGGGTCACGGCGATGTCCGCGAGCGGCGACCGCGTCACGGTCATCGCCGCTGATGGCCGCGTCCTCGCCGATTCCGGACACGACCCGGAAACGATGGAGAACCACGCCGGCCGCCCCGAAATCCGTGACGCCTTCGCTTCCGGCGAGGGACGCGCCGTGCGACACAGCACCACGCTCGATCGCGACCTCGTCTATTTGGCGCTCCGCCATCCATCCGACGGCGCCGGAGCAGCCGTCCCGGCGGTTGTTCTCCGTTTTGCCGTGCCGCTCAAGCAAGTGGACGCGGCGCTGGCCGAGTTCCGGCTCCGGCTTTGGGGTGCCACGCTCTTGATTCTAGTCGTCACCGGAGGCGTCGCACTGGTTGCTTCCCGCTCGTTCACCGCCCGCGTGCATCGGATTCAGGATCTCGCGCGCCGCGTGGCCAACGGCGATTTCCATCCCTTGCCGCTCGATCGCTCCCGCGATGAGCTCAACGACCTCGCCCGCGCCCTCAACGAGACTGCAGGCCACCTGGACCAGACCATTCGCTCGCTCACCGGCGAGCGCAATCGCTCCTCCGCCATCCTCCGTTCCATGGTAGAAGGCGTCGCGGTGATGGATGCCGCCGGGCGCATGGTCTTCTCCAACGACGCCTTCACGCGAATCCTTGGACCTGACGCCACGGCCGCTGAGGGCCGTCCGCTGGTCGAAACCACGCGGCAGACCGAACTGCTCGATGTGGCGCGGCGGGCCTTGGCTGGCAGCGAGATCGTCCGCAGCGAAGTGACCGTGGGCACGCTGCGCCCGCGGACCTTTGCCGTCACCGCTGCGCCCATTCTCGCGCCTGAAGTCTCCGCCGAATCCTCGGGGGCCGCCGCACGTGCGCCGGCTGCCGCCGCGGGCGCGGTGCTCGTGCTGCACGATATCAGCGAACAGCGCCGGCTCGAGCGCGTCCGCCGCGACTTCGTCGCCAACGTCTCGCACGAATTACGCACCCCGCTCACGGCCATACAGGGTTTCGCCGAAACCTTGCTCGCCGGAGCCATCGACGACCGCGAGAACCGCGTCCGCTTCCTCGAAATCATCCGCGACCACGCCAAGCGCCTCGCCCGGCTCACCGACGACCTCCTCAAGCTCTCTCAGATCGAAGCCGAAAAGATGGAGCTGGAGATGCGCCCAGTCAGCGTTCCCGACTTGATCGAAGCTTGTCTTCAGACTACACGCTTGCGGGCCGCACAAAAGCAGCAAACGCTCCAATCAGAATGCCCCGCCGGTCTGCCCCCCGCCCGCGGAGACCGCAGCCGCCTCACCGAGGTACTCCAGAATCTGCTCGATAACGCAGTGCAGTACACGCCACCGGGCGGCCACATCCGAGTCTCGGCAAGCGCAGTTGGGGGCGAGATCATCCTCACCGTATCCGACAATGGCATTGGCATCCCGGAGGCCGATCAAGGCCGCATCTTCGAGCGCTTCTATCGCGTGGATGCCGCCCGCTCCCGTGAGTTGGGCGGCACCGGCCTGGGCCTGGCCATCGCTCGCCACATCGTCGAGGCGCATGGCGGCCGCATCTGGGTCAAGAGCACCGTTGGCGAGGGCTCAGACTTTCATTTCTCGATCCCCGCCGCAGTGTAGGCCCCGCCCCTAGGCCTACCCCATCCCTGCATAGGTTTAAAGGAACATTCATATTTGGGTGCGGGCTCCGCCGTAGAATCCACGTCGGCTATGGAACAGCAACTTCGCGTCGAAGCCACCAAAGGGACTCAGGAAGGCGTCCGGGTATTCCTTTGTACCGGGCCGCTCACGATGGCCACTGTAAATTCCTTCCAGGGAGTCGTTCTGGCCGAAACGGCCCCGACCGTCATTCTGGATTTGAGCGGCGTGCCCTATGTGGACTCCGCTGGCCTCGGCTCGCTGGTGCGCGTCCATGTTTCCTGCCGAAAGGCCGGGCGGCGCCTCGCGCTCGCCGGAGTGAACCAGCGCGCCCGGGCTCTACTCCAGATGACCGACCTTGAATCGCTCTTTCAGGTTTTTCCTTCCGCCCACGAAGCCGCCGAGAAACTCACCTAATTCGTTCTTCCCGGCCGTCCGAGAGGTTCCAGAGTGCCGGTTCGCTCTCGCTGAGAAATCACCGAGCCTTCATCACCGGGTAACGCGATTCATGCACTCTGGAGCCGGGAGGAAGAGGTCCATCATGGCCAGCACAACAATGGGTCCGGAAACCGTCTATCACGAAGCGCTTGTCAACTACCTGATCTCCATGACGCGCACCGTCGAGGGCAGCGTCCTGAAGGCACTCGAAGCCCTCGAGAAACACACCGATCGGGAGGGAGCGCAGATTGCCGCGCAGGTCTTCCTTCGCGAGCCCCACGTCAACGAAATGGAGATCGTTATCGACAACCATGCCGTGCGCATGCTCCGCCGCGGCAATCTGGTCGAAGAAGAAATCCGCCTGATCGTCGCCACCCTCAAGCTCACCAATGACCTCGAGCGCATGGGCGATCTCGCCGTGAACATCAGTGAGCGCGTCGTTTCCCTTTCGCAGATGCCGCCTGCCGCCGCGCCCGGCGAGCTTCAGCCCATGATCGCTGCCGTCCGAGCGATGCTGAGCAAGAGCCTCGGCTCCCTCATTTATCGCAACGTGGATCTCGCCACGGCCGTGCTCGAAAGCGACGACGTTGTGGATCGCTACCGCGACCTCCTCTTCGAGCGCCTCTTGGCCGGGATGGCCGCCGACCCCCGGCTGATCGGGGCCAGCTTTCAGTTCGTTCTGGCTACGCGGTACCTCGAACGCATCGCCGACCACGCTACCAACATCGCCGAAGACACCATCTTCTGGGTTCGCGGCCTCGATGTTCGCCACGGCCGCGCCCTGGCTGCCGCCTCGAGCTCCCGAGCAGCCCCCCTCCCGCTGTCACCGAGAATTCACAATCGCGTGATGCCGGGGAAACGCACCCCGGATAACCTCCTTCTTGCTGAAAAGATCTCCCTTGCCCAGGTGACCGCCTCGTTGGGCCTGCGGAGCTTCGAGTTGGATCCCCACCCCGGGGTCGGCGTCCCCCTGGCGCCGACCCCGACTTCCCCCACCGGCAAGTGGGACGTTCGGCTGTGCGGATCCAGGCGATTTCAGGACCAGGGGCGAGGCTGGATTTCACCGGGCTGTAACACGGCTGTAACAGAACTGTAACAAAGCGAGACAAAACTTGACTGAAGGAAGGTGCATGACGATGCGGAAGACCATCTCGGTTTTGGCGATTTGCCTGGCGCTGGGCGTGGCCGGAGCGATGTTCGCTGCGGATCCCGTCCAGCTCAACGGAGCAGGGGCGACTTTCCCGTATCCCATCTATTCCAAGTGGTTTGACGAATACCACAAGCTCCACCCCGACATTCAGATCAACTACCAATCCATCGGTTCGGGCGGGGGCATTCGGC
This sequence comes from uncultured Acidobacteriota bacterium, assembly GCA_963739275.1. Lineage (GTDB taxonomy): Bacteria > Acidobacteriota > Terriglobia > Acidiferrales > UBA7541 > JBGQGH01. Next base: position 35,956 of record CAVTZX010000004.1, read on the forward strand.
AATTCTGGCGGGCACGGTGGATTTCGGCGCGACGGACGGGCCCATGACCGATGAGCAGCTCGACGCAAGGCGAAGACCAAGATCCTCCATTTCCCCACCGTGCTGGGCGCGGTCGTCGCCCACCTACAACATCCCGGGCGTGAGCCAGGAATTGAAGTTCACCCCGGAGGCCCTGGCGGGGATCTTCCTGGGCAAGATCACCAAGTGGAATGATGCGGCAATCTGACCGGAGCCAATCCGGGCGTGAATCTGCCCGGCGACGACATCGTGGTGGTGCACCGCTCCGACGGCAGCGGCACGACCTACGTCTGGACCGACTATCTCTCCAAAGTCAGCGAGGAGTGGAAGACCAAAGTCGGCAAGAGCACGTCCGTGAATTGGCCCGTGGGCCTGGGCGGCAAGGGCAATGAGGGCGTGGCCGGTCTGGTGAAGCAGACGCCGAATTCCATCGGCTACGTCGAGCTGATCTACGCCATCCAGAACAACATGCCCTACGGTCTGGTGCGGAATTCCTCGGGTAGTTTCGTCAAGGCCGAACCTGGCCAGCGTCACGCGCCGCGGCTGCGGGCGCCGCCAAGGCCATGCCGGATGATTTCCGTGTCTCCATCACCAACGCGCCCGGCAAGGACCGCCTATCCCATCGCCAGCTTCACCTGGCTGCTGGTCCCCGCGCAGATTCAGGACGCCAGCAAGCGCAAGGTCATCATGGACTTCCTGCACTGGATGTTGACCGACGGGCAGAAGTACGCCGAGCCGCTGGCCTACGCCCGGCTTCCCAAGGAAGTCGTGGCCAAGGAAGAGAAAGCCATCGCGCGAGATTCAAATAGCATGGCAAGCACTTCCAGTTCGACAACCGCGGAGGGCGCGGGCCTCGCCTGGCGGCCGCGCGCTCGCTCGTTCGCCGTTTGCGCAGCGGCGACGAGATCGCCCACCTGATCACGTTGCTCTTCGCCGCCAGCATCATGGTGATCACCGTCCTGGCTTGTTTTCGAGCTGTATCGGAACTCCGCTCTGCCGCGGCACAAGTTCGGCTGGCAGCTTTTTCGTCACCAGACTTGGGATCCGGTCTTCGAGACAGTTCGGCGCGCTGCCCTTCATCTTCGGCACAGTGGTGACTTCCGTCGTGGCCTTGCTTCTGGCCGTCCCGTTGGGGGTTGGCGCGGCCATCTTCCTGGCGGAGCTGGCTCCGCCGCGAATTTCCGATACGCTGGCCTTCCTCATCGAATTGCTGGCCGCGGTTCCCAGCGTCATCTACGGCCTGCTGGCTATTTTCATCCTGGTGCCGCTGCTGCGGAGCTACGTCCAGCCATTCTTAAGAAGACGCTGGGTTTTCTGCCGCTCTTCCAAGGGCCCAGACTACGGGGTGGGCTTCTTGACCGCCGGGCATCGTGCTGGCCATCATGATCGTTCCCTTCATCATCTCGATGTCGCGCGAAGTCCTGCTGGCGGTGCCGCGTGGAGCAGCGAGAGGCCGCGCTGGCGCTGGGCGCCACGCGCTGGGAGTCCACCTGGAAGGTCGTGGTGCCCTTACGCCCGCGCCGGCATCTTCGGCTTCGATCTTCCTGGCCATGGCCCGGGCGCTGGGCGAAACCATGGCCGTGACCATGGTCATCGGCAATGACCCGCAAGATCACCTCTTCGTTGTTCGCGCCCGGCTATTCCATCGCCGCCGTCATCGCCAACGAGTTCACCGAAGCGACCAGCGACCTGTACATCAACGCCCTTATCGAACTCGGCCTGGTGCTCTTCGTCTGATCACGTTCATCCTCAACGGCCTGGCGCGCCTGCTGATCCTGGCCACCACGCGGAAGGGGACGGCGCACGCATGAGCCTATCGCACCGCTCTGGCGAAAAGCGTCAACGCGGTCATGCTCAGCGCTGACCGGGCTTTGCGCTCTGTCTGCGGTTTCCGTGCTCTTCTTCATTCTCGGCTATCTGGTCTGGCACGGCGGGCACGCTCGATCAACTGGGACTTCTTCACCAAGCTTCCGAAGCCGGTGGGCGAGACCGGCGGCGGCATGGCCAACGCCATCGTCGGCAGCGCCAAGCTGCTTCTGCTGGCTTCCCTCATCGGCGTTCCCATCGGCTTCTTGGGTGGCGTTTATCTGGCGGAGTTCGGCGGGAAGACGATTTCGTTTCATCGTGCGTTACACGACGGACCTGTTGAACGGCGTGCCTTCCATCGTGATCGGAATCTTCGCCTACACGATGATCGTCCTGCCAGATGAAGCATTTCTCGACGCTGGCCGGCGGCCTCGCCCTGGGCATCATGATGATTCCCATCGCCGTGCGCAGCACCGAAGAGTTTCTGCGCGCGGTTCCGTAACTCCTGCGCGAAGGCGCTATGGCCCTGGGCGCGAGCAAGTGGCGCGCCATCGTCACGGTGGTCATTCCCGCCGCAATTCGCGGGATCGTCACCGGCATCATGCTCGACCTCGCCCGCGTGGCGGGCGAAACTGCCCCGCTGCTCTTCACCGCGTTCAGCAATCGCTTCTGGAGCCCGGGCTGGAATCAGCCCACCGCTTCGCTGCCCGTCATGATTTACACTTATGCTATCGCGCCCTACGAGGATTGGCACCGCCAGGCCTGGGCGGCCGGGCTGGTTCTGCTGGGCTCTCGTGCTGTTGACCAATATCGTCGCCCGCATGGCACTGTTCGCGAGGAGTTTCGTTCAGAGGTCCTGGACCGTGCAATTATCGCGTGAACCTGTGATGGCACCGAACCCACCCAACGCCGCCAGCCCTCCGAGCGTGCCGGTTCCGTCCAAGCTGCGCGAGACTCCGGCGCAATCGGCGGGCGAATTCCCGAACAAGATGCAGGTGATGGATTTGAGTTTTTACTACGGCTACGAACCAGGCGCTGTCCGGCGTCAACCTGCGAGATCGCCGCCAACCGCATCACTGCTCTGATCGGCCCGTCCGGATGCGGCAAGTCCACCCTCCTGCGCAGCCTGAACCGCATGCACGAGACCCTGCGCCACGCGCGCCTGGAAGGACAGATCCTGCTGGACGGCGAGAACATCCTCGCGCATGGACGTCACCCAATTGCGCCGCCGCGTGGGCATGGTCTTCCAGCGGCCCAACCCCTTTCCCAAGTCGATTTTCGACAACGTGGCCTACGGCCTGCGCATCAATGGGTACAGGGGTTCGCTCGCACGAACACGTCGAACATAGTCTCAAGCGCGCCGCGCTGTGGGATGAAGTGAAGGACCAACTGCACAAGTCGGCTTACGCGCTTTCCGGCGGACAGCAGCAGCGCCTGTGCATCGCCCGCGCCCTGGCCGTTAACCCCGAGGTGCTTGCTTCTCGACGAGCCGTGCTCCGCGCTTGACCCCATCAGCCACGGCGAAGATTGAAGAACTGCTCTTCCAGCTGAAGACCGACTGGACGATCGTCATCGTGACCCACAACATGCAACAGGCCGCGCGCGTGAGCGACTTCACAGCCTTCGTGCTGAACGGCCAGCTCATCGAGTTCAATCCGACGCCCCAGATGTTTACGACGCCGTCCGATCCACGTACGGAGGCGTATATCACCGGCCGCTTCGGCTAGACGGAGCAGGACAATCGCTCTGGCCTGTCCTCGGCGGCTATTCTCGTGAGGAGTAGAAACGTTGGAACGTCACTTTGAACGCGACATCGAAGAACTGAAAGAGCGACTGCTCTGGATGGGCAGCCTTGCCGAGCGCGCCATCCATCAGGCCACGCAGGCCGTGTTTGAGTCGGACGAGAAGTTCGCGAACGCCGTGCTCAACGAAGAAGACGCCATCAACGAGCTGCAGATTGAAATCGACGACCGCGTTGTGCAGTTGCTTGCCTTGCAGCAGCTCATGGCTGCCGACCTGCGTTTCGTCCTCGCCGCTGCGCGCATCAATAACGACCTCGAGCGCATCGGCGACCAGGCTGTCAACATCGCCCTGGCCGCACAGCGCATCATGCGCCACCCGCGCGTGAAGCCCTACGTGGACCTCCCGCGCATGAGCGAAATGGCCGAAGGCATGGTGCGCGACAGCTTGAACGCCGTCGTCCGCCGCGACGTCGAGTTGGCCCGCGCCGTTCTCCTCCGCGACGACCAGGTGGACGGCCTCCGCGACCAGATCTTCCGCGAGCTTCTCACCTACATGATGGGCGATTCCGCCGTCGTCTTTCCTGCGTTCGAGTTGATCCTTGTGGCCAAGAACCTCGAACGCATCGGCGACCACGCCACCAACATCGCCGAAGACGTCATTTACATGGTCGCCGGCCACGACATCCGCCACCCCGCCCTCGACCGCCGCTAACTCAGTGGGACGGGCTTGCAACACGTCCGGGTGTTCGAGTACCGAGGCGCTTCACGGGCCCGCGGCCGCGCGAGGGTTGACCTTGTACACCTTCAGCTTCCCGCTTTCATAGGCGAGTTGGCCGATCTTTCCCAGTCCGTCGGAGTACTGCGGCGTGTCGTAGCACCACACGTAGTCGTAATCTTCCTGAATCGCGCGCCAGTCCGGCGTTTCCTTGCGGTAGTCGAGATCCCAGAAGCCATCCAGGGTGTAAGACTGCTGCACCACGCGTAGCGGCTCGAGCCCGCGCAGCTCGAATAGGTACGGCGAAAACCAATGCCGCCGGATCACGCCGTAGGCCCAGAAATGCGCGAAGGGGTGCTCGAGAACGTCGCTATCGGGATCGGCGGAGACGATTGGCAGCACGCGCGCGTTCATCGGCGTCACGGAAAATGACCCGGCGAGCCCAACAAGCTCCGGCTGCGCGGCGCGGTAATGTTGGGTGATGTTTTCGACGCGGGCAAAAAACAGAACGAGCACAACGGGGGCAAGCCACCAGCCCCGCCGCCCGACACGCGCGAATGCGAAGATCACTCCGAACAGCACCGGCAAGACGCGCACGTCCAGATCAGAACCGTCCCCATAGGCCCACGGCATGCCCCAGTAAGCGGCGAACAGGATCACGCCCACGCCGAGCCAGCGCGCACTCCACCGGAACTCGGGGTTGCGCAACCACGCCGCAACGAAATAAACGGCCAAAGCAAAAAGCGTGATGTTGTCCAAACGGTTGGAATAGCCGTGCGCGATCCAGCGCAAACTGTCCAGCTTCTCCCAAACTCCGTGGAATACTATTCCCGTCGCTTGCTTTTCAATCACGCGCGCGGAGTAGAGATAGCAGCAGGCTCCCGGAACAAACAGCGCCCACGTGAGCAGCCACTTGCGAATCGGGGGGCGCGAAAGAAGGCAGTAGGCCGTCACCGCAAGTCCGGTGACCGCGAACGTGACGAGATGCGAAAAATAAACCGCCGTGAAGGCCAGCAGCGCGAGTGACCACCCAAATACCCGCGGGCGCGCCAGCCATTGCAGCCACAGTCCGAGCGCCAAAAAACAAAACGTGAGGCTGGTGAAGAAGCTCAGGTAGGCAAGAAGAAAAAAGATGTTGTGCGTTCCCACCAGCGCCCACAGGACCATGGAATCTTGGCCCGGGTTCGCCTGGCGGAGGAAAAACCACGTGGCCAGCGGCAATCCCAGAATCGTGAGACTCAAATAGACGCGCCCCGCCAGCTCGATCGGCGCAAAGAATTGCAGCACGTGCAGAACGGCGTCCATCGCAATGTAGGGATAGGGCCCCCACTCGGCGCCGTACCACTGGTGAAACGGCAGCGATGTGTCGCGCAGGTGTGCGAGGACGTAACTGCTGGCGAGGTGGTTGGGGTAGTCGAGAAGCGGCGGATACTTTACCGCCCACAGCGGATAGATCGCCGCCGCCGAGCACAACACCCACAGCGTGACAATGCCCACGCCCGGCCTTAACCACCGCCGGTACTGCAATCTGTCTTCCGCGCGCGCCATTTGTCCTGCCGACCTTGAGGCGCAATCAGCATAGTGAAGACGCCGCGCCCGCGCCAGTCCCTTCGCCACGCAAGGCGATTCGCAGCAGAGGATTGCGCTTCATTCGCAGCACAGCACAAGGCATAATTCATCGATCTCAATGTCCAGCCAGCCGCCACAACCCACAGCGCAATTCGCCGAGCCCATCATCGAAGCGCGCGGCGTGGAGAAGTTCTATCTCCATCCCGACGGCCACAAGACCGAAGTGATCGCGCCTACGGACCTAGCGGTTTATCCCGGACAAATCCTTGCTCTGCTCGGCCCGTCGGGCTGCGGCAAGTCAACCATGTTGCGCATTCTGACCGGGCTCGCAAGAGCCTCGGCCGGGCAGGTCTTGTGGCACGGCCAGCCGCTCGACGGCCAGCGGCCGAAGGTTTCCATCGTCTTCCAGAGTTTCGCGCTCTTCCCTTGGATGACCGTGCTCGAAAACGTGGAAGCTCCGCTCGAGGCGCGCGGCCAGCGTGCCATTGAGCGGCGCAAGCGCGCCTTGCGCGCCCTCGACACAGTGGGTCTCGACGGTTTCGAGACCGCCTATCCCAAGGAGCTTTCCGGCGGAATGAAGCAACGCGTGGGATTTGCCCGAGCACTGGCCGTCGAGCCGGAAGTGCTCTTCATGGACGAAGCATTCTCCGCGCTCGACGTCTTGACGGCGGAGTCGCTGCGCGGCGAATTGCTCGAGCTTTGGCAGGGCCAGAAGATGTCCACCAAGGCCATTTTCATGGTCACCCACGATATTCAGGAAGCTGTGGAGCTGGCCGATCGCATCGTCGTGCTTGGCCACGATCCGGCGCGCATCCGCGAGGATTTTGAAGTCGGCCTCGAGCGTCCGCGCGACAAGCGCAGTCCCCGCTTTCTCGAGCTCGTGGACCACATCTACACCGTTCTCACCCAACCTGCGGTTGAGCACGCCCTCCCCGCCCACGCGGAAGTCAGCAAAGCAGGCGTTGCGGCTCGAGCGAAATACCCGATGCTGCCCCATTCGCGGCCGGGCGGCATGGCCGGCCTGCTCGAAATTCTCGACGATCGCGGTGGCCGCGACGACCTCTATCATTTGGCGAATGATCTGGTCATGGACGCGGAAGATTTGCTCCCCATTGTGGAGACCGCCGCGCTCCTCGGCTTCGCCCGCGTGCGCGAAGGTGATGTCGAGCTTACGCGGGATGGCGCTGCGTTCGCCAAAGCCGGGATCCAGGAGCGCAAGGCGCTATTCCGAGAGGCCGCGCTCGAACACGTGCCCCTCTTTCGACAAATCGAACGGGCGCTGAAGGCCAAATCTGACCGGTCGTTGTCGGAGGATTTCTTTCACGATGTCCTGGACGAGCATTTCAGTGAGGACGAAGCGAAGCGCCAACTCGAAACCGCGATTCACTGGGGACGATATGCAGAGCTGTTCGATTACGACAGCACGACGCGCCGCCTGTTCCTCACCGAAACACAAGAAGAAGCCGCAAGCTGACCTTGCGGTGATTTGCGCCATATCTCCGTTCGCGTTGCGGGATCTGCGATGAATCTGCATCCCTTGGTTCGGCTGACGGCCACTGCGGGCCGGCTTGTGCGGCGCTCGCCTCGCGCCTGGGCCACGGATCTGGCTGCCTTTATCGTCGTACTGACGGTTTTTTATGGAATCCTGCTCGTCGGCCGGGCGTGGCTGGCGCCCGAGGAACTCCAAGCCGAGATTTCGCAGAGTCCTCGCGCTTTGCCGCTCTACGCAGCCGAATCGCTGCTCCGCATCGCGATTGCTTACGTGTTTAGCCTGGCATTCGCGTTGGGTTACGGGTATGCGGCGGCGCGTTCGTTGCGCGCGGAGAAAATACTCCTGCCCATCCTCGACATCCTTCAGTCCATTCCTGTTCTCAGCTTCCTTCCCGGCGTGATGTTGGCCATGGTGGCGTTGTTCCCCCAGCGGCGCTTGGGCGTGGAGCTGGGCTCGATTCTCCTCATCTTCACGGGACAGGCCTGGAACATCGCCTATAGTTTCTATCTCTCGCTCAAGACCGTTCCGCCTGACCTGAGCGAAACAGCGCGCGTGTACGGCTTCAGCCGCTGGCAACGTTTCACTAAACTCGACCTCTCCTTCGCCACCATCGGACTGGTGTGGAACTCCATGATGTCGGTTGCCGGGGCTTGGTTCTTCCTGATGGCTTGCGAGATGTTCGTGCTCGGCAAGCGCGACTTCCGTCTGCCTGGCCTCGGGTCGTTCCTGCAAACCGCGGCCAGCGCCGGGAACACCCACGCCATCTTGTGGGGCCTCGCGGCGATGATCGGCGTCATCGTTGCCCTCAATGTGTTCGTTTGGGAGCCCGTGATTGCCTGGGCGGACAAATTCAAGATCGAGCAGGTGGAGAGCGGCGGCCCAGCGCATTCGGCTGTCCTGGATTTCTATCGCCATTCGGGAATCGGCGCCTGGATCTATCGCCGCATCACACATCCGATCAGTGAACGGCTGCAAGCCAGGTTCGCCCGCCGGCGCGGCCCGCACACTTTGCCGGCCGATTCAGCCGCCGCGCGGGCCCGGACCTGGCTTGCCCGTGCATCTCTTGTGTTCGCTGCCGGAGTGCTTGGCTACATCGCATACAAGGCCGTGCGCATGCTCACTGGCCTGAACTTGCAGGACGTGAAAGTGCTCCTACAAGGTGCGGGCTTCACCTTCTTGCGCGTTCACCTCGCTCTGCTGCTCGGAGCCCTGTGGGCCGTGCCTGCGGGTGTGGCCATCGGTTCGAGCCCGCGCCTGGCGCGGGTCGCTCAGCCGCTCGCCCAGATTGCCGCGTCGGTGCCCGCCACGGCGCTCTTCCCCGTCGTGTTGCTGCTGCTCATTCGGGTCGGCGGCGGAATGGACATCGGCGCCATCGCGCTCATGATGCTGGGCACGCAGTGGTACATCCTCTTTAATGTGATTGCGGGCGCGATGGCCATTCCCAGCGATTTGAAAGAAGCGTCCGGAGTCTTCAACTTTCGCTCGGGAGACCGTTGGAAGCGCTTGATTCTTCCCGGAATCTTCCCGTATCTAGTGACGGGGATGTTGACGGCTTCCGGCGGCGCCTGGAACGCAAGTATCGTGGCCGAGTACTTCCACTTTGGCGGGAAGATTCTCTCCGCGCAGGGCCTCGGCGCCGTGATCAGCAGCGCCACCGATACAGGCCGTTTCCCTCTCCTGCTCGCGGCCACCATCGTGATGTCCGCGGTTGTGGTGACGATGAATCGGCTCGTCTGGCAGCGGCTCTATCGCCTCGCCGAGACCCGCTTCAAGCTCGAGTCCTGACAGCGAATCCCTTTTCTGTCATCCCGAGCGTAGCGAGGGATCTGCATTTGTTGTAGCGGTTGTGCGAAGCTGGCCCACACGAAAATCATTGATCTTCGCTGGTTGCGGTGGCCGGTTTGCTCTCCGTCGGCTTCTCTCCCCAGATCCACTGGCTGAACCAGTTCCAGTTCTCCTCCATCACCGCGCGCTGCTGCTTCGGCTTGTCGATGGGGTGCCCGAACCCTTTGTACACGGTCATCTTCACCGGCACGCCGCGATCCTGCAGCGCCTGGTACAGCTCGTAGGCATTCGGAATCGGCACGCGCTGGTCGTTTCCGCCATGCTGGATCAGCGTCGGCGTCTTCGCCGCCTTCACGTAGCTGATCGGCGAAGTCTTCCGATAGATCTCCGGGTCGTCCCAGGGCGTGGCTTTCAAGTATTGCCGCGTGAACGGGTGAATGTCCGTGTTCACGTAGTACGTCATCCAGTCCGAAATCCCGGCGCCGACGGAAACCGCGCGGAAACGGTCGCTCGAAGCCGTGATGAACGCCGATATATACCCGCCCTCGCTCCAGCCCATCGCGCCGACGCGATCTTTGTCCACGAATCCCTTCGCGATCAGTGAATCGACGCCGGAAATCACATCCCAAGAGTCACCCACGCCCAGGTTGCGCACATTGAGCGACCGGAACTTCTCACCGTAACCCGCCGACCCGCGATAGTTCGGCCGGAGCACCAGCGCGCCCTTGGACACGAACCGTTCGATCGGATAGTACCGGTCATCGCTCCGGCTCGGCCGGTCCACACCCGTCGGTCCGCCGTGGATCACGACGAGCAGCGGATACTTCTTTGCAGGATCAAAGTCCTTCGGCTTGATCAGCATCCCTTCGATCGTGGCCCCGTCCGTGGATTTCCACTCGATCACTTCCCGCGTCGCGAGCTGGAATGCGCTGTACTGGTCCCCCATCGCCGTCAGCTTGCGTCCCGTCCCGAAGCGATCCATCGGAGAAACGTAGATCTCCGCAAACGCATTGGGCGCCGAGGCCGTGTACCCCACCTCCCGGAAATCCTTCGTGAACGTGAACTGCGACGCGATGAGGTTGTCCGGCGCGCTCACCCGCGTAATCGTGCGCATCACTGGATCAAGGCGGAACAGGTGAGCGCTGGTGCGCTGCAGCGCCGAAAAATAAATCCCGTCGGGCCCCCACGCCAGCAGGTTCTTGTCCTCGTCAAACGAGGCCGGCACCACCGCTGGCGTACCTCCGTCCGCCAGCATGATGGCCAGCCGATTGTTCGTGAAGTAGTAGCTCTCGCTGCCGTTCGCCGTCTGGAACGCGATCTGCTTCCCGTCCGGCGACCACACCGGGTTTGCGTTCGGCCCTTTGATGTGCGCCGGCTTTTGCACCGACTTGTCTGCCAGCGTCAGCACGTAAATATCCTGGGTGTCCGAATCGCTCAGCGCTGGCGTCTGCGTTGCAGTGAATGCAATCCGCTTCCCGTCCGGCGCCCACGAGAATCCTCCCACAGTGAACGCAGTGCCGTTTGTCAGCCGCTGCGGCTCCGGCATCTTCTCTGCGTCGCCTGCATTCACATCGATCATCCACAGATGCGTCATCGTGTAGTCGCCGCCCACAATGTCGTACTCACCGTACTTTTCCTTGCGATCCTTCATCGCTTTCGATTCTGGATCGGCCGCGGTGAACGCGATGCGCTTCCCATCCGGCGACCATTGAATCGAATTCACGCCCGTCTCGACCTTCGTCAACGCGCGCGACTCACCACCCGCTACGGATATCAAGTAAATTTGCCGCTTGCCGTCGCGGTCCGAAGTGAACGCGATCCACTGGCTGTCCGGCGACCACTGTGCGCCGCTCGAAGACTTCTTCCCACGCGTAAGCTGGCGGCTTTCTCCGCTTTCGGTCGAAGCGATCCAGAGGTCGCGCTCGAACGCGTTGTCCTCCCAGTTCGTTCGCGCCACTTCGTAGACCACCCACCGTCCGTCCGGCGAAATCCGCGGCGCGCTCGCGCTCTTCATGCTCAGCGACTGGTCAATCGTGGGGACATTCGACCCCACGCTCTGCGCTTGCGCGCCCAAGCACGCGCCCAACAGCATCACGCACGCCATCGCAAACACGATTTGCTTCATCGCATGACTCCTTACGCTTTGTTGAAGAGCCCCTGGTTCGATGTCATTCCGAGGCCGCGATTGTGCGGCCGAGGGATCCCCCTTCGTTTTTCCAGCATACGGAATCACGGGTTCACCCCCGCATAGGCTGGCACGCTCCCGGCTGCCACATTCTTGTAAACCACGCCGCCCTTCATCACAAATGTGACGCGCCGCACTGCGGTGATGTCTTTGATCGGGTCGCCTTCCACAGCAATAATGTCCGCCTCCAGCCCTGGCGCGATGGCTCCGATCTTGTCCTGCATCCGCAGCGACTCCGCCGCGAGGCCCGTCGCACTCACGATCGCCGCCATGGGACTCACGCCCGCCTTTTGCACGCGGAAGATGAACTCTTCGGCATTGCGCCCGTGCGCTCCCGCCACGGCGTCCGTGCCGAACACGAGCTTCAGCCCTGGCAAGCGAGACGCCAGGCGCACGAGGTCAAAGTTCTGTGGCAGCGCCTTCTCCATCTGCGCGAAGCCTTCTTCGGTGTAGTTGCCGATTCCGAGATACTCCGCCTTGTGATCGAGGTAGTTCTGGATCACCAAGCCTGCCTGAGGATCGAAGTACGTACCCTTCTCCGCCATGAATTTCAAGTCGTCGTCCGTGGCGAACGTGCCATGCTCGATCTGCGAGCAGCCCGCCAGCACCGCTGCCCGCACCGCTTCCTTGTACGCGTGCACCAGCGTCCGCAGGCCGTTCTTCCGCGCTTCATCGCATGCCGCATCAAGTTGAGTCTGCGAAAGCGTCTGCCCGCCGCCTTCACGGATGCTCTTCGACGCGAAGATCTTGATTACGTCCGCGCCGTCCTTGGCCTGCTGACGGACAAACTCGCGAATCTGCTCCGGCGTCTGCGAATCGTCTCCGCGGCCCACAAGCGCCCGCACCGACGTCAGGATGCGCGGCCCAGGAAAAGTGCCTTTCGCCGTCAAGTCGCGCAGCAGCAGGTCGCCCGGCGACCCCACGCTCTGGACGGTGGTGAATCCCGCCATCAAAGTCACCCAAAGGTTCGTCGCATTCGCCAGCGCCGACTGCTGCGGCGTCTCTCCGGCCCCCTCAGCGCGGCCAGTCGCTCCGAAGTGCGCGGTAATATGCACGTGCGTGTCAATCCAGCCCGGCATCACCGTCATCCCGTGCAAGTCGTACGTCACCGGCTCGGCTTTCGGATCGATTCGCACGATCTTGCCGCCCTGCACCACGATCCGTGTGTTGTGCAGCACGCCGCCCTTGCCGTCGAGTACCGTCCCCGCCGCAATCACAATCGGCTTTTCCTGTGCCCTCGCGACCCTCGCTGCATCCATCAGTGTCAACACGCAGACGCAACCCACGACCACTCTCGCCAGTTTCATCGGAATCTCCTTCAATGCCTGCGCTGTATCACGCGGCTCTCACGCCTGTCAATCTCGCGTTGTGCCGACCGCGAAGGCTTAACTTGACACCTTCCGCGCCCGGCCCTAGAGTCCGCTCGATCTTTAGGCGGGAGGCAATTCCATGAAAAGTGCGATACGGATTCTTGGCGTGTTGATGGCGATCGGAGCGATGGGACTCTGCGGACAGAGATTGCGCGCACAAGGCACGCAGCCTCCGGCAGCCGCGCAGCCAGACGTTGCCGCGCAAGTCCGCCAACTCGCACAGGGCCAGCGCTCGACCGATCAGGCACTCGAAGTCATCATCAAGAGGGCCGAGGACATCGTCTGGTACCTGAAACTCGGCGACGTCGCCGACGTGGACAAGATTGAAATCACCAGTACGAAGCCGATCCGGATGGCCAACCCCACCGGGCAGGGGGCGGGTAACCCCCTCATCATTTACGCGTACACGTTCACGCCCAAGAAGCTGGCCGCGGGGCAGAAGGCCCCCCTCGTCGTCTTCGTCCACGGGGGCGTGCACGCCAACTTCGACCTCGTCTACGTGCACATCGTGCGAGAGCTGATGGAGCAGGGCTACATCGTGATTGCGCCGGACTACCGCGGCAGCACCGGCTACGGCGGCGAGTATTACAACCAGATCGACTACGGCGGAGCCGAAGTGGACGACGTGCACACGGCGCGCGATTGGGCCGTCGCGAGTCTCCCCCAAGTGGATCCCAAGCGCGTGGCCATCATGGGCTGGAGCCACGGCGGCTACATCACGCTGCTGAACATCTACCGCTGGCCGCACGATTACGCCGCCGCGTACGCGGGCTGCCCGGTGAGCGACCTCGTGATGCGCATGGGGTACAAGGGCGCTGGCTATCAGGAGACGTTCGCCGGGTTCATCGGCAAGACCGCTGCGAACGATCCGATGGAATACCGCCGGCGCTCGCCGTCTTTCCACGCCGCGGAGCTGGATACGCCGCTCCTTGTCCATTCCAATACCAATGATGAGGACGTCAACGTGATGGAAGTCGAGCACCTGATCGACGCGCTGAAGGCCGCGGGCAAGAGGTTTGACTCCAAGATCTACCAGAACGCGCCGGGTGGACACCACTTCAACCGCATCGATACCGCGCTGGCGCGCGAGTCGCGCAAGGAGATCTACGCCTTCCTTGCGAAATACCTGAAACCGTAAGGCGTAGCGCGGTGGAACATCGACCGAAGAAAAAGATGACGCAGAGGCGCTGAGGGCACAAAGGGACGCAGAGAAAACCGGGAGAGATTCCTCGGGCCTCGGCAGGAGCCGAGGCCCTCGGAATGACGGGTTTGAATGGCGGCCATCACGGCAAATCGATGAGCATGAAGTCGGCCGGGGCGCCGGAATTCGTCGGCGCGGCGAGGGTGAGTTCGCTTTCTTTTGTGATGCGGCCCTGATCGCCGGCTTTGAGCGTTTTGCCGTTCACGTTGAGTTCCCCATCAATCACAAAGAGATACGCTCGGCGATCTTTTGCGAGCGCGTGCGTAACACTTTGGCGGGGCGCGAGGGCAGATGTGTAAATCGTCACGTCCTGGTGGATGCGTACGGCATGCGCATCATTCTTCGGTGTGCCGTTTGCCGGCAACGCGATGGGCAAGAGCTTGCCCTGGCGGTCGGCGAGCGAAAACTGCTTCTGCTCCCACGAGGGCTCCAGCCCCCTTTTAGCGGGCAGAATCCAGAGCTGGATCAGGTGCACGGGGTTGTCTTTTGAGGCGTTGTACTCGGAATGGCGCACGCCGGTGCCCGCGCTCATGCGTTGGACTTCGCCGGGGGCAATCACGCCGACGTTGCCCATGCTGTCCTTATGCTCGAGCTGGCCTTCGATGATGTAGGTGACGATTTCCATCTCGCGGTGGCTGTGGAACGGGAATCCTGTCGCAGGCTTGATCACGTCGTCATTGAAAACGCGCAGCGGACCAAAGGATTCGTTCGCCGGGTCGTGGTAGTGGTCGAAGGAGAAGTGCCAATAGGTCGAGAGCCAGTCGGTCTCGAAGTGGTAGCGATCTTTGTTGCGGATGATTTGAATCACCTTGCGCCTCCGGCGCGAGTCCTTCGAGTTCTCTCAGGACAAGTGGCTAGTGAAGAGAGATCCCTCGTCGCTCCGCTCGCTCGGGATGAGGATCCTGGACGGATCGTCAGTGGCGAGTGATTAGTGGCTAGCAAGAGCATGCGATCCTCGCGCAGGGCATTAGATGCACTATGGTGTTAATGGTTACCATGTGGGTACCCTTCCCCACCCCCCTGATTTCGTAAATGGTGGCGGGCAAGGACTTAGGGGAGGAGTGAAAACGTAGATGATGGCGCGTAAGGACTTAGCTTCACGGGGTCGCGTAAATGGTGGCGGGTAAGGATTTAGAGGGACGGAACCACTGATGAACACTGATCCTTCGACTTCGCTCAGGACAAGTGAACACTGATCCCGAACCAGATCGCGCCGGAAAGCTAAGTCTTTGCGAATGAAAGAATTATGAACTCTTGGGGGATACCCCCCACCCCCTAAGAGTTCGTAAGAGTGGCAGGGAAAGGACTTAGGGTGTGCCCCTACTGTAAGAGTGAGAGCTAAAGGACTTAGGCGTGGGGTCGCGCCCTTCGACTCAGACACTGTCTGAGCCTCAGGGTAAATAAGAGTGGTAGGGTAAGGAGTTAGAGGAAAGTGACCAGTGGCTAGTGGCCAGTGGCTAGGCGGAAGAAGATCCGACGGCGGGCCGCACGGCGCGAATCTTGGCGACAGGGCACACTCTGGGCTCATAATTCTAGAATAGCACATGCGTCAAGAGGCTGGCGGCCCAGAGAAACGCCTGTAAGTTATTGTCAGGGGAGGAGTAAGTTCCGATTCAGGCCGTCGGAGGGGCTGCGGAGATTAGGTTTGAGAATTTGGTAATCGGCCAGTTTCCGATATGCGCGTTATACGGCCAAGTGGATTGCTTCCGAGTACGCCGTCGCTCGTGAACATTCGCCCGTAATGCCCGAGTCCCCACACGTTTATGCGAGGTTATTCTAAGGAAGGGATTGCCGGCCGCCTGCCTGAAGCGCTACTCGTGCCGCAGCGCGATCACGCGGCTATGACGCGTTGCTTGAGCGTGCGGAACACTCAGCGGGTGATGGCCACGCCCGCACAAAACAGCCAAACGCCCCTACGACAATTCTGTTCATATTTTGTTCTTGCTGGGTCTTCACGAAGGCTCTCGAAAATCCTCGGTCACCCGTGCTCTCACGCACCTTTCGGACGCATCGTCCGGTTCAGAATGTTGCGTGCGATGATCGTCGCGACGGTGAGAACGCCGAGCACCATCACGATCATCCAAAACATCGGGTGATGCTGAGCGCCTGGTGAAGATCGGAATTGATGCGGGACGTAATCCACCGCGTAATAAGTCTCTATCAGGCTTCGCCTCGTCACAGTTGAAATGGGCCGCTCAAGGTAGTTGCTCACAGCTTCTGCTGCGGGCAAATAGCTGCCAGCGAGAACCGCAAGCGAGAGCAGTAGACCTGCGGGCGCGAAGCGTCCCATGCGGCACGCCATTCTGTAGAGCGTCCCGGAACTCAAGTTCGGCGAAAACCTTGCGGCAAGAAGCCAGATACCCGAAAACGAAAGTGCCATAGCCAACAGGACTGCGCTGGCCACGCTAAAGTTCATCGCCACGCTCGCCGTCCTGGACCACGCATAAGTGGAACGAAGCTGGTAGCTATATTGAGTTGCGGGAGATCCCGGCTCAATTGCTTCCAGTTCGTGGCTCAGCATTTTCGCCTCGTCGCTTCGCGCTTCCGCCGCCAGCAGAGGCTGCAGAATGGTGTAAGCAGGCCGCAGATATTCGATGCTCGACACACGCTCGTCATCGGTTCCACCGTGTGCGCGGAGAAGTTCTCCGAAGTGCGCAACGACCCAGGCGTCGCGCTTCGCAGTTTGCTTGTCTCCGCGTTCGACGGCCACCTTCGCCTCGTCCAACAGCGTCTTGGAATAGACCTGTACCAGCCAGGTGTTGATCCATCCGCTTCGGAGCGAACTCCCAACGATCACATCCGGGTCATTGAGGCCACGTGCACGAATAACTTCCTGGTCGAGCTGGAGCCGCCGATTGTGGTACGAATCGTAGCGGGGCGAGTCTATCGCCTTGCGCCCGGCTTCGAGCCATTGTGAATCTTGCTTCGGCCCACCCCTGGAGGAATTCAAGTGGTGGCTCAATTCGGCTGCGCGGATCTCAGCTTGAAGGAGGTAGGCAACCCCATTGCCCGGGTCCCACGCTTCCAGCTTCGCCGGCCAATCACGTGATTCGGGCACATAGACATCCCCGAAGAACCCCTGAGAGAAAATCCAGGTGAGTGATGGGTCCAGCGCAACCGCCTTGTTTGAGAAAGAAACAAAATTATTCCACGACATGAGGCGTATTGCGGCGAATGCCATTGTCTTGGCGTCGCCGCGCGATTCTGCTTCGCGCGCCATTTGCATATATTGAGCTTCCTGCGCCGCTTCGTGATTCGGCTGCCAGCTTGTGAGCACAGCGCTCAATCCCTGGTGCGCGCTGGGAATCAGTAGAAGAGACAGCGCAGCCACGACCGTCAGCGCCGCAAGCAGTCCCGGCTTCTTCACCGGAGCGTGCTTCATCTTGTTGTCTCCGGAAAGGGCCCCATTCCACCAGGCTTTGCCGAGTGACATGATTCCTCCTGCGAGCCATCGAAGGCTCTCACGAGTTGATTCCATCTCGGGAAGTTCCGCCTGCATCGCCAGCGCCCATTCGCGCGAGTCCGCAGGCCACACCGCAACAAGTGCGCCGAATGCGCGGGCGACAAAATCTCGTGCGGCGCCTTGCGGCACCAATTTCCACAAATTGTTTTGCGGGCGCATGGCTCAGCTTTGCTCCGAAACAGGCTCGCCCAGGTGAATGCGCGTGTGCTGCCGCGCGGGCCTAAGCGTGCCGCGGGATTTCGCTTTGCTCTGCGCCGCAGAAACCGCTTCGAGCGCCCACGCCCGGCCGCCGGTCGTCAGGCGGTACATGTGGCGCGGCGGGCGGCTACTGCGCTTTTCCCCGAGCGCCTGGGGCGCTTCCCAGTGCGTTTCGAGCCAGCCGCGCTCCTCAAGACGCATCAGGATCGGATAGAGTGTGCCGGATTGCAGCCCGGTCTCACGGCTGAGCGCGTAGCCGTAATGCCAGCTTGCGGCCCTTGCGGTGAGTGCGGCGAGCAGCTTCAGGGTTTGCTTCGAGGCTCGAACCTTCGGGTCCATGAGTGAAATCTACCTATGTGGATTTTTAGTGGCAATGGTACGGGAGGACAGCTGTACCTTGGCGAGGGCGTTGAGTTCCAACTTCCTCATTCATCTGTGACAACAATCCAGCTTGTGGCAAGAGAAATGGTCTTGTCCCTCGGCGGCAGAATTACGTGTGCCGCGAGGCTGGCCTACTGGGTCCAGGCACGGCGTGCAGCGAGAATCGACCCGACATTTGCGCTGCGGCAGGACCAGCCTTGGACCGAAGCGATTCCACCCATGTTCGCCTTAACGCATACATGGCTCTAAGGCAGGTGCTCACAAAACTGCCGCACTCAGTATTTTAATTGGAGCCGCCACGCGATAGCTCCCGAGTCGTCGGCCACTCGGAAGTCATCCTCGGACCCGATTTGTCCGGCGGCAAGTTGCCAACTCCTGATAAGCCGGCTTATCGGAAAGTGGCCCGCTACCGAAAATTCTTTGAAGGAGTACGAGCGCAGAGCCTCTCCACCTCTATTTATTTGCCCCTTGGACGGGGTGCCCGGCGCAACCGTGGGCGGGGGCCCCCATTCGGCCTACGGGCGGGGCTCACAGAGGCCTTCGAGAGCCGGTACACATAGCCTTTCAAATCCATCTTACATCCTAGGGTAAGGGGGACTCGAACTGTGCTGGTCGGGTTGGGACAGATTGGGCTCGAAGGAGGGAGTTTCGGGCTCGCTGCGCACCCGGGACCTATCGTGGTTCGATAGAGCGGGTTCGCATGTCAAATCTGTCGCCTGGGCGGAGGAAATAGTAGCGTTTGCCCTTCGGTGGGGGGATGTATCCCTTGTCGTAGATGGCGACTTTGCTCAAGCCGATCACCTCGAAGCGATCGCCGTGGACCACGATGGCAGTCTGCTCATCGAGACCGATGCCGAGAATCTCCGGGAAAGCGTCAATAACGTAAAGTAATCCGTTCTGGCGTTCGCGAGTGAGGAGGTGTTGATCCACGGCGACGCCGCGGAGGAAGCCGAATCCCTTCATATAAGGAGGCCACATGATAATGCGATTGTCCTGGGGGGCGCCGCGGACGAGAAAGGAGGCTTGAATCGAAGCGCCGGCGGAGTTGCCACCGATCACGCCACCGCGGTCAAGCACGCCAAAGAGCTCGGCGACTGTGCGCGTCCCGAGATAGACATCGGCTAGACGCCACTGGTTGCCACCGTTGAGCCATACAGCATTGGCTCGACGGAGCGGGGCGACAAATTGTTCGGAGTCGGCAATGGCGCGATCGTGCGTGTTCAGGATGGTGATGTTTTTCGGATTGACCCCGGCGGTGAGGAGAACGCGGACCTCGTCAGCAGCGGCGCGGCCTTCCTGTGCGGTGGGCATTACGACGAAGTTGGCGCGCGAACCGCCTGCGAGGTCAACAAAGCGACGCATGATCTGGGCAGGTGGAAAGCCGCCGCCAATGAGAACGAGCGATCCGTTTTTCGGGCCAACCACAGGATCTTCGGCGGAGGAGGACTGCGCGAAGCTGACTGGGGCGAGCAGGGCGGCAATCGCGAGAGTCGGAAGACTGTAGCGGCGGAGGGATCGCACGATCGAAAGTATAGCATCCGGGAAATTGCGTGCGCGGAGTGCGCGGACTGGCAGATTTTCCATTCGTTACGAAATCAGGATGAAAAGCGAATCGGGGTTCCTCACCGCGGCAAGAACTGGCGGGGATCAGATTGACAGAGTGGGAAGAGGGGAGACAAGAGCGGGCGCACCAGCGGAAGGTGCGGAAGAGAGATCCCTCGTCGGTCGCAGAGCCGACCTCGCTCGGGATGACAACCCTGGTCGGGTTGTCAGCTCCGCCGCTACAAAGACAGGCGAGCAGCGACGAAGGAGTCGAGGGCTTGACGGGAAGTGAGGCGAGGGGAGTAGCCCTGAACCGTGCGGTTCGGGGCGGAGCCGAAGACGGCTTTCAGACGCGAAGTATCGGCGACCCAGGGGTAGCGGATCATGTCGAGCATGCCGGCGGGAAATGGAGCGAGTCGCAGCGCCCACATCGTCGCGGCGAGAGGATAGATTAGCGCGGCGGGGAGCGCGAGCGGCTTCTTGCCCACGGCGCGGACCATTTCGGTGTAGCGAACGATGCCGTCACCGGCGACGTTGAAGATGCCGCGCGTATTGGACTTCACGGCACGGTACAGCACTTCGGCGACGTCATCCTCGGAAACAAACTGCATGGGCGGGTCCGTGCCGCGCACCTGAAACATCCAGGGGAACGATTGCCAGGGCCAGCGCACCATTTCGGAGACGATGTTGCGCGTGTGCGGGCCGAGAACGATCGAGGGGCGCAGAATCAGGACCTGGATTTCGGGATGCTGCGTGGTGAACTCCTGAGCCATGCGGTCCACTTCCGCTTTGTGCTTGGAGTAGAGGTAGCGCGGCGTTCCGCTGACGGGGGAGTCTTCCGAAAGATAGGGCGGCTCGGCAGGACTCGCGGGATTCACGTAGGCCGTGGTGCTGCTGGTGTAGATGACGCGGTGGAGGGCCGCGTCCGCAGCGGCGCGGAAAAAGTTTTGCGAGCCTTCGACGTCCACCTGGCGGTGGCGGCGGAGGTCGTGGGTGGGATTGAACTGCCAGGCAAGGTGGAGCGCGGTGTTGATGGCCTGCGCGCGGAAGAAGTCGCGCAACTGGGTCCAGGGAAAGGTGAGATCGAACTGGAGGAAAGAGGCGGGGCAGTTCACGGCCGCGACGCGCGGGCGGATATCGAGGCCGAGGATGAACTCGACGTCAGGGTCTGAGCCGAGGCGCGTGATGAGTTGTTGCGCCAGGTAGCCGCTGCTTCCGGTGATGGCGATGCGGATTGCCAAGTCCCCCCCTCGCGGGCGCCATGCGCCCGAGCTAGGCAGGGGGAATATATCGCGGAAAGTCGCAGAACCGGTGCCTCCAAAACGGGAGGCTCAGACAGCGCCCCTCGAGTGTCAGGGACGGAGCCAACCTGTTTGACAGATTGGAGCGCCGAAGGATAGAGTGCGCCCCGACTCAGGGTCAGTTCACCACTCGAATCACACAAGGAGGAAGTATGCGACGTTTGCTGTTGCTGGGGGCAGCGCTGTGCCTGACGGCAGTGACTGCGTTTGCGCAGGATCCAGTAAAAGTTGATCCCAAGCATTATAAGGTGATCTCGGAAAACGACCGGGTGCGCGTGTTGAGATTCCACTATGGCCCACACGAAAAGTCGGTGATGCACTCTCATCCGGAGCTGGTGGCAACGTTCCTGGTGGACGGGCGCGCGAAGTTCACCATGCCCGACGGGACGTCACAAGAGCGCGCGATGAAGGCGGGCGAGGCGATGTGGATGCCGGCGGAAACCCATCTGCCGGAAAACCTGGGAGACACACCAATCGAAGGCATACTGGTCGAGCTGAAGGGCAAGCCTGCAGCGCATCCCGCGACGAAGGCCCCGCCGCCGCCGAAAAAGCAAGGATCGTAGAAGTCGGTTGAGGTTGCCCGAGCGCGTGCCACCACGCCCCGCCCTCTACGGAGCGGGGCGTGAGGACCGTGTTGACGTTTTGCTTTTCGCCCTTGCGTGCCAGGAGCCAAGGAACCGGTGTGCGGAGTTGAGGAGCCCCTTGAAGCTCCCTTCGAGACTCAGGGTAAGCGGGGCAAGCAGAGCGCCCCTACCAGAATCGTGCGCCATTCGGCGGGGAAAGGCAGCGTTCCGCTGCATTAGTCGACCATCCCGTGCATGACACTCCCGCGAAAGGGCGTAAATAGTGTAGATTGGTATTGAGCCGCCCAGTGCCTTGGCGGCTATTTCCATGAACCCTGTGAAAACTGCACCCGCGGCCGCCACCGAAGAGGGCAAACGCATGAGCCGGGATACCCTTTCCATCACCGATAATCGCACAGGAAAGCAGTACGAAATCCCCATCAAGAACGACACGATCCGCGCCATGGATTTGCGGCAGATCAAGTTGAACGCGGACGATTTCGGGATGATGGCCTACGACCCGGCGTTCACCAACACGGCGCTGTGCGTGAGCCACGTCACCTTCATCGACGGGGACAAAGGGATCCTGCGTTACCGCGGCTATCCCATCGAGGAGTTGGCGGAAAAGAGCACCTACCTGGAGACGGCGTACCTGGTTCTGCACGGCGAACTGCCGACGGCGAAACAGCTCGAGGAATGGTCGTACCACGTCACGCACCACACGTTCATCCACGAGAGCATCAAGAAGTTTCTGGAAGGCTTTCACTACGACGCGCACCCCATGGGGATGATGATCTCGACGATCGCGGCGCTTTCCACGTTCTACGTGGATGCGAAGGACATCTTCAATGTGGAGTCGCGGCGCAAGCAGACCTGGCGCCTGATCGGAAAGATGCCAACGATGGCGGCGTTTGCCTACCGGCACACCCTGGGCATGCCCTACGCGTATCCGGACAATGAACTGAGCTACACGGGCAACTTCCTGAACATGCTCTTCAAGACCACGGAGCTGAAGTACCGGCCGAACCCGACGCTGGAGCGCGCGCTGGATATTTTGTTCATCCTACACGCGGACCACGAGCAGAACTGCTCGGCAAACGCCATGCGCTGCGTGGGCAGCTCGCACGTGGATCCGTATTCGGCGACGGCGGCGGCCACTGCGGCGCTCTACGGTCCGCTGCACGGCGGCGCGAACGAAGAAGTGCTGCGGATGTTGATGGACATCGGTTCGATCGCGCACGTGCCGGATTACATCAAGCGGGTCAAGGCCGGCGAGAAGAAGCTGATGGGCTTCGGCCACCGCATCTACAAGAATTACGACCCCCGCGCGCGCATTATCAAGCGGATTGCCGACGAAGTGTTCGAGGTGATGGGCAAGAACCCGCTGCTCGAGATTGCGCTGGAATGCGAGCGCATCGCGCTGCAGGACGACTATTTCGTCTCGCGGCGGCTCTACCCGAACGTGGACTTCTACACCGGGTTGATCTACCAGTCGATGGGCTTCCCCATGACCATGTTCCCCGTGCTCTTTGCCATCCCGCGGACTTCCGGCTGGATCGCGCAGTGGGAAGAGATGCTGCTCGATCAGGAACAGAAGATTGCCCGGCCGCGGCAGGTTTACCTGGGTCACGGCCAGCGGCAGTACGTGGCGATTGAAGACCGGCGATAGCCGCTTACTTCGTGCAGTGTCGAGTTGCGGTACTGGCTAGCGCCAGGATGCCTTGCGGATGACCAACCTCCCCTTGCTGCCTCCCAGAAAGAAGAATCCCCGGGGCGTATAGCATGCCAGCGCGCTGCCGACCTGTGCGCTCAATTGGTAATCGAACATCCGCTCTCCCGTCTCAGGATTGATGAGCGAAAGCCACGTTTGGTCGGCCGGATAAGATCCTCTGTCGTTCTTCTCAGCCGTCTTAAGGAGCAGGCCCACACCGCTCGCCAAAGTCATTGCAAAGGCGGTAGACTTTTCGGAGGGCGGCTCGACCTTAAAGGTTCGCACCACCTCTCCGTTCGCAGAAATCGCATAGACTGTTGGCTTGTCAGATTGGAACATCACGTAAATATTTCCGTCATCGCCGGCCACGGTCGCGCTACTCATGACTGCGCCCGCCGTGACCCGAAGACGAGGCTCACCGTCGCTCGGCTTTCCAGACGACGGACCGGTTAGGAATAGGACTTCGTTGATTAGGTCCCCGCCGCGGCTTACGACGAAGGTTGCGGGTTCCGCGGGCGGGTCCTTCGGTAGTTTCTGTCTTGCCTCGTCTTTGGGAGGCGGCGTGCCGGGAATCTGCTGAGGTGGCTCTTCAACTTTGCGATAGCCCGTAACCAGAAACTCGCCAGTTGAGAAGACCTCGAGGTGGTCGAAGGAGTCGAGAGAGAAGTTGATCCGGGTGCTGGAGAGGCTGTGCCCGGCATCATCGAAGGTCAAGATTCCTGTCTCTAGCTTCTTGTCGTCGGTAAGCTGATCGACAAGCAGGTACACCTGCCCATCGTGGGCAAGGGCGTAGTCAATTATTTCCGCTCCCTCCCAACCTTTCACGTTATCTGTGGAGTAGACGGCTTTGTTCTCGCCGTCGAGCGTGAACTTCCTGATCGGCGCGGAGAACACGCGCGGCTGATAAAATCTCACGTAGATGTTTCCCTTAGCGTCGCACTTGATTGGGGCCATGGTTGCGACCGCCGGGAGGTTGCCAAGCGGTGTCTCATCACCGGCCTGCAGATTGTATTTCGGGACAATCGGCGCTTGCGCCTGCTGCGCCGTCGCCGATGCAACGAACACTAGTGACACTTTCGCCCAAGCCAGACAGCGGCGCAGCATACTGGAGCCTCCTATCCGGGTTCATCGAGGCGTTGTTACCTCAGCCGAACTCTCGAGCACAACCGTGAAGTACTCACCTGAGCAATTCGGCACGTAGAGAAGTACAGGACGCGAGGTGTCATTGACCGTTTTGTTCGATGCGCGCCGGGGCGCCATCGCGTCACATGAGCCGGACGTGTCGGCATACGCCATGTAGCAGTTGCCGAATTGGCCGCAGGGAATCCCGGGGAACTGGAGAGTGCATACCTCAGTGCCATTACGGCAGGCGTTAACTAGAATTTGGGCCCCGCCACAAATCCCGCCGCAGTCAAAGGGGATACTGTAGGCGATGATGCCGCAGTCTGCGAGGACGGGCTGAGTGGCAACAAAGAAGCAGAAAACCAACAGGGCGGCGAATCGGAGATGCATTCTCATGGTCAACCCCCCCCCACGAAAAGATTGACCAGTCTATACACGGGGGGGGGGGTTGTCAAGTATAATCTCAAAACCATAAAACTCGATCAGGTTTTGCCATTCGTCATGTTTCAAGGTGAAATGTCTTGGTGCATCAGTGTCTCCGCCTCCGTTCAGACATCCCGGCTAAACTTTTGGCTCGCGGTGGCGTCTAATAGAGGGGTCGGATACTGGGGCGGGGTGTCCCACTTGCATAGGGTAACTTCTTGCAAAGTTTTACGTAGTCTGGAAACGGGTGGGGGTAAGATTCCGTCTTACAGGATGCAGGCGGTCCGGGAGCGCAATCCACTCTAAGCAATGGCAGACCAAATCCTTAATCGGGTAAGTACCGAACTCCCTGCCGAGACCCAACAGGGAGCGGACGGGCCCTCGCCGCCCGCCTCCACTTCTCTCCGGCTTCCGGGGATGAAGCCGCCGTGGCGCGGGCGTAAGCGCCTGCTGGTAATCGGCGGAGCAGTAGCCTTGGCGGCGATTGCCGCGTGGACGCTCTGGCCGCGGCAAGGCGCGCGCACACAGGCGGCGGATACATCTTCACCGGATGCGACGCAGCCGGAGATTCGCACGGCCAGCGTGCGCCGGGGAGAGTTCGTGCGCACGGTGCGCGTCCACGGGACGACCGAGGCCATCCAGGCCCGGCCGATCGCGGCGCCGCGGCTTCAGGTGCAGGGGCTGAATACGCTGGTGATCACGCGCCTGGTGCCGTCGGGGTCGCGGGTGAAGAAGGGCGATCTTCTGGTCGAATTTGACCGCCAGGCACAGATCAAGCAGGCGCTGGACCAGGAAGCGAACTACAAAGATTTCCTCGAACAGATCAACAAGAAAAAAGCCGATCAGGCCACGGCGCTGGCCAAGGATCAAACCGAGCTGAAGCAGGCTGAAGACGCGGAAAAGGCCGCGGCGCTGGAAGTCCAGCGCAATGAAATTCTTTCCAAAATACAGGCGGAAGAGAATCAGGAAGCCCTGGATGCGGCCAAGGCGCGGCTGAAGCAGTTGCGCGAGACGTTTGACCTGAAGCGCAAGGCCGCGCAGGCCGATCTGCGCGTCCTCGAAATCCAGCGCGACCGCGCTCTGAACGCCATGCGCCACGCCGAAGGCAACGCCGAGAAGCTGGCCATCCACGCTCCGATGGACGGCATGGCCGTGCTCAACACCGTCTGGAAAGGCAGCTCGCAGGGCGAGGTGATGGAGGGCGACGAAATCCGCGCCGGCCTGCCGTTCATGCAGGTGATCGACCCTTCGCAGATGCAGGTGCGCGCCCGCGTGAATCAGGCGGACGTGCCGAATCTGCGCTCGGGTCAAGAGGTTCAAGTGCACCTGGACGCCTATCCGGACCTTGTGTTCCCCGGCAAGGTCGAGCTGCTCGCTGCCATCGGCACTACGGGTAGCTTCTCAAACAAGGTGCGCACGTTCGTGGTCACGTTTTCAGTCGGCGGGAACAGTCCCAACCTGATGCCCGATCTCTCCGCCGGCGTGGACGTAGAAATTGAGCGACGCGCGGGCGTGTTGCTCGTGCCACGCGACGCCGTGTTCAAGGAAGGCGAGCAGTCCTACGTGCGCATCGCGCGCGGCAGCAGCTTTGACAAACGCGCGGTAAAGGTCAGCGCGATGAGCGACACAGAGGCGGTGATCGAATCCGGGCTCGACGCCGGCGCCACAGTACAACGCGCCGCGCGTTCCGATGAACAGCCCAGCGGAGCAGCCTCCGCGCGCAGCTCCTGAGATGGGGTAAGGCGGGTCAACGAACGATGTCACCCAAACTCAAAGCCTCCTTTAAGAAGCGCAGGGCCTTCTGGGTCGGCGCCGGTGTGCTTCTGGTCGCGGGCGGAGGGTATGGTGCCGTGCGGTTCGTGCGTCCCGCAAAGCCGGCGTTGCCCACGGCGGAAGTGAAGCGCGGCGAATTCGTGGACACGATCGAGGTGCGCGGAGAGCTAAGAGCGCTGACTTCCGCCGTTATCACCGCACCGTGGAATGCCGGCGACATCCTGATCGTAAAGCTTCTGAAGAACGGCAGCATGGTGAAGAAGGGCGACATCGTCGCCGAACTCGACAGCAGCACGCTGCAGAATACCCTAGCGCAGCGCAGATCCGACCTGAAACAGGCCGACGCACAGATCGAAAACTCACGCGCACAGGCCCGCCTGCTTCAGGAGCAGGACCAGACGGCGCTGCTCAAGGCGCAATATGACGTCGAGCGCGCGCGCCTCGAGGCCGGCAAGCAGGAAATTCTCTCCAAGATCGACGGCGAGAAAACCAAACTGACTCTGGCGGACGCGGAGCAGAAGCTCAAGGAAGTGGAGCAGACACTGGCTTCGGACAAGGCTTCGGCCGCGGCGGATCTGGAGACTTTCAAACACAAGCGCGAGAAGGCCCTCTTCGACGTGAACCTGGCGGAAACCAGCATTGCCAAGATGGTTCTGCACGCTCCGGTGGACGGCATGGTGAACCTGCTGCCCAATTACCGCGCAGGGGGCTTTTTTGCAGCGCCGCCGCCGTTCAAGGAAGGCGACCGAGCCTGGGCGGGGGCGAGCGTCGCGGAAATTCCGGACCTCGGCACGCTGCGCATCCGTGCGAGCGTGGATGAGACCGACCGCGGCCGCCTGAAAGTTGCGCAAACTGGGACGGCGCGCGTCGATGCGGTGCCGGACAAAGAGTTCGCAGGCAAGGTCGCTGCCATCAGCCCTCTCGCCAAGCCGGATTTCAACCAGTGGCCGCCGCCCAAGAATTTCGATCTACTCTTTGAGATCCAGCAGCCCGACCTGCGGCTCCGGCCGGGCATGAGCGCGACGATGCGCGTGGCTGTCGAGCGCATCCCGAACTCGATCCTTGCGCCTGCGGAAGCGGTCTATTCCCGCACGCAGGGTGCAGTGATGTATGTCCAGCGCGGTTCGCGGTTTGAGGAGCGGCTGGTGACGGTGGGGCGGCGCAACACCCGCGGCCAGGTCCTGATTTCCGGCGGAATTGCTCCCGGCGAGCGCGTCGCGCTCAAGGATCCGACCCTGGAGGTGGCCAAGTGAGTCCCCGAACGCGAATCTCCGGCCATCTCCCGCGCACGGTGGTGCGGCTGGGGATCACACTCGCGGTTCTGGTGGTCGTGGGTGCTGGCGTGGCCGCGGCGCTTCAGGGACTTCGGGGGCCGTCCACGGAAATCCCCACGGTGAAGGTGAAGCGGGGCACACTCGATCTCAAAGTGTACACGACCGGCGAATTGCGGCCGGCGCGCAGCGCGATGCTAGTCGCGCCTCCCGTCGGGGGTACCCTGCAGATCGTGCATCTACTGCCTGCGGGCACGATGGTCAAGAAAGACGACATCGTCGCGGAGTTGGACCCCAGCGAGCAGGAATACCAGCTCGAGCAGAGCCGCTACGACCTGATGCAGGCCGAGCAGCAGATCACCAAGATGAAGGCGGACACGCAGGTGCAGGCGGCGCAGGATCAGGTGGCCCTGCTGACCGCGAAGTACGACGTGCGCAGGGCTGAGCTGGAAGCCAGCAAAAATGAACTCCTGAGCGCCATCGACGCCAAGAAGAATCTGTTGAACCTCGAGGAAGCCAAGCGCCGTCTGGCACAGCTCGAGGAGGACACCAAGTCCCGGCAGGCCTCGAACCAGGCGCAGCTCGCGGTGCTCGACGAGCAGCGCAATCGAGCCAAGCTTTCCATGGCCCAGGCGCAGCAGCGCATTGACAGTATGACGCTGAAGGCGCCGATGGACGGCCTACTGGTGATCAAGGAGAACTTCGATTCCACCGGCGGATACTACTTCAGCGGGATGACCCTTCCTGAATACCGTGAAGGGGATCTCGTGTCTCCGGGACGCCTCATCGCCGAAGTGCTTGAGGTTTCCCAGATGGAGATCCTCTCCAAGGTCTCCGAAACGGAGCGCGCCAACCTGAATCCCGGGCAGTCGGCGGAGATCCGCGTGGACGCGCGCCCCGACGAGATCCTCAAAGCAAAAGTGAAAACAGTTGCGGGGATGGCTTCGCGGGGATGGGGGTCGGACCCCACGCCGCGCTTCGATGCCACATTTGCGTTGGATGAAGCAGCGCCCAAGCTGCGCCCGGGCGTCACCGCGCAGGTCATTGTGGTGGGCGAGCAGGTGCGGGACGCGCTCTACCTTCCGCGCCAGGCTCTCTACGACAAAGACGGGAAGACTGTCGCCTACGTGAAGAACGGCACGCGCTTCGAACCTCGCGAGGTGAAGATCAAATACCGCAGCGAGAGCCGCACGGCGATCGATGGGTTAAAGGAGGGAGACGAAGTCTCCCTCGTGAACCCCGAAAAAGGTCTGAAGAAAACTGCCCAGCCCGGCGCAGCGGCCGGCCCCATGGGCGTAAGCGGGGGCGGCAAGTGAGTTCGGCGGCACACCCGGCACGCATCGCTCCGAAGCACACCTGGGAACAGTACATTCCCGATTTCAACCTCGGCCTGCAGAATCTCCTTCAGCACAAGCTGCGCTCGCTGCTGACCATGCTGGGCATGATCTTCGGCGTGGCGGCGGTGGTGTCGATGCTGTCCATCGGCGCCGGCGCGCAGCAGCAGGTGATGGCATTCATCGAGCAGCTGGGCGTGCGCAACATCATCGTCGAGGCGCAAGGAGTCCGCGAACTGGCAGGACGCTGCAGAAGATCCGCAAGCTCTCGCCGGGCCTGACGTTCCAGGATCTGCGCGTGATCCGCGCGAACGTTGCCGGCGTGGCGCAGTCTACCGCGCGCAAGCGATTCACGCCCACCAAGCTGTTGCCCAAGCCGCAGCGCGAAATGCCGGCGGTGTACGGCATCGACTCCGAACTACCAGCAGATCGCCAGCCTGCGCGTGGTCGCGGGACGCTTCTTCGACGCCGACGAGGACGACGCGCCGCGCCGGTGTGCGTGCTGGGCCAGGCGGCGAAGACCGATCTGTTCGGCCCACAGGAAGCCGTCGGCCAGTACGTCAAGGTGAACGAGCAGTGGTTCCGCGTGATCGGCGTGGCTGGCGCCACAGCTCACGGCGCAGACGCGACGTCGCCGGCCTGCCCGACGCAGGACCGCAACAACATCATCTACGTCCCGCTGAATGCCGGCGATCTTCCGCCTCGAGGACTGCTAGCAGCTGGCTGAAGGACGAGATCGACGGCATCTACCTGAAGCTCGAACGACGCGAACGACAGCCTGACCACCGCCGAGGTGGTGCGCGGCATGCTGGACGTCGCCGCACCGCAACGCCGGCGACTTCACGCGTCGTCGTGCCCGCCGAACTGCTCGCCGAGCAGCAGCGCACGCAGCGCATCTTCGACATCGTGATGGTGGCCATCGCGTCGATCTCGCTGCTGGTCGGCGGCATCGGCATCATGAACATCATGCTGGCCAGCGTGCTCGAGCGCACGCGCGAGATCGGCGTGCGCCGCGCCGTCGGCGCGCGGCAGCGCGACATCATCCGCCAGTTCCTGCATCGAGGCCGATGCTCATTTCCTTCGTCGGCGGGCTGCATGGGCATCGCCTTCGGCTTCGGGATGTCGCGGCTGATTGCGTTGCTCGCCGGCTGGTCCACCATCGTGACCATGTCGTCGATTCTGCTGGCCTTCCTCGTTTCGGTTTCGGTCGGGCTGATCTTCGGCATCTATCCGGCGCGTCAAGGCCGCGCGGCTCGACCCGGTCGAAGCCATCCGCTACGAGTAGCACAGGCTTCAGCCCGTGCAAATTTCCTCTTGTCAGGGAGGTACCGTGAAAAAGCTCGCTTCCATCGCTGTGGCCGCAATCCTGTTCGGCCTGGTGGCGCCGTTGGCAAAGGCACAGACTTTTCCCGCGCCGGACTGGTTTCAGGAGCGCATCTCGAAGGCGCCATTGCCCCAGAGCATCCCTGGGCCGGAAGGCCTGCGCGATTTCGTGGTGAACGGCAAGCTGCGGCTGACCCTGTCGGAGGCCATCAAGCTCACTCTCCTCAACAACACGAACGTGCGCCTGAACCAGATTCAGTACGAGACTTCGCGCTTTGCCATCCTCGCGGCGCAAGCGCCCTTCGACCCGCTGTTCACTTCGAGCTTTGCGGCCAATCGCAGCACCTCTCCCCAAAGCAGTGCTCTCTCCGGAGCGCAAACCCTCAGCAGCTTGAACCAGACGTCCCAGATGGGTTATTCGCAGACCTTTCAAACCGGCACGAATGTCGGCATCAACTTCAACGCCAGCAAGTTCTCCTCGAACAGCAGCTTTAACACGTTCAACCCCTCGATCACCGCCGGACTGAATTTCCAGCTCAGCCAGCCGCTGCTGCGCAATCGCGGACTCTTCGTCAACCGCGCCCCTATCGTGATCGCGCGGCGCAACCTCGCGCAGTCGCGCGCCAATTTTGAAGCGCAGATCAACGACTCGATTCAGTCCGCGATCGGCAATTACTGGGAAGTCGTGCAGTCGCGCGAAAACCTGGACGTCCTGCGTAAATCGCTGGAGGCCGCCGAAGCCAGCTACCAACATGACAAGCGTTCGCTCGAACTCGGCGCGCTCTCTCCGTACGACATCTATCGCTCCGAGTCCCAGGTGGCCACGCGTCGCGTCGCCGTCATTCAGGCTGAGTACTCGCTCAAACAAGCCGAGGACGCTTTCCGCACGACCATTGGAGCGGACCTTGATCCTTACATCCGCGCGCTCGACCTTGAGCTCATCGAGCCAACGGAAGTCACCGGTGAACTGATGACCGTGGACGCGCAGCAAGCCTACGAAAAAGCGCTGCAGAAGCGGCCTGAGCTCGAAGCCTTGCGCCAGCAGCTCGCCAACGACGACACCAGCATTCGCCTCGCGCACAACCAACTGCAGCCGGACTTCAACCTGACGGGCACCTACACCTCGAACGGCCTCGGCGGAAACCAGATCAATACCTCTGTGACGCCGCCCGCGATTATTTCCACCGGCGGGCTGGGCGATGCCCTGAGCCAGCTCTTCGGATTCAATTTTCCCGGCTACGGGTTCACGCTGCAGTTGCGCCTGCCCATCCGCAGTCGTGCCGCGGAGGCCACCTACGCCACCAACCAGATCAATAAGCAGCGCGACCTCTACTCGCTGCGCGCCCGCCAGCAATCCGTTCAGCTGGACACGCGCAACGCCGTCAATCAGCTCGAGCAGGCCAAACTGTCCGTCGCCGCCGGCAAAATTGCGCGCGACCTCTCGCAGAAGAACCTCGAAGCCCAACAGAAAAAGTACGACCTCGGCGCCGTAGACATTTTCTTTGTTCTCGATGCCCAGACGCAGCTCCAGCAGGCCGAATCCGCCTACGTCCAGAACCTGATCGGCTACCAGCGGGCCGTCACCGCCGTCCAGCGCGCCACCGGCGAGCTGCTCGAACGCTTCCGCATTCAGATCAAAGAGCCCTACTGACGCGGATTCATCGTCCCGTGTGTCATCCGCACCTGAGTGGCCCGGTGCGGCGCGTTGTATAATCCCCGGCCAATGCCTTCGAGCCGCGCGGCCTCCACGACGACGCCATGGACGGCGTCCACCTGTGCCTCGTGCGCCTGAAAATACTGCGCATGAACACCATGCCCGCGCTCGAGACCGCGCGCCTGGCCGACGTTGCACGCCTCGAAAAGCTCGACGGCCGCGCACTGCGCGAACTCGGCCGCCTGCCCTATCCCATGCTGCGACGGCGCGGGGAGCCGGGCTTCCGGCGGATCACCTGGGTCGAAGTGGAGAAAGCCTGACGCGCACGGCGCAAGCTGACGGAGGGTCGCGCGAAAGCTCCCGGCGCAGCGATACGCCTCGGGTCATGCAAACGCTTACAATTTCTATTGACACGGTTCGTGCCGCATGTTATTAGCGCTGTAGGTGTCGGTCCTGTGGTGGGTTGTCTCTTTGCCGGGCCGAAACACAGTTCGTGACGTGAGTGAGGTCTTAGCCCCTCCTTGAAGCGGGGGACTGTTTAAGAGTTCTGTCCAGCAACACCCCACCCCACCCCGGGAGGTGAGAGCCGCCTGGTTTTCACCTCCCTTTTATTTTGCCTGGAGGGCTCTGACCGGCGGGGGATGCCCCCGGGCCTAGCTCGAGACGTGAGCTTCCGGCACGCGGGACTTGGAAGCGCGTTTATCGGCGTAGAGCGTCTGGTCGGCGCGTTCGAGGAAGTGCTCGGTAGTCTCCCCCTGCTCGTAACTGACCCACCCGGCGGAAAAATCCACGGGGATTCGCGTGCCGCGATAGGAAACCTCAATCGCCCGCAAGCGCCCCAGCAAGGCATGTACCTGCGCCGCGGGGCATTCCGGCAGGATGGCCAGGAACTCGTCGCCGCCCATGCGCGCAGCCACGTCGGAAACGCGGATGGCGGCGCCCAGGCGCTCGGCGAAATCCTTGAGCACTAGGTCGCCGGCCGGGTGGCCGAAACGGTCGTTAATCTGCTTGAAGTTGTTCAGGTCGAGCGCCACGACGGTCAAAGGGTGGCCGTAGCGCCGGGAGCGCGAGGCCTCCGCCGCGAGGCGCTGCTCGGCGTACCGCCGGTTGTAGAGGCCCGTCAGCGCATCCACCGTGGCCTGCTTGCGGAACTCCGCCGTGCGCCGCTGCAATGTGCTCATTACGTCGAGCTGTTCGCTGAGCTGCTTGCGCAGCCGCTTGATCTGCACCTGCTGGTAGACCGAGTAGCTGTTGAAGAGCAGCACCAGGAGCACCAGGCCGCGGACGGCCTGGTTCAAGGTGTACTGGAAGAGCGCATCCTCCACCTTGATCAGCCCGGGAAAGCTCATGGAGACGACGGTGAAGGTCAACAGCAGCATGACCACGATGGCCGTGGCCCACAGCCACCAATCCCGTCGCTCCAGCTTCCGCAGGCTGGCGCGGATTTCTTCGATGTGGGTCTCGTAACTGACTTCGGGAGCCTGTTCGGCAGGGTCGCCCATAAATGCCTGTTCCGTTCCGCGCGGGAGAGGGGCGCGCCAATTCAGCAAATTATAAAATTCGCCTGGCACCTTCTAGGGAAGATTCTTTCGCCTGCGCCGCCAGAAGGGAAACAGTACTCTCCCTGCCCCTCGGGACACCACGCCGGGCCTCATCTGACGTATAATGCGCCTGCCTCGTAGGGATACGGCTATCGCACAAGCGCAACCACAACGGGAGGGCAAGTTGGAATTGCAAGTCGCCGCGCGCACCGCGGCCGACGTCACCATCCTCGATCTCCACGGCAGCGCCATGATCGGCGCTAGCGCCGACTTCTTGGCCAGCGAGATCAAGCGTTACCGCGAAACCGGTGCCGGGAAGGTCCTGGTCAACCTCAGCGGCCTCGTGCAGATCGACAGCTCCGGCATCAGCGCCCTGGTCGGCAACTTCATCGGCATGGGACGTGCCGGCGGCAGTATGAAGCTCCTGGCCCCCAAGGGCCGCGTGCGCGAAGTCCTCAGCGTCATGCGCCTCCTGGACGTTATTCCCTCCTTCGACGACGAATCGAAAGCCCTGGCCAGCTTCCAGTAGCACAGGCTTGCCCTGCCCGCCCTGAGCGGAGCGAGGAATCCCTCTTCGTGTAGCGGCGCCCTTAAGGGCGGCATCTTCTACTCTGTCGGTGTAGGTCTCTCCGACTCTCTGTGAACTCTGTGTCTCCCTGCCCTGAGACCTTCGGTCGAAGGGTGCGAACTATGTGTTAACGCCTTTTTCCTTCCTTCTTTGCGATCTTTCGCCTTTGTTCGCCCCACGCTTGACACAGTTAACCCCCTGATCAACGATCTGACGGCCCGGCCAAAGGCCGTCATCCTGACGAGCGAAGCGAGGAAGGACCTCTCTTAGCTTCCTCGAGCACACTCGACGCGTGCCCCAACCCTCTTCCAGCCCGAAGCAAATTGTCCTGAGCACGTCGTCTTTGCCCGCTCCCGTCTTCCACGACCCCAAGCACCACATCAAAATCTATCAGGGCGACTGCATCGAAATCCTCGCCGCCATCCCCGAAGCGCGCCTTATGCGTTCCGGACGATTCTGCGGAGCCACCGTGGACCTCGTCTTCGCCGATCCGCCCTATTTCCTCTCCAACGGCGGCATCACCTGCCAGGCCGGCCGCATGGTCAGCGTCAACAAAGGCGAATGGGACCGCTCCCGCGGCCCCGTCGCCAATCACGACTTCAATCTCCAGTGGCTCGCCGCCTGCCAACGCGTCGGAGTCGGTGGAGCGAGGGGGGCACATTTGCGTCTAAGCTTGATGGCGAGCTCTTTGTCAACTTTTCGGATAAACATGCGAGCGGCCCTCGAGAGTTGTGGTCTAACCGGGCCGCCTAAGTCTTCCAAGTTATCGAAGTCTACGATTTCAACCCAGACGCCTTTAGGCACGGACTTTTCTACTACCTCAGCTACTCCACCTCGTACGGTAATCAAAATTGTCTTCATCTTTTTCTCCTTGGTCACGAAAGAACAACTGACAGCACGCCACGTCCCTGCCCCGGCGCCCCGCTCCTAAAGTATGCAAACCCCATGCCACGATTGGCGTGATATTCTCCACCCGAGGCGCTTCACAAACAATTCTGTTCGGAGTCCCAGATGAAAAATGACCAAGCATTCCGTGCCGTCCGAGAGATGCTCTCCGCGAACCGCGACACCATCGAAACATTCCACGGAGTCCTGAACCGCTTTCGCGTGGCCGCCCTGAACCATGTCTTGGACCTTGCCGAGCCACAGTACAGATGTGTCCGTCGCGGGAGCCAACTGCTTGTATATCAGCGTGTGCCGATGTCTTCCCATGGCGGCGCGAAATACAAGAGACTTGCAGGAATGAAACTTATAGCCCGATAGGCGCATGTTGCTAATCACGACGCGCATGCAGCAATGAAGCTCGATCTACCAACTTCGAAACTGGCTGTCTACAAGAGCCCTTCTCAACGGGCCCGCGTGGCCACGGAAGCGTGGGGAGAGGACAACCTCTTCTGTGCAAACTGCACCAGCAACGAATTGTTGCCCTCCGCAACCAACACGCCCACTGTCGACTTCGTGTGCGGCACCTGCGACGCGCCCTTTCAGCTCAAGAGCCAATCGCGGACATTTTCGAGTCGAATCTTGGATTCGGCATACGCCAAGATGATTCAGGCCATCGAAGAAGGCAAGAATCCAAACCTATTTGTCCTCCACTACGAACCAACTGTATGGAGCGTCCGGAATCTGATTTTGATACCTGGGTTCGCCTTCTCACGGTCGGCAATCGAACGCCGAAAGCCTTTAGGTCCCCATGCCCGTCGAGCCGGTTGGGTTGGCTGCAATATCCTGCTCTCAAAAATCCCTTTGGATGCCCGGATCCCAATCATTTCTGACGGAATGCCCTCTCGACCTGCCGAGGTCAGGCGTCAGTATGCGACGCTCCGTCCGCTGGCTGAGTTGGATGTCGAAGCTCGCGGCTGGACTTTGGATGTTTTGAGAATTGTCCGCTCTCTCGACAAGCGGCAATTCACGCTGGCTGAGATGTACGCTTGCGAATCTGATCTCTCTCGTTTGCATCCGCGAAATCGCCACGTCCGCGAAAAAATCCGCCAGCAATTGCAGGTTCTTCGGGACTTCGGCTTCCTCGATTTCACCGGCCCAGGCCGCTACCGCCTGCGCTAGCCGGGTGCCCACTCGTCGGGTTTACGAGTGGGGATCTCGTCTGCGGGTGCCGCACCCTTTGCCTCTCAAGGGTGCGGGTGTTCGGCGCGCCCCATTCACATCGGCAGAGCCGCGGACTCCTCACTTCTTCCCATTCCATTCAAATAATTCGGCCCGTGAAAGAATTCCAATTTGCCCAATCCTCCCTCGCGGCACTACAATCCCCCCAGCAATCAGGCTCCCAACCCAACCAGTCCCTTTGGAGGACACATGAAAGCAAGAACGCTCGTCGTGGCTTTGGTGGTATGCCTTGTCGGCGCAGCCATCTGCTTCGCCGCCGATAATCCCCAGCTAGGCACCTGGAAACTCAACGAGGCCAAATCGAAGTATGCTCCGGGCGCGGCAAAGATCAACTTGGTCGTTTACACCGCCGTGGGCGATAGCATCAAAGTCGCCATCGATGAGGTCGGCGCCGATGGCAAAGCCTCGCACAATGACTGGACCGGCAAGTTCGACGGCAAGGATTACCCGGTCACCGGCGATCCCACTGCTGATACGCGCGCCTACAAGAAAGTTGACGACCACACTCTAGACTACACCAACAAGAAGGGTGGCAAGGTCGTCCTCAGCGGTCGCGTCGTCGTCGCGGCCGACGGCAAGAGCCGCACCGTCACCTTCAACGGTACGGACGCCGCCGGCAAGAAGATCACCAGCACCGCGGTGTACGACAAGCAATAGCGGAACCCGCGAGTTCCGCTCAACACGCCGACGCCCTTCCGCTCGCTTTCGAGCGGAAGGGCGTCTCTTCACGCCTTCTTCGCCTGCGCCAAGAACGCGGGTGCCCCACTCGTCGGGTCTACGAGTGGGTGTTCGGTAGAATCCATCAATCCCATCGAAAATCTATTCTCACAAGTTGAAAGCGCTCTTTGCGCCCGATTCTCCCGCATTCCCCTGAAAATCCTAAACTTATCCGGATTTCAGCACTCCTCACCCCACTTGACGCATGAAGTACAATGAAATTGTAGGCACTCGTGTGTGGGGTTCAGGTGCGCACTGGCACTTAAATGCTTTGGAATCCATACTTACGAGAAATCAAGGCCGCAAGCCCTTTAGAATCCACACTTACATTTCTGAAGGACTTAAAGTCGAGCAGAATCAATACTTACGAAATTGGGTGGGGTAGGGGGGGCTTATGGTTAACCTGATTTCAAGTTTTTCGAGTCACCAGTCACCGGCCACGAGTCACGTCTTTTCCTCCACGAGGTCATCATGACGACATCAGCGACAACGCCCACCGCGAAGCGCCCGCAGCTCGCCTTTCTCCACGACCAGATCGAGGAGATGAAGGCCAAGAGCCTGCACTTCCGCTTGCGCATCCTTGAAAGCGAGCAGAAGCCCATCGCCAACTTTGACGGCAAAGAAGGAATCATCAACCTCAGCTCGAACAACTATCTCGGCCTCACCACGCACAAATCTCTGCGCCGCGCCGCGCTCGATGCCGTGAAGAAATGGGGCGCGGGCGCCGGAGCCGTGCGCACCATCGCCGGCACGATGAAAATCCACATGGACCTCGAAGAGCAAATCGCGCGCTTCAAGCAAACCGAAGCCTGCGTCGTCTTCCAGTCCGGCTTCACCGCCAACGCCGGCACGGTCTCCGCGATTCTTGGCAAGGACGACCTGATCATCTCCGACGAGCTAAACCACGCCTCGATCATCGACGGCTGCCGCCTATCCAAAGCCACCATCAAGGTCTTCAAGCACAAAGACGTTGCCGATTGCGAGCGCATCTGCAAGGAAACCGAAAACTGGGCCGGGCACAAACTGCTCATCACCGACGGCGTGTTCTCCATGGACGGCGACATCGCTCCGCTGCCACAGCTCTGCGACCTGGCCGAAAAATACAACTGCATCATGATGGTGGACGATGCGCACGCTTCCGGCGTATTGGGCCGCAACGGCCGCGGCACCATCGACCATCACAATTGCCACGGCCGCGTGGACATACAGGTCGGCACGCTCAGCAAAGCCGTCGGCGTGATGGGAGGCTACGTCTGCGGCTCGCATGAGCTGATTGACTTCCTCTACCACCGCGCGCGGCCTTTCCTTTTCTCAACTTCGCACCCGCCCGCCAGCGTGGCCGCGTGCCAGGCCGCGTTCACCCTGCTCGATTCGCCCGAAGGCGAAAAGCTGCTCAAAAAGCTGTGGGCCAACACGAAATTCTTCAAGCGCCAGCTCAAGAAGCTCGGCTTCAAGGCGCAGAGCGAAACGCCGATCACGCCAATTCACGTCGGCGATGCGGCCAAGGCGTTCGAGTTCTCGCGTAAACTCTTCGACGCGGGCGTGTACGCTCCTGCGGTCGGCTACCCGATCGTGGCCGAAGGCAAGGCGCGCCTCCGCGCGATGGTCAGCGCCACGCACAAGCGCGCCGAGCTCGAGCGCGCCGCGCAAATCATGGCCGAAGTCGCCCGGCCCCTCGGCATCATCTGAGCCATGCACGCCGTCATCCCGAAGCGTAGCGAGGAATCTCTCTTGCTGTTTAGCCCCGCGGCTGTACCTGCGGACAGGGGACTCCCCCGACAATCCGAAAAAGAGCTGAATTGAATTTCGGCGCGGTTGGGCGGATTCTGTGTATACGCGGGCGTTCGGCGCATCACTTCGAGGCCCACTGTTTCGGCGAGGATCTCCGGTTGCACCGGGACCTCTTGCGATGAGGAGTCACATGGGGAGAATCCGTACTCTTCTGGCGGTTCTGCTGCTCGGCCTGATTTCCTGTTCCGGTTGCGCGAACGGTCCGAAAGCTCCGCCTGCGCCGCCTCCGGGCTCCGCCGTGGTGAGCCTCGCCGTGACGGATACGCCGCCTGCCGGGATCACCGTGCTGGCGTTCCAGGTGACCGTGACAAGCGCCGTCCTGCAGCCGGGGAACGTGCAATTGGTGAGCACGCCAACGCCGATTGAACTCAAGCACCTGGAGACGGATACGGCGCTGCTCAGCGCCTCATCGGCTACCGAGGGGACGTACAACAGCATCACCCTGAGCCTGGCGAATCCCGTGATGACCATCGAGAACGACAGCGCTCTCGGGTTCACCGTAGGTGGGGTGTCCTGCTCCCCGGCGACCATCTGCCAGTTCACGCCCAGCTCGGCGGGGACACTCACGTTTTCGGCTGCGCCGTTCCCGCTAACGATCACTGCGAATTCGCCGGTCGGCCTGCTGCTGGACATCAATCTCGCCAACCTGATCAACTCGGACGCGACACTCAATCTGAGTGCGTCGAATGGCATGACGGTGACACAGCTCATGCCCGTGGGCGGCGCGCTTGCGCCCATCGAGGATCTGGTCGGCGCCGTGGCGAACAAAGACGCGGGGAACAACCGCTTTACGCTTCAGCGCGCGCAGGGGAATCTCGTGATTCAAGTGGACTCGAATACCAAGTTCACCTCGTTTGATCAAGCAGCACCGGCCTGCAGCGCGAATCCACAAACCTTCACCTGTGTGGCCAATGGTCAGATCGTGCAGCTCAACGCGCAATTGCAGAATGCGGGGACGCTGCTGGCGACAGGCATCCAGTTTGAAGACGACGCGAACCAGGAAGAGGCCGAGGGAATCGTCGTGGGGATCAGCCCGGGAGTTCCGCCCACGCAATTCAACATCGTCATCGTCGGTGAAACGTCAAACACGAGTTTGGTGCAGATGGGGAACCTTTTCCGCGTGCAGTATCTGAGCAACAGCCCCTTCAGCGTGGACGATGCGGCCATCAATACGTCCGGTTTCTCGTTCGTCACCGCGTCCGACCTGCAGGTCGGCCAGCAGATCTTGGTGCGCGTACGCACGACTACTGCGGGCACTCCTCCGCTCATCACCGCGGACCGCATCAAGCTGCGGGGCTCGCGGTTTACGGGGAAGGTCGTGGGCACGCCGAGCGGCACCACGTTCAACGTGAACACGTTGCCGACGATTTTCACGGTGAATGGAATCACGCAGATCCAGGTGCAGACGTCCTCCACGCTGACCGAGTTTCAAAACGTGAGTGGCGTTTCGGGATTAGTTGCCGGGGATACGGTCTCGCTGCGCGGCCCGCTCTTCTTGAGCAGCGGCAGCTTGGTTCTGGAAGCCGAGAGAGTCCGCAAGAGATAGCGCGAAGCCGCACGTCAAGCGCAGCGGGCCGGAGCCAGCCATCGCTCCGGCCCGTTCCTTGCCCGAGCTTCGCGGAAGCTGCACCTCGGATCCTCCCGCGACACTTCGGCACCTTCCTCGGGTGCGATCCGCCTGACAGGACGGAGAAGTCCGGCGGAAGCGTTGATCCTCGGCTACGCCTCCAGCCTGCTCCAAACGTTTTCTATTGAAACAAGAGCGGAGCAAATGCGGCGAGGTTGCGCCGCCAGACCATCCAAGTGTGCGCGCCCGGCGTCTCGATCTTGGCGTACTTCACTCCCTTCGATGTGAGCCACTCGCCGAACTTGCGGTTCGAGTCAATCAGACGATCCTCCGTGCCGCACGACACCCACAGCAACTTGATCCGTGCATTTGTCTTCCCATCGAGGGAGGGAAATGCGGCGTTGAAGTCCTGGCCGATCAGAGCCGAGCTGAACCCGCCGATCCACGCGAACCGGTCAAGCGTGGTCAGTCCGGTGAAGAGCGCTTCGCCCCCGCCCATGGAGAGTCCCGCGATGGCGCGGTCGTTGCGGCTGTTCGACACGTGATAAGCTTTCTCGATTTGCGGCATCACTTCGCTGAGTAACGTATCGCGGAAGCGGTCGCGGTTCCGATCGTTGAGGCTGGGATCGGGATTGCGCGAGAACGGCCCGCGAACGAGAATCTCCGGCGCGCCGTAGCCGAGGGGCATCACCACGACCATAGGCTTGGCCTTACCCTGCGCGATCAAGTTATCGAGAATCACGTTGGCTCTGGCGATGGCGATCCACGCGCTCGAGTCGTCGGTCAATCCGTGCAGCAGATAGAGCACCGGATAGAGCTTGTTCGCGGCGGACTCATAGCCGGGGGGCGTGTAAACATAGAAGTCTCGGTCGTCGCCCACCATGCCGGAGTGGTAGAAGTGGCGGTGAATCACGCCATGCGGCACGTCATTCAGTTCCCAGGGGAGCGACGCCGGGCCCGGCACGTGCACCATGCTCGAAATGCCCGTCAGGCTCGGTTTGATGACGTAATTCGCAGGGTCCGCTATATAAACGCCGTCAACCAGGAACGAATAACCATAGTAGTCAGGCTCGAGCGGCTCAGTGGTGACGCTCCAGACGCCGGTCTCGTCCTTCTGCAACGCAACGCGTTGCGCGCCTTCGCGCGCAAGAAACACTTCCTTTGCGTTCGGCGCTCGCAACCGGAAGGTCACCCTGCGGTCTGCGTGCGCTTCGGGCGAGATAATCGGCGCCGGCCGCGGCGTCTGCGGGGCCGGGGCAGGCGCTTGAGCCACGGCGGCCAATGCGGTTCCAAGCAGGCAAAGTAACAATGTTCGGTGAATTCTCATGAGGATCCTCGAAGGAGAATATATCTCAGGTTCGCCGAAGATGGAGTAGATCAGAAATCCTGCTCAGAGGTTTTCAGGAAGCGCTCGATGATCGAAGCCGCGCGTTCCCAGTTCTCTTCCTCGGCGGCAAGCTGTTTGCGGCCTGCAGCGGTGATGGAATAATACTTCGCGCGGCGATTGTTCTCCGAAGTGCCCCACTTCGAGTTGATCCAGCCTTCCTGTTCGAGGCGCAGCAGCGCGGGATACAGCGTGCCCTGATTGAGGGCGAGAAGGTCTTCGCTGATCTGCTCGATGCGGCGGGCGATGCCCCAGCCGTGCAGCGGGCCGAGGGTGGCCAGAGTCTTGAGCACCATCAACGCCAGCGTGCCGTGGCTGCGGATGCTCAGGCCGCTGCCGGTTGGCTGCGCGGGGAGATAAGTGCCCGGGCGCACAGCAAAGGATGATTCATGTGCTACGCGAGGGGTTCGCCTTGCAGCAGCGCAAGGGATTGCATAAGATTGCGAATTCTGTGTTCTGTGGAATTGCGGAGAGGGGAATGTCGCGACGCATCGCCGCCAAAATCACGGGAGTGGCCGCTTACGTTCCGCCGCGCCTGCTGACCAACGCCGACCTCGAGAAGCTGGTGGAGACGAACGACGAATGGATCCGCACGCGCACGGGGATCCGCGAGCGGCACATCGTGGACAAGGGCATTGCGGCATCCCACATGGCCGTCGAGGCGGCGCAGCAGCTCCTGACGCAGAAGCAGGTGCATCCAGCGGAGCTGGACATGATCATTCTGGCCAGCGTGACGCCGGACATGATGTTCCCCGCCACGGCGTGCCTGATTCAAGACCGGCTGGGCGCGAAGAAGGCGTGGGGCTTTGATTTGTCGGGCGCGTGCGCGGGGTTTGTTTACGCGCTGACGGTCGGAGCGCAGTTCGTAGGCGCGGGGACGCACAAGAAGGTGCTGGTGATCGGCAGCGACGTGATGAGCTCGATCATCAACTACAAGGACCGCGCAACCTGCGTGCTATTTGGGGACGGTGCGGGGGCGGTGCTCGTTGAGCCGGCGACGGCGGACACGGAAGGCATCATCGATTTCATGCACGACATTGACGGCTCGGGTGGCTGCTACCTCTACATGCCCGGGGGCGGCTCGCTGAATCCGCCCACGCACGA
Source organism: uncultured Acidobacteriota bacterium (assembly GCA_963739275.1). Taxonomy (GTDB): domain Bacteria; phylum Acidobacteriota; class Terriglobia; order Acidiferrales; family UBA7541; genus JBGQGH01. Next base: position 78,694 of record CAVTZX010000004.1, read on the forward strand.
AACCGTGGACAAGAAGATGCACTACGTCCACCAGGAAGGGCAGAACGTGTTCAAGTACGCGGTGCGGCGGATGGCCGAAGTGGCGTGCCAACTGCTCGAACGCAACGGTTATTCGAGCCGCGATCTGGCGCTTGTCGTGCCGCACCAAGCCAACCTGCGCATCATCCGCGCGATGCAGGATCGGCTCGGCGTAGACGACTCGAAAGTGATCGCAAATATCGACCGCTACGGCAATACGACGGCCGCGACGATTCCCTTGGGCTTACGCGATGCCCTGGCCGAAGGCCGGTTGCGCAAGGGCGACCTGATTTTGCTGATTGCGGTTGGGGCTGGCTACACGACCGGCGGAATCCTGATGCGCTGGGCGTACTGACGTCCGGCCTCTACTCTCACCGAGAAAACAAAAAGGCCGACCACTAGGGCCGGCCTCTTCTTCTTTCCTTTCTAGATCGACCGCTACTTCTTCCCGATCCGGATGACGACTCCTGCTGAGAAGCGGAAGTTGTTCTGGCGCACACCGCCAAAGTGGGTCATATAGTACTCGACCTGTGCGACGCGGATGGCGAAGTGATCCTGCAACTTGTAGTCAAAGCCGCCGCCTAAGGTCATGGAAAACGCGCTCGCACCGGTGACGTGAGTACCGCCGAAGAGGAGGTGGAAGTAAGGGTCCACGCGACCGCCCGAGCGATAGGCGACCTTCGGCCCGAACATATACGTTTGCGCGCTCCCGCCGCCGCCAAAATGGCATGCACCGAAATCACCGGTCACGCCGAACCAGCTATTCAAATAGCCGGTGACGGAGCCGCTGGCGCCATTGCAATTCCCACCGCCGCTGAAGTGGATGTAGGTGTAATTCCCCGCGACTTCAGCTTTGGGAGCGTCCTGGGCTAAGGCAGCGCCCGCGCACATCAACATCAGCAACATCAAGACGAATAGCTTTCGCATCCCGTTTTTCTCCTTTGAGGACGATTCGAGCGCTCAGACCTGCGGATGTTCTTTCTCGTCCTCAGGCCGCATTCTCTTGCTGCTTGCCTGGGCAGTCCTATGGTACCTGACGGTAAGGCCAGTGAAACTCCTGCTTTTTAGTCGTTTCTCAGAGAAACAACGCCCGACAGAGTTCGTTGATGAAGAGGATCGGGGAGTCTAGAGAGAGCGGATTTCGGCAGCGCACTCGAGGTTGGCGGTCAGGCGGCGATCCAGCAGCACCGCGACGTAGCAGGCACAAGTGGTCATCTCGCGGTTGGCCCACTCGGCGGCTTGAGGGATGCGACTGATGGACTTCAGCGTGCGGTAGTAGACACGCACGGCGCGCAATCCCTCGTTGTGCTCGCGAAGGCCCGGGGTCAGGTCATGCAGGTTCATCATCGTGCCGAAATCGCCGGCACCCACCGCCCCCGCAATCCCGACGGCTTCGCGCATCCGCTCCGAGAGCGGCTGCGCTGCGACGCCCGCCAATACCGCGCGCCAGTAGTACAGGCCGAACTGGCCTAGCGCGACTGCGGATATGATGAACAGCACTGCGGCGATCATTCGCTTAGCCTCTACGCTGCATTCTGCCGAGAACCCCCTCCCGGCTCAATGGCTCAGAGGTACTAGTCGAATAGCCCGAACAGGATATGTGTCCTGGTCAAACAAGCTTCGGCAGGCCTGCAGGCCATCCTCGCCTGCCTGGGCCAAGCCCGTGACGATGGCCTATAAAATATTGAAAATAATATAGTTACGTGACAGCCGCGAGGTGCTTGAGCGGGCCTCAATTGGTGGGAACCCTCCCTGCCTCGCGCGGGAACAGGCCGAAGACGCTTGCTACCGCTGCACCTGAGGCCAGCAGAGCGAGAACAACGAAAGCTAGGGTCCCCACGACCGGGATCAACTCCAACAGGGGAATGACAAGGATCCCGGCCAAAGTAGCGGGCAGCGGGGCATCTCCGATCAATCCCGCGAGCGCGCCCGAGCGCAGCCGCATCGCGCGCCCCAGCCGGCACGCGAGTCCGGCATAGCCGAAGCCGAGGATGACCATTCCGATCGCTGTCACACACCAAAACAGCGCCTGGTCGTAGTCGGCGAGTGCAGAGACTTTAGAGCTGGCCCAATCCGTGAGCTCGTAGAGAAGGTAGAGGAATCCGACGGCCGCCACGCCGGCTAGCAAAGTCCACCGGGGGCGTTGCTCGAGCGCCACGGCCATCTTCAGCACGCGCCGCCGTCCAGCCGCAAGGTAAAACACGAAAAGCAAACCGAAGTGAAAGCCCAGCAAGGCCAGCACGCCGCGCCACTGGAGTTCGCGTTGCCCGGGCCAGAAAAACCAGGGCACGCTATCGACGTCTCGGGAAGCAGTGGCTTGCGGATCGCGCACAACCGTGCCACCGATTGCCGCGACGTCTCCACTCACCTTCGCGCCGGGCCCCAGGCGAACGCTGCCGCCGATGGCAGCGACGTCTCCGGACAGCGTCCCCTCAACCTCGACGCTGCCGCCGATGGCAATGATGTCCCCCTTCACATTCCCGCGAATGCGGATCGAGCAGGCGTAACAAACGACGTCGCTCCTGGATCCGCCATCTTCCAAGACGATATTGCGGAGGTACCGCGTGCGGCCTTCTGCGCCATGCGCGGTCCCGGCCAGTCCTGCGGAGAACACGAGCGCGAAGGCGGCTGCGAGTCGCCACAGGCGAAACCTCACATCCATGCCGCCACGCTTCATCGCGCCGCCGAGTGCAACGGGAGTCCCGCCCAAGCATTGCACAGCCCCAGCACCTCGCGGACGACGTCGAGGGCATCGCGCGTCGTCCGCCACCAGTGTGCGCCGTCGTAGGGATCATCCGCGGCATAGCGCACAATCAACTTGAGCGCGGAGCCATCCGCCGCCGAGCGGGGGTGCGCGCCCTCCAGGCGATTCCAGAGGGCGAGCACGCGCCGTGTGTGCGCCTTCGACGTCACCACGATGGCCGCCTTGCCACCCTGTTGCCGCAACACTCTCACGAGCTCGGCCAATTCGTCTGCGGTGTTCCCCGTCTCATTCTCCATCACGCGGATGGCGTCGGACGGCACGCCCAGCGCCATCAAAACTTTTTCGCTGTAAAACTCTTCGCCCACGTACGCGATGCCCATCTGCTTGAGCGCCGCCGCCGGTCCCCACGGACGCATCACCCAAACGCGCGCTGCGGCGCCCTGATGATAAATCCGGGCCGCTTCCACGGCGCGCATTGGCATCCGCCCGCTGAGGACCACGATGGCGTCCGCCTGGCCGAGCTCATCCTGTACCACCAGCCAGCGGCCCACGCCCCAGACGATCACCGCCGCCACAGCGACGAGCGCCGCCAATACGGCGTACCGCACGATACGAAGCCATCGCCAAGCGGATCGTTTCTCCAGTGGTGTCATTCCGAGAAGCCCGCACGGACGCGCGACGAGGAACCCTTCTTGCACCGTCTCCGGCTGGGCACGCCGGGACGGCATTATAGTGGCGACGAGGGCAATCCTCACAACGAAATGGCGGCGGCAGGGAGCAGCCCCACGTCACCTCTCCTGCACCAGTAGATACAAGTCACCGGTCACAAGTCGCGCATTGCAGGCTACAATGACTTCGCGCGGCGCAATGCTTCGTGGCGAGAACGAGAGGAGAAAGGGTTGAAGGCGGTTATCACCGGCGGAGCGGGATTCCTTGGATCGCACCTGTGCGATTACCTGATCGCGCGGGACTGGGACGTGCTCTGCCTGGACAATCTGGTCACCGGAGCCGAGTCCAATTGCGGCCATCTGCTGCATCATCCGGGGTTCCGCATGGTGCGACAGGACGTCTCGCACTACTTGGACGTGCCCGGGCCGGTGGACTTTGTGCTCCACTTCGCTTCGCCGGCGAGTCCGGTGGACTACCTGAAGCTGCCGATTCCCACGCTGAAGGTCGGCGCACTGGGCACGCACAATACGCTGGGTCTTGCGCTGGCGAAAAAAGCGAAATACTTCCTGGCCTCGACTTCGGAATGTTACGGCGATCCGGAAGTGAGTCCGCAGCCGGAAACCTATTGGGGCCGCGTGAATCCGATCGGGCCGCGCGGCGTCTATGACGAAGCCAAGCGTTACGCCGAAGCCATGGTGATGGCGTACCACCGCTATCACGGCATGGACACGCGCATCGTGCGCATCTTCAACACCTACGGCCCGCGCATGCGGTTGAACGACGGGCGCGCACTGCCCAATTTCTTTTACCAGGCGCTGACCGGCCAGCCCATTACGGTCTATGGCGACGGCAAGCAGACGCGCAGCTTCTGCTACGTGAGCGATCTGATCGAGGGGATCTACCGCTTGATGGAGTGCGACGAGCACGAGCCTGTGAACATCGGCAATCCGCAAGAGATTACGATCCTGGAATTTGCGGAGCGCATCCGCGCGCTTGTTGGGCGCGAGGGTGCCGATTGTGCACAAGCCCCTTCCGCAGGACGACCCGAAGCAGCGCTGTCCGGACATCACCAAGGCGCGGCGCGTCCTGAAGTGGGAGCCGAAGGTCAAGCTCGAAGACGGATTACGCCTGACGCTCGAGTATTTCCGCAAACAGGTTCCCACCGTGGCAACGTAATCAAGCTTCTTCGCAGGGGCGAATTGCAATGCGCTCTGTAAACAGCCCGCTCAACTTTTCGTGAGCGAAAAGCTTCCGATCGCCAGCGCGTCCATTCCCGAACAGAAGTAGCTCCGCACCGCCTGGCGCGGCGTCATCACCAGCGGCTCGCCGAAGAGGTTGAACGAGGTATTCACCAGAATCGGAGCGTGCGCCTTCTCGCCGAACCGGCGCAGAAGCTGCCAGAGCGCGGGGTTGGCGCGACGCTCGACGACGTGCAGCCGCACGCGATCGCCCGGGAGGAGAAAGTCGCGCAGGAGGTCGCGCGCTTCCGGCTTCACGCGTCCGAGCGTGGCCATGAACCGCGCGGAGGGCGAGTGCTCGAAGTATCGCGAGGCATCTTCCTCCGGTACGGCGAGCGCGAACGGACGGAACGCCTCGCGGTGCTTGATGAATTCGTTCAGGTTCTCCTTCACATAGGGCGCCCACGGCGAAGCCAGCAGGCTGCGGTTGCCGAGGGCGCGCGGCCCGAACTCCGCGGCGCCGCGATACCATCCGACGATCTTGCCCGCTTCGAGCAGGCGGATGGTCTCTGCGATCTGCTGCTCTTCGCCATCGTGCCAGCGGTAGCGTGCCTTGCAGTTGTCGAGGACCGCTTTGATCTCGTGATTGGAGAATTCCGGCCCGAGGTACAGGTGCGCGGGCGGCTCGAGGCGCGGCTTGCCCAGCCGCTCGTGCCACACGAGCCAAGCCGCGCCGAGCGCGGTGCCTTCATTTCCTGCGGCGGGCTGCGCGTACACCGCATCGAACGCGGTGTGGCGTTCGACGTCGGCGACGAGCAGCGGGTTTAGAAACACACCGCCGGCAAGGCACAGAACCTTGGCGCGCGTCTTTTCCCGGTAGGACTCGGCGAGTTCGGCGGAGACCTGGGCGCAGGCTTGTTGCACGCTCGCGGCCAACTGGCACCGGAGGGGCTCCGGGATCACAGGCCTCTCGGACTCGCCGGCGTGGGTGGCAAGCTGCGGATCGATACCGACGGCATGGTAGAACTTGGCGGAGAAGGCGAGATGTCCGGCAAGCCCGCGGTTGAAGTAGGACTTGTCCAGTTGGAGCGAGCCGGGCGCGTCTCCGCGGAAGATGCGCAGGAACAACTCGAGGAACACCGGATCGCCTTCAAGGCTGAGCCATTGGGTCTTGTGCTCGCTGCGGCGCGGCTCGAAGCCCAGGAGGTCGGTGACCTGCGAATAGACCCAGCCGAGGGAGTGAGGAAAAGCAAACGTGCGGAGCGCACGGAGATGCGTCCCTTCGCCGAGCGCGACCATGCCGGAGCGGCCGTCGCCCTGTTCATCGAGGGAGAGGACGAGCGCACGCTCGGCGGGGCTGGCGTAGAAAGCGCTGGCCGCGTGGCAGAGATGGTGATCGAGATGAAGGATCTGCGCGCCCGGTGCGCCGACGAGGAGGCGCAGGACACGATCGTTATTCAACTCACGGCCCAGTTCGCCGAGAGCCTTGGTCTGGTAATAGCCGCTGGGCACAGGAGCGAAGGGAGTGTGGCGCACGCGCAACCACGATTGGCGCGCCCAGGAGCGCAAGGGACGGCTGGCGAGCGCGACCGTGGTGACGTCACTCCAGCGAACTTGCGCGCGTTCGAGGCAAAAGCGAATGGCTTCGCGCGGAAGGCCAGCAGCCGAACGAGAGCGAACCAGTTTGCCCTCTTCAATGGCCGCGAGGATGCCGGTTTCGCCGAGGAGAGCCGCGGCGGGATCGTGAGCGAGTCCGGAAATGCCGAGGACGTGCACGGAGAGGGTCGGCGGACCGATCAATCGCGCACGCGGCGCGGGATGAGGCCCTTGGTGAGCAGGCCGCGGAGGCCGAGCAAGAGAAGGCGCGGCTGGCTGAGGCAGATGTGCCAGAGGACACGTGCGGCTTCATCGCGGGTGTTTTCGCTGAGTGTGCGGCGTGAAGAATCGTTCAGGAGGTCGACGAGGCGGCTGTAATCGGGCTGCTGGAAGTGGTGGATGGTTTTGCGGATGAGGAGGTGCAGGCCAAGCTCACGGCGCAGCGATTGTAGTTCGCGGCTCTTGCCGCCATTGAGGATGCTCCCCGCGACGCCCGCGGCGCCGCGGAGGCCGGTGACGATGCCCCCGACGGTGGTGACTTTTACTTGGCCTGCCGCGTCGCCGACCAGGTACACACGGCCCGCGCCAAGGCGCCGTTCGACCGGCACCCAGCCGCGGTACACCGGAATTCGCGCCCCCTGAAACCCGAGTGGAGTGAATCCGCGCTTCTCCATGAAGCGTTCGAGGCAGCGGCGCGTTTCCTGACCGTCCTCGCCAATCAGTCCGAGGGCCGCGCGCGTGGGAGATTCGGGGATAAGCCAGTAAAAATAGGGGGTGTCGCCGGGGATGAACCAGACGCGGACGGTATTTGCGGGATAATCGGCGGGAGGCCGCACGATGGCCTGAATCAAGGGGACAGTATCGAGGCGGGGCCAGCCGGCGGCTTGCGCCACCGTGCTGAGGGCGCCATCGGCACCGACGACGGCGCCCGCGGAAACTTCTTCCTGGCGGCCGTCGGCGCTGCGCTCGAGGTTCACGGCGATCCCGCCGCCGTCTGGAGCGAGTCCAACGAAGCGGCGCCCGAGGCGGACTTCGGCGCCGGCATTTTCCGCTTGCGCAGCGAGGCTACGAATCAGGCTGGCCCGCTCGATGATCAGGTCCGGGCGATTCAGAGCGATGTTGGCGGCGCGGCCATCAGTGAAAAGTTCGAAGCGGCGGATTTCATTGACGACGCAGGATTCGCCGGCCGGGCCCAGAAGGTCGCGCATGCGGCTGGTGACGATCAGGGTGCGGGGGGCGGGATTCAAATCCGGCGAGCGTTCGAGGACACGGACCCCGGCGCCGCCCTTGGCGAGCAGATAGGCAGTGAAAAAGCCCGCTGCGGAGCCGCCGACGACCGCCACTTCAGGCGTGGAATTGGATTGTCCGCGTGCCAGGTATCTTCCGGCGATGGGCTTCTCCAAGAGGCCGCGTCGCGAAGCAGTGCCGGCCTCACGCTTTCCTCCGAGCACGTCAGCCGAGTACTGCGAACCAAGAGGAGCTAAGAATCGCTTGAGTATAGCCGAAGCGGGTGGGAGCGCAAGCCGGAGATTTGGGTGTGGTAGAGGAAGGCGGACGAATGGTTAGGAAATCCGAAACCGGGGCAAGATTACGGGAAGGTACTTGGGAAACCGGCCCCGCGATCCGCGGCAGCGAGGGATTCAGTGTCTCGGAGGTTGGAACGATTCCTGGAAGCCGGAGAGAAGGTAGGAAAACCATTCCTGCAGATCGCGGTCGGTGACAGCGGCGGGGCGGATGACGCGGCGGTGCTTGACGTTGATGGAGCTGCCCGTGAGATAGCGGTAGAGGCCGTAGCTGGTGGCTTCGCGTCCTTTTTTCTTGGTGTAAAAGACGAGTGTGGGCCCCGCCTGACGCAGGACGAGCTGCATGCCGCAATCGTTCGTGTCCTTGCGCACGGTGAACGTGCATACGACTTTTTGCGGCGGGAGAAACCACTGCACATTCAAGAGCGGATAGCCGGCTTCTTGATTGATGAGCGAGGGAAGCTGGCGCAGACGATCGAGAAGAGTGGACTTGGTGAGCTCGTCCCAGAGTGAGGCAGGATCTTTCGCCGGCACCTCGGTCTGGTGCAGAAGATCCAGTTGGGAAAGCAGGGGGCGAATCCAGGAATGACTCCCGTTCGATTCAGTCATGTCCGTGCCTTTCCGGGGTGCCGCCCGCCGTGCTCTCCGCAGACTGGCGTTCGTAGGGAGCCCGTTCGAGCCAGGCGATGGCGGCGAGTGCCGTTCCAAGAGTGCCAAGGGCAAGAAGTGAACTCGCTCGGACGGGCAGCCGGCCGAGCAGCAGGGCAATCGAGCCGGTGACGATCCCCATTGCATAGAGAACGAGGACGGCGCCGCGCTGTCCGAGGCCGAGATTGGCGAAGCGATGGGCGGCGTGGTCCTTGCCGGGCGACGCGAACGGGAGGAGGCCGCGGCGAGATCGGGAAATGCTGACGAGGGTGGTGTCGAAGATGGGCACGCCAACGATGAGCACGGGAATGAGCCAACTAACGCGATGGTGAAGATCGGCGAGGCGAAGCTTAACGCCGAGTGTGGCCATGAGGAAACCGAGCAGCATTGCCCCCCCATCTCCCATGAAGATTTTGGCGGGGTTGAAATTCCAACGCAGAAAGCCGAGTGCGGAACCGAGGACAGCAGCCGCAAACGTGCTGACCAGATACTGGCCGCTCCAATAGGCGTAAGCGGCGAAGAAGAAAGAGGCGACTGCGGCGATGCCGGCGCAGAGTCCGTCCATGTGGTCGAAGATGCTGAAGGAGGCGGTGATGCCGACAACCCAGAACAGGGTGAGCGCGACATCGGCGCCCCAGGCCGCGGGGCCGGGCAGGATCGTCTCAAAGAACTGAGCGCGAATCCCGGAAACGAGCAGGAGAATAGCCGCGAGCGGCATGCCGACAAAGAGCTTGATCTGATGATGGAGCAGGCCGCGGTCATCGAGGATGCCAGTGACGCAGACGAGCGTGGCTCCGGCGAGGATGCCGGCCATCTGTGCGCGTGCGGTGCCGTCGAGAGAAATGAGCGAAGCAAGGAGAATGCTGCCATAGATGGCCAGGCCACCGAGCAGGGGCATGGGCGCGAGATGGACCTTGCGCGGACCGGGATGATCCACCATGCCAACGCGAAGAGCGAGCTGGCGGACGGGAACGGTGAGACCGAGCGAAGCAATGAGAGCGACGGTGAAGGCGACCAGGCCCGCGTACATAGGCTCGAGGGTCATCGTTTCGAGCTTCAGCGCTCCGTCAGCATGCGATCGAGGATTGCTTTCACTTGTTGCCGATCCTTCGTCTTGTAATACCAATCGATGGTGCGACGCAAGCCGTCGCGGAACGGCACCTTCGGCCCCCAGCCCATAAGTTTTTTTGCGAGAGAGTTGTCCGCGACACGGTTCAGCGGGCCGGTGGGCATGTCCTTGCGGAACTTGATCTCCGCGTTGTGACCGGTAAATTCCATGACCATCTTCACGGCGTCGAGCACGCGGACGCGCTCCATGGTGCCGAGGTTGACGGCGGTGCCGTCGTCGATTTTCTCGCCGGCGCAGATTGTGCCGGACACGATGTCGTCGATATAAGTCCAGTTGCGGATCTGCGTGCCGTCGCCCCAGACCTCAAACGGATTCTGGCCAATGAACGCGCGCGCGATCATGGCGATGACCGCGTGGTTTTCGACGCCGCGGGGGCCATACACGGTGAAATAGCGACAGGAAGCGGCTTTGAGACCGTGCTCCTTGTAATACGCCTGCAGCGTGAATTCAGCCATCAGCTTGGCCCAGCCGTAGGTGTTGTCGGCGTCGTTGGGGCCTTTGGTGAGATCTTCGGTGAGGTAGATTTCCTTACTTGTGTCGGACTGGAGAAAATTCGGATAGACGCAGCCGGAAGAAGCAAAGACGACCTTCTCGACCTTGGCCTTGAGCGCTTCGGCAAAGACCAGTCCATCGAGGAAAAAATTTGAGGCGGGGCCGGCTTGGTGCAAATCCACGTAGCCGCGGCCGCCGTGATCGGCGGCCAGATGGAAGACGGTATTGACACCTTGCATGGCGGTGCGCGTCACGCCCGGCTCGCGGAGATCGGCCTGGATAAACTCCACGCGACCTTTGGCGAGATGGTCCTGGATGTTGCCTAGATGACCGCTGGTGAGGTCGTCCACGATGCGGACGCGCGCGCGGCGCTCGAGCAGGGCGTCCGTCAAGCTCGAGCCGATGAAGGAGGCGCCACCGGTCACCAGAACGCTTCGATTTGTCCAATGATTTTGCGTCGTCATCTGTGCCCGCCAACCTCCTCGATGGCCTGAAGAAAAACTTGAAGCTGCTTGACTTTATCATAGGCGGGCGAAATTTCACGCGCGCGACGCCCCATTTGTTCGAGCAGCGCGGGGTCGCGCGCGAGCCGGCGCGCGGCCTCGGCGACTCCCTCAGGATCGCAGGGACCGGCGACCAGACCACAGCCTTCCCGGCGGACGATGCGCGCGACATCGGTCTCTTCCGGGACGACAGCCAGGATGGGTTTGCCTGCGGCCAGAATGGGATAGAGCTTGCTCGGTACGACGACGCCTTGGAGGCCGTCGCGGACGGTGATGATGTGTACATCGGCGGCGGCCAGAACATAGGGCACATCCTGCGCCGGACGAAACGGTAGGAAGCGGATGTTCGCGCATCCGCCGGCTGAAGCTTCAATCTCCGCGCGCTGCGCTCCTTCGCCGACGAACACGAGACCGATTCCGTCCTGCTTGAGCCTGCGCGCGGCCTCCACGAGGGTCTGCCACGCGCCGTAGAAGCCGAGATTGCCTGCGTGCAGTAGGACGAAGGAAAAGCCGCAGCGAACTTCCTGGGCCACGGGGTGAGCCGGGGAAGGCAGAGTCTCCGGCACCGAAACGCCATCGCGCACAACGACGACGCGCGCGGGGTCCACTCCTTTAGCGACGATGCGATCGCGCATGTCTTCGCCGAGGACGATGACGCGCGCGGCCCCGCGCAATGCGCGGCGATGCATGCGCTCCCACAGCCGAACCCAACGAGAAGGCCTGACGATGGAGCCGCCGACGGCCATGTCCGGATAAAGATCACGGATGTTGTAGACGAAAGGACGGCGGCGAAGACGCGCGATGAGCGCACCGGCAAGTCCGGCAAAGGGCGGATCGGTCATAGACATGACGATGTCGGCGGGCACCGTAAGCGCCAGGGGAATGGCGAGCGCGACGTAGGAAAGGTAATTCGTCACCCGGTGGCGCATCCGGAAGCGCGGATGGGCGGACGAGCCAACGCGCAAGATGGTGACGTTGCCACGAACTTCGCGACGATAGAGGTAATAGGGATGCCGCTCGGATGGTTCGTAGGACGGGCGGCCAGCGACGACGGTGACGCGATGGCGCGCGGCAAGGGCTTCGACGACAGTGGCGGCTTGCTTGGCAGTGGCGGAGGTGTCTGGAGGAAAATACTGATTCAGCAAAAGGACGTGCACGCGTCAAACCCGCGCGCGTGGAGTCAAGAAGAGCGCCATGAGCTTCCTCAAGAGGGTTCTTCCGCCGGCGCCACGCCCGCCGGCTTTTCGATCAGGATGTCGCCGAGCACGAGAGCATCCATACGGGTGCGGAAAAAACAGCCGAGAGCCTCTTCGGGGCGGCAAACGATTGGTTCGTTGTCGTTGAACGATGTATTCAGCACCACGGGAACGCCCGTCAGGTTACCAAACTCGCGGATGAGACTCCAATAGCGCGGGTTCGCCGCGCGGCTGACGGTTTGCAGGCGGCCAGTGCCGTCCACATGGGTGGGCGCGGGGATCGCGCTGCGTTTTTCCGGGCGAACCGCGTAGGCCAGAGTCATGAACGGCGAGGGATGCGATTTCTCGAAATACTCGCTGACGGATTCTTCGAGGATGGAAGGTGCAAAGGGACGGAAAACTTCGCGATGCTTGATGCGGCGGTTGAGGATGTCCTTCATATCCGCGCGGCGCGGGTCGGCGACGATGCTGCGGTTGCCGAGGGCGCGTGGACCCCACTCGGCTCGTCCTTGAAACCAGCCGAGAATCTTTCCTGCGGCGACTCGCTGCGCGGCGGCGCGCGGCAACTCCTCCGAAGACAGCTCTGCGATAGTAAAACCGTTTCGACGCAGGGGACTCGCGTCGATTGCGTGGCGAATTGCGGCTTGCGAATAGCCGGGACCCCAGTAGGCATGTTCCATGGCAAATGTGCGCGGAAGTCCGAGGATCTGGTGATGTACAAAATACGCGGCGCCGACGGCGAGGCCGGCGTCGCCGGCAGCGGGTTGAACGTAGACGCGCTCGAAGGGAGTGCGATCGAAAATCTTGCCGTTGGCGACGCAATTGAAGGCGACGCCGCCCGCGAGACACACAGACTTGAGCCCCGTGCAGCGATGGAGGAAAAGGAGAAGCTCGAAAAGAACTTCTTCGAGGCGCGCCTGCAGGGTCGCGGCGATATGGTGATGGCGCGGCTCGAGGGGGGCGCTGGCATCGCGTGCGGAACCGAGGCAGCGCGCGAGCTCGTCTGAAAAGAGCTTGCCGATGGAAGGGGTTTTATCCGCATCCTTCCAACTCATTTCGGGACCGGTGCGCTGGTGAATGAAATATTCGAGGCCCAGGCGGAAGCCCGCGGAGCGATGGGAGCGCACGATGCGGCGGAATTCATCCAGATAAGCGGGCTGGCCGTACGCAGCGAGGCCCATGACTTTGTATTCGTCGCCGTATTTCCAGAAGCCGAGGTATTGCGTGAGTGCGGTGTAGTAGAGGCCGAGGGAGTGCGGAAATGCCACTACGCCATGGATATCCATGTGAGGACCGCGGCCTACGCCCCACATGGTGCTGGCAAAGTCGCCGAGGCCGTCGGCGGAGAGCACGGCGGCTTCCTCGAAAGGCGAAACAAAAAACGCACTGGCGAGATGGGCTTGGTGGTGTTCGACGCGATGGAAGCGCGCGCGAATGCGGCGCGGATCGAATTCGAACGCCCGCGCAAGCGCATTGGGGATGCTGGTGAATCGCGCCATCACGCGGGCGCGCTCGCGGGCGAAGGCGGGCATGCGCATGGCGTAGAGGAGTTTGGTGCCGAGGCGCGCCCAAGGATCGCGCGGGATGGCGATGTGATCCACCTGGTCGAGCGTCGCGCCGGCTTCGTGCAGGCAGTAGCGGATCGCCTGCGTGGGAAATCCGGCGGCGTACTTGACGCGATTGAAGCGCTCTTCTTCAACAGCGGCGACGAGGCAGCCGTCGCGGAGGATCGCCGCGGATGCGTTGCCGTGATAGGCGTTGATGCCAAGAACGATCATGAGGGTCTGAATCCCGCCCGGGAGTGCTCCGCTTGCTCTGGAGGAGTCTCCACGCACACTCCTTGGTCGATGTGGCGGCGAACCCATTCGTTCAGAACAAAGAGGCTCCACGGACGAGACCAACTGGTTCGCCCGGAAAGGAATTCCTGCCAGACGGCCAGGACTGCGGACGAATGCAGGAGGGGGAGCAATGCCGGGGCCAGGTCGTGCAATCCAGCCGCAACCCGATCGCGCAGCGGCCCGCGCAGCCAATGCTCCCACGGGAGCGTGAAGGTGCGCTTCGGCTGGCCAACGATGTCGGAAGGGAGCAAGTCTTCGAGTGCGCGAACCAGCAAAGTCTTCGGGACGTTGTCCCCGCGTTTCATCGCTCCGGGAAGCGCCGCGACAAATTCGACGAGAGGATGATCGAGCAGGGGCACGCGCACCTCGAGAGAATGGTGCATGCTGACAGCATCGGTGTCGCGGAGAAGCGTGTTGACCATGTAAGAGCGCGCTTCGAGGATGGACACGGCGGTGAATTCATCGAAATGATCTGATTCACGGGCGGCTTCGCTGAGCCAGGTACGCCAGGGCGATGATTCCGCGGAGAGATCGTGACGCAGGAATGCCGCGGCTTGCTCCGGAGCAAAGAGAGCTCGCGAGTAGAAATACGGATGCGGCAAGGCTTGTGGGTCGCGCCACATGGCGGCAAGTTTGCGGCCGGCGTCACGCCGGCCGCTGGCATTGCCCAAGCGAGTGACTCCCGGTGCCGTTGTTGAGCGAAGCGCCTGGGGCAGCCGCCGCGCGAGTGCGGCGACGCGGCGCATCTGCGACGCGGTGCGGAACGTGCTGTAGCCGCCGAAGAGTTCGTCTCCTCCCAAGCCGGAGAGGGCAACCTTCAGACCGACCTGCCGAGCGGCCCAGGAGACCATATAAGTGTTGATGCCGTCCATGGTGGGTTGATCAAGCGCGGCAGTGGCGTCGGCAAGCTGGGCCAGCATTTGATCACCGCTGAGGAGAAGCTCCTGGTGGCGCGTACCGAGGCGCTCAGCTGTCCGGCGAGCAAGCGGAGCTTCGCTAAACTCCTGTTCCGGGAAAATGACCGTGAACGTATGAATGCCGGCGCGCTCCCGGGCGGCGAGGGCGGCCAGGGCCGTGGAATCGATGCCACTGCTGAGGAAGATGCCGAGCGGCACGTCGGCCATCAGATGGCTGCGGACTGCGTCTTCGAGCAAAGCGCGGAGCCGAGTGTGCGTATCGCCCGGATCGCACGAACCGGCTCGCTGCGTTTCCGTGGCGGGCGAAGGGAAAGACCAATAGCGCTCCGGTTGAGGAAGCTCGACGGGGTGATCGGAGACTGCACTGGGGCGAATGCGATGCCCGGGAGGAAGCGAGAAGACACCTTCGACAAGCGTCATGGGTTCGGAAACCGAACCGAAGAGGAGGTAGCTCTCGAGTGCGGCGCGAGAGAGGCGCCGCGGAACACGTCCACTGGCCAGGAGCGCGCGAACCTCCGACGCGAACAACAGTGCCCCATCAGCAACAGTGTAGTAGAGCGGCTTGATGCCGAGACGATCCCGCGCGAAGAAGGCGCTCGGGCCTGCGATGCCACCGGAGTCGCGCGCGTCCAGCACAACGAAGGCAAACATGCCGCGCAAGTGCTGGACACACTCTTCTCCCCAGGTTTCGTATGCGTGGACGATGGCTTCGGTGTCCGAGCGCGTGCGGAATACGTGGCCCCGCCCTTCGAGCTCCCGGCGGAGCTCCAGGAAATTGTAAATCTCGCCGTTGAAGACGACCGCAACCGAATTGTCTTCATTGTAGACAGGCTGGTGGCCGCCGGGGAGATCGATGATGCTGAGACGGCGCATCCCCAGAGCAACAGACGGCTCGACGAGCAATCCCTCGTCGTCCGGACCGCGGTGGACGAGCGCGGCCATCATCCGGCAGACCACGGCTTCCGCTTCTTTCCGCTCTCCGATTCCGATGATGCCGCAGATTCCACACATAGATTTACTCTACCCTGTACGGCTCGCCAAGACCACTCGCGAAAATCTGAAGATTGCCGGATCCCTGTCTATCTCTGCACGCTCCACCGGCGAAAGATCTTCTAGTTCACCTCGCTCTCAATTAGTTGCGTCTTATGATTCTTCTCGCATCGCCCACCCTTCGGCCAGTTCGATCTGGAGGTCGATCAGCAGGCGCAGGATTCTGCTATGAGCAGGTGTCAGAACTTTGAAGGAACCCGGCCGTGCTCACGCAGCTGATCCAGAAGGTAGGAGCAACTCCTGCAGATGCGCCGCCAGGTTACGGCACAATCCAGCTGGAAGAGAGTGCCCCTTGTTGTTTCGCCGGGGATGGCACAGCTGAATCTGCGTACTTCTAGCTGACACCCTGAATCTCAGGGACGCCAGCGCTCACGATGTCCTCAATCTCGCCTCAATCGATGACATCGTCTGGCGCGGTACTTCGAACGAATCGCTCAACTCACACCATTAGAGAACGGCTTGGAGAGCAGCATTCACAGGGAAATCTCTCAAGGCCCTGAGATCCTCGATAAGCAACATGATTTCAGCTGGGATTACTGAAGAGTGCCCTACCAAACCGACTGAGGCGCCCTACTGTGCTACCGCTCTCCAGGCGAGGAAATTTGCTAGCACGCCAGCTCAACACCAGGTTGACGAGCAGGCAGCTGCCAGCCATGAAGCAAGCCAACATCGTCAAGCCAAAGGACTTGCGCTCCAAGGGCAGCGTCCAATTGATGTCTTCCTCCCAGCCTGGGTACACCTCGTCAAAGAGTATGCGCATTCTCCTCCCCACCACCGGGATCGTCGAGAGATGGACATGAGCGGTACGCTCATAGGTGTACTCAGGGGGGTACGCGGGAAAGTCGCGCACGGCCTCGCGCAGCGTGGCGGGACTCTGGAGTTCCTGGCGTGTGAGGGGGCGTCCCGAGGCGTCCCGCAAGATCGCTCGGACTGTTGTATCGACAACGACCCATCGGCCGTCCAGACGGACTTCAGTGACCACGTGTTTCGTCTGGCGGTTAGAGTCCAAGAGCAGGAGACGGCGGGCCTGGAGGCCACTGCTCAAGGCAAGATTGATGAAGGCGTTAGTCCCGGTGCCACAGACCTGGAGAAGCCGCCCGTAGTTCAGGGTGTCCTGGGGATTCCGATTGGACAGAAAATCGTCCGGCAGGTCCCCCTTGCGCGCGGGGCCGGCACGCATCCAGGCGAGGATGGCCTCGACCTTCTGTTCCGGCGTCGCGGTCAAAGGAACGACGGCATCGGAGAAGCCCCGCAGGTAGCGGCGCAGGGAGTACTCCGTGAAGCACCCATAGACGACGAGGAGCAGAGAGACAGCCAGAACAAGCCGAACGAAACGCCAAAAACCGCGAAGGATGGGCGAACACGTCATCAGCCATAGGCTCCGGGGATAAGGTGCGAATAAATCTCCAGCTGAAGAGCAATGGGCTCGTCCCACGACAGAGCCAGCGTCACACCCTGACACCCCGCGCGCAGACGTTCGCGCAAGACATCATCTTCAAAGATGCGCCTCAGCGCCCCATGAATTGCATCGACACTATGCGAAACAATTAACCCGGCCCGGCCATCCACCCAGGGCGCGATTCCGCACTGGTCGGTGACAATGACGGGGGTGCGGCAGGCGATGGCCTCGGCGGCCGTATTGCCGAAATTCTCGTTCTGAGAAGGCAGAACAAACGCATCGGCATCGCGGTAGGCGGCCCACTTCGCCTGGCCATAGAGCGGGCCGAGGAAGAGCACACTTTCCCCCAGACCGAAGCGCGCAACGAGATTCTGGAGCCGCAGAAGATAGCGGTCTCCTTCCTTAGGTCCCGCAAGGACCAACTTGGCGTCGAATTCGCGACCCGACCCCGCCCGCCAAACTGCGAAGGCTTCGATTAGCAAGTCCGGACTCTTCTTAGGGACCAGACGGCCCAGATAGAGAACAAGTTTCGTGTTTGCTGAAAGATTGTGTTTCTGGCGGAACTCGCCCCGGGGAGGTAAGGCAGCCGGGGGCTCGATGCCGTTGCGGCGGATGACGATTTTGTTTTTGGGGAGGCCGCCGCGGAGGAGTTCGTCGCGTTCCTGCTCTGAGGTGGCGATGATGCGCCGCGCATGGCGTAGGAGGCGGGAGCCCAGCCAGACGTGATAAATCTTCTTCAGCCAGATGTTGCGAACCAGTGGTTGGAACATCCCAATGGGCTCGACAACGTAGGGGATCTTGCAGCGGCGGCAGGCGCGGGCCACAGCGGGCCCAAGAAGATCGTAGAGCCCGTAGACGTGAACCACGTCGAAAGACGCCAGTTCCTCAGCGCAGAAGCGGGAGGCGGCAGGATTCCAGGTCAAGGTGCGGTAGCGGAGGATCGCGGGGAGGTACTGAATCTCCACACCGTCTTTTTCGGCGCGGCTGCCCCAGGAGCGAGGTTGCAGGTCGCCGAGATCGTGGGAGAGGGAGCGCAGGCCGAAATCTACGGTAAGGACGGTCACGTGGTGGCCGAGGCGCGTCAAGCGGCCGGCGATGGCGGCAACCTTGGCCGGGCGACCCCCCTCAGCGAGGAAGGGGTAGTAGGTCTGGGAGACTTTGAGAATTCTCACCGGCTTAACTTTACTTCGCTCGTGTGCACCATGGGCAGGCTGCGTTTGATGTATTTCCTCCACCACACGTCGAACATGAGAATGGCGAAGAGCTCATAGGAGTTGTCGCGTAGGCCGCGCTTGTGCTGGCCGCGGAGTTCCTGGACAAAGGTGGGGTTGAGAATCCCTTCGCGCCAAGTCGCTCCGGCATCGTCTCCGAAAAGTTCCTGGGCGGGGCCGGGGCGTGCGGGCGGCTCAAAATAGGCGTCAAAGGCGTTGAGCATCCAATGAGCGAGTGGCGCATTGAAGCCGCGCTTGGGAGCGATCCAGGCGGGCGGGGGAAAGAACTCGGGAAACGTTTCCCGGAGGAGCCACTTGCTCTGGCCGCCCTTCAGTTTGAGAGAAAAAGGAACATTCAGGCTGAACTCGACGAAGCGAAAATCGAGCAGGGGCACTCGGGCTTCAAGAGCCACGGCCATGCCCATCTTGTCGGTGTACTCCAGGACATTGTCGGGAAGAAAGGTGAGCACATCGGTGTGGAGCATGCGGTTCTCGAACTCCCAAAGTGCACTCCGAGTGCTCGCCAGGCGGATGCAGCGCTCCGAAGAATCACAAGAGCCGTTGGCGCCGTTGTGGGAGCGCGGAAAGAGAAGCTGGGCCTTGGCCGGCTCATCGAAGAAGTAGGTCCACTTCACGAATTGACGTGGGAAGTCGGCGTCCAAACCTTCGAGGAATTTCCGGGCGCGACGCAGGCCCATGGTGCGGTACGAATCGTGGAACAGGTCCAGAACCCCCGATCCGGCGCGCAGGAGAGAGCGCGGGACCCAGCGGAGGCGATGGGCGAGCCGCGCGGCGCGGTAGCGGGGATAGCCGGCGTAGAGTTCGTCCCCACCGGCACCATTCAGGGCCACCGTGATGTGCTTCCGGGCCCGGCCGCAGATCAAGTACATCAGATACGAGGTAGGGTTCCCGAAGGGCTGATCGAAAAACTCGACGAGATTGAGCATGGCCGCTGGATCGGAGGGGGCCACCGAAAGCTCCTGATGGACGGTGCCGAGGTGGCGGCTGACTTGGCGGCTAATCTCCTGCTCGTTGTAGAACGCAAACTCCTCACCTTCAAAGACAACCGTAAACGTCCGCAGAGGGATGCCTTCCTGGCGCGCGAGGCCAGTGACGATGGTGGAATCCACGCCGCCGCTCAGGAAGACCCCCAGTGGGACGTCGCTGATCAGTTGGCGCTTGACGCTGTCGGTGAGGAGCGAACGAAGCTGTTCGCGGAGTTCCGGAACCGAGGCGCGCTCGATCTCCTCCCGGCGAGAAACCTGCCAGTAGCGTGAAATCTCCAAAGTGCCCGCTTGCAGGTCGTACACAAGCCGGTGGGCGGGAGGAAGCTGGCGAATTCCGCGGAAAACCGTGGCCGGACACGGCGTGTAAAGATACGTGAAATAATCGTGGACTCCCTGCCAGTCCACTTCGGGTGTGTAGAGGCCGGATGCGAGGATGGCTTTGATTTCCGAACCGAATACGAAGCTGCCCGGCCCGGACCAGTAGTAGAGAGGCTTCACGCCGATGTGATCCCGGGCGAGGAAGAGTTGGCGGTTGGGCAGATCGAGGATGGCGAAGGCGAACATCCCGTTGAGACGCTCGGGACAAGAGGTGCCCAACTCCTCGTAAAGATGCACGATCACTTCGGAATCGGTCTGCGTGCGGAAGCGATGCCCTTGGGCCTCGAGTTCGGCGCGGAGTTCTTGGAAGTTGTAGATCTCCCCGTTGAAGATCAGCCAGAGGGTGCCGTCTTCGTTGGAGAGGGGCTGGCGAGCCGCGTCAGAGAGATCGATGATGGCGAGACGCGTGTGCCCAAAACCCACGGCGCGAGGCGCGCCGGGGGATTCAAAGATCTTGGTGTCGTGGCCATCGGGGCCACGGTGGAGCAGGGTCCGCACCATGCTGTCGAGGGCGCCCTGCAACTCGTTGGGTGCGCCGGGAGAAACGATGCCGCAGATTCCGCACATATGGAGCCTATCCCGAACCCATTCGCATGCGCTCCACAAGCAGGTTCATCACGCGCACGGCTTCGCGGCCCTCCCCGGCGGACACGGGGGGATCCGAGCCATTGCGCAGGCTTTCCAGGAACAGCCGAATCAGCAACGCGTGAGTATTCTCGTAGCGGCCGGACAGTACTCTTGCGGCTGTGCCGGCAACGCTCTTGACTGATTGCGACGCGACACGCAGCGTCGAGGAAGCAATGGCGGAATGTGCTAAGCGGCCGCGGCGGTGCAGGACCAAGCTCTGGCTTTCCAGATCCACATTGATGAGTCCCTCGCTTCCCCAAAGGTCCACTTCGGCGGCCCAGTGTTTGGTGGCGTAGGTGAGGGTCACGCTGCTGGTGGCGTGTTCGCCTATCAGATCGAGGCGATAGTCTTCGTAGGGTGACCAGGGGAACTCGGGGAGAAGTTTTCTCGCCTGCACGCCGACCTCGCGAATCGTGGGGATGAAGGCCAGTGTCAGGTAAATGACGTGCGGGCCGGTTTCGCCGATCACGCCGCCCGGAAGGCGGTGGGCCCAGTGCTCGGGCTTGGAGGTGATGTAGTCAATGGGCGTGGAGAGAAAGATGCGCATGCCGCGGAATTGGCCGATGCGGCCGGCGGCCACCCATTTGCGCGCGGTCATGAAGGAAGGATAGAAAAGGTCGGAGTGGGCCACGCAGATCTTGCGTCCCGCACGGGAGGCCGCCTCCATGATGGAGCCGCATTCCTCCTGGTTGACGGCCATGGGTTTCTCGATCAGGGCATGGGCGCCAGCGGCGAGCGCCTCCAGGGCCACCGGAGCATGCGTGCGCGGCGGCGTACAGATGTCCACCACGTCGGGCTTCTCGGCCTTCAAGAGGGCGGCCAGATTGTCGTACGACCGGGGAACACCGAACTGCCGAGCGATCTGCTCGGCGAGCTTGGCATCGACGTCGCACAAGGCCACGACCCTGGCAAGGCGCGCGTTTTTCTTCCAGGCAGGCAGATGCTTCTGCGTGGCGATGAATCCGCTACCAATCAGAGCGACTTTGAGCATCCGGTTTTCGGTTGGCCCTCAGCCCATCGGAACTGAGTAACCCGCGCGTCATCATAGCCCAGAACAAGCCGCGTCTGCCGCCCGAGAAAGAGGCGTCGTTGTCTTTTCACTAGTGGCTGCCTGGAACTCTGCTGCCTCGGACAGGGGTGTTGCGGACAAAGCAAAACCTGAGCGATTGCGTTCGCGCCTACCTCTGCCAAGGTGTTTCGTCATCCGGCCGTCGCACCGCTTGCGGGCGGAAAGAGCGCCCGGAGTCGAGAGACCATAGCGTCGAAGGAGTACTCTTTCTCAACGAGACGCCGTCCGGCGTCGCCCATCCTGCGGGCGAGTTCCGGCCGGGTGAGCAACGTAATCAGCGCCTGGGCTACGGCGCGCGGGTCCTGCGGGTTGACCAGGAGTCCGTTCTCGCCATCGCGGATAAACTCTGCCGGCGCGCCGAAGTCGGGGCCGACCACGGGTCGCCCGAACGCCATCGCTTCCAGGAAGACGATCCCGAATCCCTCACCCTTGGGAGCGCGGTCATCCAATTCGACGCGAGCTGGGAGAGCGAAAACGTCGCAGGAGGCGTAGCAGGCGGCGAGTTGGGGTCGATCCAGGTGCCCGAAAAAGAAGACGTGGGGGGCAACGCCCAATTCCCGCGCCAGCGCCTCCAGCCGAGGCCGGTCATCGCCGTCTCCGGCGATGAGGTAAGCGGCGTCGGGGACTTTTTCCAGGACCGCGGGCAGGGCTTGCAGCGCGACATCGTGCCCTTTGTACCGCTCGGCAGCCGCGATGCGCCCAACCGTGAGAATCTTTCTGCGCTGCTCGAGCCCCGCCAGCTTACCGGCGTCGGGCCGAACTTTAAGCAAATCGCCATCGCAAACCGGGGAGAAGCGCACCATGAGATCCGGGGAAACGTTGTGGCGCTCGGCGAGACGTTGCTCGGTAAATCGGCTGACGGCGAGGATCTTGTTCGCCGCGCGCAGGGCGGCTCGCTTACTAGGTGAAATGTGGCCCCAGACCTCGACGCCGTGGGCCAGCACCCAGTACGGGCAGCGATGCATCCCTCGGATCATCCGCGTGACCGGCGCGAGGCTGAGATGCGTGCAGATGCAGAGGTCAGGGCTCCATCGTCCGGCTTCGCGGAGGGCGCGCCAGAGGAAACGGGCCTGCGTGGAGCGCGGAAGCCGTGGATCTCCGCGCCCCTCCGCGCGGGATTCCCGAGAGACAGGAAGAAGGCGGACACACTCCTCGCCGAAAAGCTGCCCGAGGGCGCGCACCAGACTCAGAGTGAGATACTGAATCCCCCCAAACTCCTGCATGGGCGGCGCCAGTACGAGGGTTTTCATTGGCTCACTTCAACGGCCGGCGACACTCCCCGCGAGCGGAGATGGGGCAAGATATGGAGCGGCTAAGTCAGGCAGACGGTGCAGGATGCCGAGCAGGAGCCAGAGATAGGCATTCATGACGAAGTTCTGAAAAGCGGCGATCCCGCCATAGGTGAGCGGCAATAGGAGGATAAAAGTAAACCAGAAGATGGAGGCTGCGAGCGGCTCGAGAGGAGTGCCTCGCAGGTGTCGCACGACCTTCCAGGAAGAGAACAGCACGGCCCCCGACCAGACAAACCAGAGGATCGGTCCCAGAAAGCCGAATTCCAGCAAAATGCAGCCAAAACCGCTTTCCACCCCAATCCCCGGGAGGGGTGCGCCGAAAAACTTGGAGACGTAGAATACGCCGAGAGACGCCGTCCCAATGCCGCTGCCGAAGACCCAGTTGCCGGTAGAGACAGCCTTCAGAATCTCACTCACTGGGTAATCCCAGGCGCGCCGGGTGACCTCGTAGGCAGGGCTATCCGGTGAAAGCGTCTCGGAATAAAAAGCCCAACGAGAGCCAAACTCCTCGGGGAACACGTACACCAGAACCAGTAGGACAATACCGACAAGCAGGGACACCCAGCGCACCGCGGACATCGCTTTGCGCCAGGCGCCACGGTGTTCGAGCGGCACGCTGCGGAGGAATGCAGGGGCCAACAGGAGAGTGGCCGCCACGGCGTAAACCAAAGCGCCTCGCGAGCCGCTGAGCAGGATGCCCCCCGCCACCAGGGCCACTCCCAAGAGGACGTACCGGCGCCCACGCTGAACCCGGGTCACGAGGTAACCGGTCGAACCCAAACCGAGCAGCCACATAAGCTGCAGAAAGTTCGCGAAGCGGCCGTCACTGACGAAGACGGAGTCGGGACGGAGCAGCTTGACGCCGGAAATGGGGGCGGCGCGGTAGAGGTGACCGAGTTGCGCAATCTCCGGGGCCAGCCTTGCGGGATTCAGGAACTGCGGCCCCACGATCGCCTGGATCATACCAAGAAGCGAGATGACCCCACCCACGATCAAGTTCCAGACGAGCACCCGCCGGAGGTCTTCCTCATTGCGAACCAAAGCATATCCCACGAATAAGAGAGGCACGTAGTAAAAATACAATTTGAGGCCAAGGAGCCCATACCAAATGCTTGGAGAATTGAAATTGAAGACTTGCATGAACCCCAGCCAGAAGAAGAGGCTCAGGGCGAAGAAGAAGCGAGGACGGAAGAACCTGACTTGGCCTCGGCGCGCGGCGAAGAGGAAGGAAACATAGGTAATACCAATCAGGAGGTCCTTGCCGAAATAAATGCTCATGCTGTTGCCCAGATACTTCCGGGGCAAGTCCTCAAAGAGCAGCCACGCGAAACAAAGAAAGAGGCCGAATCGCCAATCGTTCAGAATATTGACCGCGCAGAGGAGTACGACGATGGCCAACCCTATGTAGAGCAGGGTGCTGAACTGTTCACCGACAATCCAGTTGGCGACCGCCCAGACCGTCAGGGAACCCAGCAGGAAGAGGGACAGGCCGACCAAAATGCGGCGCGAATTATCGAGGGCCGGAAGACCCGGAAGACTGAGCGCCATGATAAGCGGCTTACGCGCCTCCCCGGCGCCTATTTTCTTTCACCCGCCACCTGCCGAGACATTATCCGTGGCGCGATTATCATACCCTGGCCGAAGGAAAACGCCAGGCTCTCGGTCAAGCGTCTTGCTTCCCCAGAAAACGCTTCCGAGAGACCTCCCGCCGCCGGGTCAACTGGGTGAAGAGTTCCTGCAGCCGGCCAGCGACGACTTCTGGCGCGTGGTACCGCAAGTAGCGCTCGCGGGCATTCTGCTGGAACTTCCTTAGGAGGCTGGGATCCGAAATGAGCCGTTCGAGCTTCTCGAACAGGGCGTCGGAGTTTCCGGCCGGAACACTGAAGCCGACCTGACCATCGGGGATGACTTCCGGCAAGGGCTCCAGGTCAGAGATGATGACGGCGCAGCCGCGGGCCATGGCTTCGACCGCAGCCAGAGCGTAGGTGTCCGCACGCGTGGGCAGGAGAAAGATGTCCGCGCAGGCCATCAAACTTTTCACGTCGGTCTTGGGCGACGAGAGGTGGAGCTCGGCGTCCTCGAGAGCATTGATCTGGGCCCGGAGGGCATCCGAAGGCCGGCTGACAATGTCCAGACGGACGTGATGGTGTTTCTCTCGAAGCCGCCGGTGCGCCTCGACAACCTCCGGCAGTCCTTTCCGCACCGCATCGATGCCGACGAAGAGCAGGCGGAGGACGCCGTCTTGAAGCGAGGGCTTAGCACGAACCTCGTTCTCGTCGAGAAAAACCGGCGCGGGTATGACGTGCACCTTCCCGGCCAGTTCGGGGCACCAGTGAAGGACATTCCGGGCGCAGGCCTCGGTGAAGATGACCAGAGCATCCGCCTTGTGCCCGAGCCGGCGGTAGATGTAGCCGACATCTTCCACGGTCCACTGCCCGCGGTTGTAGCTCTCGTAATACTCGCGAGGAGAGATTCCCTGGGAGTTCCACACGGTGGGCACTCCCCGTGGGAGCCATGCGGGAAAAAGGAGATGTGAAAAAACCAGATCGGTAGAGCCAGCCGCCGCCGGAACATAGAGATAACGCGAGAGCAAGAAGAGGCTGCGCCGGAGCCAAGCCGGCTGCCAGGTGTGCGCGGCCTTCTCCAATACCTTGCGGAGGAAGCCTTGGAATTGCCGGAGGCGGCTGGGCGGGACCAATTCGAAGAACATGGCGTCACGCCGGAGACGAAGCCAGTCCCGGTAGTGAGTGAAATCGCCACCCATGCGATCCAGTTCTGTCGAGGTCGCGTTGAGGAGGATCCGCACCGCGCTAGGCCTCCATCCCTGGCAAGAGACACGGTCGGAGCAGTTCGAGCGGAAATCCCCCGCGGTGGATCGCTCTTTCCAGTGCATCAGAACGAAAGAACACGGCGAAGCCAGCACGCGCATGACCCCTTTCCAGTTGCGGTGAGTAGGACGGAAGAAAGATGCGACGGATGCCTACACTCACCAGTGCAGGCCGGATCAAGTCGGGGCCCAGGGCAACTGCTCCGTATGATCTGCCGACGAAGGCTTTACCCGGCACGCTGAAATCATCAATGATCACCAGGAACGTGTCGAGCGGAAGGATCAGGGACAATTCGTCCAGAAGTGGGCAGCTCGTCGGGTCATTTCCCGCATGCGCATCAAGGTAAAACGCCGGTCTGGCGCCTCCTCGCTGCTTTAAATTCTGAACCACCTTGGGCAACCAGGACTCGCTCCGTCCATGCGCGATTCGGACTTGCGGCAATCCAAGAGCTACAGTCCGCCCGATCCAGGAGTTGAGGGCTGACGCTTCACAACTCCACACGGGAACATGAAAGCAGTTGTGCGCACAGATCGCGGTCGCGCCGTGGTAGCTTCCCGTTTCAATGAAGTGGGTGGCCTGAAGTGCTTTCACTAAAGAATGCACAATGCGAAGTCGAATGGCACTCGTGTTGAAACCCAGGACCCCGTGGCTCTGGGACCAGACAGCGAGCTCATCCAGGGTGTTGAGGCGGAAGAGTTCTTCCAGATTCTGACGTCTGCTCTGCCAAAGCTGAAAGAATCGCTGATAGTGCCCCATTGTCTATTTCCTCTTCATTGCGGCCGCATCCCTAATAGCCTCCACCATGGCCTGAATGCTTTCGCGCAGCGACCACGTCTCCATGCGCTCCCGTGCCGCTGCACCCATGGCCCGCAGGCGGCCGCGGTCTGAGAGGAGGTTTCGCAGGATGCCGGCGAGCGCTTCAACGTCCCCGCAGCGATAGGTGAAACCGTTCTGAGCGTGGCGCACCAAGTCTCTCGCCGCGCCCACGCGGTCACTGGTTACGACAGCGCAGCCACACACCATGGCTTCGTTGACCACAAACCCGAAGGGCTCGTGCTCCGAAGGCAGGACCATGACATCCGCAGCGCGATAGACACCTGGCAGGCTGGATTGGTTCACGAACCCGAGAAACCGGGTCCGGGCGGAGATTCCCAGCCGCGCCGCCTCGGCTACGAGTTCCGCGCTGAGTGGACCCGCGCCAGCGTACACCAGGAAGGAATCGGCGACGTCAGCCTTCGCAAACGCCTGGAGAAGATCATGCGGGCGCTTCCAGGGTTGCAGCTTGGCGCAAGACAGGACAACCGCGGCTGTATCCGAAATGCCCCAACCCGCCCGCACCGCGGAGCGGTCCACCCGAGCGGCCTGTTCC
Organism: uncultured Acidobacteriota bacterium; assembly: GCA_963739275.1. Classification (GTDB taxonomy): domain Bacteria; phylum Acidobacteriota; class Terriglobia; order Acidiferrales; family UBA7541; genus JBGQGH01. The sequence goes on from CAVTZX010000004.1 coordinate 105,335, forward strand.
TTCCACCAGTCGTTGTCCAAGACGTTGGGAACCAACACCACGCGCTCCTCGGGAATGCCGAGGCTCCGGATGAAATCCTTGCCAGCGGACGAAGCGACGGCGACGATCTCATTCAGGCGGTAGATGCGCGGCACAACAAATGGCTTGATCCATCTCTTCCAGGGTTTGGCGTCCCGCGGAGGCAGACTCCATGCGTCGGTAGCGAAAACGAGCGGCGTCCGCACGGTCCTGGCGGCAGCAAGAAGAATCCAGTAGCTGAAGTGGAGGTAGCCGGTATGAACGATTACGGCGTCGAACCGGTTCTTGCGGATGAAGCTCCACAAACCCGGATTGATGAGTCCAAAAAAACGACCCACGCCCGGCCGGGGGGAGTGATTGGGAATCTGGACCCAGGAGTATCCGTTCAGGAGGGGAACGTCCCATTTGACCTCGATGCCAAACTCCTGATCCAGGCCCCCTTCAACTCCCTGCATGCTGCAAAACGCAACCCGCAGATCGAGCCTTGGGTCTTGCGCGAGGCGGCGAAACTGGGGCGCTGCGTACTGCACCGGATGGGAAGCAACGAGAAGGACTCGAAGCTTTTTCTCAGGCATTCGAGGATCCTGCAGAGGGGGATTGCGTGGCACCGAGTGCGGCGAGGAAGCGTTTGGCGATTTCGTCCCAAGAAAAGTACAGACGCGCGGCGCGGCGGCTTTTTTCCGCCAGGCGGCTGCGAAGCTGTTCGTCCCGGAGAACGGCCGCCAACTCGCTCGCGAGTGCGTTCGAGTCTCCTCGCGGCGCCACACAGATGCCCGCCTCAGTGACGGGAAAAGCCGTGTCGAAGTCGGCCCAGCCCACGATGGGCAGGCCGCAGCAAATCCCCGCCACCATGCTGCCGCGCCGGGCGGAAAGTCCCGAGCGCACGAAGAGTTGTGCGTGAGCGCTCCGCAACAATTCGGCGACGCGAGCCGCGCTCAAAAGCCCGTGCACCTCGAGGTTCACGGCGGCGCCCCCGAGCTGCGTTCGAAGGGGCGCTTCGGCCTGTAATGCGCCCCGGCCCAGGACTACGAGGCGCAAGGAACCAACCTGCCGGGCGGTTTCCCTGGCGGTCCGCGCAAGGCAGGCGATCTCTTCCGCGTTTCCCTCCGTCACACCGAAAACGACAACCGTGGGCCGCCCGGACTCCGGAACGGTGCGTTCAGGCCAGGACTCCTCGACATTGCTCCCGATTGGAATCGTCAAGAACTTCTGCCGTAGCCCCGTGGAATGGATCCAGGCCATCTTGTCTGCCGGAATGGCCGAGATGGCCGTGTCCGACCACTGGGCAGCCCGCCGCATGACCTGAACCTGCACCCAGCGTCGCAGACGATCGCGAACCCGCCTGCCCGGAAAGGGAAAGGGATCGTGAAACACCACGGCAACGCTGGCCCCCGAGCACTTCAACGTCCAGACCACCCCGAGAAATGCCAGCGGAAAGCCGCGGCGGGACCAGGCGAGCGAGGTGTATTGAACCAGCACCGAGGTCTTCCCCCAAGAGCGCGCTTCCCGCCGGAGCCGACGCACGGCGGCCAGCCAACCTTCTTCGTTCCAGGCCACGCGGCGTAATTCGAGTGTGACACCCTGTGTCTTCAGGGCCGCGGCGAGCAACCGGCAGTAGTCTTCCACTCCGTCCGTGGGCGTATCGCGACGGCCGAGAAGACCAATCATCCTCGAGCAAGCTCCCCCGGCGTTGCAAGAAGGTGCCGTGGAAACCGATCCGATTCCTCGATCCATCGGCAGAGGTATCCCCTTGCAGCCAGCCAATCGCGCACGGCTACCGCATTCACAGCATCGTGGATTTCGCAGAGCAACTTCGGATGCGCGTTCTGAAAAAGTTTGTCGGCGCCTTTCAACACCTCGGATTCGGCACCTTCGACATCAATCTTGATTAGGGTGGGAGCAGGGCGCGTTTCGCAGAGCTTGTCAAGGGTTGTGCAAGGGACTTCATAGGAATCTGGGGAATCCACCCGCACGATCTTACTCATGCCGGTGTTCGAGTGCGGCCCAGAATGCGCACTCAGCAATTGGACACTGCCCTGCTGCGACCAGATTGCTTGTTCGACAACCTGGATGGTCGACCCCAGAGAGTTCCGAGCGATGCATTCGCGCAATAAAGCAGCGTTTCGCCGATCGGGTTCCAAGGCGAAAACGAGTCCTCTTTTTTCCACGAGGACAGCTGCCAACATGGAAAAATATCCCACGTGGGCTCCGACGTCGAAAAAGCAGTCCCCTGGCTTCAAGTGCGAGACGAGAAACTCCTGGACTGCGAGTTCATGTGTGCCCAGGTAGTGCCCTGCTTCGTAGCGCGGCTCTACGCTTAGCCAAAACAACCTTTGAGGGAATTTCTCGTAACGGACGCGGACCCATACTCGCTGCCCAAGAGGGAGGAGGCGTCGGGCAATATCGTGAAGAAAAGCTCCAATGATGGGAAGGCGCGTGATTGCGCCCCACGATTGTCTGACGATGGGCTCGTTCATGCCTCTTGCCAGCACACTTTTGACGATCTTCATGATTCAAGTCTCTTCTGGGGCAAACCAGCAGCAGAGCGCCAAGGGTCCAACAGATGTGGCTCATGAAGGTTCCGCGAGGCATCCACGAACATGGCTCACTCTCTTGCCTGCGTAAGGCGAGGGACCTTTTCTCGGCCAAGGCCAGCGGGCGATCAATCGGAGCATATACCCCAGGTGCTTGGCTGCAAAAAATATTTGCTCTCTTGCAAATAAGGCATACCGTCTCATCTGGAGTTATCGAAAGGGAGTCTCTTTCTGATGGAGGCCGCTCGCTCAATGGCCCCCCGATTTTTTCGGTGTGCTCGCCCAGCGACCATGTCTCCATGCGCTCCAGTGCCGCTGCACCCATCGCCCGCAGGGCGGGGCTTTGACCAAGGAGTCCGTCATGAAAGTGTACTCTCCGCCAGAATATGATTGGAATCTATGCGCCGCACCAGATAGCCGCATTGAGCAAACAGCTCGCCGAGCATGCGATCGTTCTCCGGAGAATGAATCTCGCAGATGATGGTCGGCTTGCGGGTTGCCAGGAGCGTTCTAGCTCCGCGGAAAACTTCGACCTCGGCGCCTTCGACGTCGCACTTGATAAGGTCCGGGGGCGGATTCTCGCTGGCAAATTCATCCAGGGTCACCGCGAGAACGTCGTTCTGTAGAGGTCCGGGCGCGGTGGCGGCGATGTGGCCCGTCCCCAGATCGGGAGAAACGCGGGGGTCGCTGTGCGCAAAGCTCACGCGGCCCGGTGAAGACCACACGGCGGCCTGGACCACTTCCACGTTCCGGAGCCCGTTCTTTTCGGCATTCGCGCGGACCCGCGCGGTCAGGGCAGATTCCGGCTCGAAGGCGAACACCTTGCCATTCGCACCCACTCGCCGCGCAGCCAAAATCGAGAAGAAACCGAAATTCGCTCCGAGATCATAGAAAGTCGCGGAGAGCCGCAATTTTTCGAGTAACAATCGCTGAATTCGGGTCTCGACTTCTCCCTGCAGGAACACCAGGCCAGTCCTTGGAGAAACCTGAATCCAGAGGCCCTCCCCCGGACCGCGGCGTACCAGGGCCCAGACCAAGAGGTCGCGACGGAGCCACCGGCTGCTGAGGCGATCAATGGGGCCGCGCAGGCCCGGAATCTTTTTCAGGAAGGCGAGCCGTGAGGAGCAGCGCAGATAGAACTGTGTGAGCAGACTCATAGGCCGGTCAGCTCAAAAAACTTTTTCCACCATGCCGGGGGACTCATGATCTCCAACACTCGAGGCCGGAGTTGCTCGGCCACGAGCTTGCGAAACTCCTCTCGCTGGGAGACCACAAGCTCGATCGCGGCGCGGAACTCGTCCACCGCATCCGGGTCCGAAACCAGGAGACGTCGGAACGGCTCCTCCCGCAGGAAGTGACGGCTTGCGCCTCCCGGCGAAGCGATGCTGGGAATCCCACAGGCCAGAGCTTCGGCCACGACATAGCCAAACGATTCATAGCGGGAGGGAAAAATCGCAAAGTCTGCGGCGTTATAAAGCATGGGCAGCTGCCGGTGGGAAACATCCCGCAGCAAAGTGACATTCGGTGCCGCACGGAGATCGGGCGGGACTTCACCTCGCAAGGCGAGAATCCAGCGAATCCCGGGGATGGACCCAATGAGTGTGCGAACAACTGCCATGCCCTTCATGGGATGAGCAGAGCCCACAAAAATGCCAATGGGATCCGAGCCGGATAATCGCAGCTCCGCGCGACACGCCGAAGGTTCGAGGGGGCGAAAGTGGTCAGTGTCCAGTGGCAGCCAGGCCGTCGAAGCGTCATACCCGAAAAAGCGCTTCACCTCGTCCCGTGTCTGGTCAGAATTACAGAGCACGATTTTACCTTGGCCGCTCAGGCGTTCGAGCCTCATGGAGGCCCACCATTTCAGGTAAAGGTAGCCCGCCCAGGTGATGACCGGGCGGATAGAGTCGGCCTGGGCGCGGTAGGTGCCGTGAAAAAAGTGAATTTGCTTGAGGCCGGGGAAATTGGCACCCGCGGGGTTGAAGCGGACGTCGCCATTGGAAATCACAGCGCGCACATCCGATCCCATTCGCCTCAGAGCTTCCCTCGAAAGGTAGTGACCCAGCAGCGATGCGGCAAGCTTGCCCCGCAGCCGTCCCCCCGGGGACCTCAACCAAGCCGGCAGGGAGTTTTCCCGATGAAAAACCTCCACGCCATATCCTCGGGCGCTGAGCCCCTTCTCGAGTTCGCGAATGAAATGTTCGAGGCCGCCACCCGATTGGGGTGCCTGTGAGGTAAGAATGAACACTCTCTGCATCATTCCCGCCGCTGTACGGCCACCAGGGAATCGACCTCTTCTAGGATGCGCCAACCCGGCGTGACTCCGTGCCGGAACAACGCATTCACGACCCTGACTGGGCCGTCCTCCTCGACGGGCCAGCCTCGAGGAAAGACTCGTGCATCGTGGAAGATGACCAGGCCGCCCTGCCCCACAAACGTATGCCAGTCCTTCCAGTCTTTCCAGACTGCCGATTCCGCGTGGTCTCCATCCAGAAAGAGAAGGTCGATGGGATCTGTCCACTTGCGAACCGCATCAGTGCTGAACTGTTCGACCCAATTGACGCGACCATTCCTGTACTGGTTCACGGCAGCACGTGCCGCCCGCCTTGTGGCATTGATGCTGCGAATGCGGCTCAGTTGAAAGGGGTCAATCAACGTGAGGGATCCGTCTGAGGCCATTACCTTGCGGAGCGCCATCGCCGATGCCCCTTCGGCTACGCCAATCTCGACGACTCGTCTTTTCCCTGCCCCCCAACGCTGAAGTGCGTCATGTTCGCGGCGCGTGTGCTGGGCAAACACTGGCCGGAGTCCCAGCCACGCAAAAACCGGGTGGCGCAGCGCACGGCACCACGCGGAGACGCGGACGGCTTCAGGGGTCGGCGCAAATGGCCTGAAGAGCATGCGTTCTTCCCGTTGGGTGAGTGCCGTCATTGGATTACGCGCCCTGGCCCCAACGATGCAGAGTCCAACCGTGCTTTCGCGGGGGATAGTCGAAGGCCATCTGCTCGCAAACATATCCGCGCGATGCCAAGAACTGTTCGACCGCATCGAAGGTCTCGTGGATCTCCGTAAAGATCACAGGATGAAACCTGCTCAGGGTCTCCTCGGCGCCTTTCAGGGCTTCCGTCTCTCCCCCTTCGATGTCCATCTTGATCCAGTCCACCCGCTCCAGGCCGAGGCGCCGGACGATGGCATCCACGGAGTCCGCTTCGATGGTGGGGCCCCCGGCGCTCTCTTCTGCCCGGTGCCACACGGGCTCCGCCCCGGACCGCCAGCCGATTCTTCCGGGCTTCGACCACGCAGCAACCGGAAGGATCAAGCAGTTCTTGATCTCATTCAATCGCAGATTCCTTTCCAGTTGTGCGCGATTCGTTCCGTCCGGCTCCAGTGCCACCACGCGTCCCGCAGGACCCACGGCCCGCGCCGCGTGGATGGTGTACCAGCCGATATAGCCGCCGATGTCAAGGAAGACCTGGCCGGGTTGCGGCGCCACCCATTGCGTGGGCTCGTAGTTGCGCATGTGCAGCATGCACTCGATCGCCGATTCGTCCGCGGGAGAGAACCAGGCGGCCAGCGAGGGACTCCACAGAGTTTTCTCGCGCAAGGAGAAGGGGAACCGATACCAATGCTTAGAGCTGTGGAGCCAACCTTCGCGGGGAGCGGGGCTCACCGCCCGGATCAGCGCGTAGGTTCCCAGGTTGCAGAGCACTCGAGCGCGGACTGACGACGTCGTTCCCCGCATCAGGCCTAGATCGGATCGCATCATGACGTCAGAAACTCCTCGGCCAACCGTAAAGTGTGGACGGGACCCCGTCCGCGGGAAAGGTTTCCTTTCCCATCCTTGTTCCCGCACATTCCCGAGGACTCATTCCAGCCCGGATGCTCCTCCCTGCATCATGGCACGCGCATAAGCCCAATCGCCCCGATGGAGCATCTGTGAAAGCCAGGTTCCGATTCCAAACAGCGCCAAGGCCACCGCGAGACGCAGCAAATCGGGCAGCGGAGTCAGAAGGGGAACGCCGATGGCCACCAGGGCCACGAGCGCCCCCGGGAAAGCAATTCGCAAACCCTGCCCGATCAAACTGCGAGTGTCACGAAAGGGCAGCAAGACCAGCATCCACGCCGCCGAATAGCTGACGGCCGTGGCCCAGGCGGCCCCCACTGCACCGAACCGCGGGATCAAGAGGAAGTTTAGAATCACGTTGATCGCGGCGCCGGCTGCTGTGGGTAGGACCAGAAAGCGCTGGAGATTGAGCGCGATCAGCGAGTTCGCGACCACACTCCCAAAAAACACGGCAATTTCCGACCAGATCAAGATGGACAGCATCTTCGCCGCGGCTTGGTACTGTTGCCCGTACAGAATCTGAATGATGGGCCTTGCGGCGACAGTCATCACGACGCAGAGACCCAGAGCAACCACCATCAAGTAACGAAAACTAAGGCCCAGATAGCGGCGGAATTGATCTTCCTGACCGGCCGCGCGGCAGAGCAGAGGAAACAGCGTGGTGAGAAACGCGGCCGGCAAGGCCTCAAAGAGTTCGCTCACTTTCACTGCGGCGACGTAGTTTCCCAATTCGGCCGCGCTCACCATCTTGTGCAGCATCACCTGATCAATGCGCAGATAGATGCCCACGGCCAGGCTGCCCAAAGCCACGGGCAAGCTGGCCTTGAGGAACGGCCTTATTCTTCCCCAGAGGAGGTGCCAGGGCCGTTCCAGGAAGGGGACAGCGAATCGCCAGATCAAGGCCACTTCGACACAGGCCACAGCAAGGCGGGCCGCGACGAAGTAGCCTAGAGACGCCCCTGCGGCCGCAAGCGCCACGACGGCGCCCAGCCAGAGTGCCTGCCGGAAAATGTTGATCCCTGCGCCATACCATTGCCGGAGGTCCACCTGGAAGACAATCCCCAGGTGGCGCAAGGGAGCGAGGATCAGAACTTCGAGCGCGGCCAAAGCAAGCAGGGTGCGCAAGTGCGCTTGGTAGCCGAGCGGGCCCGCCAGAAGCATGGTGATCCCGAGAGCACCCAGCGCCAGGAGACTCCCCAGCGCCATGCCTGTGAAGAGGATGCTGCCGGCCAAGTGGCGCTCGCGGGTCGCCTCACGGGCCAGAATCGGTTCGATGCCGAAGCTGGCCAGCCAACTGAAGAGCGAAAGGTAGGCATAGAGCGCGCCGAATTCGCCGAGCTTCTCCTTGCCCAGGTAGCGCACCAACAAGATGGTCGCGGCGGCAGAGAAGAGCAGAGTCAGTCCGCGACTCACGAGCAGGACGGCGGTGTTCTTGGCCACGCGGGTCCCGGTGCTGCCCCCCGGAGTGCTACTGGCGCGAGAATCATTCAAGGTCTTTTCCTTCGTGGCGCCCAGTGCGGGACCCTCCTTCCTGGATCATTGGCCGGAACCGAACTCTCCTGTGCCCAACATTTTCGCCGTCGGTCCATGGCCTCCGCACATCTCAAGCGACCCAGGTCCGTCCGAGCGGGCTGTTACTTCCTGCCTGTCCTCAATGCGGCTGCTGCGTCTCCAGTTGCTTCTGGTCGATGACCTCAATGTGGTTCATCAGGGCCCGCCGATGAAACAGAAAGTCCTTGAAGGCGGAGGTCGCGCGCCCGGGCACTACCATGAATTGGTTGTAAGCCATCTGCCGCCAGGAGATGGGGCCGCGCGGCGGAATCAGATGCATTCCCCACTGGAACACAAAGCCCAGGTTCCAGAGCACGAGCACGGCAATCACCCCGCTGGCGGCCGCGTAGACTTGCCTCGCACGAGAAACCCTCTCAACTTCGGCCAGTGTGGCCGCCAACCCCACGATGAAGATCGGCGTCAGGGAAATGAAGCCGCGCCCCCCGAATGCGGAGATCCCATCCCAGGTCGGATAGGCTGCCATGAGGAGATAAAAGCCGAGAAAGGCCGCGGCAAAATAGACCGCCATTTCCCGGTCATATTTCCTCAGAAAGACCAGACCGAGCAACGCGGCAATCAGGATCGGTGTCCAGCTCAGTAACCCGTGATTCGAGGAGAACAACACCGGCAAGAGAGCCGGATGACGCCAGTTCCAGGAGGCCAGCCCTCCATAGCCCGTCTCGAAGAGGCCCCCAAACAGAGTCTGGTGGGTGACAAACGTGGGGAGCATGGCGAACAGAAACGCGACCAAGAAGAGAAGATTTGAGAGCAGCAGGCGTGCGGCTGCGCGCAGATCTCGCCCCTCAGTTTTCCCGGCCCGCCAATAACCTCGCAACGACTCGAGCAGGGGCACGAAAAGCACCGTGCCATTGGGATAGTAAGTGTCAACCATCAGTCCGCCGAACAGTCCCAGCACAATCCACTGGCCGGGTGTGCGTTGCCCCCGCGTCCGATTCCAATACCAGAGAAACAGGGCCACCACGAACGCAGAGTGGGCGTGGGACCAGAAGGGATTGAAGTACATGTAAACAGGCAGGGAGCTCGCGAACCAGATCCCCACCGTGGCCAGAAAAGCCCAGCGTTCCCCGAACAGGCGCCGCGCGATTCCAAGAGAGAGCAGGAGCCCCACAAACCCATACAGGGCCGTAACCAGGGCCATGGGGACCACATACGGGCGCGAATAACCGGTCGCGGGAATGTGCGCACCGAGGTAATTCACGCCCAGAACCGCTGCGTGCACGGCCAGGAAGAATGGCGCCCAGAGAAGAGATGGGCCCACGGAGGCCATGTTCAACACATGACCGGTGCGAGTCCTCTCCTCGGGCAAGACCCGGCCCTCGGGATCCAAATGGCTGTGCCGGAACGTCGGGTTGCTGGCCTGCCATTCGTCCTTAAAATCCAAGTCTCCGTCGATCACCAGGGAGCGGACGTAGGCATAATATTCCACACCGTCGCCGCGTACCCAGGGATTGACCAGAGGAATGGTGAGGACAAACAGAACGAGAAGGATTTTCCCGTGCCGGGAGAGTCCGCGGCGATACGTTCCCTCCCCCATCCAGTTTCGCCTCACTCGAAGAGATTGTAGCGCACGACACACCAGATGCCGCGGAAGCCGTCTTTCAAGCTGATTTTCTTGCCTTCTGCGAAGGTGCGGCCGCGATAGGAGATCGGGACTTCATACACGCGCCAGCGATGGCGCGCTACTTTGGCCGTAATTTCGGGCTCGATGCCGAACCGGTCTTCTTGCAGTTTGATTTGTTGCAGCAGTTCGCGGCGAAAGAGCTTGTAGCAGGTCCAGACGTCGGTGAGATCAAGATCCGAGAAGACATTCGAGAACAGGGTCAGCACTTTGTTTCCGAGCGCATGCCAGAAGAACAGCGCACGATGCGAGCCGCCAAGGAAGCGGGAACCATACACCACATCCGCGACGCCCCGATCGACCGGCTCCAAGAGTTGGTGGAAATCCTCGGGGTCGCACTCCAGGTCGGCATCCTGCACGACCACGTACTCTCCCCGGGCCTCCTGGAACCCGCGGCGCAGCGCCGCGCCCTTACCGCAATTCTTCGGTTGGAAGAAAACGCGGACATTATCTGTCCGCAAGTTTTCTCCAGAGCGGGGGAGTGGCATCCCTCCTGGATTCTCGGCCGCAGCGCGCGCGACTTCCTCAAGAAAGGCGCGTGTTCCGTCCGTCGAGCCGTCCTCCACTATGATGATTTCCTTATCGACGGCTACCGCCTGCACCTTGAGGAGGATCTCCTCAATGGTCTGCCGCTCGTTATAGACCGGCATTACAACCGAAAGTTTGGGAGATTTCACCTGGTCGTTCACCGGGTTTCATCCCATCGAGGACAACGGATCGGTGCGGTGCGGGGGGTGGCCGTAGACACGCTCGCCCAGGGACCGCGCGCGGGCCATGTGCCTGCCGGGGAAGTTCTCTGTTGCGGGGTCAGCGCACTCACGTCACTTAGGGGGATTGCCGACCGACGCCGTGTCTGCATTGGCTTCCGAAGCGTTGCTGGCCAGATCACCCAGTCTTTCGCGGTGATAGGCGATCACTCGGCTGATGATCTCGTGCAGAGGTGTGGCCGCGCGAAATCCCGTCAAACCTTCAAGTTTGTCGAGCGCAGGCACGCGGCGATACATGTCCTCAAATCCCGCCTCGTAGGCCTTTTCATAGGGAACGTATTCGATCGTCGAAGAGCTGCCCGTCTGTTTTTTCACGGCCTGTGCTAGTGCTTCGATGGTGACTTCCTGATTGTTGCCGATATTCACGACCTCGCCCACCGCACGGTCCGTGGCGATCAGCCGGGTCACCGCCTCGACACAATCGCGCACATCGCAGAAGCAGCGCGACTGCTTGCCTGAACCGAAAACGGTGATCGGCGCGCCTTCCAAAGCCTGACGCACGAAATTCGGCAACACCATGCCGTAGCGGCCCGTCTGCCGCGGGCCGACAGTGTTAAAGAACCGCGCGATGATGACCGGCTGCTTTTTCTCCCGCCAGTAGGCGAGCGCCAGGAACTCATCGAGGGCTTTCGAGGCCGCGTAGCTCCAGCGGCCCTTGGATGTCGGACCAAGAACCAGATCCGCCTCTTCATGAAACGGGATCTGTGTGTTCTTGCCGTAAACTTCCGACGTGGAGGCAATGAACACGAGCTTGCGTTTCTTGTAGGCGGCATCCAGGACGAGCTGCGTGCCGTTCACGTTGGTTTCGATCGTACGCACGGGACTCTCGACAATCAGCCTCACGCCCACCGCTGCGGCCAGGTGGATCACAACGTCGCAGTCGTCCACCAGCTCGGCAAGGAGCTGCCGGTTCTCCAGCCGGTCCAGAAAGTAGTGCAGGGCAGGGTGACTCTTGATTTGACGGATGTTCCCAATGCTTCCGGTGGAAAGATCGTCGAGCAGTGAGACTTCATGGCCATCGGCAAGCAGGCGCTCCGCGAGGTGGGAGCCGATGAACCCCGCACCACCAGTAATCAGGAATCGCACGAGAATCCCTCCCGAGCCTGCAAAAAGTGTATCAGGAGCCCCGGCCGGAGCTAGAAGAATCCTTCATCCCGTATCCGTAATGGTACGGATAGTATTTGTACGAGTAGTAGTAGTCGGGCGAAGTGGTATCCACGGCGTTGAGCAGCACACCCAGCAAGCGCGAGCGCACGCTGCCCAACAGGTCGCGGGCGCGCACAAAGGCCTCCTTGGGCGTCGTGCCGCTGCGCACAACCAGCAATACTCCATCGACGAGCGAGGACACGATTACGGCGTCGGTGGCAGCCATGATCGGCGGCGAGTCCCACACCACGAACCGGTACTCCCCACGCAGGGCGGTAATGGCATCGTGCAGCCGTTGAGAGGACAACAGGTCGGCTGGGTTTGGCGGGATGGGCCCGGAAAGGACCACCGAGAGGTTTGGAATCGTCGGGTGCGGCACCGTCACCAAATCGAGAGAGGATACACCGGCCAGGTAGGTGCTCAGTCCCGCGTGTTTACTGTCTCCGAAGCTCAGGAATTTGCTGACGCCCGGTTTGCGCATATCCCCGTCCACGATCAGGGTGCGGTCGCCTAGTTGCGCCAACGTGACCGCCAGATTGAGCACGGCGGTGGTCTTGCCTTCCCGGGGGAGCGCGCTGGTGACCAGGATCACCTGCGGCGGGTGTCCGGCCTGGGACAGCAGCAAAGAAGTTCGCAGTGCTCGAAAGGCTTCGGAAATCTGAGACTGCGGATGCTCATGAGACACAAGCTCGACTTGCTCGTCGGGCAGCCCTACGGAGCGCCGGCGCAAGAGCTTGGGGCGGTGGCCATTCAGCGAGCCGTGCGCGGGCACCACGGCGAGCGACGGCAGTTGCGTCAGATGCTCGATGTCGTCCGGAGTTTTCACCGTATTGTCCAAGTACTCGCGGAGGAATGCCAGGCCAATTCCTCCAATCAGACCCACCAGAAGCGCCAGCGTGATGTTCCTCGTCTTCTGCGGTCGGGAAGGCACCCCCGGCACCAGGGCGGGATCCACGACGCGAAGGTCGCTGGATCGCAATCCGGCGGAAATGCCCGCTTCTTTCAGTTTCTGTAAGAGGCCGTCGTAGAGCTGTTTATTGGCTTCTGCTTCCCGCTTCAGGATATTGAACTGGACGAGCTTTTCGGACATCGCGTTTGCTTCCGCTTTCTGTTTATCCAGGGCCTCGGAGAGCAGGAGCTCACGCTGGCGCGCGCTGCGGAACTCGGATTCCACCGTGTTGCAGATGTTCTGCTTCTCGGCATCGATGAGCTTGTCCACTTCCTTCAACTGCGACTGCAACCGCTCGACCGTGGGATACTTCGGCCCGAACTTGCTAATCGCTTCGGTGTATTGCGAAGTCAGATCGGCGCGCCGATTCATCAGTCCTTGAATGACGAGGCTTTGCTGGACCGCCGGGAGTGAATCCACCCGGCCGGAGCGCACCAAGTCGTAACTCGCTTCGCGCCCGATGCGGTCGGCTTGTGCCTGGGTCAATTCGTGGTTCAGGTCAGCGAGCTTTTGCGTGGTTGTGTTCTGCTTCTCGTCGATCGTCCAGATTTGATTGGCCCGCTCGTACGCCAGTCGCGCGTCCTCGGACTTTTCCACCTTGATCTTCAGCTCGTCCAGTTGTTGCCCCAGCCACTCCGACGCCTTCAACGTGGATTGGTAACGCGTGCGGAAGCTGTTCTCGATGAAGTTTTGGACGTGAGCATTCACGACATCGGCTGCGAGCTTGGGGTCATAGGCCTCGAACCGGACGTCCAGCAGGTGGCTCTCCGGGACACGCTTTACCGTCAGCTTGCCCTGAAAGGATCCCAGGACGGCGAGGTTCTCAGCCGTGGAGGCTTGGGTGATGTCGCCTGGCGTGCCGGGCGGTTTGGAGCTGGGTGTGCCGCCGAACTCGGGGTTTTCTGCGAGATGTAGCGATTGGATCGTCTGCAGCGCGAGCGTTTCGCTCTGCAGAATCTTGGCCTGTGTCTGAATGTAGTTGTCCACGTCGAAGTACGCTGTTTCGGAAGCCACACCTTGGAAGGGGAGGAAATTGGACATGTCCCGGTCAATCTGCACGCGTCCGACGGCCTCATAGACCGGCCGCATCTTGAACGTAGCGATCGTCACGACGGTGACCACGGAGAGCAAGAAGAACAAACTCAGCCACATGTGCTTCCGGAGGATGATCACGTAGTCCCGGAGGTGAGCGTCACGGGAACCCTGCGACCAGGCCGCATAGGGAAGCTGAGGGGGAAGCAGATCCAAGTTCCCGGAAGGCTGGCGCCCCCGTGGGACCAGACTCAGGTCATCTTGCATATCGGATTGAGCTCCTCCACATCGCGACGCGCTGGGGACAATGGCCCATGGGCTAACGACCGGCTCGAACAATCGCAATCCCGGTGGTCATGGAAATGGCCACCTCTGCCACTCGGCGCAAGGCCCTCTTCCCAGAGCTGTCTGGCACGAACAGGATGTCATTCGTTCTCAAGGCAACATCTTCGCTTTTTCGCGCCATAATCTTCTTGAGATCCAGGTTGATCTCGTTCTTCTCCCTGTGATTCGGCTCGCGCCGGATGATTGCTGCCCGCTCGGGTCTGGCAGTGCCAGTCAAACCTTGCGCGAGGGCCAGCAACTTCAGCACAGTCATCTCCTCACCGGCGCTCTGCAGGACGAATCCCCCCGGGTGCCCCACGGCACCGACGGCGTAGACGATGCCGGCGCGGGGAACGCTCACTGTCTCTCCCCCGTAGAGCGGGATGTTGAACCGCACATCCCCCGTCTGCACCAGGTCATTCAGCTTGATGGTGAAAGTCTGGGATTCGGGCGGCTTCGCGCCGTCCGCCACGGGAGTCGCGTCGGACGCAGGGGGCGGCTCCGGGGCAGGCCGCGTCACCAGAATTGAGTCGCCCGCATCGTCGGCGATCCCCCCAGCTTCGGACAGCACTTCCAGCAAAGATGTCTGTCGCGTCGCCTGGTACACCTGCGGACGGCGCACAGCTCCGATCACGGTGATGGGATGGCTATGCCGTTCTTTTATGGTGACGATCACTTGCGGATGAGAAACCAACCCGTTCACCTGCAAGAGCTCGGAAACCTTCTGCTCCAACTGCACGGCGGTCAGCCCCACCGCCTGAATTCGGACAGGGACCAGCGGGAGAGCGATGAAGCCGGTGTAACTTACCTGAACTTCGCGCGAGAGGTCCGGGACATCAAAAACGTCCACACGCAGGATGTCTCCGCTGCCGATCCGGTAATCGGTCTGAATACTCCGCGCGGCTTCGGCAAGCTGCAGGAGGCGCTGATTCGTATCCTGCGCAGTTTCATACTTTTGTTGGGAAAAAGCGGGAATGCTGATCGAAAGGAGACTGAATAAAGCAGCGAGGGTACGGCGCCACGGAATGCGCCTTGACACACACAATCCAGCCATTTGGATAGACGACCCTTCCACGCGAGGAACATTATACAGCCCGGCTTGGAGAATCTACCAGCGAGTTGGCGTATCGGATAGCGTCCCAGTTCGGGGAGAATGCACTATGTGCCTTAGTACCACCGCATCGCGTGAAGAAACCCTGCGGGGTTATTCCGATAGGTGAGCGGTGGCCATCGAGTTCGAGCTGGCCAACTGCGCTTGCAGGAAGAAAAGCAGCGCGTTCGACGGAATATGCAGGTTGAAGTCCAAAAGTTCGTGCACGAGGAGCCCCGCACAAGCCACCAGGGCGCCAATGCGAACGGCCCGTTTAACGGAATCCGGGTCCGATCCAACCCGAGCGAGGGATCGGCGAAACAGCCAAAAGAGAAACACCGCACAGCACACCCCGCCCAACCATCCCGTTTCCGCCAGGGCTTCGATGTAATCGTTGTGGGCGTGGTTCACCACGAGCCCGTCATAATAGCTTGCGTACTTCGGATAAGCGGTTTCCAGCGTGCCCAGTCCGGACCCGACCCAGGGATGCGCGCGGACGATTTGCCAGCTATCGCGAATCATGATCCAACGCCGCTGCTCGGTGACCGCACCGGACTTCAGCGTGGCGAAGCGCTCCATGGCGGTCCCGATGCCGAGCCAGGCGACAAATGCACCGGCCACCAGAAGGATGGCCACCACGGCGATGACGCGCGCAAGGCTCAGAGGCCTCTTCCGCAGGAATAGAGCGAGCAGCACGATTTCCACTACGATCGCGATGATGCCTCCGCGGGACGCCGCAAGGAACACTGCGCCTATGGGCACGATCGTGAGGAGACCCACCAGAGGCACCTGGTCCCGGCGCGTGCCGCGGAGCGTGAGCAGGGCAAGTCCCATAGGAATGACGAGTTCTGCGAAACCTGCGAAATGGTCACGGTTCGTAAACGGCCCAAATGGATACCCACCGAATTGCATTTGCCGCAACCAGTAGAGTCGGCCGTTAAACGTGAAGTGCTGAAGAATTCCAAACAAGGAAACCGTGAACCCCAGAGCGAGCACGAACCAGGCCCAGGCCACGCGTTGTGCGGCGGTGCGAAACGCCTGCCCGGCGGCAAAAAAAACAAAAAGATATGCCGCCAGCAGGAGCAGATCGGTTTTCGTGGCATGCGGGTAGATCGTCAGGCGCGCGAAGTATTGCAGCAAGACGATGGCGGCAAATCCAAGCAGCGGCCAACCGAGGGGATTCCAGTAGAAATCCGCGGCATTTCCCGTGGCGTACAACGACGCCCAAAAAACCAGGAGAACCGCGGCACCGATCTCCAGAAGCGCCTGTGCCCATGGTTCCACCGCGGCAAAGGCAAACACGGAAAACACAACCAGTATGCCAATGCCGATGCGGATCACCTTCACGGCTTCGCTCCAGGCGGCTTCTTCTCGATGAGCTCCAGGGTCACGTCGTCCACCCAGGCAATGCCGCGGATTTTGCTGTCGAGCTTCACGCTGGGCAACCGGCCGAGGTGAATCTCGACCATGCGCGTGGCCGGGCCCGTGGTGAACTCCACCTCGTTCAATCGCCAAGGTTGCGTCCCGACTAAGTCGGGAGAAAACACATCCGGCGTCCCCGGCCCGCCTGGATGAAACACCAGGAGACGTATCCCGCTCTCCGTCGTGATGGATTCCGCGTGGAGATACGCCGAGAGGCGGTAGCGCCTTTGCGGATCGACCGGAACGTTCTGCGATACCTGGGTGAACGCAAGATTGCTCAGGCCTTCAAAGGTAATTCGCAAGGACCGCGCGCCGGAATGCGCAATTGTTGAGTCATAATCGTAGCGCACGCCCATGGCAGGATAGGTGTGCCAGTCGAAACCTCCGTTCGTGATGTCGCCTTCGAATCCCCCATTGGTCACCAGCGGAATGTTGGCCGTTCCCTTGGGGAATGCTCCGCTGGCGATTAAAGCCTCCTTCCAAACCATTTGGGCTTCGCCAAGGCGGCCAGCTGCGCTCAATTCATCCACCAGGGGGTTTGCGAGGCGCAAATCGAGCGGCTGATCGAGACGGACGAGACGTTCCCAGACAGCTAGCGCGGGATCCGGCGCGCCTTCCGCAACGAACGCGTCGAGGGCCGAGAGGTGCGCCTCCCGCGTCGCCGGGACCACATCCGTCAGGACACGTTGGATGTCACCGGTGGCGCGCAAGGCCCGCGACGCCGCCAGAGGCACAAGCGCGGTGTCTCCCGCAACCCCGCGGCGCATCTCGTCGAGTGCTTCCGCGGTGCGCCCCTGTCGCAGGAGATAGTTGCCTTGTCTCCAGGCGACTTCCGCGGAGAGCGGATACGCTGCTTTGGCTTTGTGAAACGCTTCGCCGGCCTGCGCGGGCTCTCCGGCATTCTCGTAAGCCATGGCGAGATCCAGCCAGTAGTCCGTCTGGTGCGGATCCTGTTGCGTCGCACGCCGGAAGAACTCGATGGCTTGGGAGAAGTCGTTGGTTGCAAGATCAAGTTGACGGAAGCGGCCCAGCCGGTCCCAGTAGTCGGCGTTGCCGGGCTCGATCTGCGCAGCCTTCTCCCAATCCTGAAACCGGGAAGAGCTCATCCAGCGGTCGGCGCGCCAGGATTGTGCTGCGGGGAAACCGGCGGCTGCGGCCAGCAAAAGTGCGGCCCCAAAAACTGCCCATCGTTTCACGCCGGCGGAGAGGGAATGGGCCATGACGCGGAACTCTGCACCAAATAAGCGTGGAGCGCAACCGCGGAGCGGCGCGGCCTGCATACGTTCAGGATACGGCAACGCGGGCGGAAACTGGGGGGACTCGACTTCCCGCGGCAACGGATTTTTCTGCAGGTTCAACGACCGTCCATCGGTACAGAGTGGTCGCCGGCTCTCCCGGAATATCGAGGACCTTTTCCGGCGGCCATCCCCCCATCGGCGAATCGCGTGAGATGACGCGCGCGCCCGGGCGGAGCTCCGCGCGCAACTTCTGTTCCAGCTTCAGCACGCCGGTCTGGACCAGGTAAAGCGTCACCACGGTCGCTCGAGTCACGTCCACCGTCTTCGCATCCTGCCGGACGAATTGCACCAGCCTTCCCACGCCAGCCCGCCGCGCATCCTTCCTCGCTCGGCGAAGCAGTCTTCCGTCCAGCTCCACGCTCACGCAGTGGATGCCGTACCGGCGCGCCGCGGCAATGACGATTCCGCCTGTGCCGCATCCCAAGTCGTACAAAACGTCATCCGGACGGATCTCCGCGAGCGCTAACATGGCCTCGATGAACTCCTCCGGCGTCGGCACGAGGGGGGGCGAGGTCCGGCGCGGCGCGGCGCACGAGCCCGGAGCCATACTTCCGCAACAGGCGCAGCGGCCGCAGCGCGCGCTGCACGGGTGCGAGTGAACCCGACGCCCAGCGCGCCCACTGGCGGTCTTCTTCTGTCGGCGAGGTGAGCAGACGAAAGGAATAGCGCACACCCGCTCCCACGCTTCGCGACATCCGCACGCGGAACAGGAATCGCTCCGCGAGGCCGGGGACCGTTTCCTCGTCCCGGAAGAGGGAGGAAGCGACGCCCCGGCCGAGCGCTGGCACCTGCGGGGTCGCGCGCGCGCGGGACTTCACCTCTTCCGGCAGCGGCGCACCGAGAAGTGCGTCTGCCAACCAGAGCCCCAGGAGCACCATGCGCTCGCAGCCTCCCCTGTCGGCACGCTCGATCGCCGCGTCCCAGTTGAATCGGTCCGCGCGCTGGACGAGTTCCGCCACGTCGCACACCCACAGCAGCCGGCCCCAGAAATGTTTCGAGGCATGGACACTCAACATCGTGAGCAGGTCTTCGGGAGTGAAAGACGGCACCCGCCGCCCGGCCAGCGGCACCTGAATCGCGCGAGAGAGAAAACCCTCGACGTCAAGCGGCTTGGGGTAATAGCGCAGGGTGCGCTCCGTGTGAACTTCGACGACGCACTGGCTGCGGTCTTTGTGGAACAGGTACTGCCCCGGCGCCGCGCCGCGCGGGGAAAGCGCGACCGCGCGCGGGATTTCGGCCTCGAAGCTAAGCGCACCGAGCTGCTCGTACACGCGCGGCAGATCGCGATGCGGGATCAGGAAGTCGAGGTCATCAAACGCGCGCAGCCCGAGGTCTCCATACGCCAGCGCCGCGAGCACGGGCCCTTTGTAGGGAACGGCGGTGATTCCGGCGGAGTCGAACGCGTCCAGCACGCTCAAGAGATGAGAGGTCAGGTAAAGACTCCGCCGCGCGTTGCGGTCGTAGCGCTTCCGGAAACCATCGAGCCATCCCTGCGGAAGCCCTGGCGGATCCGTGGCGGCGAGATGGGCCGAAACGAGCGGCAGGAGGTACTGCTCCAGCGAAGTCTCCATCACGCGCGCCCAGTCGAGGCCCCCCGCGGATAGACGGAGGATGCGCTCCGTGTGCGCCGCGTCCAGTCGCGTGCGCGCACACGCCAAAACCAACTCCTGTTCGGGCCGCAGTGTTGCCATGGGCAAGCTCACGCTGCAACGAGATTAGCCCATGGGTCGGATTCTGGCGAGAGCGATGGACCGCACTGTCCTAGCTCCATCATCATCCCACCCGGAACACGACGGCGGGCGGGACGGCCAATGACGGTACGGCTGTGTGGACGAATCAGGGCCCCATGCAGACTTCCAGCATTGGCTTCGGCGCTTTGACGGGAAGCAACGCCGTGAAAGCGAGGCAAATGGGCCTGAAGTAGTGCTCTTGAGGGTAAGACCCGGTTCCCTGTTTCGCAATAGCAGGCGTTTTGCGGGCCCTAACCCGGATTCCGGCTATTCCTTCCCACCTGCCGGACGATTCGGACGATTCTAGGGGCGGTGTTGCAGGAAACACCGTGCATTAATGCAGCGTCTCCGCCGGCCCATGAGTCCGCTAGCCCAGTCCTCGACGCCTCGAAGCCGCCAGCCAGGCAACTATGGAGCGAAAATTGTTAGAAACACAGCAAGAGGGAGTACCATTTCGGTACGGAGTACCATTCGGGGATTGAAAGCCCGTTCGTGGCGGGCTATCTTGACGAAGCTGTAAAGGAATTCTACGCGGTGAGGACTTCCATGAAACTCAGGGATTCGCGGATCTTTCGGATCATCACGGGACTGGTCAGCGCGCTGACGCTGGTCATGACCTGGATGGCGTTTACTGCTAACGGAGCCGGTCGGGACAAGACGCCCGTTCCGCATGACTGGAGCCACAAGCACCTGATTTTCTCTCCTCCGACGAATTTCTTCCAGGCGTGGAAGGTGCAGCGGGATGCCCGCTACTGGCAGCAGATGTTGCGGCGGAACGCTGCCTCGAAGCAGTCGAACGACGAGCACAGAACTTTGCGGGATCTTCTCGCACCCGGGCGGCGCAAGCACCTGCCCCAGGAAGCAGCGTCCGCCATTCACCGGGATTGGAGCGTGAACCTGGGCAATAACGCCACGGCCGGTGCCGGACAATTCCCGGCGAAATTTAGTTTTGACGCCACCGCGGCGGATTGCCCGACGGACTTCGTGGTCTTCAACACCGGCGTGACGGCCGCGGCGGCGACGCCCGGGAGCCAAACCGGCACGTTTACCGCCTCGGCCAACCCTGGGGATACCGTGAAGATCGGGACCTCGCTCACACTCACGGCAAGCGCGACGTTAAACTCGGGCCTGAATTTTCAGACCGACTCGGACCCCACCGCGCAAGCAGCAAACCTGCGCGACGCAATCCAGCGCTGGGCGTTCATCCTCGCTTCGGTGACCGCTACCTCGAGCGGCG
>CAVTZX010000005.1:0-7903 GCA_963739275.1 uncultured Acidobacteriota bacterium
CGCACGGGGCACAGCTCCACTTGAGAGACGATGAAGAGCGCGGGCAGCCACTCCGCGTACTCTTCCAGCAAGCCGGCGAGGTCGCCTTCCGCGCTCAGCGCCACGCGCGCTTCGAGCGCGCTGGAAACCGTCTTCGCGTCGCGCGCCGCCTCAAGCGCCTTCAGGACCTCATTGCGAATCGAGACGAGCAGCGTCCAGCGCTCCGCTTTCATCTCCGGCAGGTCAGTTGTCGAGATCCGCCGCGGCAGGAAAGAGCGTCATGTGGACGCTCTCCGGATCACCCGCCTTGCGCGGCATGTGCTTCCAGACTTCTTCCGCGGTGAAGACGAGTATCGGGGCGGCCAGCCGCAGCAGCGCGGATGCGATCGTGTAGATCGCAGTTTGTCGCCGAGCGCCGCGCGCGGCTTTTCGCTGCAAACGTCTACAGACGGTCCTTGAGGATGTCGAAGTAGAACGCGCTCAGATCTACGGCGGCGAATTCATGCAACGCGTGAAAGACGCGGATGAAGATCAAAGCGGTCGTACCACTCGCGGCAATCGCGCGCCAGACCGGCCCGTGCGCGAAACATACAGCGATCCATCTCCTCGAGCTGATCGAGCAAGAGCTAGTCGCGGCCCGGATCGAACTCCGCGAGGTTGCCCAGCGCGAAGCGGAATGTATTGCGCAGCTTGCGGTAGGATTCGGCGAGCTGCGTCGAGAACAATCGCTCGGAGATGCGCACGTCGCCCTGATAATCCTGCGCCAGCAACCCAGCATCCGCAGGAGGTCGGCGCCCCACTTCTCGCGGATCTTCGCCGGGGCAGGATCACGTTACCAGGGACTTGGACATGGGGCGGCCGTGTTCGTCGAGCGGCCAGCCGTACGTCAGGACATGGCGATACAGTGCTGGGCCGCGCACTGCGCAGACCACCAGCAGCGAGCTTGGAACCACCGCGAAACTGGTCGGGACCCTCGAGGTACATGTCAGCAGCCAGGAACTCCCCGCGTCGGGAGTGCCGGGCGGATCAAGAACCGCCAGATGCGACGACCCCGAATCGAACCAGACGTCCAGGATGTCGCTCTCCTTGCGCCACCGCGCCTCGCCGCAGGCGCAGCGCGTTCCCGGGGGGAGGAGCTCCTCGGCGGAATGCCGATACCAGGCGTCAGCGCCTTCCTTCTGGAACCACGCGACAGCGCTGCGCAAGGCTTGCACATCTTCCAGCATCGTGCCGCAGGCTCGCAGTAGAAGACCGCAATCGGCACGCCCCAGAACCGCTGGCGGGAAACGCACGAATCCGGGCGTTCGGCGAGCATGGAACGCATGCGCTCCTGGCCCCACCCGGGCGTCCAGTGCACACGGAGGATTTCGCCAATGGCACGCTCCCGGAGCGTCGGCGCGGAAGCGCTCTTGTCCGCCGCGTCGAGCTTGATGAACCACTGCTCGGTGGCGCGGAAGATCACCGGTTTGTGGCAGCGCCAGCAGTGCGGGTAGCTGTGCGTGAGTCTGCCTTCGCCCAGGAGCATGCCGCGCTCACCGAGCAGTGCAACGACCTGGGGATTGGCCTCGAGACCGTCTTGCCTTTGTATTCGGGCAGACCCTCAAGGTAGCGGCCCTGGTCATCGAGCGGCGCGTGCGTTCGAGTCCGTACTTCTGTCCGGTGAAGAAATCCTCCGCGCCGTGGCCGGGCGCGGTGTGCACGATGCCGGTGCCTTGATTGAGCGTCACGTAATCCGCGAGCACCGCCGGCACGCGCAGCTCTTTCAAGAAGGGATACTGAAACTGCAGACCTTCGAGCTCGCGCCCTTTCCACGGCCCGCGCGTCTCCGCAACCTTCAATCCGAGCTCTGCGGTCACCGCGCCCAGCCTCTCCGCAGCCAGCAGCAGCGATCCCGCAGTCGTCGCCGCGACGACGTAGTCGTAGTCCGGATGAAACGCCAGCGCGCGGTTGTGCGGCAGCGTCCACGGCGTGGTGGTCCAGATGACCGCGTCCACGTCCGCGCCCAGCTTTGCCGCAAGCGCGCCGCCCGACACCGGGAACTTCACCGGGATCGATGGGCTGGTGTGGTCCTGAGTATTCGACTTCCGCCTCCGCCAGCGCCGTCAAATCGTAAATGCACCAATACACGGGCTTCAGCCCGCGATAAACATAACCCTCTCAGAAAAGTGAAAATGCAGCGGCGATGCACGCCTGATTATACTCCGGGCTCATCGTCAGATAAGGCTTCTCCCACTGGCCGAAAACGCCAAGGCGTTTTGAAGTCGCGCCGGTTCAATTCGACATAGCGCATGGCGAATTCGCGGGCGCATCCTTCAGAATCCGCCGAGGCGCGGCGCCTTTTCGGCCGAGTTCCTTTTCCACCTGGGTTTCGATGGGCAGTCCGTGGCAATCCCAACCGGGGACATACGGCGCGCGGAATCCGGACATGGTCTTGGACTTCACGACCATGTCTTTCAGGATCTTGTTCAAGGCCGTGCCGATGTGGATGTGGCCCGTTCGGGGATAGGGGGGACCGTCGTGCAGGAGGTAGAACGGTGCGGCCGCGCGTACCTCCTGGATGCGCCGGTAAAGCCCGCTCGATTCCCATTCGGCAAGCTGTCGCGGCTCACTCTGCGCCAGGTTCGCCTTCATGGGAAAGGTGGTACGAGGCAAATTCAGTGTGCTCTTCAAATCGAGGGTTTTCAGCATGGACGGGTCTTTGGACCTCTCCGGTTGAACCGCCTTCGGTACACGCTCTGAGGCACTCCGGATTCCGCTCCCGCCGCATGCTCTTCGTGCTTTGAGCGCCGCGGAGCGAGTGACTCACTTCGGCGCCGGAGGGAGTGGCTGCTCACGAAATGTAACCCCCTCGTGCCTCTGAACGTCGTATGGTACAGTAGATGCTAACGGCTGTCAGGCCTAGGAGGCGAGACATCCTTTTGTGGTCGCCGGAATCTAAGGGCATAGAGGGGCAGCTGCCCCCGTGCGGGTTGACCGTGGAGCACCTTAACCTCAAGTTGCCAATTACGAATCCGGGCGCAGCCAAAATCGTGCTGCCACCGGCGCCGGGAGCGCGCAATCCCAAGTTTGCCGAGGAAAGCGAGTCTTGGGCCAAGGGATTCTTCAGCCGCCTGAACAGCTACTTTACCGAGCGGCCGATCAAGGTCGATCGCCATGCGCCAAGCGACCTGCGCGGCGATTCGTTCGGCGGCGGAGGTCTGTGGGACAACCTGAAAGACTTCTTCCGGCCCGTTCCGGAATCTTTGCGCGGCCCCGTCCACTCGCGCATGACGGTGGAGTGGAAACCGTGGTACCGCAATTATTGGGATAACCTCCGCGAAACGATTTCGCCGCCCAAACTCCCGCCTCTCAAAGTGACCAGCAAGCCCGTCAAGGTCAAGGACATCTGGAGCAAGGACGAGAAACTGGGGATGTCGCAGGGCGTTTCGCTTGTGGTGCACGCCTGCTTAATTCTTCTGATCGTCGGCGCGCCGGTCCTGCTGCAAAGGGTCATGCCCACCGCTCAGGCCAACCCGAAGACGGAAGTCATCAGCCTGGATATATCGCCCTACGCGGCCAAATTGCCTCCGGGTAAGGACAAGGCCGGCGGCGGAGGAGGCGGCGGAGAGCGCTCGAATATTCCACCCACGAAGGGCAAGGCGCCGAAGTTTGACTGGATCCAGAAGACACCGCCCATGGCGACGATTCGGAATCCCGACCCGAAATTGCCTGCCGAACCGACCCTGGTCGGCCCGCCGGACCTGAAAGTGCCGAGCCCGAACATGGATAACTACGGCGATCCGCTCGCGAAGATCCTGACCGGCTCAGGCGGCCCAGGTAGCGGCGGAGGCATCGGCACCGGTTCTGGCGGTGGGATCGGAAGCGGCGAAGGCGGCGGCCTCGGCCCCGGCTCCGGCGGGGGTACCGGTGGCGGAGCGTATCGCCCCGGTACGGGCGGCGTCGGCTATCCCGAATGCCTCTACTGCCCGCGGCCGAATTATTCCGATGAAGCCCGCAAGGCTAAGTATCAAGGTCTCGTCCTGCTGTCAGCCATCATCACACCCGATGGCCGCGCCACCAATATTCAGGTGATTCGCGGCCCAGGACTCGGCCTCGAAGAGAAAGCCATTGAATCCGTTCGCGGCTGGCGCTTCAAGCCCGCCAGCGGCCCAGGCGGCAGGGCGGTGCCAACCCTGGTCCAGATCGAAGTCAACTTCCGCTTGCTGTAATTCTCTCGCGCAGGCAACCCGTACTCCCTTCCCCGGTTCTCACGTCAGGATAAGTGCGTCCACGTCCCCTCCAGACGGTGGGAGAGTGACCTGCTCGTGCCGGAGGTGCCCCGATGGCCACTCCACATGACGCGCGGGAACTTGGCGCTCCGGACTTTACGTTTTCCGCAGAGAGCCGCTGGCAGACGATTCGCGAAAACCTTTCGATACTGCTCGCACCGGTGCGCTACGTTGCGCAGCCCGGCGGTCGCCGGCCGTTTGAGATCGCGAGCCTCTGGCGCAGGCCTGAAGCGCTTGGCCGCGCACAATGGCTTTCGCTGGCGCTGCACGGCTTACTGATCACTACGCTCACGGTATCGTTCGTTCACACAGTGACGCAACCGCCAAATCCCATTCTCGAGTCTCATCCCTGGAAGGATTTCAAGTTCCCGGGCTACAAGCCGGAAAAGTCTGCGCAGCGGGCAGGAGGAAAGCTCGGAAGCGGCGGTGGCGGCGACAGGAGTCCACTTCCTGCAACGCTCGGCAAACTGCCGGACTTTTCTCAAATCCAGCTTGCGCCTCCTTCGCTCCGGCAGAATGACAATGCGATTCTTCGGGTCAAGCCCACTCTAATCGGCCCAAATGTTCCGGCTCCGAGCTTGCCTTACCCAAACTTCGGAGATCCGACTGCACTCGGTTTCACCAACTCGCAGGGGCGAGGCGGTGGCGATGGGTTTGGTGGTGATGGAATTGGCGGTGTCGGGCCGCGGGGGAATAAACGAGGCGCGGGGCCTGGCGACGACAATTCTGGCACGGCATTCCGCGAAGGAGGAAAAGAGGGTACTTCGTATCCCCAGTGCATTTATTGCCCGAACCCGACCTTCTCTGATGACGCGCGTAAGGCCAAGGTGCAAGGGCGCGTGGAACTTCAAGTCGTGGTGACCCCGGACGGCCGCGCCACCAACATTCAGGTGATCCGCGGCCTGGGACTCGGTCTCGACGAGCGCGCCGTTGAAGCGGTGCGCAACTGGCGCTTCCGGCCATCGCGCGACGCTGCGGGCCGCGCCACGCCGGTTTGGATCACGATCGAAGTGACGTTTCGCCTACTGTAACTCGGCGCGCATCGCCGCGCCCCGGGGGCTCGCAATCTGCTAGGATGAGCGCATGAACCGGACCATGAGAATTGTGCTAGCTCTGGCGGCGGTGGCCGCCTTGGGCGGCGTGCGCCAGGCACGCGGCCAATCCCTGCAGACGGGCTCGATTGCATTCGAGGCATACGCCGCGCCCACCGACGGCCGCCCTGAACCCGTGCGCCAACTCACTTTCTATCTCCTGCGGAGGAGCTACGCGGCGATCCAGAAGGAAGCCGAAGAAACCGAAGTTAAGCCAGACATGGACCGCTTCATCGACGGCCTTGAAGTTTCCAAAGAACTCAAAGCCTGGATGAAGAAACAGCACACCGTCGAGCTTTCGGGCGAGGACTTCATGCATCGCGTCAAAGCCGACGCCATTCTGGGCGTTCCCGAGTTTTACGACGCATATTTGCGTCACAACAAAGGCTATTCCTTCATGGGGTTCCCCTCTCCCAAATACCGCGAGGCGGATAAGGAAAAGAATCCCGAAAAGTACGAGAAGCTGAAGCAGGAATATCACGACGCTCTGCACAAATTCATTGAGGCCAATCCGCAGAGCGTCGAGGGCTTCGAAGTCTATCTCAATCCCCTCAACCCCACGCAGCGGTGGGTTCAGTTGCGCGCCGAGCATCAGCGCCGGCTGCGCGGACGCACGACCCAGCTCGCGCAACTCCGCT
Source organism: uncultured Acidobacteriota bacterium (assembly GCA_963739275.1). Taxonomy (GTDB): domain Bacteria; phylum Acidobacteriota; class Terriglobia; order Acidiferrales; family UBA7541; genus JBGQGH01. Next base: position 5,977 of record CAVTZX010000005.1, read on the forward strand.
ACCTCGCCGCCAAAGTGGATACCGACCTGAACGGCCGCGCCGCGTTCACGGGGATCGCGCCCGGTGAGTATTGGATCAGCACTCTCGAAACCGAGGCCGTCGCCGGCGATGTCCGCCTGCGCTGGGACGTTGAGTTGACCGTCCGCGCCGGGGAAACCACTCGTGTCGAGCTTTCCAACGTCAATGCCAGCGAGCCGCGGCGCCCCGCTCAGTGAGATGCGCCGTGTTTTCCTTGCTCGCCCTCACTGCCGGGGGCCCAGGATCCTGCTGAGAGGCGCGTTTCCACGAGGCAGATCCTAGATGGGCACGACACTTCTCTGGATCGGCTTTACTCTGCTGATCCTTTTCCTGCTCGCACTCGATCTCGGCGTTTTTCACCGGCGCGCCCACGCCGTCAAGGTGCGCGAAGCAGCGGCTTGGTGCGCGTTCTGGGTATTGCTGGCGCTCGTTTTCAATCTGGCCTTGTTGTATCACTCAGGCCGGGGGCCAGCGATTGAGTTCTCGGCCGGTTACTTGATAGAGATTTCTCTCAGCGTCGACAATCTTTTCGTTTTCGTCCTGCTCTTCCGCTATTTCTCGGTGGAACCGCGGTACCAGCACCGGCTGCTTTTCTGGGGCATTCTGGGCGCGCTCATTATGCGCGGGATCATGATCGGCGCGGGCGTGGCGCTGATCCATCGGTTCGAATGGGTGCTGTACCTGTTTGGGGCGTTCCTGGTCTACGCAGGCGCCAAGATGTTGCACCAGAAAGACGAGCAGGTCCATCCCGAACGCAATCCCGTCTTGCGCTGGGCGCGCAAGTTCTTGCCCATCGCCGAGGGTTATCACGGCGAAAAGCTCTTCGTGCGCAAGGGAAAGCTTTGGATCGCCACCTCGCTGTTCCTTGTGTTGCTCGTCATTGAGACCACGGACCTCGCCTTCGCAGTGGATTCCATCCCCGCGGTCTTCGGGGTCACGCGCGATCCGTTCATCGTCGTGACGTCAAACGTCTTCGCCATTATGGGCCTGCGCGCGTTCTATTTTCTGCTGGCCGGCGTCCTGCCCTACTTCCGCTACCTCGGCACGGGACTTTCCGTTGTGCTGATGTTCATCGGCGCGAAAATGCTGGCCGCCCGCTGGGTTGAGATTCCCACGCACGTTGCACTGGCCATTGTCGGAGCGGTTCTCGCCGTCGCCGTCGGCATCTCGGTCATTGCCGCGCGCCGAGAACAACGCGGTACGTCAAAAACAAAAGCCAAAGAACACCACGTCAAGGCCCCTGCCAACACTCGCGAGGTGCCGGCACAAGAAATGATCATGGCCCTCGCCGCGCCGCGGGCGGAACCGCGCGCCTTCGCAGCACACGCTCTGCACACACTCGGCACCGTGCTGAGTGATTGCGGGGCGCAGAGATGGCTAGCCGACTCCGAGTTCGCGCAGCTACTCGTTTACCACGGCCACGCCAAAGGGCGTGAGCCGCCACGGCCCGCGACCACCGTTGGCGTGGCTGTGAGTCCCACGCGCTTCGAGCAGATCCGCGCTGCCAATGGCTCGCCGCGCCTCGCCGAGATACCTCAGGATCAAGATGCGATGGAGTTCGAGCTGCACTTCGGCCCGCACGTGCGCCTGGATATCCTCACCACGAAGGCGCCTGGCGGGGGCGGCGCAATCGCGCGCTTCCTCGAACAGTTCGGGGAAGGAATCCAGCAGGTGGAATACGAAGTGATAAACGTGGACCGCGCAACGGAAATCCTGCGCACCCGATTCGGCCAGCAGCCCGTCTATCCCGCGACGCGGCCCGGCGCCGACGGCACTCGCGTCAACTTCTTTCTGACCTCAACGCCTGAAGGCAAGAAAGTCCTGATCGAACTCGTGGAAGTCCCCCGACGTGGCCCAGCTTGAGCATCGAGGATGGGGAAATGCGCGCCCCTGAACGCTCCAACTTCTG
>CAVTZX010000006.1:0-7865 GCA_963739275.1 uncultured Acidobacteriota bacterium
CGCCGCGCACGGGGCACAGCTCCACTTGAGAGACGATGAAGAGCGCGGGCAGCCACTCCGCGTACTCTTCCAGCAAGCCGGCGAGGTCGCCTTCCGCGCTCAGCGCCACACGCGCTTCGAGCGCGCTCGAAACCGTCTTCGCGTCGCGCGCCGCCTCAAGCGCCTTCAGGACCTCATTGCGAATCGAGACGAGCAGCGTCCAGCGCTCCGCTTTCATCTCCGGCAGGTGGGTCTCGAGATCCGCCGCGGCAGGAAACACCGCCATGTGGATGCTCCCCGGTTCGCCGGCGTTCGCGGCAAAAACTTCCAGATTTCTTCCGCCGTAAAAACGAGCAGGGGGCCACCAGGCGCACCAGCGCGCTGGATCTTATAGACCGCCGTCTGTGCGGAACGCCGACGGCTGCTATTCGGGCGACGTGTACAGGCGGTCCTTTAAAACATCGAAATAAAACGCGCTGAGATCCACGACCAAATTCGTGGATGGTGTGAAAGACGCGGTGAAATTCAACATGGTCGTACCACTCGCGGCACCCGCACCAGCTCCGCCGTGCGCAAGCATCAAGCGATCCATTTCCCCCAGCTGATCGGGCCGGAGCTAATCTCTCTACGGATCGAAATCCGATAGGTTACTGAGGGCGAAGCGCAAGGTGTTGCGAATTTTGCATAGGCCTCGCTGAGCTGCGTCATCAATCGCTCGCTCATCTTCGTGTCCCTGATATCCGGCGAAAGCGACCCACAAGCGCAGCAGATCCGCACCCCATTTCTCGCAAATCTCCTTGGGCAGGACACGTTGCCCAGCGATTTCGACATCCGGCGGCCTTTTTCATCCAGTGTCCATCCGTGGGTCTGGACACTGGCCGGTACGGCGCCTCGTCTCTCATACCAAGACATCAGAAGCGAACTCTGGAACCAGCCGCGTACTGGTCCGGCCCTTCCGATAAAGTCCGCGGGCCACGGTACTACCGCTTCTAAACTGCCGAAAATATGTAGTACGGCAAGGTGTGACGAGCCGGAATCAACGGCACGTCCAGAATGTCCTTTTCCTTGCGCCATTTGGCCGCGCCGCAGGCGCATTTTGTTCCGGGCGGAAGCAGCTCTTCCGCAGCGTGTATACCAGGCGTCCGCGCCTTCCCTCTCAAATCACCTGATGACGTTGCGCAGCGCTGGATCGCCAAGCTGCTTGCCGCACCTTCGCAGATGAACAGCGATCGGAACGCCCCAAAATCGCTGGCGGGAAATGCACCAGTCCGGCCGCGCTTCCACCATCGACTGATACGGTCCTCGCCCCACCCCGGCATCCATTTCCTTTTTTCACTTGCCAATGCGCCCGTTCCCGCAGCGTGCACTATTTAATCCTGCCGCCTTGTCAGCTTGACAAACCACTGCTCGGTCGCCCGGAAAATCACCGGATTGTGGCATCGCCAGCAGTGCGGGTAGGAGTGCGTAAGCTTGGTCGCCGAAGCAGCGCGCCGCGCTGAGCGAGCAGTGCGACGATTCGGTTCGCCGTGAAGACGTCTTGCCTTTGTATTCCGGCAAACCTTCCAGAAGACGCCCTCTCATCGAGGGGCGCGTAGGTTTCCAGGCCGTATTTTTGTCCGGTGATGAAGTCCTCGGCGCCGTGGCCGGGCGCCGTGTGCACGATTCCTCTGCCCTGATCGACGTCACGTACTCCGCCAGCACCGCGGGCACGCGCAGGTTGTCCAGGAATGGATGCTGAAATTTCAGCGCTTCGAGTTCCCTGCCCTTCCACGGCCCGCGCTGGTTTCAGTGACTTCCAATCCCGTTGCTGCCTTCACCGCTGCGATCATCTCCGGTGGCGACGAGCAGGAATTCCCCGCGGAAGTTTCCAGCACGACGTATTCGAATTCCGGATGAAACGCCAGCGCGCGGTTGTGCGGCAGCGTCCAGGGCGTGGTCGTCCAAATGACGGCGTCCACTTTTGGGCCGAGCTTTGGCGGATGCCGCATCGGCGACCACCGGAAATTTCACCCAGATAGACGGGCTGGTGTGGTCCTCGTACTCGACTTCCGCTTCGGCCAGAGCGGTGCCGGTTCAAAGATGCACCAGTACACCGGCTTCAGCCCGCGATAGACGTAGCCCTTTTCCAGAAAAATCAGGAAAGCCTCGGCGATCTTTGCTTCGTAGTCAAAATTCATCGTGAGGTACGGTTTTTCCCACAGGCCGGAATTTCCGAGGCGTTTGAATTCGCGGCGATGGTTGATCAATATAGCGGCTGGCAAATTCGCGGCACATGCGGCGGAATTCTGCCGGAGAGAAATTTGCCCTTGCCGCCGAGTTCTTTTTCCACTTTCGTTTCGATGGGCAGCCCGTGGCAATCCCATCCCGGAAGATACGGAGCGCGGTAGCCGGCCATGATCTTCGCGACTTGACGACCAAATCCTTCAGGATCTTGTTCAAGGCCGTGCCGATGTGGATGTCACCCGTTGGGATAGGGGGGACCGTCGTGCAGGATGTAGAACGGTGCGGCCGCGCGTACCTCCTGGATGCGCCGGTAAAGCCCGCTCGATTCCCATTCGGCAAGCTGTCGCGGCTCACTCTGCGCCAGGTTCGCCTTCATGGGAAAGGTGGTACGAGGCAAATTGAGTGTGCTCTTCAAATCGAGGGTTTTCGGCATGGACGGGTCTTTGGACCTCTCCGGTTGAACCGCCTTCGGTACACGCTCTGAGGCACTCCGATTCCGCTCCCGCCGCATGCTCTTCGTGCTTTGAGCGCCGCGGGGCGACTCATTCGCTTCGGCGCCGGAGGGAGTAGACTGTCACGAAATGTAACCCCCTCGTGCCTCTGAACGTCGTATGGTACAGTAGATGCTAACGGCTGTCAGCCTCAGGAGGCGAGACATCCTTTTGTCGTAGCCGGAATCTAAGGACATAGAGGGGCAGCTGCCCCCGTGCGGGTTGACCGTGGAGCACCTTAACCTCAAGTTGCCAATTACGAATCCGGGCGCAGCCAAAATCGTGCTGCCACCGGCGCCGGGAGCGCGCAATCCCAAGTTTGCCGAGGAAAGCGAGTCTTGGGCCAAGGGATTCTTCAGCCGCCTGAACAGCTACTTTACCGAGCGGCCGATCAAGGTCGATCGCCATGCGCCAAGCGACCTGCGCGGCGATTCGTTCGGCGGCGGAGGTCTGTGGGACAACCTGAAAGACTTCTTCCGGCCCGTTCCGGAATCTTTGCGCGGCCCCGTCCACTCGCGCATGACGGTGGAGTGGAAACCGTGGTACCGCAATTATTGGGATAACCTCCGCGAAACGATTTCGCCGCCCAAACTCCCGCCTCTCAAAGTGACCAGCAAGCCCGTCAAGGTCAAGGACATCTGGAGCAAGGACGAGAAACTGGGGATGTCGCAGGGCGTTTCGCTTGTGGTGCACGCCTGCTTAATTCTTCTGATCGTCGGCGCGCCGGTCCTGCTGCAAAGGGTCATGCCCACCGCTCAGGCCAACCCGAAGACGGAAGTCATCAGCCTGGATATATCGCCCTACGCGGCCAAATTGCCTCCGGGTAAGGACAAGGCCGGCGGCGGAGGAGGCGGCGGAGAGCGCTCGAATATTCCACCCACGAAGGGCAAGGCGCCGAAGTTTGACTGGATCCAGAAGACACCGCCCATGGCGACGATTCGGAATCCCGACCCGAAATTGCCTGCCGAACCGACCCTGGTCGGCCCGCCGGACCTGAAAGTGCCGAGCCCGAACATGGATAACTACGGCGATCCGCTCGCGAAGATCCTGACCGGCTCAGGCGGCCCAGGTAGCGGCGGAGGCATCGGCACCGGTTCTGGCGGTGGGATCGGAAGCGGCGAAGGCGGCGGCCTCGGCCCCGGCTCCGGCGGGGGTACCGGTGGCGGAGCGTATCGCCCCGGTACGGGCGGCGTCGGCTATCCCGAATGCCTCTACTGCCCGCGGCCGAATTATTCCGATGAAGCCCGCAAGGCTAAGTATCAAGGTCTCGTCCTGCTGTCAGCCATCATCACACCCGATGGCCGCGCCACCAATATTCAGGTGATTCGCGGCCCAGGACTCGGCCTCGAAGAGAAAGCCATTGAATCCGTTCGCGGCTGGCGCTTCAAGCCCGCCAGCGGCCCAGGCGGCAGGGCGGTGCCAACCCTGGTCCAGATCGAAGTCAACTTCCGCTTGCTGTAATTCTCTCGCGCAGGCAACCCGTACTCCCTTCCCCGGTTCTCACGTCAGGATAAGTGCGTCCACGTCCCCTCCAGACGGTGGGAGAGTGACCTGCTCGTGCCGGAGGTGCCCCGATGGCCACTCCACATGACGCGCGGGAACTTGGCGCTCCGGACTTTACGTTTTCCGCAGAGAGCCGCTGGCAGACGATTCGCGAAAACCTTTCGATACTGCTCGCACCGGTGCGCTACGTTGCGCAGCCCGGCGGTCGCCGGCCGTTTGAGATCGCGAGCCTCTGGCGCAGGCCTGAAGCGCTTGGCCGCGCACAATGGCTTTCGCTGGCGCTGCACGGCTTACTGATCACTACGCTCACGGTATCGTTCGTTCACACAGTGACGCAACCGCCAAATCCCATTCTCGAGTCTCATCCCTGGAAGGATTTCAAGTTCCCGGGCTACAAGCCGGAAAAGTCTGCGCAGCGGGCAGGAGGAAAGCTCGGAAGCGGCGGTGGCGGCGACAGGAGTCCACTTCCTGCAACGCTCGGCAAACTGCCGGACTTTTCTCAAATCCAGCTTGCGCCTCCTTCGCTCCGGCAGAATGACAATGCGATTCTTCGGGTCAAGCCCACTCTAATCGGCCCAAATGTTCCGGCTCCGAGCTTGCCTTACCCAAACTTCGGAGATCCGACTGCACTCGGTTTCACCAACTCGCAGGGGCGAGGCGGTGGCGATGGGTTTGGTGGTGATGGAATTGGCGGTGTCGGGCCGCGGGGGAATAAACGAGGCGCGGGGCCTGGCGACGACAATTCTGGCACGGCATTCCGCGAAGGAGGAAAAGAGGGTACTTCGTATCCCCAGTGCATTTATTGCCCGAACCCGACCTTCTCTGATGACGCGCGTAAGGCCAAGGTGCAAGGGCGCGTGGAACTTCAAGTCGTGGTGACCCCGGACGGCCGCGCCACCAACATTCAGGTGATCCGCGGCCTGGGACTCGGTCTCGACGAGCGCGCCGTTGAAGCGGTGCGCAACTGGCGCTTCCGGCCATCGCGCGACGCTGCGGGCCGCGCCACGCCGGTTTGGATCACGATCGAAGTGACGTTTCGCCTACTGTAACTCGGCGCGCATCGCCGCGCCCCGGGGGCTCGCAATCTGCTAGGATGAGCGCATGAACCGGACCATGAGAATTGTGCTAGCTCTGGCGGCGGTGGCCGCCTTGGGCGGCGTGCGCCAGGCACGCGGCCAATCCCTGCAGACGGGCTCGATTGCATTCGAGGCATACGCCGCGCCCACCGACGGCCGCCCTGAACCCGTGCGCCAACTCACTTTCTATCTCCTGCGGAGGAGCTACGCGGCGATCCAGAAGGAAGCCGAAGAAACCGAAGTTAAGCCAGACATGGACCGCTTCATCGACGGCCTTGAAGTTTCCAAAGAACTCAAAGCCTGGATGAAGAAACAGCACACCGTCGAGCTTTCGGGCGAGGACTTCATGCATCGCGTCAAAGCCGACGCCATTCTGGGCGTTCCCGAGTTTTACGACGCATATTTGCGTCACAACAAAGGCTATTCCTTCATGGGGTTCCCCTCTCCCAAATACCGCGAGGCGGATAAGGAAAAGAATCCCGAAAAGTACGAGAAGCTGAAGCAGGAATATCACGACGCTCTGCACAAATTCATTGAGGCCAATCCGCAGAGCGTCGAGGGCTTCGAAGTCTATCTCAATCCCCTCAACCCCACGCAGCGGTGGGTTCAGTTGCGCGCCGAGCATCAGCGCCGGCTGCGCGGACGCACGACCCAGCTCGCGCAACTCCGCTACCTCGCCGCCAAAGTGGATACCGACCTGAACGGCCGCGCCGCGTTCACGGGGATCGCGCCCGGTGAGTATTGGATCAGCACTCTCGAAACCGAGGCCGTCGCCGGCGATGTCCGCCTGCGCTGGGACGTTGAGTTGACCGTCCGCGCCGGGGAAACCACTCGTGTCGAGCTTTCCAACGTCAATGCCAGCGAGCCGCGGCGCCCCGCTCAGTGAGATGCGCCGTGTTTTCCTTGCTCGCCCTCACTGCCGGGGGCCCAGGATCCTGCTGAGAGGCGCGTTTCCACGAGGCAGATCCTAGATGGGCACGACACTTCTCTGGATCGGCTTTACTCTGCTGATCCTTTTCCTGCTCGCACTCGATCTCGGCGTTTTTCACCGGCGCGCCCACGCCGTCAAGGTGCGCGAAGCAGCGGCTTGGTGCGCGTTCTGGGTATTGCTGGCGCTCGTTTTCAATCTGGCCTTGTTGTATCACTCAGGCCGGGGGCCAGCGATTGAGTTCTCGGCCGGTTACTTGATAGAGATTTCTCTCAGCGTCGACAATCTTTTCGTTTTCGTCCTGCTCTTCCGCTATTTCTCGGTGGAACCGCGGTACCAGCACCGGCTGCTTTTCTGGGGCATTCTGGGCGCGCTCATTATGCGCGGGATCATGATCGGCGCGGGCGTGGCGCTGATCCATCGGTTCGAATGGGTGCTGTACCTGTTTGGGGCGTTCCTGGTCTACGCAGGCGCCAAGATGTTGCACCAGAAAGACGAGCAGGTCCATCCCGAACGCAATCCCGTCTTGCGCTGGGCGCGCAAGTTCTTGCCCATCGCCGAGGGTTATCACGGCGAAAAGCTCTTCGTGCGCAAGGGAAAGCTTTGGATCGCCACCTCGCTGTTCCTTGTGTTGCTCGTCATTGAGACCACGGACCTCGCCTTCGCAGTGGATTCCATCCCCGCGGTCTTCGGGGTCACGCGCGATCCGTTCATCGTCGTGACGTCAAACGTCTTCGCCATTATGGGCCTGCGCGCGTTCTATTTTCTGCTGGCCGGCGTCCTGCCCTACTTCCGCTACCTCGGCACGGGACTTTCCGTTGTGCTGATGTTCATCGGCGCGAAAATGCTGGCCGCCCGCTGGGTTGAGATTCCCACGCACGTTGCACTGGCCATTGTCGGAGCGGTTCTCGCCGTCGCCGTCGGCATCTCGGTCATTGCCGCGCGCCGAGAACAACGCGGTACGTCAAAAACAAAAGCCAAAGAACACCACGTCAAGGCCCCTGCCAACACTCGCGAGGTGCCGGCACAAGAAATGATCATGGCCCTCGCCGCGCCGCGGGCGGAACCGCGCGCCTTCGCAGCACACGCTCTGCACACACTCGGCACCGTGCTGAGTGATTGCGGGGCGCAGAGATGGCTAGCCGACTCCGAGTTCGCGCAGCTACTCGTTTACCACGGCCACGCCAAAGGGCGTGAGCCGCCACGGCCCGCGACCACCGTTGGCGTGGCTGTGAGTCCCACGCGCTTCGAGCAGATCCGCGCTGCCAATGGCTCGCCGCGCCTCGCCGAGATACCTCAGGATCAAGATGCGATGGAGTTCGAGCTGCACTTCGGCCCGCACGTGCGCCTGGATATCCTCACCACGAAGGCGCCTGGCGGGGGCGGCGCAATCGCGCGCTTCCTCGAACAGTTCGGGGAAGGAATCCAGCAGGTGGAATACGAAGTGATAAACGTGGACCGCGCAACGGAAATCCTGCGCACCCGATTCGGCCAGCAGCCCGTCTATCCCGCGACGCGGCCCGGCGCCGACGGCACTCGCGTCAACTTCTTTCTGACCTCAACGCCTGAAGGCAAGAAAGTCCTGATCGAACTCGTGGAAGTCCCCCGACGTGGCCCAGCTTGAGCATCGAGGATGGGGAAATGCGCGCCCCTGAACGCTCCAAC
>CAVTZX010000007.1:0-55749 GCA_963739275.1 uncultured Acidobacteriota bacterium
AGACCCTCGAGGAAATGAATTTCCGTAAAAAAGGCCTCGCCAAATCAAAAAACGGTCTGGATGATTTCGTCAAGGAGATCGATCTCGCCGTCCAGTTGCGAAAACACGATCTCGAAATCGGTAAACAAAAACTCCAGGAACTCCACCAGGAACGACTTTATACTCGTCAGGGTTTGGAGTTCGAAGCACTCCAACACTATGATCGCTTGCTGGCCTCCAACCAGTTACCCTGCGTTGCCGCTGTCGAGAACGACAGCTGCGGCGGGTGCCACTTGAACATCCGTCCGAATGTGCTGATCGAGAGCAAGAAAACCGATAAACTCAGCACCTGCGAAATGTGCTTCCGTTTCATCTATTGGAAGAGCGAAACTCCGGAATCCCTGCCGGAGCTTCCGGAAGCGGCACCCGACCAGGCTGTGTGAATCATTGGATCGTCGAACCTGGCAGACGCATCGGACAATTGCACAAATTTAACCTGCAGTGCATCCCTCTCGCCGTCTCAATCCGGAAAGGGGAAACTCAGCGGTTTTGGTGCCTCTTTCGGGATAAAGATCTTCTTACCCATCTCCAGATCATAGGAACAGTCCAACTCGGCGACGACTGTCGGCCACCCGAACGTTTTGGTGATATGATCGGCCAGACCGCAAGTACCTCCCGGAGAACCGTGGACGACGAAGACCCGTTTAATCGGTTTGAAGTTTCTCAGCCAGGCTTCAATCTGGGCCCGGTCACCGTGGCCGGAGAAGCTGCCCAGGACGAATGTCTTGGCTCTGACGGAGAGGAAACGGCTGTTGATTTCGATTTCGGTGGCTCCCTTGGCCAGCTTTTCACCGATACTGCCGGGTTCGAAGTAGCTGCTGACGAAGCAGATCTTCGTAGTGGGGCGATCAATGTCCTGTTTTACGTACTCGACTATCTTTCCCTTGGACATGTCGGACGAGGGGGCAATGATCACCGCCGGTAATTTGATTTCGTCAAAGGTCTTGTAAAGATGGAGGGTATCCATCGTGAAAGGCGACTGACCGCCGGTGAGAATCCCCTGGAAAGGTTCCGCCATCTGCTCCGGAAATCGGGCGTAGATTTGAGTAATCTTGCTGGATGAGGGGCTGTCGATGTAGATGTTGAGATTACTCGGGACCTTCCCCTCCCTCATGCCGAGATAGATCATGCCAATCATTTTCTGAGTCCTTGCCAGGACATAAGCCGGGATCAGCATTACCCCACCATCTTCGGCCGTCTCCCGCAGAAGTTGGAAAAATTGCTCCCGCTCGGCATCGTAAGTGGTTCTGACTTTCGCCCCATAGGTCGACTCGATCACCAGGTAATCAATCTCGGGAAAACGGTTCCTCGGTTTCAAAATCGCGTTGCCCGCATTTTGCAAATCCCCGGTGAACAGTAACGTCCTCCGCTGTTCACCCTGCCCGAATCTCACCAGAATCATCGATGAGCCGAGAATATGTGCGGCAGACATCAACTCGATTTCGGTGCCGCTGGAGAGTCGAAAGGGATCACCATAGTTGAATTCGTACATGCTGGACAGGCTTCTCTGGAGATCCGCTGAAGTATACGACACCGAATGACCAAGGTCGCCGGCCATGTCGAGTTGGATGTCGAGCATGATGTGGCTGAGTTCTTTGGTGGGTCGGGCGCAGATTACCGTGCCCGAAAATCCTTTTTTGAACAGCAGGGGAATCCTGCCCACGTGGTCCATGTGAGCGTGCGTGAGAGCCACCGCCGTTATTGTGGAAGGGTCGAAGGGAAACCACGAATTCCTCCTTTCGAGCTCCTTTTCCATGAAAGTCCCACAGTCCAACAGAATCTTTTCCGTCCCGGTGTCGACCACATGGCATGAACCGCTGATACTCTGGGCTGCCCCGTTAAAAGTGATGCTTGGCTTCTGTTGGGCTCCCAGTTCAGGGAAGCATGGCCGGAACAGCAGGAGTACGAGAAGCAGGAGAGGCTGGGTAATAGAAGCTACGCCGGTCGCGGGAGAGCGATCTTAAGTGGGATGAGCCGCACTTTTCCGGATTGCCGAAAATCCGGAGGATGATGATCGAATGTCGCAGTTTCATGGTTTTACCCCCTTTTCCAGAACTTAACCTCTTCCCTATCACCACACTGCAATTCCGGCAATCTCGGAAAACCTGCTCTCAAATTCTCGTCATTCTCGATGGCATTCAACCGGTGAGTGCCGGAAGTGTTCGTAGCCGATAAGATCGAAGTCGCACGGTTTGCCTGCCTGGAGGAAATCCAGTCTTCCCATCTGATTGGTAATCCGTCCGATCACCGTCAGGGCAATCCGAGTTCTTTCGCAACTCACCCAACTGTCCGAGAAGTCCGGCGGAATCGTGAACAGAAGCTCGTAATCCTCCCCCCAGTAACTGCAGCGATGCTCGGTTCGATATTGAGTATCCTGGCTATCCTGGCTGTCCGTTCGTCGATTGGCAACAGATCCAGATCCAGCGCCGCCCCCACCCCAATTGCGCAAGAATGTGCCGGATATCCATCGCCAGCCCATCCGAAATGTCAATGCAGGCATGACAAATGTTCGTCCTGACCAATTCCCCGCCGAGCGAGAGCCGGGCCTTGGGAAACCTGTGCCGGCCGATGCAATAATTGACGGCGTCGGTGAATCCCCTCGCTCCCGGTATCCTGGATCTGCAAATTCGATTGCATCCAGGCGAGCCCGATGTGTGATCCGCCCAATTCTCCGGAAACAATGATCAAATCACCTGGTCGTGCAGTGGATCGACGGAGTGCGGCGTTCTTGCCGACCTGCCGATGAGGGTAATCGAGATGAAGAGCGGCCCCGGGGATCGGCTGGTATCACCCCCGACAATAAAAACACCGCGATCCCGGGCAGCATCGATCAACCCTTGGTAGAAAGACTCCACGTCGAGCACCGCTGCTTCCGCCCTCGCCGCGAGCGATCGTGGCATACAGCGGCTTTCCCATGGCGGCGATGTCGGAGAGGTTCACCTCCAGCGATTTACGCCCCAGTTCCCGGAACGAACCCGTTTCTTCGGTGAAATGAATGCCCTCGATCAGCAGATCGGTGGTCAATAGACCGTCATGATCTACCGTCAAAGGAAAGATCGCGCAGATCGTTGCCGCCGATGCCCACCAGTGACAAATTCTGCGTGGAAAAGGCACATTCCCGGCGGATTTTTTCGATAAAAGCCAATTCACCCAGTTGCGACATCAGCATGAGAAACCTCACAACTCCCTCGATAGTGACTATTAATCGCCTTTCATGGCTATTCCGCGAATGATCGAGACGGCGGTTCCACCGGATACAATCGTCCCGGCAAACAGCATGATGACAATACCCAGCAACGGGGGGTGGGCGAACTTGACGGAAAGCGGTAAAGTCGCCCTGACCTTCAGCACTCCCCGTGATCTGGAGAGAGATGGACGCTCAATCACCTTGAGCATCACCAAACCGGCACTTGAGGGAGTGAACAACCAGCGATTTCAGCCATTCATCCCTGGGCACTTCCCGGCTGAAGCCCGTCTCGGAGTTCGGCCGATAGTCCGCCATCAGGACGAGATCACCGCTGAGGTCCAATTCCGTCCCCGTCAGAATCACCTCAACCGATTCCCCTGAAATGGGATACTTGACCGCTGAGTGCAGCGTCGCCGCCAGGGTGAGATGAGACGGAATCGCCAAAGAGAGAAGAGAACCACCGTCAGTGAAAGGGTTCGTGGCATCCTGCACCTCGATAGATGATAATTCAACGATACACATTTCGCGACCGGTTGTTATTTTCAAAATGCTCAGGCTGAAGAAACCGCTTTTTCCCGCTGACGCCCAGCAGGCCGATGAGCATCGGAATCGCAATGCTCCCGCCAAGCCAGAGGCCGAAAACTGCCAGGTAGAGGCTTCCGAAGTCGCCTGTCACCATGTCGGATCCGTAGAGCTTCTGCCGGATTTCATCCGCAATCGCAGCGACCAGGATCAGGATGATGATCGAGGGAATCACGAACCGGATAAGAACATCGTACCACTGCCCCAGGGGGAACCAGGCGGTTCGATTGACGAAGCTCCGGAGGCGATCGAGGTCAAACACCCATCCGATGATGATGCACTCGAATAACACCGAAATCAACAACCCGTAGCCGAAGGCCCAGTGATCGAATAGATCGACCAGGCTCAACCCCAGCGTCCCGTTGGAGGACAGACCCGGGTCGACTACCGTGGGCAGGGCAAAAGCAACGCTGCCGAGCGTCCCCAAAATCCCAACCACGAGCACGGTCTTCAATCTTGGACCAACGAAACTTGTCGATAATGCTGGAGATGACCGCTTCTACCAGCGAGACCAAACTGGTGATGCCCGCAAGAAAAAGCAGCAAGTAAAACATGACTCCGAAAAAAGTGACCCAGAAGGGGAATCGGGCGATGCCTTCCGGTACGATGAAAAACATCATTGACAGCGTGCTCGCCTTGGGTATGATGCTGAAAGTGAACAGCGGACTGAAAATCGCGAACCCGGAGATAAACTCGAAGCCGCAATTCATAAAGCTGACGTTCGCCGCATTGGTCACGTCATCCGCATCTTTCGGCAGAATAACTGGCGTAGGTCGTCATGATGCCGAAGCCGAGGCTGAGGGTGAAGAACATCTGGGAAAATGCCCCCTTCCAGACGCCCGGGTCTTTCATGATCGAAAAATCCGGAGTGAACAGCAGCCAGACTCCCTGAAGACCATTCTCCAAAGTGACGCCCCGGATGATCAGGACGATCATCATCACCCACATCAGCGGCACGCAGAAACCGACTGCTTTTTCGATTGATTTCGTTCCCCAGGCTACCATCAGCATATACAACCAGACAATCACCACATAGAAACAGGTATCGTCCCGGCTGACGTGAGAAAAAATACGACATCGAGGAGAAAGTGCTCCGGCAGGCAGATTGAACGCCGCCAGAGCCGAGGGTTTCCAGATCGCCCCGAAACTGCCTACCAGGCAACCGATCACCCAGGCAAGTATTGTGCAGTAATAGAGAGTGATGATGCCGGCGTTGAAGATGCCGAACCAACCGGCAACTTCCGCCTTCCAACCACCGATTTCCCGGAGAGCCTGGGGAATGATTTCCGGTGAATCTCCCGGAAACTACAGCATAATCGGCAGGCCGACCAGGAAAAAAGCGATGAAATAGGGCAGGTAAAATGCCCCCCCCCCCATATTTGTAGGCATTGGCCGAAAAAAAGACGATATTTCCAGCCCGATCGCGGAACCTGATGCGGCCAGGATGAATCCCAACCGGCTGCCCCACATGCCCCTCTCCTGAGACATCGTTCACCCCTTGAAGGTCGTTTTTCAGTCGTTACTCACATTATTTTACTGCATTACACCATAAAATCAATCATTTTCATTGAATGACCATGGTCGAGCACTCCTAAACCTGTGGACCGGTCAGACCCGTCGGACTAGTCTGACGGTCGGGTCAGGCGGACCATTGCCCGGATGGAAACCATGAAGTAGACCCAACCGGTTTTACAAAAAGCGAGAATGTCGCTATGCCTTCCGTGATGAAAACCACAATGATCGATCCCGACGATATAGCCGACTATCCCTTCGACGAGGCCTTGCTTGCCGCCACTCTGGCAGATGGTAAGTCACGTCTCGAGGCTTACCGACTCCCGGCAACGGTGGTCGTCCTCGGCCGGGGGGAGCGATCCCGGGGCAAGAACTTCATCGGGAACGCTGCCCGGGAGGATGGCGTGCCGATCTTCGTCGAAGAGGTGGCGGATGTGCGGTGGTGCTCGATCGCGGGACAGTCATTGTCTCCGCCTGCCTGAACCTCGTTGACCTGCCAGGGATCACTGCTGCCTTCCATTGTTTTTCCCGCTGGATCATCGAAGCCCTGGAACGGCTGGGTCATCCCGGTATCATCCAAGCCGGGCATTCCGACCTGGTAATCGGCGACCGGAAGATCGGCGGAGCCTGTCTCTATCTTTCCCGGGGATTGTATTACTATTCCGTGTCATTACTCATCGCTCCGACTGTCGATCTGATGGAACGGCTTCTGCCGCATCCTCCCCGCGAACCGGCTTACCGCCGAAATCGTTCCCATCGCGATTTCGTCGGTGCTCTGCTCCCCGGAGCGTCCAAATCCGACCTTCAGCAATTCGAAGATCGTCTGCGGAACCACCTCTGCGTCATTATTCCTCGTCCGCTTTGCAGGATTATTGGATAATTGTTGTGATATAGAACTGAGAGGGCCTAATAGGCCATACTCAAAACCCCAATCACATGAGGTTATCGTGCGTGTCCTCCTAATCAAAGTCAGTCATCTCACCGGTTCAATGATCAGCGTGCCGCAGCCGCTCGGCATTCTCACTCTCGGCACGCTGTTACTCCAGTCGGGCGACCAGGTCCGTTTGGCGGATTATCGCCTCGGTCGGCGAACGCCGCCTATCGAACGGATCATTGAAGAATTCGATCCGGAGTTGGTAGGCATCGCACCTTGACCACGGAAATCGACTCGCTGCATCAAGCCGCTCGGAAGGTCAAAGCCTCTCGTCCAGCGGTGCCGCTGATCATCGGCGGCCCGCATGTCACCTCCTACCCGAACGAGGTGATGGCCGATCCTGCGGTCGACTACGCCATGGTCGGGGAAGCCAATTCAACCTTCATCGCTTTTTGTGAAATGGTGAGAAACGGTGGTAATCCTGAAGCGGTGCCCGGTCTGATCTGGAGGGACCTCAAGGGTTCTGTGATGAGCAACCAGCTTGCACCCTTTCTCACCGCAGAAGAACTGGATCAGCAACCACAACCGGCATGGGGACTGCTCGACAACGAAGGCTACTTCGAGCGAAAAAGCATGAGCCTCATGGGGCCTTCACGCTCCATGGCTGTTTTTACCTCGCGGGCTTGTCCGTACCAGTGCACGTCCTGCCATCATATTTTCGGCAAGGGTTTTCGCGCCCGCAGCCCGGAAAAGGTCCTCGACGAACTGACCGCGCTGCACGAAAAATACGGTATCCGCTACATCGAAGTGCTTGATGACAATTTCAATGCCGACCGCCGGCGAGCCTGCAAATTTCTCGAAGGCCTCGTCCGCAAGAGACTCCCCCTGAGGCTGACTTTTCCAATGGCTTGCGAGGCGATCTGTTGACGCCCGACCTGGTCGATCTTTATGCTGATGCCGGAACTGTCTTCATCAGTTGGGCCATCGAGACGGCAAGCCCCGCCTGCAGCGGCGGATTCGCAAAAACCTCAATCTCGATCGCTTGGCTATCGCTATTAGACGAGCCGTGAAACGCCGAATCTTCTCCAATGCTTTCCTCATGCTCGGGTTTCCGACGAAAACCTGCCCGCGGAAGCGAAGCATACTATCGATTATACCTGCGATCTGCCACTGCACTCGGTCATCATCCACCTGGTGACACCCTTCAGTGGAACAGCTCTCGGGGATGAAGTCGGGGATTTGATGGTCGACCCGGTTCAACAAGCTGATTATTTTTCCTCTTCCATCAATGTGTCCGCCATGACGAACCAACAACTGTTCAATCTGGCCAAATTCGCCTATCTCCGCTTCTATGGCAACCCGATCCGGATACTACGGTTGTTGAAAGACCACCCTGAACCGCTCTTTCTCCCTCGCTTGGCCAAAGTGATGCTCAACCGTCTGCTGACAAGCCATCGCCCGCCTGAGGAAAAAGTGAGCACCGAGAATGCCGCATGTTCCTGATAAGCACGATTTGCCAGGAACATCGGCGAAAGACGGGGCAAATCCCGTCATGTCGGATCGAGGCCGAGCCATGGCGAGACTCTCCCAGCAAGCCTGCAGCAGATCAGAAGAACATATGCCGGAGTGAACCTACCCCTCCCAAAACGCCTGAATCGCCACGTCTATTCTCGTGGCAATACAGGCGGTGTTCTCACCTTGCAATAGGTGAGTCGAGGTCACGCCCACTTCTTTTCCGAATTTTTCAATTCCTGCCCGACCCAATTCCTCCGGACTCATGACAACGTGGAATTCCACCGCGGCATTAAACGATAGGAACCAAGGCTCGGCAATCCGCGGAACACTGGACGGCCCCTCAAGATCAACTATGAGAATCGCCGCTCTCTGACCGGCGATCTCCGTGAAATAAACGGCTTCGGGTTTCGTATCCTCCAGTATCCCCATAATCTTTCGTTCGATACTGCCATCCCGGATGGCTGCATTGAATTCCTCGTTCGGTATTTTCACCTCGACGAGCATTCGCATTACATCCTCCTTGGTAAATGTCCGTTGTAAACGGCTCCTGGATTTTCCGACCCAGGGGAATCATCCTATTCCCCGCTTTACCGATTGAACAACGCTGAAACGATTGGTCTGCTTCAGCAATATCGAACTTGCTTTCCCTTCGAGTTTAAGTGAACTCACCCATTCCCAGAGGATAAAGGAGCTCAAAGGGAATCACGAAGAAGCGCAGCGTCGCATTCGCATTGCTACGCCAAAATACAATTTTACATAAGATAAAATTACATTTAATACTATGACATGATATATTCGCCTCGTGCCGCAAATGTCAAGCCTTCCCCATCGTTGAATGGTCCATGGTTCTCGTCCATCCAGCGAAGCAGGTCTGCCGGGATATGGTCTCCAGTGGTTCCGGGAAAGACCTTGACCTACTGATAGGAGTATGATTGCGAACGGAGCCAGAATTAATGGAGAAAACTGCACCATTTTGAACGCGGGTTGCGGGCAATCGACTGAGAATGGAGGTGAGCAGTGAACAATGAATCGTTTGTTACCCTTGCCGATCGTTTCTTGGGTGCGTGGAACACGCAGGCAGTTGAAACGGTGCTCGCCTGTTATACCGACGACCTGGCGTATTGGGACCCGAACACTCGCGGTCCGATTCACGGACTGGAGGCAATGCGAAGTTATCTGAAGAAACTGTTTACCGCCTGGAGCATGTCGTGGAGCCTCAGATCGGCGTCCCTTCTGAGGGACATCGATGGGGGAGTGATTCTCTGGCAGGCATCATTCCGCCGCCCCGACCGGGAGGATACGGTCGAGGCTACGGGCATGGACCTGGTGATGATCCGCGGCGACCGGATTCAACGGAATGAGGTCTACTTTGATCGAACCGGAATTCTTCGACTGGTCAGTCCGTCCGCAGGTGATCGAGGTTGAATCATGTTTACTCCTCTTGAAACACCTCGAATACTACTGCGGCAATTAAGCCCAAAGCGACGCGGAAGCGATCTTCGCCTATCGCTCCGATCCGGGGATCGCGAAATACCAATCATGGGGTGATACTTACCTGGCGGAGATCAGAGTGTTCATCGCGAACCTTGCCGACAAGCAGCCTGATTTTCCCGGATCATGGTATCAGATCGGCATCGTTCTCCGCGAATCCGGTGAATTAATTGGAGATTGCGGTATTCACGTGCTTGCGGCTGAACCGCGTCAGGTCGAAATCGGCATCACCCTGGCCAAGTCGTTTCATGGGCGAGGTCTGGCAAATGAATCACTAAGTGCCTGTTCGACTATCTGTTCGTCATTCTCGGCAAACACCGGGTGATCGGATCGACTGATCCCGCGGAACGTCGCATCCATAAGCATGATGAGGCGGGTGGGCATGAGGCAGGAAGCTCGTTGCCTAGAAAGCCTTTGGTTTAAAGGCGAATGGGTCGATGACCTGGTCTTCGCCATGCTCGCCAGAGAATGGCGGTCTCGTCGTTCTATGATCGGTGATAAGCGTCAAAGTAGTTGAAGAAGCCGTAAATGGAGAGGATCACCGCCACAACCGCGCTGCTTATGGCGAATAGTTCGTGGACGGGAGTGAGCAACCGCCCGGCTTCGAAGCTGATGATTCCTCCGATGACAAAATAAAGGCTGGTGATCTTCTGCTTTTCACGGGTGAGATCCCGGTGAAGCGACTCCACAAGTGCGGAGATATCGTTGCCGGGGTGAGGGGACTCTTGAGACGATCCCGGAGGGAGACTCTCCTTCGACGAGTGAATTTTTTCGACTGATTGGGCAGTGACGGATTCAGGTTCGACCATTGATGCGGCGTCTCTCAGCAATGACAGAATTATCCTCATTATAGCCTTTTCGAGGAAGCAGTCAAGTTAAAAAGTCGAGATAGAACTGGTGGAGTTTCCGGTTGAACTCTTCCGGTTGTTCTGCCATGACCATGTGGCCTACATCTTCGATGATCTCGAGGCGGCTGTGGCTGATTTGTTCGGTCAGGAAACGGGAGTATTTCGGTGGGGTCATGATATCCCTGGAGCCGACGATGGCCAGGGTTGGAACCCTGATATCAGCGACGCGGTTCATCAGGTCGAAGCGATTGCACGCAAGGAAGTCGCTCATCATGCCCTGCTGCCCGCAGACGATCATATCCTTTTCCACCTGTTGAAAATAGGCATCGAGTGCCGGTGAACCGAAAAGGTTTTTGGCGATCATTTTTGCCGCTTTTTCAAAATCGTTCGCCAGCAGTTCGAGGATCATCGGTGAGACTCGAAGCCGTGCACCGCTTCCGACCAGGATCAACGCCTTCAATTCCGTCGCCGGTTGCTGAAGCGAATACTGCATGACGATGGGCGTTTCCATGGAATAACAATGAGAATCGGACAGCTCAGACCAAGTTCTTCCAGCAGGATTTCCAACCAGGCGGCATACTCTTCGATGTCGGTCAGCAGCTTCCGGAGGATTGTCCGTGCCCCGGGAGATCGACGAAGTAACAGGTAAAAAGCTCACTGAAAGCTGAAAACTGTTTTTCCCAAATCGCGTGGGAACCGCCGGCCCCATGGATGAACACCGCCGATGCCTGTCGACCATCGCCTTCGACGAAAACGTGCACTCATTCATGATTGATCGTGATCGTTGTCATCGTCGTCCTGTTCTCCCCTGGAATTGACGTCGTTCTCGTCATTCTGTTTGCCGCCCATGCTTTTCTTCTTGGTTTGAGGTGGTGCGGGAGCATTGTTCTTTTTGATGATTTCGCTCTTTGTCGAGTTCGACGATACCCCGGTCGGGAATCTCCACGACGACCGTTTCCCTGATGATGTTGACCCGGCAGACTTTGCCTTCACCCTGGGTGGTCATCACCTTCTTGCCGACTTTGGGGAATTGTTTCTTGATCTCCCGATAGGTCTCGAATTCGTAATTCAGGCAGCACATCAGACGACCGCACAAGCCGGATATCTTGGTGGGAATCAGGGTGAGGTTTTGTTCCTTGGCCATTCTGATGCTGACTGGTTCGAAATCTCGCAGGAAAGTCGAACAACAGAGGGAGAGCCCGCAGCAACCGTAGCCTCCGATCATTTTGGCTTCATCTCGGACACCGATCTGGCGCATTTCGATCCGCGTCCTGAATTCGTAAGCCAGATCGCGGAAGACGAGTTCGCGGAAATCGACTCGGCCGTCCGCGGTGAAGTAGAAGATCGCCTTGCTCCGATCGAAGAAAAACTTGACTTGGACAAGTTTCATGGGCAGGTTGCGAGCCTTGATTTTCTTGATGCACAACTGGTGGGCCTGTTGCTCGAGCTCCACATTCTTCAGGTGGTTCTGAAGGTCCTCCTCAGTTGCTTTTCGGGTGATTGGCTTCAGATCCTGCAACGTCTGAGTGATGCTTTTCGGAATCGCATGGCTGACTACCCGGCAGAATTCAAGCCCGCATTCTGTTGGAACCATGCAGTAATCACCCATGACCAAAAGTAGCCCGGGGTCGAGGAAATAGGAGAGACGGAAGCGAGGAGGAGCACTGACACTAACCATTGTGGTATCACAATCTTCCAGGAGTTGCGGATTGAAGCATTGCTGGTGTCTGCATTCTTGACACCCGTCCTCTTCCTGCGTCTGCAACATGGCGTCTACCGACATTTCATCCCTCACACGCTGGCGGAATCGTCACCGGACGATGCACCCTAATTCGCCCTTAGAATCGCTGCGGCAACGATCAGGGAAATTCCGAGTATTACCGAAGCCAGGACCAGGCCGACAGCGATATTCTTGTCGTCCTCGAGTTCCTTGTTTATATCAAAAGGAGTGAACATGTCATACAATTTGTAGGAAATACCCATCAATACAACACCGATGAACACGACGCAGCTTCTCGTCGGCCA
Source organism: uncultured Acidobacteriota bacterium (assembly GCA_963739275.1). Taxonomy (GTDB): domain Bacteria; phylum Acidobacteriota; class Terriglobia; order Acidiferrales; family UBA7541; genus JBGQGH01. The sequence continues at coordinate 12,074 of CAVTZX010000007.1, forward strand.
TCTCGGGCCCATTTTTCATTCCGCGCCGCGGCACGTTCTGATCATCGGTTTCGGCAGCGGCATGACCGTCTCCGCCGTGGCGCGCTATCCCGAAATCGAGCGCATTGACTGCGTCGAAATCGAGCCGGCCGTCATCGGCGCCGCGCCCTACCTCGAAAAACTGAACCGCGGCGTTTTGCGCGATCCGCGCGTGCACGTCATCCTCGACGACGCGCGCAATTTCCTGCTCACCACGCGCGATTCCTACGACGTCATCATCTCCGAGCCATCGAACCCGTGGATTGCCGGCGTCGCCGCGCTTTTCACCCAGGAGTATTACCGCGCGGCGCTGCATCGCTTGAAACCCGGTGGCATTTTCGTGCAGTGGCTGCAAGCCTACTCGCTGTTTCCGGAAGACCTGCGCATGGTGCTAGCCACGTTTGTGCCGCAATTCCCGCAGGTCACCCTGTGGCGGGGCGATTCGCCGGACCTGCTGCTTGTCGCGCGGGCTCAGGCGCTTCCCCCTGAGAGCGAAAGTGTTGCCTGGCGGCTCGACCGTCTCCGCAAACTTTGGGTCGTTCCCGGATTGCGGGAAGATTACGAAGCGCTCGGTATGCGCCAACCTGAGGCCCTTTACGCGTTCTACCTTCTCGACGATCACGAGCTCCGCCAACTCGCCGCAGATCCCCTGCTCAATACGGACGACCGCACGCGGCTGGAGTATCGCGCCCCACGCGCGCTCCTCACCCACGGCCTCGAAGACAAGAACCGCGACCTCATTATGCAATTCCAGAAATCGATTCTGCCGGCCAACTTGCCCGACGATCTGCGCATCGACGCGCTCGAGGCTTCAGCTGAAGCCATGATCAACTTGGAGGAGAACGGTGCCGCGGCGCGTTACCTCGGGCCGTTGCTCGGCGAGCCGCTCTCGCTCCGCCGCGAACTCTTGCGCGGGCGGCTCTACCTCAGCGATGCGCGCTACGCTTCTGCGAAAGTGGCCTTCACTGCTGCACAGTACCTCGATCCATCATCGCTGGAAGCGATGTGGGGACTCGCGGAAGTTGCGCGCCACCGCGCTGATTACTCCACGGCGGAGTCTCTGCTGAATCTGGCCTTGCTGCGCAATCCCACGTATCTGCCCGCGCTCACTTCACAGTACAAGGTCGCGCGCGACCGCAATGACTGGAAGCGTGCGGTCTCCTGGCAGCTCCGCCGCATTGCCGCAGACCCCAAGCCCTCCGCGGACGAATACGCGCACCTCGGCGAAGTCTACTTGTTCGACGGCCAGACGGCTGAGGCGAAGGCTGCGTTCAATAAGGCCCTCGAACGCGAACCCTACAGCTACTCTGCACACAGAAACCTCGCTCAGATTTACGTCCAGAAGAAGCAGTGGGACGCCGCCCGCGACGCACTCGAATTCGTCGTCCGCTATTTTCCCGATGGCGATGCTGGGACGTACATTTCGCTTGCCAGCGTCTATCGCTTCCTGGGCGACCCGCACGCGGCGGAGGGGATTCTCCGCAAAGGCCTGCGCGTTTTTCCCAACGATCCCGACATCAAGCGCGCCGTTGCGATTCTGTAAGACAATCGCAAGCTTCCGCCGCTGGTCTGGGCAACCCTTATTGTCCCTTGCTCTGCCCCTCGGAAAATGCTTTCATCAATGACCCATGTCCGGTTCCATCATGCCGTGGGACTTCGCACTCATCTTGCTCGTCCTCGCGGTCCTCGTGCCCTGGCGCGGCGCCCTTAAGATGCGGCAACTTCTAGCCCAGCCCACGCTCGATACCTCCGACCGGCTGTCCCTCTATGCTTCGACCATCGCGTTTCAGTGGGCCGCTGTTTTTCTTGCCGGGTGGCGATCTCTTGCGCGGGGCGTGGATTTCAAGACTTTGGGAATCACAGTGCCGGATGGCCAACTCGTCGTCGCGGCCGGAGCGGGTCTTTCCCTGCTTCTCGCGGCAAACCAATTGCTCGGCCTCCGCCGCTTCGCGCACCTCCCCTCCGCGCGAAAGGGATTTCTCTATCAGATGGGAACGAAGATTCTTCCTCAAAACCCGGTCGAGACACTCGCGTTCATCGCGCTGGCCATCACGGTGGCTCTCTGCGAAGAATTCATCTATCGCGGCTTTGCCTTCGCCGCCATCGCACGCGCGGCGAACGACTCAATGGCAGCCGGCGCCGCGCTTTCGTCCTTGCTCTTCGCTGCCGCACATGCGTATCAGGGCCGCCGCGGGATTCTCCTCACATTTTTCGTTGGACTCATCTTCAGCGCCGTGCGCATTTGGACTGGTTCGCTGGCACCTTCCATCGCCGCACATTTGCTGACAGATCTGGTCGCCGGCCTGGCCACCCCGCGGATTCTCCGCGCGTCCCAGAGAGCAGAGCAAATCGAGGAGTCGCGGACCGCAAACTAACTCATGAACAAGCGAACCAAGGCCATAAACTAAACGATATATAGTATATTATGAGTATTTCTAATAGTAAAGGACACGTGCTTTCCGAAGCTGAGATCGAAGCCGCGCTTGCGCCGGTAGGTGTTCGTCTTTCACCTCTGCAATCCGCACAAGTGTTGTCGTACACTGAGCTCTTGATTAAGTGGAATAAAATGATAAACTTAACCACTATTGTGAACCCTCACGAAATCCTCGTTAGGCATTTTGCCGAGAGCATGTTTGCGGGGCAATTCTGCGAGTTCTCGGGTGGTCGGCTGGCCGACGTCGGATCTGGTGCCGGCTTTCCAGGGCTTGCGATTAAGATCATGGCTCCCTGGCTCCGCGTAAGCCTGGTCGACTCAAATCTGAAGAAGTCTGCATTTCTCAAAGAACTTGTTCGGCTTCTACATCTTGAACAGGTCTCCGTAATTCACTCCAACTACTCAAGCTGTGGACTAGAGGCTAGGTCACTGGAGTTTGTCACTGCGCGCGCTATAGGGCAGCTCACAGCCCTACTCCGATGGTCCAAGGGAGTTCTCAATCCAACTGGCGCGGTCTTGCTTTGGCTGGGCGCAAATGATGCTACTATGCTCTCCCATGATGAACGGTGGATTTGGCAGGGACCGCATCCCATCCCTGGATCTGCAAGGCGTGTCTTGCTGATTGGTCGCCCGACCAGCTCCTAGCGGCATACAATTGTTCCACGTGGAACATTTCACCTCAACCTCGCGCGATTACTGTTCCACGTGAAACAATTCTCTTGCATTTCACACCCTCAGGTATTAAATACTCAGAATTCGAGGCACTTGTTTGGGGAAAGTCATCGCCATTGCTAACCAGAAGGGCGGCGTGGGTAAGACCACCACGGCGATCAACCTTTCTGCCTCCCTCGCCATTTCAGAGCAGCCAACGCTCCTGGTTGACTGCGATTCACAAGGGAATTCCACTGCAGGGTTGGGATTCGCCAAAGATCCTGCACGCAGGACGCTGTACCAAGCCCTAATCCTTGATGAACCGATCGGCCACATTATCGCGAAAACTCAGGTGGATGGATTGGATCTGATACCGGCTGACAAGAATCTCGTCGGAGCAGCCGTGGAACTCGTCTCCATGCCCGATCGGGAATACAGGCTCAGGAGCGCCCTGTCCGGCATCAAAGAGAACTACCGCTACATTGTCCTCGACTGTCCCCCGGCCCTTGACCTCCTGACCCTGAACGCTCTAACAGCGAGTGATTCAGTGCTTGTACCTTTACAGTGCGAATACCTCGCCCTTGAGGGCGTTTCTGAGCTTCTGGACACTCTGATGAGGATCCGGCGAACCCTGAACCCTTCCCTTGCGATAGAGGGGATCCTCCTGACGATGTACGACGAGCGAACCACCCTTTCACGCCAGGTTGCAGCCGATCTGAGGAGTTTCTTCGGGGCCCAGGTTTTTGAAACCGTGATTCCACGAAACGTCCGCCTCGCGGAGGCCCCAAGCCACGGGAAGCCAGTGATATTCTACGACATACATAGTAGGGGGGCCGAAAGCTATCTTCAGCTTGCAAAGGAGGTAATTGCCAATGGCCAGAAACGCCTTGGGGCGGGGGCTGGGAGCTCTAATCCGTGAACCCGAGCCTCCTCCTATAGCGGCTGTTCTCCCGCAACCGCAGGTGCAAAGCCCCGGACCACTGCAAGTCGATATTGATCTCATCGATCCGAGTCCCTACCAGCCTCGGACGCGATTTCGCGAAGATGGGCTGGAGGAGCTCGCGCGCTCCATTCGAACCAGCGGGATCATCCAGCCACTCGTACTGCGCCCCTACGGACAAAGGTTTCAGCTCGTGGCCGGCGAGCGGAGGTGGCGCGCAGCGCAGCGCGCGGGGCTGCAGCGAGTTCCCGCCGTTGTGCGCGAGGTTCCCGAGGAGCTGGCGCTCGAAATCACGTTGGTGGAAAACATCCAGCGTGAGGATTTGAACCCCATGGAGCAGGCGCGGGCATTTGACCGCTTGATGATGGAATTCCATCTAACACAGGAAGAAGTTGCTGAGCGCACAGGCAAAGATCGCGCCACGGTTGCAAACGCTACTCGCCTCTTGAAGCTCGAGAAGCCCCTTCAGGATCTCATCGAGGACGGAAAGCTTTCCGCCGGTCATGGCCGAGCACTCCTCGCCATCGTAGATGCGAAGACCCGCACGGCACTGGCTCAGCGCGCTGCCCGCGGGGCCCTCACTGTGCGTCAGGTCGAGCGCCTCGCGGCTCGGCGCAACAGAGCTGTCGCGGCCCAGGCAACCGCGCCGATCGATCCAAACATTCGCGCCGCCCTAGAAGAGCTGCAACGCCACCTGGGCACGCGCGTCTCTCTCCGGACGCCTGGGAAAAACCGACCCGGGCAGCTCCTCATCGAATACTACGACGATGCTCAGCTTTCCGGAATCTACGATCGCCTCATGCGTTAAACTACGTATGTAGGTAGTGGTCGAGGTCCTATTGACTTGGCTGACGCATCCGCTAGAGTGGGGTACCTCTGGGAGGTGACTTGTGGCCTGGGGAAAGCGTGGCGGCGAGAAGGCCCGGGAATCTGACAGAGATAATTGGATCGGTTTCATGGACCAGGGCGTTTGCATGGAAGGTACGTTGCAACTTGCTGGTACCTTCCGACTCGATGGCAAGGCGAAGGGGAATATCATCTCCGAGCAGAGCCTGATTCTCGGTGAGAATGCCCAGGTCGAGGGCCAGATCGAAGGGAACCATGTCGCCATTGCTGGCCGGTTCGATGGTGTGATCTTCGCCAAGGGCCGGGTCGAGATCCAGGCCAAGGGGGTGGTCACAGGGGAGATTCACGCTCCGTGCCTTGTGATAGAGCCGGGCGGCATATTTGACGGCCGCTGCCACATGCTGGCATCGTCCGAAGCCACCAAGCCGCTGACAATCCCCATACGGGCTGCGAATCAGGGCTGAGGCTGGTCTGGGCGGGCTTACGCCGCAGAAGAGCGCGGGCTGAATCCTGTCCTACTTCGACTCCACGTGGCAGCCGATGCAGCGCCACTCGAGTTGCCCGGGCGGAGTTGGGTCGTCCAGTACCTTCTTCGCCCTTGCGGCGTAAGCTGAATCCTTCAACTGATTCACGATAAGCTGCATGTATTCTCGTGCCTTGGCGACGTTCCCGGCGCGATAGCAGCCTTCAGCCAGAGCGGAGAACAGCTCGCCGCGCGCGTGTATCGGCGCCTGAGCCAGATCCCTCTTCTGAATCGCGTAGATCTTCTCGTAGTCGCCCAAAGCCTTTTCTAGCATGGGCCGGGCCTGTGCGGGGTAGGGGACATGTTTCGAGGCTTCCAAGAGTGTTGCGGCACGGGGGATGAGCACGGTGATGCTGTCCGGCAGCAGCGCAACGCCGTCGTCCATTTCCTTGAGTCCACGCGCGGTCAGCTCGATGCCCTTGTCTACCTGGCCCTGCTGGAACGCGCGCCCGCCGAGGAAGTAGACCCCGCTGCCATGCCAGACGAGGGCCTCAGGGTGCTTGGGATTCCTCGCCAAACGGTCTTCGCAGAGTTTCATGGCGCGGTCGAGGGCTTCAGCACTACCGGCCATACCGGTGAACATATCGTCGCGCACCTGGTTATCGAACCGGACGTCGGGCTCCAGAGCTTGTTGCTGCGGCGAAGAAGCAGCCGACTGCTGTTCGCGCACGATTGCCGCGGCCATCGCCGTGGCGGCGATCAGGCCCAGCATGAGTAGAAAGCCCCGGGGCGTCAGAACTCGGCCACCGGTGAATCCGCTTTGTTTTTCCTTGCCATGGAGGGCCATGGCACACACCTGTCTGCCCGCGTCCTTGCGCGGGACTCCGCGCCGCAGAATCGGCCTCCCGCTGATCATCAGATACGCACGGTGCGCCGGGAAAATATCGGGGCGGCGCCGCGCAGAGTCCACCAGACCGCGAGACACGCTATAATCTTTCGATTTCGCACGAAGGAGGAAACTCGCCTTGCCAGAGTCCGTGAAGCTGACGGCCATGGTCAAGGCCGCGGGTTGAGCAGCCAAGCTGAGTCCCAGTTTGCTGGACTCCGTTTTGAGCCGCCTGCCGCGGCAAACTGACCCGAACGTCCTCGTTGGGTTCGATACCAACGACGATGCCGGGGTGTATCAACTCGCGCCGGATCTCGCCCTGGTACAAACCGTGGATTTCTTCACGCCGATCGTGGACGATCCATCACAATTTGGCCAGATCGCCGCGGCGAATTCGCTCAGCGATGTGTATGCGATGGGCGGCCGGCCGGTTTCCGCCCTCAGTATCGTGGCCTTTCCGGAAAAAGGCGATGCAGCCATCCTAGAGGAAATTATCCGCGGCGGGCTCAGCAAAATGACCGAAGCGAGCTGTGCGGTCGTCGGTGGGCATTCGATCCGCGATGAGGACATGAAGTTCGGCTACGCTGTCACTGGCGTGATCAACCCGCGGCGCGTGTGGCGCAACGTCGGCGCGCGGCCCGGCGACACGCTCCTGTTAACGAAACTCATCGGCACCGGCGTCATCTCGACAGCGCTCAAGAAGAATCGCGCCAGCGCTGAATCGCTTGCAGCCTCCACGGCTTCGATGTCCCGACTCAATCGCGATGCGGCCGCCGCGCTGCTCGAACTCGATGGCCGCGAAAAGGTGGGCTCGGGGCCGATTCACGCGGTGACGGACATTACGGGTTTCGGCCTGCTCGGCCACGCAAGAGAGATGGCGGCGGGCAGTGGGGTCTCCCTTGAGCTGGATCATCGGGCGATCGAGTATCTGCCGGGCGCAGTGGAAGCGGCCCGCGAGGGTCACCTGGCCCGGGGGCTTGTGAACAATCGCGATTTCGTCGGACCCTGTGTCGGGTTCGGCGCTGGCGTCCCGGAGGAGGTCCGCAACTTGCTCTATGATCCGCAGACTTCCGGCGGCTTGCTGGTCGCCATCGCGGCGGAGTCTGCCGATACCGCGCTGGAAGCGCTCGCGCGATGCGGTACAGCAGCGCGCGTGATCGGCTCGGTGATCGCCAAGCGCTCGCCGCTCATCCAGGTCTCCTAGGATGCTTGCCGCCAAATCTTCCTTACGAGACTGACACCGGCCGATGGACACGATAACCCACGGAATCGCCGGCGCCCTGATTGGCAAAGCCTTCTTCACGCCGGATCACTTTGCCGATCCCGAAGCGAAAAGTTACAGCCGCACGGCGATTCTCGGCGCGACCCTCAGCGCCGTCTTTCCCGACAGCGACTATCTCTTCACCCGATTCGGCAGCGGCGAACTTTCCTTCATCCGCCTGCATCGTTACGTCACCCATTCCTTTCTTTGCCTGCCGGCCTTCGCGGTCCTGGTGGCTGTTGTCGTCCTGGCGTTGGCGCGCTGGCAGCGCTGGCGATCTCCCTCGCTCGTCAGGCTCACGTGGATCTGTGCCGTTGGGATCGCCAGCCACATCGTCTCCGACCTCATCACCTCCTATGGCACCATGATCTGGAGCCCCTGGAGCACGGCGCGCCCCGCGTGGGATTTGGTCTTCATCATTGATTTCACGTTCACCGGCATCGTGCTTGTGCCACAGATCCTGGTGTGGATTTACCGCGGGCCGCGAGAGAAGGCCGGACACGGTTGGGGGATGGACTTTGCGATGTGGCTGGTGTTCACCGTTCTGGCGGAGGCGGCTTTGTGGCTTGCACCCAGAATGTATTTTCCATACTCGCCGGTGATGGCCGCGCTCGGGCCGCTCGTGCTGGCGGTAGTTTTCTTCGCCCCACAATGGCGCGGCTTCGGTTATCGCGTGCGGCGATCGCGCTGGTGCCGCACGGGCGTGTACGCGTTGTGCGCTTATCTTGTAGTATGCGCCGCCGCACACGCCTTCGCCGAGCGCCGCGTGAGGGAATTTGCCGCCGCCCAGAATCTGCAGGTGGAAGCGCTGGGAGCCTTGCCGGTCCCGCCGTCCGCGAACTATTGGGACGGACTCATCCGCACCCCGCGCGGCGTCTATGAAGCACAATTTGCGTTGCTGGATGGAGTCGGCCGCGCCGCGCCGCCGTTTTTTCATCTCGTTCCGGACTCGCCCCGGACCGTTGGATCGACTCCGCGCGCGATCTGCCGCTGGTGCAAGGTTATCTCTGGTTTGCCCGGTTTCCCGTCTTCCACTCGTTCATACGAGACGGCCGCCACGTCGTCGAACTGGACGATTTGCGGTTTGCGATGCGCGATACGGGCCCCGCGATCTTTCGCCTGCGCGTGACGTTTGACTCCGACGGACGCGTCGTCTCCGCAGGTTTCCTCCGCCACCTGCGCTGATTGTCGGTTGGATTGTTACTTCGTATCGGCAGGATAGACGACGACCTGGCGTTCGTCCCCCGCGCCCTCGCTGGCGGTGCGCACGCCTGGCTGATCCTTGAGCACCAGATGGATTACGCGGCGCTCGCGCGGTGACATGGCATTGAAACGGAAGGGCTGCCGCGTCTCGCGGACGCGCTGCGCCGCCACGCGGGCGGAAAGCTTCAGCTCTTCCTGACGCATCGCCCGGAAATCGCCGCAATCGAAGCGCACGCGGTCGTAGTAGTGCGGGTCGAGGTGCAGCCAGCGCAGCGCAATGTATTCGAGCGCGTGGAGCAGTTCGGCGCCGTGCTCGAGCATCAAGTCCTGGTCACGTCCGCGGAAGGTGACCAGCACTTCGGGGATCTCGAACTCGTCCTGCGCGCCGGACGGGCGCGGATGCACACTGATCTCGAACTTAACGTCGAGCCGCGTCGCGCGTAGGACAAGCTCGATGTAGCGCCTCAACTCGTCGGCGACGCCTTGCGCGTCCAACTTCCCTTCTTGGATGAAATTCGGTTGCGCCATGTTACTTCTTCTTGCCACCTTTGCCGCGCGCGGGCCTGAGGTCCGCCGGCGCCGTGTGGTTCAAGTACCACTGCTGGAGCATGCCCACGATGTTGCTGGAGAGAATATACAGCACGAGCCCGCTGGAGACCGGGAAGATGATGAACATGCCACCGAACATCAACGGCATGAGGGTCATCATGCGCTGCTGCGTTGGATCCGCCGTGGTGGTTGGCGTCATCTTTTGCATGGCGTACATCGTGATGCCCATGGCGATGGGCAGAATGTAATAGAGATCCGGTGCCGAAAGGTCGCGAATCCACCAGAACCACGGCGCGTGGCGCAATTCGATGGTGACTCCGAGCATGCGGTAGAGTCCGAACCAGATCGGCATCTGCAGCGCCATGGGGAGGCAGCCGCCCATCGGGCTAACCCCCTCGCGCGCGTAAAGATCCATGATCTCCTTTTGCATCTCTTGCTTGCGTGGGTCGCGCATCGAATACTTTTTGTAGCGCTCCTGGATGGCCTTCATTTCCGGGGCCACTTTTTGCATCTTCTGCATCGAGCGCATGCTCTTCATTTTCAGCGGGAAAAGTACCATGTTGATGAGCACGGTCAGCAGGATGATGGACCAGCCCCAGTTGTGCACAAACCCGTGCAACCACCGCAGGAGATAAAAGAGAGGCAGGGCGATGAACTCCATCCAGCCGTACTGCACAAGCTCCGTTAACGGCGGCTGAATGAGCTTGAGGTCGTCGTACTCCTTGGGTCCGACGAATACGCGCAGGGCGAGCGGACCCACCGCGGTGGACCCCGCGGCCATCTCCGCAACCGGTTCTTTCGCGGGCTTGCCCTCCACCAGGACGTCGCGTTCCCACATCCAATCGGACAGTGTCAGGTAGCCCGCGCCAGCCACGCGGGGCAGAAACGCGGCGGCGAAGTACTTGTCTTCGATGCCGGCGTAGTCAAACGTGCCCGGCCGCTTGACCGGCGTCACCGTGGCGCCCTGCGTGCCTAGCTTGTTGAACGGCAGGAGCTGAAACTTGCCCGCGGAACTGTAAAAGACCTGCACCTGCTGCGCGGCCTTGTAGCTGGTGACGTCCCCGAAGCCGCCGCGCCAAGCCACGCCGTGCCCGAGCGGTTTGCCGTCCAGCGTGACCGAGGTCTCTATTTCGACGATGTACGTGCGGTTGAATCTCAGGTGCTTGGTGACGGCTAAGTGGCCGTCGCTCCATGCCAGGCTCACGTCGGCCGGCGCTTCAAGCGTGGCTCCAGCGGGAGTTACCTCGTACAAGCCGGAATTCGCTGCGCGTTCGAGTTGTAGATCCTCGAGCTGGAGCGAAAAGGGCCAGCCGTACTGACCTGCGGCCTCCGGGTGGACCAGATCGAGCGTCTTCGGCGGCTTCGAGTCATCGTGGTACTTTTTCAGTTGCCAGCTCCGCACGATCGCGCCGCGGTTGGAGAGCTCGACATGGTAAAGCCCGTTTTCCACGACGGTAGTCTGTTCGTGTTGCGCCGCACGCGAAGAAACAGTGGGCGCTTGCTTGGGAGCGCTCTCCGCCTTCGCCGGGGCACCTGGCGGCGCGGGCGGTGCAACCACGGGGCTCAGCGGTTGTGCGGGTTGTTCGAGGGGCGGCGTCAGTGGAAGTTTCGGCGCCGGTGGTTTCAGGAAAATCGTCCAAACCGTGATGACGACGAGTGCGAGCGCCGAAGCAATCAGAATCCGTTTTTGCTCGGAGAGTTCTTTCACCGGCGGGCCACCTGGTCTTCTTCAGGGGTTTCGCGCGCCGGAACGGGGTCGATGCCGCCGGGCGAAAACGGCCGGCAGCGCAGCAGCCGCCGCAGTGCCAACCACGATCCGCGTCGCGCGCCGTGCGTTTCGATGGCTTCGTAGGCGTAGCGCGAGCAGGAAGGATAGAACTTGCAGGCCGAGGGCATCAGCGGCGAAAGAAAGCCCTGATAGAGGCGGAGCGCAGCCAGCAGGATGCGCGCGGCGACCGCAGATGCACCCTGCGCGTGGGCTATTTCGCCAGGCCCCGTAGCAGCCGCGTCAGTTCCGCTTCGAGCGGGGCGAACTCCGCTCCAGCCACCGGCGCGCGCGGATGTATGACAATGTCCCATCCCGTAGGAATCTCCGAATAATTGCGGCGAACGATTTCGCGGATGCGGCGGCGAATTCGGTTGCGCACCACCGCGCCGCCCAGCGCTTTCTTTACGCTCGCGCCGAAGCGGCTGCGCTCCAGACCGTTCGCGCGACAGAACACAACGAACTGCGGGCTTGTACGGCGCCGCCCGCTCCGGTACACGGCCTCGAATTCGGCGCGGCGCAAGAGGCGCGCGGCCCGCGGAAATCCGCGCGGCGGTCTAGACGGGTGTAAGGCGATGGCGTCCCTTCTTACGGCGCGCCGCCAGCACCCTGCGCCCCCCGACGCTTTTCATGCGCGCGCGGAAGCCGTGGGTCTTGTGGCGACGGCGCACTCTGGGTTGAAACGTGCGTTTCGGCAACGGATGCCCTCCTCAGTCCGGCGAATGCCTGGAAGTCGAAACAAGTAGTCTATGCGAGCCTCTGCGGCCGGTCAAGGAAGCCCGGGACGGATGCCGCCAACGTGTCCCGTGAGCGCCTCGCGCGTGGCTGCCGCGGCGCTAGACGGGCATCTTGCGCGCCGTGATCCAGATGTGATGAGGAATCGTCTTTTCCCAGAAATGCTGCGGCCGCCCGAGTTCCGGCTCGATCCAGCGCGACTCGACGACCTCGTAGCCGGCCCGCGCCATGACGCCGAGGATCTCCGGCTGCGTGAACTTGCAGCCGCGCCAGGTGCTCTTCTTGGTAAACGTCTCGCGGATGGTTTGCCACGCGCCTTCCGGCCGCCCGAAAAGATGGAAGCGGAAGACGCCCCCGGGGACCAGCACGCGCCGGACCTCGGTCATGTAGCGGATGACCACCGCCTTGTCGGGGATGTGGTGAAACGTGATGTAGGAGTAGCAGAAATCAAACATGTTGTCGTCAAACGGGAGCGTTCCCGTGCCGTCCACTTCCTCGAAGCGCACGCTGGGCAGGTGCGCCATGCGCTCGCGCCCCTGGCGGATCATCTCGCCGGAAACATCCACGCCGCACAGTTCACGGAAATGTTCGCCCATGGGCTCGAGCAGGCGGCCGATCCCGCAGCCGATCTCGAGCACGCGGGCATGGCCGGGAACATGCGCGGCGACGGCGTCGTAAATCAGGGCCGCGTCGCGCCGCCCCGAAGCGCGGAACGTGGCATCATCGCGGCCCTCTTCCATGATGATGTAGAAGGGCGCGTCCTTCCGCGCGAGCGCGTCCCAGTCGCTTTTCATGTCGAAGTCGGGCATGCTCGCCGGTTAGAATGCTTCGAGCAGTACGAGCAAGTCAAACGGCGCTGGCGCGAGCGGCCCGTCGTGGATGCCGCCGAGCTTCGGTGATCCCCCGAGTCGGTCGGGTGACGCAAGGGCACACACCGGGCCGAGAGGCTTTTTCTGGCCCCTGGCGCATGGTAGCCTGAAACGGAGTCCAAGCGGAGGTCGCCGTGACCGAGAACGACCGCCTAGGTAACGCGCCAGAGAGTGCCGAGCAGGGCCGCGAAAAGCGGAAGGTCCCGCGGATTCCTCTCATCGCCACCGCCGAGATCGTCGAGCCGGGCACGGGTACGCGGCTCAACGCGCGCGTCTCTGAAATCAGCTTGCATGGCTGTTACATCGACGCGATGAATCCCTTTCCCGCCGGCACACTTATCTACCTGCGCATTGTCCGCGATGCGGGCACATTCGTGACGCGCGCGAAAATCCGTTACGTCCATCCCGGTATGGGCATGGGTGCCGTCTTCGTGGAAACCCCGGCCGATCAGATGGCCATCCTCGAAAAATGGCTCGTCCAACTGTGAGATAGTGGGGCGCGAAGTTCACCGTGCCCGTTGCCGCAATCCCGCGGAAGACTGAGCGAGGAGGTCTCATGCGCAAACTTGGATGGAGTACTCTGCTCGTGTTGTTGGCGGCAAGCTGGTGTGCGGCGCAAGAGACGCCCACCGAGCAGGAAGCGGCGCGGAGCATCGTCAAGCAGATCCAAGAACTCAAGCAATCGCTCGGCGTCGAGCAGATGGTCGCCAAACTGACCGCGGCGGACAAAGGCCGCGATGAAGTGCTCGCCCGCGTGAAGCAACTGATGCAGACCGAATTGCTGCCGATGAGCGATTGGGTCACGCAGCATCCCGAAATCGGCTTCGAAGAAAAGCTGGCGGTGGCGAAGCTCACCGACTACCTGCGCGCGCACGACTTCGACGTCACCCTCGGTGTCGCCAACCTGCCCACTGCTTTCGTCGCCAAGTACAAGCGCGGCACGCCGGGGCCGAACCTCGGCGTGATCGTCGAATACGACGCGCTGCGCGGCACCAAGGGCGCATTTCACGGCGACCAGCACAGCGCACAGGGACCGGTAGGACTTGCGGCGGCCATTGCCATCGCTGAATTCCTGACGCGCACGCACGCGCCCGGCACCGTCACCGTCTACGGCACGCCCGGCGAGGAGATGATGCCGCCGGAAGCCAAGACGCAGATGTGGGAAGCCGGCGTCTTCAAAGGCGCGGACATCATCGTGCGCAGCCATTCTTCCGCAGCCACTTCGCGTTCCGCCGCGGGCTTCGGCACCTGTTGCATGAACATTGACGGGGTGAAGTACACGTTCTACGGAGTGCCGGCGCACCAATTGACCTCTTGGAACGGCCGCAACGCGCTCGAAGCCGTGATCAAGCTCTTCAACAATATCGACGCGGTGCGCAGTAATATCCGGCCGGAGGCTCGCATCCAGGGCGTGATCACCGAAGGCGGAGCCGCGCCCAATGTGGTGCCCGATAAGACCTCTGCCGATTTCTACATCCGCTATCCCGACGCGGTTTATCTTGCAGCAAGTGACCCAGTGGGTGGACGATGCCGCGCGTGCCGCCGCATTGGCCACCGGCACCAAGGTCAAGATCGAGCACTACGGACACGACCGTGACGGCATCTCACTCGCCTCGCTTGAAGAACTCTCCTTCGCCTACCTGAAAATGCTCGGCGCGACCGGCGTGCTACCCGACCCCGGCAAGCCCAAGGGCTTTGAAGAAACGGGCAGCGTTTCCAGCCAGCTCCCCGGCATCGGCGTGAGCGCGAAGACGTCCAACTCCACCAATCACACCTACGGCATGGAGGCCGATGCGCTCACCGATGTAGGCCACTCGGGATTTGTCATTGACGCGGAGACCCTGGCCGCAATCCTCTACGACTTTGCCACGCACCCCGAGCTGCGCGACGCCGTCAAGACCGAGTTCACGCGCATCCAAGCGCTCTTCGGTGAATACCAGACCGCGCTAAGCAAGGCCTACCCAAAGCCCGAAGTCGCCGAGCCGAAGTAATTCGCTTGAAGCGGCTTACGAACGCGCATAGAATCCGCCGCATCTCGGAAAAAACTGATATTGGAGGGGGACGATGTCGCTCAGCCGCCGTGACCTTCTGGAGAAGTCTCTGGCCCTGGGGGCCATCACCGTCGCCTCGCCGTTCGCGCCGTCCGCGCTCCTCGAGGCCTGGGCGCAGCAGGAGCAGCGCACGCGCCGCGCCACGCCCCCAAACGAGCTTGGCCCGTTCTACAAGAAGCGCGCGCCCGACAGCCGCATTCTTCGCGCCCCGGGCGATCCCGGCTTGCCCCTCACGGTTTCGGGACAGGTCTACAACGTGCGCGGAGACGTCTTGCAGAACGCCTCGATCGAGGTCTGGCAGACTGATCACCTCGGCCATTACGACCTCGACGGCTATCGCTATCGCGCGCGTTTGGCGCCGGACGCCGGGGGAAAGTACAGCTTCGAGAGCGTGATGCCGGGACACTACCCTGACCGCGTCTGCCAGCACGTCCACTACCTGGTGACCGCGCCGGGCCACAAACCGCTCGTCACGCAGCTCTACTTCGCCAGCGATCCGGTCTTTGAAGGCGATCCCGACAAGAACTTCACGCGCGACCCCCTGATCCATACGCGCGAGCTTGTGCGGCCGGTGATGTTGACCGGCGACCCGAAGGAAGTGCACGCCGCAGTTCAGTTTGAACTGGTGCTGGAGCGCGCATGAAAATACTTGCCGCGGTTGCCGCGCTCGCGTTCTGCGTCGTCGGATCGGCGTCAGCGCAATCCTTGCAGGCTATCGGCACGATTCAGGCTCAGGCTGAGGTGGGATCAGTCGCCGTTTCCCCCACTGGCCAGCAGGTTGCTGTCGCATCGAGTGACCACAAACTCCGCATCTGGACGGTGCCCGGCGGCCAGTTGCTCAACAGCTTGGACGTTGGAAGTAAACCCGTCAGCGCGATGGCCTACTCGCGCGACGGTAAGCGCCTGGCTGTCACCGATGAGTCTGGCAGTGTCCAGGTGTTCGACGCCCTCACCGGGGTGGTGATTCGCCGGTGGAGCGCAAGCCCCAAGCCGACTTTCTCCATTACGCTCTCTGCGGATGGACGCCGCTTGGCCATTGCTCCGCTCGACCAGCCCGTTCAGCTCTGGGATGTGGATGGCGGCAAGTTACTCGCCGAGATGAAAGCCCCTTTTGCGGGCGCGTCGGCGCTGGCTTTCTCACCCAACGGAAAGTTTCTCGCGAGCGCCGATGGTGACACGGTCGTCCGCGTTTATGACGGCGAGTCAGGACAACTGCGCTCGCACTACGAAAACCTGCTGCTCGAATCGTTCACGCTCGACTTTTCGCCCGACTCAAAGAGGCTGGTCGTCGCCGGCGCCGATAAAATCGCCGTCGTGCTCGACCCTGAAACCGGCAAGGAACTCAGCCGGCTTGCCAAACAGCCGGATCCTATCGGCGCGCTCGCCGTGCTCGCTGACGGCAGGACGGTGGTCCTTCTCTGCTTTAACGCAGAGCACATGATTGAGGGCAAGAACACTCTGGCGTGGAATCTCGAGTCCAATCAGTCCAAGGTTGTGGCATCGGGAAAGATGTTCAACGGCGGCGCGGCGGCCCCTGACGGCCGGCTGATCCTCACCTCCTCCGACGGAAGCGTCCTGCACCTCTGGGCTGTCCGGTAACCTTCCTGCCACGATTTCGCGGCGCGGAGCTCAGGGCTTGCACTCGAAGGATTTCTTGTCGGCGCCGAGCTTGCAGGACCCTTTGGGCATGTCCTGACGCTTCTCGGAGAGTCTTCCTGTTTGCTTAGTTTGAACGAGGTGATTTCGGTTCCAATACAGAGCTACTGCAGCCGTACTGTCCCACAGCTCGCGACCTGTCCTCCTCCACGAGCTCGCGTTGTGCGTTCGACTGATCGATCTGGATCAGCTCCGCATACGCTTTGCAGATCTGATCATGGACCGGCTGGCACCCATTGTTGAGGAACGGCCCGCTCGGGGTCTGCTGAAACGCGCAACCCTGGGGGTCAAGGCCGCTCTGATAGAGGTAATTGAGCGGCGCGAGAAAGTCTTTGTTTCCCGTCGCCAGAAGTCCCGTCATCAACGCGATACCGGATTCTTCCTTTCGTCCCAACGCAATGAGCGCCTCGGCAGTTAGAAGCGACGTGCCGGCAGCCCGCGGCGCCAGTTGCCGGGCGTGAACCGCCGCTTCGTAGGCTTGCTGTGGCTCTCGGAGCTTCATGTGCACCCTTCCTAGCTGTTCGTATAATTGCGCTTCATTCGGGCGAGCCGGTTCGCTTCCGGGTTTTCCGCCGGCACCCGGCCCTTGGTCACCGCGTGCGTCCCCCGCGAGTTCAATCGCAATCCCGTGGAGCAGGAGTTCTCGCGCCCGCTGGTAGGCCCGTAAACTTTCCGGCGAGAGGTTTCCGCTCGCGCTCGTTCCCGTCGGCAAGGCCAGGTCGCCTCTGGCCTGATAAAAGAGCCCCGCGTTCAGATATTCGGTGGAGCTGCTGAGCTTGTCCGGCAAGGGCTGCAGGATGGCCAGGCTTTTTTCCGCTTCGGCAATCGCGGCGTCGATATTAGCCATTGTCGTGCCAGACTTGGACAACCACATCGCCATCCCGCTGTGCGTCTTGAAACTGTTCGGGGAGGTGCGCAGGGAGGCCTCGTTCAACGAGAGGTCGTCCTTCCAGTCCGCGTTCCGGTACCAGGTGCGCACCCCCAACGCAGCAACGATGAGGCAAACGGCTACGGGCGAAGCCCTGCGGAAGTTCACGCGTTCCGCGGCACGATCCAGCAGCAGGACCACGCACGCAGCAAAACCCACAGCCGGCAGGTAAAGGAAGCGCTCGGCCATAATCGTCCCGGTGAGAAACACCAGGTTCGCCGTGGGCAGAAACAGTAGGAAAGCGAATGCCGCGAAGAAGAAAAGGAGCGGGTTTCGACGAAACTGAAACACAACTCCTGCGACGACGGCCACGACCACCAACCATGCAATCCAATCTCGGAAGCTTCCTGTCGCAAAGAGGATCTGTGCGTAGGAATAGTCGCAAGAGAGCTTTGCCGGCCACACGAGCAGCCAGAGATACCGCGCCATGACCGCCACGGCCGTAAGCCGTGAGGTGACAATGCTCGCGCCAACCAGCGGGTTGTCCACAAAGGCGATTCTTGCCGCCGGGGATGCCGCCATGACTCCCGAGCGCACGTAGAGCATCGCGAGGATCGGCGCCAGCACCGCAAGACACCCGTACAGGAGGCCGCGAAACTCTCTTCTCTCCTTCCACCAGGTGAATTCGTAAAGCACCATCACGCCGAGGATCGCCACCCCATTTTCCTTGGAGAATACCCCCACCGCGGTCACCCCCGTCAAACCCGCCAGCCAGGCCATCCGCGAAGGTCCGTTCGCCTCCGTGCTCTTGAGATACACCCAGAACCCGCCCAGGATGGAAAGCCCCGCAAGTAGATCCGAACGGCCGATGATGTTGGTGACGCTCTCCGTGAGGACGGGATGAACCGCCCAAAGCGCCGCAACCGAAACCGCAAGCCAGAACTTCCGCGCGAGCTTCAGCGCAATCACGTACACCAGCAGAACATTCGCGGCGTGCAGCAGGAAGTTGACCCAGTGGTAGCCAGGCGGACTCTCCGCATTGCCCAGCACGGCGTAATTGAACAGCAGCGTCAGGGAGGTGAACGGGCGGTAAAGTCCGATCTCTCCGGTAGGCCACCGGAACGTGTGATGTAGAAGTTGTGAGACGTTTGACCACGTCGCTTCCCGGATAAACGGGTTCTTCAGGATGATGTAAACATTGTCGAACGTAAACCCGGCTATAAAGGAGTTCGAGTACGCCGCCAGGGTAAGCGCGCAGAGCGATAAGCACGCGATCAGGTGCTTCGGCCAAGTCCTGGCGTGAGGTTGGGCTCTCTCTTCCTTCGGTTGGGGTCCAGGTTTTTGGCGTTGGGGCTTTTTGCGACCCATGAGAAGGCTCGTCTAATTCAGCAGAAGGTTCAGCACGAGAGCTTGGGTGACTCTTTGAATCCGCAAGTTTATCAAAGCCCCGTCCGCGCGTTTAGGAATTCTCAAATTCGGCATTTCAATACTCGCTTTCTGCGCTGCATTTGACCCCTCATCGGGCCTACCCTAGAATGAAATTGTGCGTCGCGGGTGAAACGCCTCGCTACCAAGAAACATTATGTTTGAATCACTTACCGAAAAACTGCAGCGCGCCTTCAAGAACCTGCGCGGCCAAGGCAAGCTCACCGAAGAACACCTGGACGCCGCGCTCGGACAGATCCGCGAAGCGCTGCTCGATGGCGACGTCAACGTTGACGTCGCCGCCGACCTGCTGGCGAAGATCCGTGCGAAGGCTCTCGGCTCCGAAGTCATGCTGCAGCTCTCCCCCGACCAGCAAGTCCTCAAAATCGTCCGCGACGAATTGACGGATCTGCTCGGCAAGCACGCCAAGCCCCTCTTCGCTTCGCGCCCGCCGTCGGTGTGGATGATCGTCGGCCTGCAAGGCTCGGGCAAGACCACCACGGCGGGCAAGCTCGCCAAATGGCTCGGGGGTCACGGCCACCGCCCGATCGTGGTTTCGACCGACGTGTATCGTCCCGCGGCGCGCGAACAGCTCGCGCAAGTGGCCAAGGCCGTCGGCGTGCCCGTTTGGCCCGGCGCTGGCTCATCGAAGCCGCTCGAAATCGCCAAAGGAGCCATCCGGGAGAGCAAACTTTCCGCTTACGACGTGATCCTGGTTGACACTGCCGGGCGTCTGCACATTGACGATGGACTGATGAAGGAGCTCTCCGAGCTCAAGCGCGAATTGCAGCCGGCGGAGATTCTGTTCATCGCCGACTCCATGATCGGCCAGGACGCTGTGCGCTCCGCGGGCGAGTTCCACCGCCGCCTGGGGCTGACCGGCGTCATCCTCACCAAACTCGACGGCGACGCCCGCGGTGGCGCGGCGCTCTCCATCGGCAAGGTGACCGGCGCGCCGGTGAAGTTCGTGGGCATCGGCGAAAAATACGACGCCCTGGAAGCGTTCTACCCCGAACGCATCGTCTCCCGTGTGCTCGGCATGGGCGACGTCCTGACGCTCATCGAAAAGGCCGAGCTGACCCTGGACACGAAGAAAGCCGCCGAGCTCGAACGCAAGCTGCGGCGCTCCGAGTTCACCCTTGAGGACTTTCGCGACCAGCTTCGCCAGATCCGCAAGATGGGCCCGCTGGAGCAAGTCGTCGGCATGCTGCCCAAGATCGGCCCGCTGGCTAATCTGCCGCGCGACACCCAGGTGGACGAAGGCCGTTTGAAGCACGTCGAGGCCATCATCAACTCGATGACCTGGGCCGAACGCAACGACCACAACCTGATCGACGGCAAGCGCCGCAAGCGCATCGCCCGCGGCAGCGGCACCTCCGTCCAGGAAGTGAACCAGGTCCTCAAGCAGTACATGCAGATGCGCCAGATGATGAAGCAATA
Organism: uncultured Acidobacteriota bacterium; assembly: GCA_963739275.1. Classification (GTDB taxonomy): domain Bacteria; phylum Acidobacteriota; class Terriglobia; order Acidiferrales; family UBA7541; genus JBGQGH01. The sequence continues at coordinate 32,134 of CAVTZX010000007.1, forward strand.
CGGCGCCTTGGCCGCCCGCGGCAAGCTGAAAAACGTCGGCAAAATCGGCGGCCTGGAGTAATCAACCTTGCCCTCGCGGCGCGCCGTTCGCGGCCGAATTCGTCCAAAATGCGCCTTTCCGTAAAGTGGCTTGACCCGCTATAATATCTTCGAGGAGGTATTCGCTCGTGCTGGCCATCCGCCTGTCTAGAATTGGCAAGAAGAAGAAACCGTTTTACCGGGTCGTGGTGATGGACAAACGCAAGCCACGCAACGGCAGAACCGTCGAAGTTGTGGGCACCTACGACCCGCTCAAAAAGCCGGCGGAAATCAAGCTGGACGCCGAGCGCGTGAAGTATTGGCTGGGATGCGGTGCTCAGCCCAGCGACACCGTCCGCAGCTTCCTGCGCAACCAAAAAATCGCGTAGAGCTTCCTATTCTTGCAGCAGTCTCCCGGCGGCTCCCCCGGCGAAACCCCGGGTCACGCACTTGCGAGACTCCCTGCTGATACCGGCATGATGTGGAGGACGCCATGAAGGAGCTGGTAGAAGCGATTGCGAAGGCGCTAGTGGATAATCCGGATCAAGTTCAGGTTCGCGCGGTGGAAGGTGAACAGGTCACGGTGCTCGAACTCCGCGTGCACCCGAGTGACCTCGGCAAGGTGATCGGCCGCCAGGGACGCACGGCCAAGTCCATGCGCACGATCCTCGGCGCGGCCGGAATGAAGCTCAAGAAGCGGCTGACCCTCGAGATCCTCGAATAGTGACCCCGGCCTCCCCGACTGAAGGGCCTCCCCTCCCCACCCAACGCGTGACCCTTGCGCGCGTCCTGCGCCCCCGAGGAAATCGCGGCGAAGTGGCCGCCGAAATCCTCACGGACTTCCCCGAGCGCCTTCCCAAGCTGCGCGAAGTCTATTTGTGGGATGGCCGGGGCGAACCGCGCCGCTCGCAGATCCGCTCGTGCTGGCGGCACAAGGGCCAGGCCATCTTTCACTTCGAGGGTTGCGATTCCATAAACGATGCCGAGCGCCTGCGCGGCCTCGAGGTCCAGGTGCCGCTTGCAGAACGCATGCCGCTCGCGTCCGGCCGCTACTACGTCACGGACCTTGCCGGCTGCGAAGTCTGGGAGGGCACGACAAGACTCGGCGTGGTGCGCGACGTCCAGTTCACCGGCGAGGATACTCCTGGCACGCCGCTCCTCGTCATCGATTCCCCACGCGGCGACCTACTCGTGCCTCTGGCCGAGGAGATTTGCAGGAGAATTGACACCGCCGCCCGCCGCATCGAAGTGGTCCTCCCTGAAGGCCTCCGCGATCTGAACTTCGGCTAAGTGCCGTGTTTTCTTGGCAAACTTTTCCGCGCGTGACGATCCAAAACTCAATACGAGGCTATTAGAGCGACGCCAGCGGGCGGCTAGGCCTTCCACCACGTGGCTGCAATCTGCGTCGCTCCCAGGCCCGGTGTCGCCGGTGACACCGGGCAATTAGCGAACGCCGGAGCAAGGTTAGACCTTCCCTGGCACACATTCCCGAGATCGGCCGGAATCTGGGCTCCGTAAGTGATTGATTCTTCGATGGCGCTCGCGGCGAAAAACGGCGCTTTTCTGCATTCCGTGGAAACTGGTATAAAGTGCAACCGATGGCCCCAATTCTCAAGACTCTGGTCTTCACCCTGGTCTTGCCGTGCACGATTGTCGTGTGGGCGCCGTGGCGGTGGCTCGTTCCCCGTGGACCGCATCTCCAACTCGAGGGCTGGCGCATGCTGGGAGTCGCCCCCTTCGCGCTCGGCGCGGCGATCTACCTCTGGTGTGCGTTCTGGGCGTTCGCGCTGGTCGGGAAAGGCACGCCGGCGCCGATTGACCCGCCGCGCAAACTCGTTGTCCACGGGCTCTACCGATGGGTGCGCAATCCGATGTACATCGGCGTGCTCTTGATGCTGGCAGGTGAAGCCGTTGTATTCCTTGAGCGCGAAGTTTTCGTGCCCTATACGCTCGCAATCGCGGTGGGCTTCATGCTCTTCGTCCTGCTCTACGAAGAGCCCGCGCTGCGCAGTAAATTCGGCGCGGAGTATGACGACTACTGCCGGCGGGTGCCGCGCTGGATTCCGCGCCCGCCGCGCGAGGGTTCCCCGCATGCGATTTGACATCGTCACGATCTTTCCGGAGTTCTTCACCGGCCCGCTCGACCACGGGATCGTGCGCCGCGCGCGCGAAGCAGGCCTGATCGACGTCCGCGTACAGGACTTGCGCGAGTTCACTCACGACCGCCATCGCACCGTGGACGACCGCCCTTTCGGCGGCGGCGAAGGCATGGTGCTCAAGCCCGAGCCGCTCTTTGAGGCCGTGGAATCGTTGATCGGCGGGCCGCGGGAATCTTTGCCCGTGAGTGTGGCCGTAGTTCTGCTTTCAGCCTCGGGAAAACTCTTCTGCCAGGAGACGGCCCGGCGTTGCGCGACCCTCGAACGAGTTATTCTGCTCTGCGGCCGCTATGAGGGCGTGGACGAGCGCGTGGCCGAGCACCTGGCGACGGACGAAATTTCCATCGGCGATTACGTCCTCTCCGGCGGTGAGCTTCCCGCCGCCATTGTCGTGGACGCCGTCACACGCCTGATCCCTGGCGCCCTGGGCAACGAAGCCTCCTCTGTCCGTGAATCCTTCAGCGAAATAGAGCCTGGTCAGCATCTCCCCTCGTCTTTCACGAGCCACGAATCACGGATCACGAGTCACGTCCTCCTCGACTGCCCCCACTACACCCGCCCCGCCGAATACCGCGGCTGGAGCGTCCCCGAAGTCCTTATCGGCGGCAACCACGAAGAAATCCGCCGCTGGCGCGCTCAAGCCGCGCTCAAAAAAACCCGCCGCAACCGCCCCGACCTGCTCGGGGGGCGGGATCTCTGACCGTTACTGCGCTTGACAGGGAGGAATTGGGCCGCTATCCTGCCTTTGCGACTCCGGAGACCCATTCAATTGAGCTGCAGACGTCAAACCCACCGTCCGCTCTGCGCTAAACCGGCGTGCGCCTGCGCGTGTTGCCCCATGGCCATGTGTATGTGTCGCTCCCTGAGCGGATGGGGTGAACCTGCAGCCTAGCTAGACGCTACATCGCAGATTTCCCCAGGCCGCTCACCTCGAGCGGCCTTTTTGTTTTTGCGGAGAATTCACCGAGGAAACGGAGACAACGATGACTCACAAGCCGCGCCCCATCGCCATCTATCACGAGCACCCCGACTGGTTTCGTCCGCTCTTCAACGAGCTCGACCGCCGGGGCACTCCCTACGTCCGCATCGACGCCAGTCGCCATCAGTACGACATCGCCTCGCAAGATGGCGAATTCGCTCTCGTCTTCAACCGCATGAGTCCTTCCGCGTACCTGCGCGGGCACAGCCAGGGGATCTTCTACACGCTGAATTACCTCGCGCACCTGGAGGAGCTGGGCACGCGCGTCGTGAACGGCCTGCGCGCATTTACCATTGAGACCTCGAAAGCACTGCAGCTTTCGCTGCTCGAGTCCCTTGGCCTGCCTTACCCGCGCGCCCGCGTCATCAACCATCCCTCCGAAGCAATTGAGGCCGCGCGCGGCATCGGTTACCCCCTCGTTGTGAAGCCCAATATCGGCGGCAGCGGCGCCGGAATCATGCGCTTCGACCGCGAAGAAGAGCTCGCGCGAGCCGTCGCGGAAGAAAAACTCGATTTCGGCATCGATGAGACCGCGCTGGTGCAGGAGTTCATCCCCGCGCGCGGCGGCTACATCACTCGCGTCGAAGTCCTCGGCGGCAAGTATCTCTACGCCATACAGGTTTTTTTCACCGGGGAGAGCTTCAACCTTTGCCCCGGCGACATCTGCCAGACCGCCGACGGCAAGGAGCTCACGCGCGCCGCCTGTCCCCTCGACGCGCCGAAAAACGGCATGCGCGTTGCCGGCTACACGCCGCCGCCCGATATCATCGCCAATGTCGAGCGCATCATGGAAACCGCGGGCATTGAGGTCGGCGGCGTCGAGTACATCGTGGACGATCGCGACGCCCGCCTGCTTTATTACGACATTAACGCCCTCTCAAATTTTGTGGCCGACGCGCCGCGCGTGGTCGGCTTCGATCCCTTCGCCCGGCTCGCCGACTTCCTCGAGCAGGAGGCGCGCTGATGCGATACGGTTACTGGCTGCCTGTTTTCGGAGGCTGGCTGCGCAACGTCGAGGACGAAGGCATGGAAGCGACGTGGCGTTACGTCAGCCGGCTCGCGCGCCGCAGCGAAGAGATCGGCTTTGACTGCACGCTGATCGCCGAGCTCAACCTGAACGACATCAAAGGCGTCAAGGCGCCATCGCTCGACGCCTGGTCCACGGCCGCCGCGCTCGCCGCGGTCACCGAGCGGCTCGAAATCATGGTGGCCGTGCGCCCAACGTTTCACCTGCCCGCGCTGCTCGCCAAGCAGGCCGCAAATATTGACCACATCAGCGGCGGGCGTCTTACGCTGAACGTCGTTTCGTCGTGGTGGGCGGATGAAGCGCGTAAGTACGGCGTGGCCTTCGAGCAGCACGACGACCGCTACGCGCGAACCTCTGAGTGGCTGGACGTGCTCAACGGCGTGTGGTCGCAGGAGCGCTTCTCGTTTTCCGGTAAGTATTACCGCGTGGATGACACCGTACTCGAACCCAAACCGCTCGCCCGCCCCCGACCGACGCTCTACGCCGGCGGTGAATCCGAAGCCGCCAAGGAACTCATCGCGCGCAAATGTGACGCCTACCTGATGCACGGCGATCCGCCGTCGCGCGTCCGCGAAAAGATCGCTGACCTATCCGCGCGGCGCGTGCGGCTCGGCCTCCCGCCGATGAGATTCGGCGTCGCCGGCTACGTCGTTGTCCGCGACTCCGAGGAAGAAGCTCGGGCCGAGCTGCGCCGCATCACCGACGTGCAGCAAAGCGCCGCCGGTTATGAGAATTACCAGCAGTGGCTCGCCGGAACGCAGCTCGAGCAGCGCGTCTCGCTCGAGGATTATTCCGTCTCGAACCGCGGCCTGCGCTCGGACCTCGTCGGCACGCCGGAGCAGGTGGCCGAGCGCGTCGCCGAATTCGAGGCCGCCGGCGTCGATCTGCTCCTGCTGCAGTTCAGCCCGCAACTCGAAGAAATGGAGCGCTTCTCGGAAACCGTCATTCGCCGCGACGCCGCCCTCACTTCAGCCCTGGAACCGCACAAAGTGGACGAGCCGGATCTTCGCCGCGCCGCCGCCGGTTAGGGGCGGGCGGCAAGAGGACCGAACGAAGAGAACTCGCTTGTAGGGGAAGGAATCCTGGGATCCGGCGTGTCTCTGTGCTCTCTGTGTTGCGTTTTTTCTTGCGAGCGCACGATTCGCTAGGCAGGGAGCCCAGTTTTCGCTATACTTTGAGTTTGTCTCTCAAGCGTCGGCCCGCCCGAGTGGGTCCGCAAGGAATTCAGCCATGAACCGAGTGGTCGACAAAGTCCAAGAGGCGTACGCGCGCAAAGATATCCCCGACTTTCGTCCCGGCGATACGGTACGCGTCCATGTCCGTTTGCGCGAAGGCGAAGGCGAAAAAGAGCGCATCCAGCCGTTCGAAGGCGTGGTGATCAAGCGCCGCGGCCGCCTGGCCGGTGCCAGCTTCACCGTCCGGCGCGTGAGCTTTGGCGTCGGCATCGAGCGCATCTTCCCCGTGCGCTCGCCCTCCATCAGCCAGATCGAAGTGGTGCGCCAGGGCAGCGTGCGCCGCGCCAAGCTCTACTACCTGCGCGGACGCAAGGGCAAAGCGGCTCGCATCAAGCAAGGCGAGCGGGCCGCGCAGGAAGCTGCCGCGCCGGCCACTGCCGGCGAATAATCGCACGCTTCGGGTCCGAACCCTCGAATGCCTCCGCCCCGCGGAGGCATTTTTCTCTTGGGCCAGGTCAGTTTTCCCTTGTCGGAATCTGCGCTATGCTTGCGACCCTCAAACTTGACCCCACGATGCACAACTCTCTCTCAAGGAGTGTGGGAGCCCTCGCGGGAGGCGCCATGAAGACCATCCGCTGCCGCTTCATTCTTGGCCTGCTTTTTGCGATGGCCGCAGTCTCCCCGCTCTGCGCGCAGCAGAAACGCAAGGTCATCATCGACCAGGATTGCGCCGGACCCGGCGGGACGAACCTGCAGGCGGTTCTGGCGCTCGTCAATTCGCCGGATACCCAAGTCTTGGGCATCACGGTCATGACCGGCGACGCCTGGCGCGACGAGGAAGTGGCCCACACGCTCCGGCTACTCGAGATCATCGGGAGAACGGACATTCCCGTGGTTCCGGGAGCTGTATTCCCGCTCGTGAACAGCAAGGAAGCGACCGCCGAATGGGAAAAACGCTACGGCAATATCGTCTATCAGGGCGCTTGGAATTATGGCAAGCCGGTCCACGGGCCCTGGGAAATCCCGCCGATGCGAGAAGGCGCGCCGACAACGAAGCCGGCGAGTGAAGATGCGGCGCACTTTCTGATTCGGATGGTTCATCAATACCCGCACGAGGTCACCATCTACGAGGGCGGGCCGCTGACGAACCTGGCGCTGGCGCAGGCCATTGATCACGAGTTCGCGTCCCTCGCCAAGGAACTCATCATCATGGGCGGGAGCATCCATCCGGTGACCACCGATCCGGAGTTCGCAAAGTCACCGCATCATGAATTCAACTTTTGGATGGACCCCGAGGCCTCCCGTCGCGTGTTCCGGTCCCCCTGGTCGCGCATCGTGGTTACGACCGTCGACATCTCCCTGAAAACGCGCATGGACAAGGCGTTGATCGCGGAGATTGCCAAGGGAACCACGCCCGCGGCCCAGTACGCGGCGAAATACGCGCAGGAGGGCTACCTGTGGGATGAACTCGCCGCGGTCGCATGGCTGGATCCGAGCATCATCACGCGCACGACGAAGGTCTACATGGACGTCTCGATCGATCACGGCGCGACCTACGGCGACACCCTTGTCTGGGCGCCGGGGAAACAGCCCGCTCTGATCGGCCCGCTGGTCGAAGTGCAGGAAGACCTCGATAAGGAGAAGTTCTACAAAAAGTTGGTAGAGCTGCTGACGCGGCCTATGCCCGGCGCGCATCCGTAAGAGAGAAATTCCTCGGACACAGGCCGCTTCTCACATGACCTCCGACCACTCCACACCGTGCTAGAATCCGCCGCGATGGGCCGGCTCTGCTCTTCCCGTTACGAACGCGAGGCCCGCCAGCGCGGCTGGATGCGCATCGCCGGGCTCGACGAAGCTGGCCGCGGGTCGCTGTTTGGCCCAGTGGTCGCCGCTGCCGTTATTCTCAATCCCAAGCGCCGCATCGTGGGTCTGGACGACTCGAAGAAGCTCTCCGCCGATCGCCGAGCGATTCTCGCTGAACGCATTCGCGAACATGCCCTCGCCTGGGCTGTCGCCGAAGTGGACTCGCAGCGCATCGACGCTTGGAACATCTATCAAGCCAGCCGCCAAGCCATGACCGACGCGCTTGCCGGGCTCTCCATCGCGCCCGATTTCCTGTTGATCGACGCCATGCAGCTCCCCATGCCCATCGAGCAGAAGCCCCTCATCAAAGGCGACGCTCGCTCGATCTCCATCGCCGCTGCTTCCATCCTCGCCAAGGTCCATCGCGACCAGCGCATGGAAGAGTTCGACGCCCAGTATCCCAACTACGGCCTCGCCCACAACAAGGGCTATGGAACGCCTGACCACTTGGCCGCCCTGCGCCAATTCGGGCCTTCGCCTCTCCATCGTTTCTCGTTTGCGCCCGTCCGCGAAGCCTCCTGCTGGGCTACTGGAGCCACGCAGGAATCCCTGCCGCTCGCATCGGCGGCTCCCGCATCAGCCTGACAGCGTCCCGGGCACTGCTCTGTCCATGGGCTGTCCTTCGGTACAGCTTCGGTCGATTAAACCCTGTACTTCTGCATGATTACTGGCAGTCCGCATGTTCGCGAGGCCGCGTTGACGGCCTATTATGTGCGTGCTAGCGTAACCAGGTAGTTCGCTTGGCGCGCCCTTCGCGAGCCTGTGCGGGATTATGGCCGTGTCCCGCTCCAGAGTAGCGGCCTCTCGGGCCTGAACGGCCGGGCTCGCCGAGGTCGTCATGCCCTCCGTGGCGGTCGAGCCTCCGCGCTTTGCACGGCCCGCCAAGTCCAGGGCGGAGGGTCGCCTCGCAGGAAAACAGGTAGAGCACCACCGATGGCCTTCAACAAGACAAGATCCATCGACGCCGCGCAGAAACTCCTCAACCAGGGAAAACTCCCTCAGGCCATCGCCGAGTACCAGGAAATTCTGCGCCACGAGCCGCGCGACCAGGTCACCCTGATGACCGTCGGCGACCTCTACGTCCGCCAGGGTGAAACGTTCAAGGCCCTCGAGTACTTTGAACGCCTGGCCCAGATCTACGCCAGAGACGGCTTCCTCACCAAAGCCATCGCCATCTACAAGAAAATTGCCAAGCTCGCGCCCGAGGAGACGCGCCCGCTCGAACGGCTGGCCGAGCTCTATGTCCAGCAGGGAATCATGAGCGAAGCGCGCCCGCTCTACCTGCAGCTCGCCGAATCGCACATGCGCGCCAACCGGCACGCCCAAGCCGTAGCTCTCCTCCGCAAGTTGCTCGAAGCCGAACCCGACAATCTGCGCGTGCACATGCGCCTGGCGGACCTGTACCTCGCCCTGGGGCAGAAGAAAGAGGCCGCGGCCACCTTCCTCGACTGCGCCGAGCGCGAGTTCGATCGCGGCGACACGCAAGAGGCCAAAAAACTCGCCGACCGCGCTCTCGAAAGCGATCCCACCCTGACCAGCGCCGTGCTGGTCAAGGCGCGCGCCTTCATCGCCGCAGAAGACCACGTCGGCGCCGCCGAGCTCCTCCAGAAATTGCCAAACCTCGACTCCGGCGGCGACGTCACCGCCCTGCTCATTGAAGAGCATCTGCGTGCCGGAAATCCCTCGCGCGCCGCCGAGATTGCCCGCGCCGTCTTCCACAAGGACCCGAAGAAGTTTGCCCTGGCCGCGCGAGTCGCTTCCGCCTTCATTGACTCCCGCGATGCCGACTCGGCCCTAGCCTTGCTCGATAGCATCCGCGAAGCGATGACCGAAGCCGGTGAGCAAGACGCGCTGGCCAAGCTCCTGCAAGCCGCCGCGGACGGCATGCCCGGGCGCTTCGAGGCCCGCGAGTGGATCGTCGAGCTCTATGCGCGCCTCAACGATTCCTTCCACTTGCCCCCCGCGCTCCAGCAATTGGGCGAGGCTGCGGCCGAACAAGGCGATTTCCAGCGGGCAATGCAGGCTTACGGGCAACTCCGCGAGCGTGCGCCCGAGGACGAAAAAATCGCGCGACGCCTGGACGAAATCCGTGCGCAGCTGGGCCTGGAGCCTTTGAGCGCCGTCTCGGAGAGTCAGGCCGAACCTCCCAGCGAGCCTGCGTCGAAAAAATTCGTCGAGCCGCCCCTCGATGAAGAAACGCAGCGCTTCGTCTCGCAATCCCTGACGGACGTGGACCTTTTCTCCAGCTACGGCCTGTCCAACAAAGCGATTGCTCTGCTCGAAGCCATCCTGAAGCGGGCCCCGCGCCACACTGTTTCGCTCGAAAAGCTTCTCGATCTCTATCTTGGCGCCGGAGACGAGCGCCGCACCGCCGAGTTGGCTTCGCGGCTCGAGCAGATCTACGAACAGCGCGGCGATGCGAACAACGCTGAGCGCTTCTCGCAGTTGCGCCGCCGCTTCCAGAAAGCAGCGGGCATCTCCGATGAAGATCTGGCTGCCGCATCGGCACCTGCGGCGCCTGTCGAATTCTCTGTGCAGGCGCCCGCTGAAGCGGCTGTGGCTGAGGCTCATCCCGCAGCCGCCGTGCACGAAGTGGATCTTTCCGATGAGTGGGCCTCGCTCTCCGAGCAGATTCAGTCCGCGATAGAAACTCCCGACGCGGCCGTTCCCGCGGTTGATTCTGTGGAGCCGAAGATCGACATGCCGTCGGCCCCGCCTGAGCCGCCGGACCTCATCGATGTGGAAGAGTCTCCGGTCCAGGCGGAAGCGCCCGGCGCCCCTGCGCCGGTCGAAGTCAAGATGCCTCCCCCGCCGCCGGAGAGCCCCGAGCCCGAGGTCGTTGAGGTCAATCTCGATTCCGAAGAGTCCCTTGAGGAGCTGACCGCCGAGCTCGAAGGTCTGGGGGATCTGTCCGGCGCCGAAGCTGCATCGGCTCCGCTCCCGCCTGCCCCCAGGGCAATCAGAGTGCCGCCCATGCCCGTTGCGAGACCCGCGCCGCCGCCGGTGCCGTCTCTTCCGCCTGCCGCCATGCCTACGGTCGCAGCGCCGGTCGCGGCGGGCGATAGCGTTTCCGCCTCCGATTCCCTCGGCCCACTCAGCGAAGTCTTCAATGAGTTCCGCGCCGAACTCGGTGAGATGGGCAAGGAAGACGAAGACCTGGAGACGCATTACAATCTTGGGACGGCGTACCGCGAGATGGGCCTGCTTGAGGAAGCCATCGGCGAATTCCAGAAGGTCGCCCAGGCCAGTGAGAACGGCAAACCTTTCCGTTATGCCATGCAATGCTGTACTCTTCTCGGGCTTGCCTTCATGGACAAAGGACAGCCGCAGATCGCCGCCATCTGGTACGAGCGCGCCCTCCAGACGCCCGGCCTCGATCGCGAATCCGTCCTCGCCCTGCGCTACGATCTGGGCGTCGCGCAGGAACGCGCCGGAGACGCGGACGCGGCTATGAAGACGTTTTCGCAGGTGTACGCCGTCAATATCGATTATCGCGACGTCGCCGATCGCATCACCGCGCTGGGGAAGCGGCGTTGAGCTCCGCACGCGCATGAACTTGCTCCTGCGAGTCCTTCTCATGCTGGCCTGCTTTGAGTTGGGAATCCTGCTCATCCTGGTGCCTTGGACGAGCTTCTGGGAGCAGAATTACTTCATCAACCACTATCCTTCACTGATCCCCATCCTGCTGAATCCTGCGGCGCGCGGCATCGTCAGCGGAATGGGCGTGCTCGATATCATCCTGGCCGCCGGGATGCTCCGGAGAAGGCCGCCGCAATCCACCGTTGTCCCTGATCACTAGGCCGGTCCTCTGCTACGTCACCGATCGCCGCGCTTTCCGCGCCGAGGATGACCCCGGCCGGGTGCGCGCGCTCCTCGACCGCATCGAGCGCGCAGCGGCCGCGGGAGTCGATTGGGTCCAGATCCGCGAGAAAGATCTCGCCACGCTCGCGCTCGGCCAGATCGCCTCCGCGGCGGTCCGTGCCGCTGCCGGATCATCCACGCGTATTCTGCTTAACGACCGGCTGGATATCGCTCTTGCGGCGGGGGCGGCGGGCGTGCACTTGGGTGGGGAGTCGGCGCCCGTCGCTGAGGTTGCGCGCTGGAAGAGGGCGTCGGTGCTGCTGGGCCGTGCGCCCGGCGATTTCCTCATCGGGGCGTCGTGCCATTCGCTGGAAGCTGCGCGTGCTGCCGAACGCGATGGCGCGGACTATGTGATTTTCGGCCCGATCTTTGCCACCCCATCGAAAATGCAGTTCGGCCCGCCGCAAGGCCTCGAGCGTCTCGCCGAAGTCTGCCGCGCTCTACGCATCCCCGTCCTCGCCATCGGCGGCATCACCGTCGAAAGCGCCCACGCATGCCGCAGCGCAGGCGCCGCAGGCCTCACTGCGATCCGCATGTTTCAGGAAGCGGCGGATCTCGATTCCGTCGTCGCCCTCCTGCGCCGCGGGACCCTGTAGCCCGCCTCGTCCGCGGTTTGTGCATCCCGGCGCTATTGCGGGGAAGGGGCGGGGCCTTCCGCTACGACCCCAGCCATCGCCCTACCGGTTGCCAGCGCACCGTGTGGTCGCACATCACTTTGATCGTCGCCGTGATCGGGATGGCCAGGACGAGTCCGATTCCGCCCCATAACCATCCCCAGAAAAGCAACGCCATGGTCACCGCCAGCGCGTTCAGCCGCACGCGCCGGCCGACGAACGCCGGGATCAGCACGTTGAGCACGATCAAATGCAGCAGGCTCAGTACTCCGGCGGTTACAAAGAACGGCCCCGCCGAGCTCCACTTGGCCAGGCCCATGATCATCGGTGGGATCCAGGCCAGCACCGCGCCCAGGTACGGCACCATGTTCAACAAGCCGGAAACCACCGCGCAGAGGAACGCATAGTCGAGATCCAGGAGGAGGAAGAACGCCCAACTCAGCAACACCAAGATCGTGGCGACGAGAAAATTGCCGGCGGCAAACCCGCGCAGCATGCGGCTCACTTCGTCCAGCGCCTCCTTCACGCGCGTGCGCTGCTCGGGCCAGAAAAGTTGCAGCGTGGCGTGCCAAACGTCCCGCTTCGCCGCGAGCATGAAAAAAACCAGGAAGGGCACGAACGTCACCGTGAGCAGCATCGTATAGAGCGAGCCGAGGCCGTGCAGGAGCAGGCTGCGGACGGGCCGCTCGGTGGTGATTTGCACCGCCGTTTTGCCGGGAGTCTCTTGCGGCGTGATTTCGGAGACGCGCTGCTCCAGCCGCTCGATTCGTTTTTCGATGGCCGCGGAGGCTTTGCGCAGCACGAAGCTGTACTTCGGCCAGTCGCCTGCAAACTGGTCCAGGCGGTCCACGACGAAGTATCCGAGTCCTCCCACGAACGCCATCGTAAGAAATAGCACCAGCAGCGCGCCCAGCGCCCGCGGGATGTGCACGCGCTCCAGCCATTCCACCACCGGATCGAGAAAATAGGCCAGCAGGACGGAAAGTAGCACCGTCATGATCACGCTCGAAGCCCAGTAACAGAAGGCGATCACGATGCCGGCGGCGATGATGCGCGCGCTCAGGGTCGACCGCGCCCGTTCGACTACGGCGGGAGTGTTCACCACGTCCAAGGTTGCCGACACCTTACCACACCGCCTGTGCGGCAAACCACGCCGGCCCGCGGCTAGTGCGGCAATTTGAAATTCAGGCCATGGGCTAGTTCCCGATATGCCGACTAACCGTCTACTTGGACGCGGATTTTGTGGCGAGCCCGGCGGCGCAATCCCGATCACTTGCGTGGGAGCCTGATCCCGTCGACAAACCCGAGTGGCAGAGCAACAGCCTACTGCAGCCTTGCGTACTCGGCTTTCGCTTGCTTCACGATGGGGATGTCAGGATCGGCGTCTTTCCAGAGGGTGAAGAAGTCCTGATAAGCGGTGCGGCTCTTGGGGGTATCGCCCTGGAGGGCATAGGCCTGGGCCAAGCCGAGCTGGGCGAGTGGAAGCAACACGTCGGTGGGGGAAATATTCCGCAGAGCGAGTACGCGCTGAAATGCCTGCACCGATTCATTTGCTTGACCCGCGGCAAGGTAAGCTTTCCCCCGGGCGAAATGGACACTCGAGATGACGCGGTCATAAGGCGCGGCTTGGTTCAGGAGTTCGATGGCCTTTGCAGGATTCCGCTGTTGGAGTTCGATGATGGCGGAGACCAGCGGCACCGCAACGGATTGAACCATCGTGTCGTCTGGGCGCTGCTTGGCCAAGCCGCCTATCAATTCTTGCGCCTTGCGGTCTTCCCGCGCCAGGGCATAGGCCAAGGCGCAGCCCTCGACGACACTCGTGCCGCGGGACATTTTGAGCGCTTCGGCAGCGCCCTGCAGCGCTTGTGCCGGATTGCCGAGGGCCGCTTCCAGAGATGCTGCTGATGCCAATTGGGACGCGGCGGACTCCTTCAAGTTTAAGCGCAAGAAAGCTTGCGCTGCCTGAGCGAAAAGTTCGTGCGCCTGGCGAAGCTGCCCCCGAGAGGCGGCGAGAGAGGCATCGAGTTGGAGAAGTATGGCGTCGCCGCCCGGCCTGGCTTTCAGGAGCGCCCTTGCGTGCTCCAATCCCGCTTGGTCGTTCTGCGCGAGGGCCACAGTCATCAGATTGATTAGGGCGTCAAAGCCGCCGACCTTCCGCTGCAAGGCCTCGTTGGATACAGCCTTGGCATCGTCCAGGCGGTTCAGGGCGATGTAGGATTCCGCAGCCACACCGTAAGGGAAACTGCTGTCTGGTTCCAGGTGCACAGCTTGGAGGGCGTTCTCCAGAGATTTGTCAAACTGTCCCAGGGTGTAAAGCAGGAGGCCCAGGTTGTTGTAGGGCACCGAGTCGCGCAGATAAGTTTGCCGGTAGAGTTCGTAAGCGGCAATTCCCTTTTCCAGTTGGCCGCTGTCGGCATAGTAGTGCGCCGTGATGTAAAGCCTCTCCCTTTCGCTTGCGCGGTCCTTAAGTTCAAACGCCTTCTTGCGGTATTCCTCGGATTTTTGACCTTCGCCCATGTTGTGGAAGACGGTTCCCAGGCGGGCGTAAGCCATGGCGAAATTGGGATCGAGGTCTTTGGCCTGCTGGTAAAAGGGAACGCTGTCCCCCTCGTCGCCCGCGGAGCGGCGTGCGTCCCCCAGCGAGAAAGCCTTCAAGGCGTCGAGCGAAGAAGTGGTCGCGGCGCTGAGCGGCATATCGAACTTCTGGATGGAAGCCAGCGACTCGCCCAATTTTCGGCGGAGTCGGGCCGCCGCCTTGCCCATGGCATCGAGCACCTCCTCCTTGCGCGTGGCCTGCGCCTGCTCTTCGGCGAGTGTCTCGCCCGTCCCTGCGTTCACGGCTGCCAGCGTGATGACGTACTGGCTCCCCAGGCTGGCGATGGAACCGTTGAGCATGGCTTTGATGCCGGCGCGCTGGCAAATCTCACGGCCCACTTCGGAGGTGATGCGCTGGTCGGGCGGGCGGCCCATGAATTTCAGAGTTTGCTGGACCCTTTGGTCGGGGAACACATTCAAGTAGGGCGATTGGCCGAGGTCCACGGCCAGCGCTTTCTTGAGCGTGCCGTCGAAGACGGAGTCGTTCGTCGTGTTGGCAAAATCGTTGACCAGGATGAAGTCTTTTTCAGTGAGCGCCTGCGCGCGATGGAGAAACATCGGGAGCACTACCGCGAGAGCGGCAAGCAACAACGCGGCCGGGACAATCACGCGCCAGCGGCGAACTGCGGCGTGGCGTATCACGGGGATTGCCACGGCGGTTGTCGCGGGCTTGGTTGCAACACCGCTGGCTGCGGAGATACCGACCGATTGCGAGATGTCTACTTCGCGCTTCAGCCGCTTCAGATCGGCGCGCATGTCGGAAGCATTCTGGTAGCGCAGATCGCGGTCTTTCTCGAGGGCTTTGTCGATGATCTCCTCGAGTTTCTGCGGGATCTCCGGATTGAGGCGTACCGGCGGGACGGGCACGCGGTTCAAAATAGAATCAAAAATAACGGCGGTGGTATCGCCGCGAAAGGGCAGCGTGCCGGTGGCCATCTCATAGAGGACGGCGCCGAAAGAGAAGAGGTCGGTGCGGGCGTCGAGGTCTTTGCCCCGCGCCTGCTCCGGAGACATGTACGCAACAGTGCCGAGAGTGCTGCCAGGGCTGGTCAAGTGCAGCTCATCGAGGACTGTGGCTTGATTGGCTCCCAGTGAGCCTGTCCGGGTGCCGGCCAGCGGCTGCAGAATCTGTTTGGCCAGGCCGAAATCAAGAATTTTCGCCCGACCGTGAGACGTCACAAAGAGGTTGGCCGGCTTGATGTCGCGGTGGACGATGCCCTTGGAGTGTGCGGCGTCCAGGGCATCGGCGATCTGCACGCCCAGGTCGAGCAACTCTTCGAGCTCAATCGGGTGGCCGTGGATGCGCTGCTTGAGCGTCTGCCCCTCGAGCAATTCCATGGCGATGAAGTGACGCCCGTCCTGCTCTCCGATCTCGTAGATGGTACAAATATTGGGATGGTTTAGAGCGGAGGCGGCCCGCGCTTCACGGTGGAAGCGTTCCAGCGCCTGAGGATCGTTGGCGATCTGCTCGGGCAGGAATTTCAGGGCTACGTGGCGGCTCAGATTGATGTCTTCCGCCTCGTAGAGCACACCCATACCGCCCGAGCCGAGTTCACGCAGAATGCGGTAGTGGGAGAGTGTCTGGCCAATCAGATCGAGCCTCCTGGGAGCCGGGCAGTTGTCACCTGCGGCGCCGTTTCTGGGCGAACCCAGGGCCGATTCTACACCGTGGGGCGAGAACTGGAAGGCGGAGTTGAAGATGATAGCGGCGCTCGTCTCTGGCACAAAACTTAGGCTGACTATCGGCGCCTCTCGGGATTGCGCCCGAGTGACGGCGCACTCGAAACTAATCTAGGTGGCCGCATGACGCGCTCACCGGAAATCGGCCCCCCAGTGGCCCGCGCCTTCGCTTGCGATGGCTCCGGCCCTGCGTTACCGTAGGCGCACCACCATGCTCGCCGCCGCTCTTTCCTGGAACTTGCTCGCCCCGCTCGACCTTCGCGCCGCGCTCGATATCCTCATCATCACTGCGATCCTCTACTACCTGCTGAAGCTCTTCCGGGGCACCCGCGCCATGCAGATGCTGCTCGCCGTCGTCCTGATCGTGCTCTTCTACAAAGGCGCGCAGTGGGCGCGCCTGGGTATGGTCGAGTGGCTCCTCACCACTCTTCTGCCGTATTTCGCCATCGCGCTCATTGTGCTTTTCCAACCGGAAATCCGCCGCGCACTCGCTCGCGTGGGGCGCAACCCTTTCTGGCGCCGGTTTTCCGCGGGCGATGCCTCCGGTGCACTGGACGACCTCGTCCTGGCCGCCATGCATTTTTCGCAGAACCGGATCGGTGCCCTCGTCGCCCTGGAACGCGACGTCGGCTTGCGCACCTACATCGAGAGCGGCATTCCCCTCGACGCCGCGCTCAGCTACGATTTGCTGCTCGCCGTTTTTCATCCCGCCTCGCCCATGCACGACGGTGCGGTGATCATTCAGGGCGCGCGGGTTGCCGCGGCGGCCTGCTTTCTCCCTCTCAGCTTGAACCCGGCCATCTCCAACCAGCTCGGCACGCGTCACCGCGCCGCCATCGGCGTCACCGAGGAAAGCGACGCCGTCGCCGTCGTGGTCAGCGAAGAAACCGGGGCGATCTCCCTCGCCACCGCCGGCGCCATCGAGTCGAATCTGACACCGGAACAGCTCTCCGAGCGCCTGGGAGCACTTTTTGCGCGCTTTGCTTCGCAGGTTGCCAGGCCCGAGCTGCCTGCAGGCCTGCGCGTCCCCGCGGGAAGGAAATAGGCGATGCGCTTCTTCCGCGAATGGGTGCTGAACAATTGGCCGCTCAAACTGCTCGCGCTCGCGCTTTCTTTCCTCCTTTGGACCGCGTACACGTCCGAGCCCATCGTCGAAATCGGCTATCAGGTGCCCATCGAGTTTGTAGGCGTCCCGCGCAACCTCGAAATCTCCGGTGACCCCGCCGCGATCGCTTACGTCCGCTTGCGCGGCCGCTCCGCCCTGCTGCGCCGCATCAGCGCGGCTGACGTGGACATCCACGCCGACCTGAGCCATGCGCAAGAAGGGAAGAACGTCATCACCCTCGATGCCCGCGCCGTCCAGGCGCCCTACGGCGCCCAGGTGGTTCACCTCTCGCCTTCAGAGCTCCACGTTGTGTTGACTCCCCGGCACACCCTCCCGCCAGCCCCGTAGCAGTGTGATAAACTTGGCTTTCTTCGAGAGCGCACGGCGTTCCCCATCCAGCCCCGCTCACCGGAATTTATGCCCAAGGAATTATTCGGTACCGACGGCATCCGCGGCGTCCCGGGAGAATACCCGCTCGACGATCACACGCTCTACTGGATCGGCCGCGCATTGGGCGATTCCCTCCGCCCGCAACAACCCAATCCCCGCGTACTGATCGGCATCGACACGCGCGAATCCGGCCCGCACATCGCCGGCGAAATCGCCGCCGGGCTCGCCTCCGCAGGCGTCGTGCCGTCCTTTGCGGGCATCATCAGCACGCCGGGTGTGGCCTGTGTCGTTCGCCAGGGAGGCTTTGCGGCGGGCGTGGTCATCTCCGCGTCGCACAACCCTTACCACGATAACGGCGTGAAGCTTTTTTCCGCTGCGGGGATGAAGTTGCCCGATGAGGTTGAAGAGTCCATCGAGCGCGAAATCCTCGCGCAGTGCGGCCAGGATGCCGCGCCCGCCGCCGTCGATCTCGCCGAAGACCGCACGCTCGACGAGCGCTACCTCGCCTTCCTCCGCACCCGCGTGATCTCCGGCGCAAAGCTCGCGGGCATCAAGATCGTTCTCGATTGCGCCAATGGCGCCGCCAGCCGCCTTGCGCCCGCGCTGTTCTCCTCACTCGGCGCGCAAACTGTCGCCATACACAACCAGCCCGACGGCCGCAACATCAACGTGAACTGCGGCTCACTCCATCCCGAAAGTTTGCGGAGAAAAGTCGTCGAGGCACGCGCGGCCCTCGGCGTGGCCTTTGACGGCGACGCCGACCGCGCCATTTTCGTCAGCGCGTCCGGCAAGATCGTGGACGGCGACGGCGTCCTGCTTGCCGCCTCGCGCTATCTGAAATCCACCGGCGAGCTGAAGGGCGGCCGCATCATTGGCACGACGATGGCCAATCTTGGCCTGGAGCGCGCCCTTGCTGCTGAAAGCCTGCCCCTGGCGCGCGTGCCCGTCGGCGATCGCTATGTCCTCGAAGAGATGATCCGCAGCGGCGCGAACCTGGGCGGCGAGCAATCCGGCCACATCATCTTTCTCGACGATGCCACAACGGGCGACGGCCTCCTCACCGCCCTCAAGATCGTCTGCCTCGTCGCCCTGCGCGGTCCGCTGGATGATCTTGTGGCAGGCCTCAAGGTTTTCCCACAGACAATTCTGAACGTAAAAGTGCGCTCGAAGCCTCCCCTGGAATCGCTCCCCGAAGTCTCGCGCTCGCTCGCGGAAGCCAATCGCGCACTCGGCGCCGCCGGCCGCGTCGTTCTCCGCTATTCCGGCACCGAGCCGCTCGCCCGCGTCATGGTCGAAGCCGAACGCGCCGAAGACGTCGAGCGCTGGTCGAAGTCCATCGCCTCCGCCATCCGCTCCGCCATCGGCGCGGCCTAGCGCCTTGGGGGATCTTTCCTCGGCAGGGGATCTCGAGGGGAATGCTAGCATTGGGGCCCCCGATCCTGTTTTGGTCCGCCAGGCTGGTCTGGCGCAGATTTCGGGCGTCCGACCAACCGTCGGCCCCTGCTCGCGCGGCCTGAATCTCCCAAAGAACATAGAAACCCAGCCGATCATTGTGAGAAAGCATAGGCCGCGACAGTCAGCAGAAAACTCTCGTGGTGGGCCGCACGCCTAACCTTTGATCTATCATGCAATTGCGCGTCCCCAGAGAAAGCTCCCGTGGTGGCAGAAATCGTGCTGCGCCTCTTATAGATTCCCGGGGTGGACCTGCCAATGCGGCAGGTTGCTGGGGTAGAGAGAAAAAGGGGTCCCCACTGGGGGACCCCTTTTCATGTCCGCACGAGATTTCCTGCCCCGCGAGTGGTTGTCCTAAGCGCCCTGCTTGGGACCAAGTTCGGCGGACCAGCGGGCCGCGGTCGTCTCTCTCCGCTGGATAGCACGTTGACCCCAATCTCCTGTCCGCCTACCATTCTGTTTCCACCGGCCATCTTTAGGAGGAACAGGATGAATCGTTGGATTGTCTTGCTGATTCTGGCCGTCGTTCCGGCCCTCGGCGCGCAATCGCATCCCGATCACGGTGCCCCAGCCGAACGACCCGCCATTCTGTTCACGGGACTCGGCTCTCGCCATCACGCCATCTTGACGAGCAATCCAGAAGCTCAGAAGTACTTCGACCAAGGCCTTACGCTCGTCTATGCGTTCAACCACGACGAGGCCGTGCGATCGTTCCAGCGCGCGGCGGAGTTGGACCCGAAGGCCGCGATGCCGCTGTGGGGCATCGCGCTCGCGCTGGGCCCGAACTACAACCTGGATGTGGACGATCCCCGCGCCAAGGCCGCCTACGACGCCATTCAGAAGGCCGTCGCACTGAGCGCCACCGGCCCCGAGAACGAGCGCGCTTACATCGCCGCCATGGCACGGCGCTTCTCCCCCGATCCCAAGGCCGACCGCAAGCGCCTCGCGCAAGACTACAAGGCAGCGATGGCCGCGGTCGTCGCGCGCTACCCGGATGACCTGGACGCCGCTACACTTTACGCCGACAGCATGATGCTGCTGCGCCCGTGGCAGCTTTGGAGCGCCAACGGCGCGCCCGCCCCAGATACCGAGGAGATCGTCGGGGTGCTTGAGTCCGTCCTGCGGCGCGACCCCAATCACATCGGCGCGAACCATCTTTACATCCACGCCGTCGAGGCTTCGCCCCATCCCGAACGCGCCGTGGCCAGCGCGCAGCGGCTCGCGACGCTCGCGCCGAGCGCGGGACACCTCGTGCACATGCCCTCCCATATCTACATGCATACGGGCGACTACGACCTCGCCGCCGACGCCAACGTCCGCGGCGTGCACGCCGACGAGAGTTACATCCAGCAGGCCGGCGCCGCGGGCATTTATCCCATGATGTATTACAGCCACAACCTGCACTTCCTCATGTTCGCCCGCGCCATGCAGGGCCGCTACGAAGACGCGCTGGCCGCCGCCGAGAAGCTCACCGCGCACCTCGCTCCCGCACCCAAGGAAATGCTGCCCATGATGGAATCGTTCCTCACCATGCCGGCGTTGGTGCGCGTGCGCTTCGCGCGCTGGGACGAAATCCTCGCCGCGCCGGAACCCGATGCGGACCTGCACCTCGTGAGCACGATCCGTCACTTTGCACGCGGTGCCGCCTATGCGGCAAAGAAGGACGTCGCGCACGCCGAAGAAGAGCAGCGCGCGTTCCTCGCCGCTCAGAAGGAAGTGAGCGCACACACAGGCTGGAGTTTGAATGCCGCCAAGGACGTGCTGGAAGTTGCGCGGTTGGATCTCGAAGCGCGCATCGCCGAAGCGCGCGGGGACCGCAAGTCAGCGATCGAGATTCTGCGGAAAGCCGTCGCCGCGCAGGACGCGCTCAACTACGACGAGCCGCCGCCCTGGTACCGTCCGCTGCGCGAAGCGCTGGGCGGAGCGCTGCTGCGCAATGGCCAGGCTGCCGAAGCGGAGAAGGTGTTTCGCGCCGACCTCGAACTCAACCCGCGGAATCCGCGTTCGTTCTTCGGCCTCTGGCAAAGCCTCGTGGCGCAGAACCGGGATGCCGAAGCCGACCACGCGCAGCACGAATTCGAGGCCGCCGCAAAAGACGCCACCGTGAAGTTCGACGTGGCAGACTTGTAAGAATAACCCGGCAAGACACAAAGGGCACGGTCGCAGATCCCTCGGCCGTGCCCTCTTACTTTGGAATGGGTTGGTCCTAACTGCAACCCGAAGTCGAGCCGCAGTTCTCGCACTTGTAGCAGGCGCCGTTGGGAACCATGAGCATGCCGCATTCGGAGCAGGTGGGCGCGCCTTCGATGGCGGCGCGAATGCGCGCGGAGACGACGGCTTCGGGCGTCAAGGTGGCTGGCGTCCCCGCGCTGTGCTCTGAAGCGGAGGCGGAGGGCGGAGCGATTTCGCCGATGTAGGCGCCGCTGGCCTTCAGATACTCCAGCGAGATGAATTTGCCGCCGAGCCAGCGCGCGATGTAGTCCAGCAGCGAGCTGGCCATGCGGATGTCCGGGTTCTGCGTGAACCCCGAGGGCTCGAAGCGCGTGTTGATGAGCTTGTCCACGATCGCGCGCAGCGGCACGCCGTACTGCAAACCGATGGAAATGGCGAGCGCGAGGCCGTCCATGACGCCGCTGAGCGTTGAGCCTTCCTTGGCCATCTTGATGAAGATCTCGCCCGGGCGGCCGTCGGCGTACTTGCCGACGGTGATGTAGCCGTCGTGGCCGCCGATGGAAAACTTGTGGGTGATCGAGTCGCGCTCCGGCGCAAGTTTTTCCCGGCTCTGGCGCGGGAAGAGTTCGTGTTGTTCCGGCGGCTGGACGCTCGGAGCGGGAGGCTCCGCAGAGGCTTTCTCGCCTTCTTTCTTGCCCGCAGCGCTGAGCGGCTGCGAACACTTCGAATTGTCGCGATAAATGGCCACGGCCTTGATCCCCAGCTTCCAGGACTCGGTGTAGGCCTGCATGATGTCTTCGACGGTGGACTCCTCGGGCATATTGATCGTCTTGCTGATCGCGCCGGAGAGGAACGGCTGCGCGGCGGCCATCATGTGCAAGTGTCCGCGCCAGGAAATCGAGCGTCCGCGGCCGTTTTCGGTCGTGGGCGCGAGCGAACAATCGAAGACGGGCAGGTGCTCGGGCTTGAAGCCCGGCGCGCCTTCGATGGTGCCGTTGGCCTCGATGTGCGCCACGATCTGGTTGGTTTCCTCGGGCGTGTAACCCAGCCGCATCAGCGCCTGCGGGACGATGCCATTCACCATCTTCATCAAACCGCCGCCGACCAGCTTCTTGTGCTTGACGAGCGCGAGGTCGGGCTCGATGCCCGTGGTGTCGCAATCCATCATGAAGCCGATGGTGCCGGTGGGAGCGAGCACGGTGACCTGCGAATTCCTGTAGCCGCGCTTTTCGCCGAAGGCGA
The DNA here is from genome assembly GCA_963739275.1 of uncultured Acidobacteriota bacterium. Classification (GTDB taxonomy): domain Bacteria; phylum Acidobacteriota; class Terriglobia; order Acidiferrales; family UBA7541; genus JBGQGH01. The sequence continues at coordinate 54,463 of CAVTZX010000007.1, forward strand.
GCGCGGCGTCCCACGATTGCTGCGCCGCGCGCAGCACCGGAGCTTGCACGTTATCCGGCTTGATGGGCCGGAGCGAATCGCGATGCATGCGAATGACGTCGAGCATGGGCACGCGGTTTTCGGCGTAGCCGGGGAACGCCCCCATGCGCTCAGCGAGGCGCGCGGACTGCGCGTAGGCTTCGCCGCACATCAGCGCGGTGACGGCGGCGCACATGTCGCGGCCTTCGTCGCTGTCGTAGGGCAGCGCGAGGGACATCAGCAGCGCGCCGAGGTTGGCGTAGCCCAGCCCGAGCGGGCGGAAGTCGTGCGAATTCTTGCCGATTTTCTCGGTCGGGTAGCTCGCGTTGTCCACCAGGATTTCTTGCGCGGTGATGGTGACGTCCACCGCCTGGCGGAAGGCTTCGGCGTCGAACTGGCCGTTCGAACCGAGAAACTTCATTAGGTTGAGCGAGGCGAGGTTGCAGGCCGTATCGTCGAGGAACATGTACTCGGAGCAGGGGTTCGACGCGTTGATGCGACCCGTGTTCTTGCAGGTGTGCCAGCGGTTGACGGTGGTGTCGTACTGCATGCCGGGATCGCCGCAGTGCCACGCGGATTCAGCCATGCTCTGCATGAGCTCGCGCGCGCGGTGTTTTTCGACGGGCTGGCCATCGATGACGTTTCGCGTCCACCAGTCGCGATCCTCTTCGACGGCGCGCATGAACTCATCGGTGACGCGCACAGAGTGGTTCGCGTTCTGGAAGAAGATCGAGGAGTAGGCTTCGCCGTCGATCCCGGAATCGTAGCCCTGCTCGATGAGCACCTGGGCCTTGCGCTCTTCCCTCGTTTTTGAATCGATGAACTCGACGATGTCCGGGTGGTCCACGTTGAGGATGACCATCTTGGCGGCGCGGCGCGTCTTGCCGCCGCTCTTGATGACGCCGGCGAAGGCGTCAAAACCCTTCATGAAGCTGACCGGGCCGGAGGCGATGCCGCCGCCGGAGAGCGTTTCGCGGCTGCCGCGCAAGGACGAGAAATTCGTGCCCGTGCCCGAGCCCCACTTGAAGAGCATGCCCTCCGTCTTGGCCAGGTTCATGATGGATTCCATGTTGTCCTGGACGGAATTGATGAAGCAGGCGGAGCACTGCGGCTTGCGGCTGCACGCCCACGTTGAACCAGACCGGCGAGTTGAAGGCCATCTTCTGCTCGACGAGCAGGTGGGCTAGTTCGTCGTGGAAAGCGTCGCGCGCTTCCGTGGAGGCGAAATACCCGCCTTCCTCGCCCCAGCACACCATCGTATTCACGACC
>CAVTZX010000008.1:0-3589 GCA_963739275.1 uncultured Acidobacteriota bacterium
ACACATTCGTAGCCGGCATTGCCGTGGCGTGACGGAAATTGCTAACCTGATTCAGCGGCAGGGCGTAGCTCAGTAGTAGAATTTGTCACTTCACTTTCGAGGAAAACAAACAGCATGCCTGCGTCCAAATATAAATTTCTCGATCCCTCATCTTTTGACCACGCAATCGGCGATGCCGATGACGGAAGCAAGATCGGCGAGCTGCGCGTTAAACCTTCAAGTGTGTTGTGGAAGGGAAAGGGTCAACATCAGTATCACTCCGTATCGCTCGATGATTTCATCACATGGATCACGCAGAACGGGAAGTTGGTGGACAAGTAAGCCGGTCATGGAAGTCAATGTTCCCAGTCCCGAAAATCTGGTCAAGGCCCACGAACTGTTCCAGAAAAAGGAACCGCGTTGGCGCGATTATTGGAGGGCGATTGAGGGCGCTGAAAACGGGCTCCGCGATGGAAATGTGGGCGATACCGCCACCGCAGTCGCCGCATTCCTGAAGAGTTGGAACTGGAATTACTACAGATTCAAACCGGCAAGGCTTGCCGTCCTTGAACCTGAACTCCAGCAACTCATCAGTGGGCACAGTCAGACAATTGCAACATACCGCGCTCGTTCGCTTGCTACCTTGACCTTAGCTGATCGCGCTGCGGTGCTGAGCTTTTTCGTTTCCTTCGAGCTGAAACTCGGGCCGGTTGGTACGGCCAAGGCACTCAACGTGCTCGCGCCCAACTTCTTCCCGCTGTGGGATAACCCAATCGCCTCCGGGTACGGAGTCTTGGTCGGACCGCGCGGGTACTTCTTGTTCATGATTGTGGTCAAGTACCAGGTCAGCAGGATGACGCTGCCTGACGGGCTCTCGCCATTGAAGACCCTTGATGAATACAACTACTGCAGATTCACGACGAATTGGCTGCGCCAAGCCTCCGGTGCCACTGCCGGGCCGCAAGCGCCATCTGCTGGATGATGCGCAGCCGTTCGCGGCACCGCTCTTCTGAAGGGTCTCGGTCGGCATTAATTCCGTGAATTGAGGTAGTGGTGCAGTTTGAATTTTCATGCCGCTAAAGCCTCCTCGGCATCAACTAGCTCCACGAGTTCTTCGAGCGTCCACGGGTGATCGGCTAGGCCCGCCTCCATTGCTGGCGTAACCCGCAGCGTCATGTGAATCCGACAGAAGTTGTAGTAGGCGAAGTGAAGCGCTACAGCGTGCCGATGATTCGCCAGCTTCTTGGAAAAGCCATTGGTCAGGCGGGTGAATCGCCGCATGGCCATTCTCATGTTCAGGTTTTGCCGCTCTACGAATGATGTTGAGATGTGTTTCGGGTCGGGGCGTCCAATCACCGGCTTTATCTCACAGCCGATGCATTGCGGTGGACTGTAGCGGGTCTCGCTCTCCAGCGCTGCGCCGTACACCTTGACCAGCATCGCGTAATCAATATTGTTGAAGGGGAACGCGCCATTCACAGCGTCCAGATATACGCGATGCCCGTCCGTTGTTAGCTGGATTCGATTCGCCACGCGGTCAGCTACGTCCTGCATGAATTCATAGGCTGTCACGGCGTCACGGTTCCCGACACGGTAAGCAACCGCCAATTTCGTGTCCGCATCTAGCGCGACCCAAGTCCACACGTCCACGATTCCCTCGACGCCGCGCAGCTTTTCGGGTACGTTCTTGTTCTTTGCATAACAAAATTGCCAGATTTCATCGGCTTGAATTCTAGCGGAACGCACGTTGCGAACGGCGCGATTATGGAGCGCGGCGCACGCGCATCCCACATCTTCGAGTAGCTTCAAGACCGTATGTTTAGCGGCTCCGGTCATTCTCACGATAGCGTTAATCGAGTTGCCTTCGACCAGCGCCGCTATAATTTGCGCCCGCTTTTGCGTGTTCAGCTTATTCATGAATAGTATGATGCGTGAGCGGTCGCGCATTGACAAGTAGCAAGATGGTAAACAGTCTATGGGACTGCCGCGCCGGAGCAATGGGCGGTCGTAGGAACAAAAAGTGGTAGAACGCTTGACTTTGGGTGTATGATCGGAGGCTAGTAAATGAGGTGAGCGGGTTTTAGCTTTGTCGGGCCTAACCCGCCCACACCGGAAAGGAGTCGCGCCTATGTTAGTGGCCGCGCCCCTCGAAAGGGCGAGACGGCGGGGAAACCCGCCGTTTACACCCCATTGCGTTTTGAGACGGCGGCATAGTCTAACTGCCACAGGACGCCGGTCTTTAAAACCGGAGATACGGGTTGGGAAATCCCGTTGCCGCCATTCCCAAAAACAGTTATCGGATTCGAGAGAATAGCACAAAAACCCGCGTAAAACCAGCGGAATCACGTTACTAAAGGGGGCTGTCATGCCCGAAAAACGGATGAAGTTTGCGCAGTGGGACGTTGTCATTGCTGAGCTTGAGTCCCAAGTCGCGGAACTGAATACCGCCATTAAGGCAATCAAACGGGTGCGCGACACGGGGGTCGGCTTTGGAAGGCTCGTGGAGGAACCTATAGCTCTTGGCCCTAGCGACCACAAGCCAGAAGCCAGCGGTACGACCACGCCGGAATCCCGCGACATCCGGTCGGATGCGTTCTTCCAAATGACCATTGCGGAGGCGGCGGTGAAATACCTGCGGAAGTGGGCCAACCGCACCCCACAGTCCACCAAGGCCATCATTGATGCGCTAGATCGTGGCGGCATCAAGGGCAAGGGATACCAATCCGTGTATAAGCTCCTCCAGCGCCGAGCGAAGGACAAGGGAGACGTGGTTAACGTCCACGGCGATTGGGGACTGTCCGAATGGTACCTGAACTCAGAAGGCGGCGACGTGTTCAAGGGGACGGGCGTGGCAGACAAGGGCTAATAGCTAATGCTGTTTGGCCCTTTCCCTCTTCCACCGCTCACGTGCTGCCTTGCTTGCACTTGCGCTCCGCTCATCTGCCGTCATAGCAGCGGCCCTAGCAGGGCCGCCAATCTTGCCACCCATTGCGCCCAACATCTGCGCCATCGGGTTCTTCCCCGGTGTAAGCTTCGGTAAGGGCTGCCCGGTCAGCTCTGCGATGGCGCGGGCTGCCACCTGGTTAACATCCTCGCGCTTCCACTTCGGTTTTGTTGTGCGTGACTGCTTAGGCATGAACGCATGATGTCATATCCGGCGCTCAGTTGCGAGGCCCCAGAAATTCAAACTGCACCACTACCTGAATTGACCTTAATGACACGCCTGAAGCGATGAGGCACCGGGCAGATATGACTTTCGGCACGCGGTTTTCCGCTCGGCTGGCTACGTGCTAACCTGATTCTGCCGGGGCCGTAGCTCAGTTGGATAGAGCAAGAGTTTCCTAAACTCTAGGTCGGCGGTTCGAATCCGCCCGGCCCCTCCAGATTCCCCCACAATCGGCGTACTCGCGCCCGCGCCTCCGGCTACACTGCGCTGGGTTACAATTCTGCCAGTATGTGCGGTCGATTCCGGTTAGGCAAAGGGCGTGAAGCGCTGAAGGAGTACTTCGGCGCCGAGGTTGATCTGGACTGGTCGCCGCGTTACAACATCGCGCCCGCGCAGCGCATTCCCACCGTCCGGCAAAACCCCACCCAGCCCGTGCGCGAGCTG
>CAVTZX010000009.1:0-86388 GCA_963739275.1 uncultured Acidobacteriota bacterium
TAAGAAGAGAACTTGCTCGAGAATGCGCACGCGGTCGGCAATTATTTCCGCGGCAAGCTCGAAGAATTGAAGACGAAGCACACGGTCATCGGCGACGTCCGCGGCATGGGGTTGATGCAGGCGCTCGAACTCGTGAAGGACCGCAAGACGAAAGAGGCCGCCCCCGAAGCCGCAACTCAGCTTATGGAACGCGCGCGCGACAATGCCCTGCTCATCGGCAAGGGTGGCCTCTACGGCAATGTCATTCGCCTCTCGCCCATGCTCAACATCGACAAGGCCGACGTGGACGAAGCGGCCAAGCTGCTCGATAAGTCGCTCAGCGAAGTTCGACTCTGATGCCGGCGACTCCGCAATCAACTACTTTTGATCTAAAGCAGGCGCTGCTCGAAGCCTACGCCGTGAACGAGCGGATGAACCAGTATCTGCTCGAGCATCTCGACGACCGCGCGTGGCGCGGCGAGCCGCCCACCGGCGCGGGCCGGCCGATCGCCGCGATCGTCGCGCACATCCACAACGTGCGGCACATGTGGCTCGCTGTTTCGGCGAAAGGGATCAAGGGCATCAAAGTGCCGCCGAAGCTTGATCGCGACACGTGCACCAAGAAGCAGGCCATGGCCGCGCTAGCGAGAAGTGGCGAAGCCATCGGCAATCTCCTCGCTGCTGGCCTTGCTCATCCCCAAGGACGCGTGCGCGATTTCCGTCCGGACGTCGCCGGCGCCTTCGGCTACATGATCGCGCACGAATCGCATCATCGCGGACAGATCTCCATGCTCGCGCGACAAGTCGGGTATCCACTCCCCAAGCCTGCCCACTTCGGCATGTGGGAATGGGGAAAACTCTGGCGCGATTGCGGCTTCAGCCGGTGAAAACCCCGGAAGATCCGCATACCACATCGGCACAGCCTCTAGGGTTACTTCTTTGCGTAAAATAGTCCGGAAGTACCATTCACTTCATCACTCCCTTCCCGTAACTTCATGATTGGTATCCGACTTCCTGTGCAAGCCGAGGGGGGAGTCCGGTACTCGCACAAACAATCTCTGGCAGTGAGAGCGGTCTCCCGGCACCCGCGAGATACAGGGGGGATGAATGTTCCGGGTTCCATCCGTCGAGGAATTTGCCGCGGGGGTCGGCCTGGCCGCGGTATACACAATCGCCGGGAAACTAGCGCTGCACTTTGTCTACCTTCATGCCAGCGCTTCCGCCGTCTGGCCGACGACGGGAATCGCGCTGGCTGCTTTCCTGCTCTTGGGATATCGCATCTGGCCCGCTATTCTGGTCGGCGCTTTTCTTGTAAACCTGACCACGGCCGGCTCCGTACTCAGCTCGCTCGGGATCGCCGTCGGCAACACCCTGGAAGGAGTTGCCGGAACCTACCTCGTGCTCCGTTTCGCCAAGGGCCAGGAAGCGTTCGAGCGCGCGGCAGACATTTTCAAATTCACCTTCTTCGCCGCGATGCCCGCCGCGGCGATCAGCGCCACCCTTGGCGTAACGAGTCTCGCGCTCCGCGATGCGAACTGGGTGGAGTATGGGCCCATCTGGAGAACCTGGTGGCTCGGGGACACGGTGGGTGCACTGATCGTCACGCCCTTGCTGCTCATCTGGATTGCGAATCCGCGCGTGGAGTTCAAGCTGAGGAGAATCCTGCACGCTGCTCTTCTCTTCTCGACGCTGGCAGTGATGGGCTGGGTGGTCTTCGGAGGATATTTTCACTCCGAGTTCAAGAGTTATCCGCTTGAATTCCTGTGCATCCCGTTCCTGATCTGGACGGCGTTTCAGTTCGGCCGGCGCGAAGCAGCCACCGCCGTCGCGGCGCTGGCCGGGATCGCCATCTGGGGCACGCTGCATGGCTTCGGCCCGTTCGTGCGCGGCACAGAGAACACTTCCCTGCTCCTGCTGCAGGTTTTCATGGGCGTGATGGCGGTCATGACCCTGGCACTGGGCGCAGAAGTCTCCGAGCGCAAACGCGCCGAGGACCAGGTGCGGCGCATGGCTGTGAGCGATCCGCTGACGGGCCTCGCGAATTACCGGCGCTTGCTCGAGGTCCTCGACGCTGAAATCAAGCGTTACGGCCGCACCGAGCGGCCCTTTGCGGTTCTGCTGCTTGACCTGGACGGCCTGAAGAGGGTCAACGACACCCACGGTCACCTCACGGGCAGCCGCGCGCTCTGCCGTTTGGCCAACGTCCTGCGGATGCATTGCCGCGAGACGGACCTTGCCGCGCGCTACGGTGGGGACGAGTTCGCGCTGGTCATGCCCGAGACGTCCGTGGAGGAGGCCTGGGTGGTCGCGCACCGCATCCGCGAGCGGGTTTTGAGCGACGGCGAAAAGCCGCGGCTCTCCGTGAGCGTGGGCGCGGCCGTCTATCCGCATGACGGCATCACTGTTTCGCAATTGCTCGCCTGGGCTGACCGCATGCTCTACATGCAGAAACGCCACTACTCAAAAAAAGGGTTGATTGAACGGCCGGCGGGGGCGCCACAGGCGCAACTGGAGTTCTAACTCCCCGCGGACCGGCCGCCCCTCGCGTGCCCTTGACCTTTCTTGCCGCCCGAAGCACCATTTCCACGTCTTGAACGCCACAAGCAAAGCGAGATAGGAAACCACCATGGCCACCGCCGTCACCACTGCCCCTGTTTGCAGGAATTTCGTCAATGGGCGCTGGGTCGAGTCGCGCTCCACGAAGACCGTCGAGCGGCGCAACCCCGCAAACCTCGACGAAGTCGTCGGCATCATCCCGCTTTCCACGCGCGAAGAAGCGCGCGAAGCCATCGCTGCGGCCAAGGCCGCGTTCCCTGCCTGGCGCGATACGCCGGCGCCGGCGCGCGGGCGCGTCATTGCCAAGGCGGCCCTCCTGATGGAGCAGCACAAAGAAGAGCTGGGGCGGATTCTGACGCGGGAAGAAGGCAAGGCGCTCAAGGATTCCCTCGGCGAGGTGCAAAAATCCATCAACATTTTGGAGTTCATGGCCGGCGAGGCGCGGCGCATCGGCGGGGAAACCCTGCCGAGCGAGCTGCCCAAGAACTTTGCCTACACGATCAAACAGCCACTCGGCGTGGTGGCCGCGATTACGCCCTGGAATTTCCCCGTGTCCATCCCCGTCTGGAAGATGGCGCCGGCGCTCATCGCGGGCAACACGGTGGTGTTCAAGCCCGCCTCGCTCACTCCCTTCACTGGCGCCCGGGTGGTCGAGATCCTCGAGCAAGCGGGGCTGCCCGCAGGGGTTCTGAACATGGTGGTGGGGTCGGGCGGCGAAGTCGGAGATGAGCTGCTGCAGCATCCCGACGTAAAGGCCGTGTCGTTCACCGGCTCGAACGAAGTCGGCAGCGAACTTTACGCGCAGGGCGCGCGGAGAATGAAGAAGTGCCAGTGCGAGATGGGCGGCAAAAACCCGCTGGTCGTGCTGGCGGATGCGGATCTGCCGCTGGCTGTCGAGTCCGCTGTCTTCGGCGCGTTCGCCTCGACGGGACAGCGCTGCACGGCCACCAGCCGCGTCGTCGTGGAAGAATCCGTTGCCGCCCGCTTTGTCGAAGCGCTGATCGAGCGCACGAAGAAGTTCAAGGTCGGCAACGGCCTTGACCCGGGCGTGGACATGGGGCCGGCAGTGGACGAATCGCAGTTGAACACCGACTTGAAGTACATCGAGATCGGAAAGAAAGAAGCGAAACTCCGGCTGGGCGGGCACCGGCTGACCGGGCCGGGCTACGACCGCGGCTACTTCGTCGCGCCGACTGTTTTCGACAATGTTCCCTGGGACAGTGCGATCGCGCAGGAAGAAGTTTTCGGCCCCGTGCTCTCCATCATCCGCGTGCCGGATTTCGAAGAGGCGCTGCGCGTCGCGAATTCAGTGAAGTATGGCCTGTCGAGCTCCATCTATACCAACGATGCCGCGAAGATCTTCGAGTTCATCGACCGCATCGAAACCGGTATCACGCACGTGAATTCGCCCACCGTGGGGGGCGAAGCCCAGATGCCCTTTGGCGGCATGAAGGGCACCGGCGTCGGCCTCCGCGAGATGGGACGCGTGGCGATTGATTTCTACACCGAGCTGAAAGCGGTGTACATCGACTACACCGGCCGCAAACGCGAATCGAATATCTATTAGCCGGACCCCTAAGAGGCTGGCGTGGAGAAGAATGCGAAGATTGGTGAGGAAATCTACCTCGACGTCGAAACGCTGAGACTGTCTAACGAAGTTCCCGGCGGATGGTCAAGCATTCGCGACTTTGGTCTCGCGGTGGCCGTCACATGGAACGAGTCTCACGGCCATAGGAGGTGGTTTGAGGAAGACGCGTTAGCTCTCGTGGCCGAACTGGAAAAGTTTCCACGAATTATTACTTTCAATGGCGACCGGTTTGACTTGGAAGTGTTGCGGGGCTACGCACCGCAGCACAAGCTCCACACCCGTTCTTTCGATCTCCTCACCGACCTCCGGAGGAAATTGGGATTTCGCATCAAGCTGGACCAACTCGCGGCAGATACTCTGGGTCACAAGAAGACTGGCGGCGGGCTCCAAGCGGTTGCCTGGTGGAGGGCTGGCGAGAAGGAGAAAGTTTGCAAGTACTGCAAGGACGATGTGCAGCTTCTCGTCGATCTCGTGCGGTTCGCAAGAGAACGAGGTCACGTCATTGTTGACGGAAGCCCGCTGAATGTCGGGTGGTAGAGGAATCGCCCAGCCGACATTGCAACAGCATCGCCGTGGGGAACAAAAAAGGGGCCAACCTCGGTTGGCCCCCTTCCGTTGCTGCCCAGAGAGAACTGCTGAGACGAGCTAGCGGCGCCAGCGATAGCCGTAGCCGCCGCAGGAGCGTTCGAGTTCGCGCAGATCCCAGCGATCGCGCTCGGCTTGACGGCTGCGGAAGCCGTGGCGATAGATGTCGCGATCGAGCTTGCGCTCGAGCTTCGCGCGGCGATTCCGGCACGAACTCCAGCGGTCGGCCTGCGCCGGGGCGCTGGTCAGCGTAGCAAAGCCCAGTAACAGCATGCTTCCCAGAAGAGCCTTGATCATCTTGCGTCGCCACTTCATGGTGGCCTCCTCGGCAGCGTTCGCAGCCCAAGCCGGGTCGGGGCGGCACGTTGCACATACACTCGTCTCGATGGCGCGATTCAGGAAGAGGTTGTTTCTCCAGCACACCTTGTTTGTTGCAGCATCGGCATCTCACTGCCGTCAAACCGGCTGGGGCCGCGAGCCTACGATTTCCGGCCAACCGGGAAGGGGCCCTTTGTAACAATCTGTAAATGAAGCGCTTATGCGGTTTTTCTTGACCGGACCGGACGGCCGCGTCGAAAAAGGAAAAAGACAGTGACGGCTCGTCGGCAACCGCCAAGCACTAGGCCGCTTTCAGCGAGCCCCAAAGGAGAGCCGCGAGGATCGGTGTCCGCCGCCCCTCGCGGCTTTTCTGTTCCACGCTCAATCGATGCAGCGTAAGATTCTTAGGGAGCGAATTATCAGTGTTGAGTCACGTCAAGGCAGTTTTTCATTCCGGCATTCTTCTGATGCTCACCGCGCTCGCGTTAGCTGCGGCTGACAGAGAGAAGATCGTCTGGAAGCCGGTCGAAGGAGTGATTTTCCGGATCGACGACCGCGCGCCGAAGATTTGGAGCATCTACAAACCCGATAAAAAAGACATGCTGCTGATTCAGCTCGGCCAGCGCTTCCTCATGCTCGACGTGAGAGCCAAGCAGATGTACGAACTCGCCCCCGAGAAGCTCGAACACAAGGGCAGGGATCTCATCTGGATGGAAGCCGACAAACCCGCCGATCCGCTGCTCACCGAAGACTGGCTGGTGCGAGAGATCGGTCCGGCCCGGCGCATCCGCGTGAAGCTCTCCAGTGAGAGCCGGGTGTTCGATATCGAAATCGCGCTGGCCCCCGACCAGCGCACTCGCCGCTACTAGTCTTCTTGACGCGCCCACTCTCCCGGCAGAAGATGTGACCGCAGAAATCCTCCGAAAGGGCGAATTCCAGTGAACGACGTCCCGGAAAACGCCGGGGGGCACGAGCCGCGCATCGAGCGGCTCGATTCGGAAGCCGTCCGCGCGAGCTCCCTCTTCAACGAAGACCTCGCGCCCATCCCCACCGACCGCCGCACCTGGGGCACGTACAACTACGCCGCGCTGTGGATCGCCATGAGCGTCAACATCCCCACCTACATGCTGGCGAGCGGCATGATCGCCGGCGGCATGAACTGGAAGCAGGCCATCTTCACCGTCTTCCTTGGGAACGTGCTGGTGCTCATTCCCATGCTGCTCAACGCACACGCCGGCGCGCGGTACGGGATTCCCTTCCCCATTTTCGCGCGCTCATCGTTTGGGGTGCTCGGCGCGAATGTGCCGGCCATCCTGCGAGCGCTTGTGGCCTGCGGCTGGTTCGGGATTCAAACGTGGATTGGCGGCGAAGCCATCAACGCGATGATGATCGCGCTGATTCCCACGTGGAAAAACTTCGCGTGGAACGTGCCCGCCTGTTTCCTCTGCTTCTGGCTGCTCAATGTTCTGGTGATCGTCCGCGGCATCAAGACGATTCGCTTCCTGCAAGGCATCACCGCGCCGTTCCTGCTGCTGATCGGACTCGCGCTGCTGCTCTGGGCGCGCAGCAAAGCTGGTGGCTTAGGCCCCATGCTCGCAACGCCGTCGAAGTTTCACAGTTTCCCGGAGTTTTTCCGCTTTTTCATTCCGTCGCTCACAGGCGTGGTTGGCTTCTGGGCCACCGTGGCGCTGAACATTCCCGACTTCACACGCTACGCCCGCAGCCAGCGCGCGCAGATGGTTGGCCAGGCGCTCGGGCTGCCCGCCACGATGACGTTTTACTCGTTCATCGGCATCGCCGTGACCTCCGCCACGGTAATCCTATTCGGCCAAGCCATCTGGGACCCGGTCGGCGTGCTCTCGCGCCTCGGCAACCCTCTTGCCGTGACCATCGCCATGATCGGGCTGCTTCTGGCCACCCTGAATGTGAATGTCGCGGCCAACGTAGTCTCGCCCGCCAACGATTTCTCGAATCTGTGGCCGCGGCGCATCAGTTTCCGCACTGGCGGCTTGATCACGTGTCTGCTGGGCATCGCCATGCAGCCCTGGAAGCTGATGGCCAATTACGGCAGCTACATCTTCGGCTGGCTCGTAGGCTATTCCGGCTTTCTCGGGCCGATTGCGGGCGTGCTGATTTGCGATTACTTTGTCCTGCGGAAAAAAATCATTCTGATCGAAGACCTTTACGAGCGAGACGGTTTCTACGAGTTTTCCCGCGGCGTGAACTGGAACGCGATCGTGGCGCTGGCCGCGGGCTGCGGCGTGGCGTTTGTGGGCCTCGTCTACCCACCCCTGCGCGTACTTTACGACTACGCGTGGTTTGTGGGGTTCGTGGTCAGCTTCGTGGCCTATTCCGTGTTGATGAACGCGCGCCAGCCCACAGCCGAACCTGCAGAGTGACCATGCGATTCTCTACAGGCATCTTCTTGTCCCTCAATTTCTGCTTAGCGACATTCGGCGCCGGTCTGCATTCCCGCCCCGAGTCATCCGGCAAAGGCGAGACTGTCGAGCCTGTGGAGAGTTATTGTGGGGAAGTCGAGAAGCTTATTGAAGTCGCGCCGGAGGGTGACTTTGTGTTCGCGCAGGCCAAGATCAGCGCGGACCGATACGCCTGGCGCCAATTCAAGAGCGACGCGGAGCGACTAGCAAGCGAAGGGGACGATGACGCCACGAATGCGGCACTCGTCTGGATACGTGATGGCTCGGTGGTCGCCGTCAACACCGCCACGGACTCCCCGTCAAGGGATTGGCTGCTTTACGCGAGATACTGTTTTCGCCAGGATGGTACGCTCGCAAGAGTGCATTCCGAGCTGAACACGTTTTATGGGCACGTGAGCGTGATCCGCGACCGTTACTTTGCAAAGAATGGCGAGGTTATCGGCTCGCGCGAGAAGTTCCTGGACATTCATACCCGCGAGCCGAAAAAGCTGCGCCCGGAGGATGACTTTATCGACGAACCACTTCCGATCTACAAATCGGTCAGAAAGCTCCCGTTCTACGCGCTGCTGAAGGCTCGTGCCCGCGCCCGCTAGTCCGTTCCGCAAAACTTGCACTTCCGCGGGCGGCGCACGATCGAGGCGTCGCGGAAGGAGCGCGCCAGGTCAATCGTGGCCTGCATGCCGCCGAAGCCGGCTCCCAGCACAACGATGCGCTTCATCGCCGCACTCGAATCGTCAGTGTCCAGAAGCAGTCGGCGGCGCGCAGGAGGGATCCTGCGCCATCTTCTTCATGCGGTCGTTCCAGCTCATGGGCGGCTGGCCGGTGCCCACCTGCTTCATCGTGATGCAGCCGTCCACGGGACAGACGAGCGCGCAGAGGTTGCAGCCCACGCACTCCTCCTCAATGATGCGCGGCACATGCACGCCCATGTTGTTCACGTTTTGTTTGCCGTTTCCGGCAACGTCGTAGGGCGAGATGCACTGGTGCGCGCCGTCTTCGCACGCGACGTAGCAGATTTGGCAGCCGATGCACAATTCGCGGTCGATTTCGGCGATGATTTTGTAATTCAGGTCCAGGTCGCCCCAGTCCTGTACGTTCGGCAGGGCGCGCCCGCGGAAATCCTCGATCGTGCGGAAGCCGTGGTTGTCCATGTATTGCCCCAGGCCGTCGATCATGTCTTCGACGATCCGGAAGCCGTAGTGCATCACCGCCGTGCAGACTTGCACGGTTGTGGCGCCCAGCGCGATGTGCTCCGCGGCGTCATTCCAGAAGCTGATGCCGCCGATGCCACTGATGGGGATGCGCACTTTCTTGGCCACGGAAGATAACAGGTGGAGTGCAATGGGCTTCACCGCCGGGCCGCAGTATCCACCGTGCGACGATTTGCCGGCCACGTTCGGCCGCGGCGCGAACGTATCGAGGTCCACCCCCATCAACGAATTGATGGTATTGATCAGGCTGACGGCATCTGCACCGCCGCGTTCGGCCGCAGCGGCGATCCGCGTGATGTCGGTGACGTTCGGCGTAAGCTTGACGATCACCGGGATCTTCGCCGCTTCCTTCACCCACGACGTGATCATCTCCGTGTACTCGGGCACCTGGCCCACAGCCGCGCCCATGCCGCGTTCGCTCATGCCGTGCGGGCAGCCGAAATTCAGTTCGACCAAATCGGAGCCGGCGTCCTGGGCGCGCTTCACCATGTCGTGCCACGATTCGCGCTTCGATTCCACCATCAGCGAAGCAATCACCAGGTGCTTGGGATAGCGCTTCTTCACCTCGGAGATCTCGCGGAAGTTCACTTCGATCGGGCGGTCGCTGATGAGTTCGATGTTGTTCAGGCCCATCATCTTCACGCCGGCAAGGTCGATCGCGCCGTAGCGCGAGGAGGTGTTCACGATCGGCTCGCCAATCGTTTTCCACACGGCGCCGCCCCAGCCCGCATCGAATGCGCGCATTACTTGCCCGCCTGTATTCGCCGGCGGCCCGGAAGCGAGCCAGAACGGGTTCGGGCTCTTCACTCCGCAAAAGTTAACGCTAAGATCGGCCATGCCTCACCTCACGTCGTGCTCTGACTCTTAATCGCGCGCCACGTCAACCAACCCACTGTGCCGAGCATTCCGAGCCAGCCAAGAAAGCTCAGCGTCGCGCCAATCGCCGTGTCGTGCTGCAATACTCCCACGGAATTGAACAGGTAATACCAGTCGTGCACGGCATTCTCCGGATCGCCCACGGTGACGTAGTCCAGCGCCTGTGCCCGCGCGTCGGCCATGTAAATCCCGACTGGCAAGAACTGCTCGAAAAGGAAAAATGCGCAAAACGCAGTGCCTGCAATCTGCCGGCGGAAGACGAAATAGATCGCCAGCGCGAATGGCAGAAGGAGCTGCAGAATTGTCCCACCCGCCACCGTGATCCACTCGCCGAAAAAACGGAAAAGCAAGTGCCCGCCCTCGTGGACCGGCATGAACACGAGATTGATCCACCGGAGGATGCCGCCGCCGGTTGCCGCTCCCCAGAGGCAGACGGCGTAGAAAACCAACCATGCTCCGAGTGCAATCCGTGACAGCGGTTGCCAATCGTCCTCGAGTACGTCGAGGAACGGCAATCGCTCGCTCAGCCAGCCGGGCACTCGCACGAGATGTCACTTTGCTCCGCGAGGATAGCCGAGCCAGGCGTCGAGGCCGCGCGCGGCGGCCATGCCCTCCGCGACGGCATCGACCACTTCTCTGCCTCCGTTCGTGCAGTCACCACCAGCGAAGTACTTTGGATTGCCTGTCTGGTGTTGCTCGTCGACCTTTACCGTGCCGTCTTTGTTCAATTCGAGGCCCTTTACCGCGCGCAAGAATTCCGTCACCGGCCGCTGCCCGACCGCGCGCACGACCATGTCCACGTCGAGCTTGAACTCTGTTCCCGGCAGGAGCACCGGGGTGCGGCGTCCCTTCGCATCCCGCGGTCCGAGTTGCGTGCGCACGCATTCCAGGCCGTGGACAACGCCCTTCTCGCCAAGCACACGTACGGGATACGTCTGCCACAGGAAGATCACGCCGTCTTTCTTCGCCAGCTCATACTCATAGGAAAAAGCAGGCATCTCCCGCACGCCGCGCCGGTAAATCAGATACACCGCCTCTGCGCCGAGGCGCCGCGCCGCGGTCACCACGTCAATCGCCGTGTTCCCCGCACCGATGCACGCCACGCGCTTGCCGACTTCGATCTCGTGGAACGCCTGCACTTTCGTCTTCTCGATGAACTCCATCGCGCCGTACACGCCGTGGAGCTCCTCGCCGGGGAGGTTGAGCTCCCACGTCTCGCCCAGGCCGACACCGATGAAGATCGCGCCAAACTCTCTCTCCAGCTCCGCGAAGCTGACGCCTTCCCCAACCGTGGTCTTCTGACGGAACTTCACGCCCAATTGCTTCACCAGGTCTGCCTCGCGCAGCGAATCGGGCGCGCGCGTCTTGTACGCGGCGATGCCGTATGTATTGAGCCCGCCCGGCAGTTCATTTCGGTCGAAAATCGTGACGTCGTAGCCGCGCCGCGCGAGGTCGGCGGCGCAAGCCAGCGACGCCGGGCCGGAGCCGATGCAGGCCACGCGCTTCCCGTTCGGCGCACCCGCGCGAAAGAGCTGAATCCTGTTGTCGAGCACGAAGTCCACGGCGTGGCGCTGCAAGCGGCCAATCTCGATGGGCCGCTCGCCCTTCTCATGCATCACGCAGGCGCCCTCGCAGAGCACTTCCGTAGGGCACACGCGGCCGCAGCTCTGCCCGAGGATGTTGGCTTCCAGGATCACGCGGGCTGCGCCGCGCGTATTCCCGGTCCAAATCTTCTTGATGAACGCCGGAACATCGATGTGCGTCGGACAGGCCTGGGTGCAGGGCGCGTCGAAGCAATAGAGGCACCGTGCCGCTTCGATGGCCGCCTGCCGACGGGTCATCGCCGGAGCGATCTCGGCGAAGTTCTTCTCGTATTGCTCTGGGGCCAGTTTCGCGGCGGTTTGGTGAAGCGGCATGGGCTTCCCTCGACTGATTTCCCCTGAAACGCGCAACCCGGTGGGCCATCAATCCCCACCGGGCACGGTCCCCTTCGGCTGCGCCATCTTAGCACCAGCGCGGCGCGGCCACGTCAACGGATTTTGTCCTCCCGGCCCGGTACCTTGCGCCACCTTTCCCTGCTGGCCTAAGATGCTCCTCGCGCTCGCTAAGGGAGGCTCCGATGCGTTTTGACACCATCCTCAAGAACGGCACCCTCGTGACCGCCACCGATACGTACGCGAGCGACATCGGGATTGCCGCCGGACGCATCACCGCCATCGCCCAGGGGCTGCCCGCGGAGAACGCCAGCAGAGTGATCGATGCCGCCGGCAAGCTCGTGATGCCCGGCGGGATCGACGTGCACACGCACCTCGACATGCCGTTCGGCGGCACAACGTCAGCGCGACGATTTCGAGACCGGCACGCGTCGCCGCGGCCTTCGGCGGCACGACCACGCTCATCGACTTCGCCATCCAGTCCAAGGGGCAGACGCTGCGCCAGGCCTGCGAGACTGGATGGAAAAAGGCCGAAGGGAAGGCCGCGATCGACTACGGCTTCCACATGATCATCACCGACCTCGCCGAGCGCGCAGCTCGAAGAGATGGACGAGCTGGTCCGCGAGGGGGTCACCAGCTTCAAGCTCTTCATGGCCTACCCGGCGTGCTGATGGTGGACGACGCCACGATCTTCAAGGCGCATGCGCAGGCGGCGAAGAACGGCGGCGCTGATCTGCATGCACGCGGAGAACGGCGGCGTGATCGACGTGATCGTCCAGCGGGCGCTCGCCGAGGGCAAGACGCGCGCCGAAGTACCACGCGCTGACGCGCCCGACGACGGCGGAGGCGAGGCCACGGCGCCGCGCCATCGCGCTGGCCGAGATGGCCGGCGCGCCGGTCTACATCGTGCATCTCTCGTGCGGCGACGCGCTCGAAAAAGTGCGCGAGGCGCGCGACCGCGGCCTGCCCGCCTACGCGGAAACCTGCCCGCAGTATCTCTTCCTCTCGCTCGAGAACATGGACGCGCCGGGCTTCGAGGGCGCCAAGTACGTCTTCACGCCGCCGCTGCGCGAGAAGTGGCACCAGGACAAGCTCTGGCAGGGCCTGGCGCAGCGAACACGCTGCAGGTGGTCTCCACCGACCACTGCCCGTTCTGCTTCAAGGAGCAGAAGGAGCTGGGCAAGGACGACTTCACAAAAATTCCCAACGGCGGGCCGGGCATCGAGAACCGGCTCAGCTTGGTCTACCATCGGACGGGGTGAACGGCGGCGGATTTCGCTCGAACCGCTTCGTGCGAACTCGTGTCCACGGCGCCGGCGAAGATGTTCGGGCTGTATCCGCGCAAGGGCACGATCGCGGTCGGGCTAGCGACGCGGACATCGTGGTCTTCGACCCGAACGCGGAGCACACCATCAGCGCGAAGACGCACCACATGCGCGTGGACTACTCGATGTTCGAGGGCATTCGCGTGAAAGGAGTGCCGAAAACGGTGCTCTCACGCGGGCGCGTGGTCGTTGAAAACGGGAAGTTTCTCGGCCAGCCGGGCACGGGCGAATTCATCCGCCGGCAAGGCTACAGCGGCGTGTGATCCCCGTGCGAGAAACGGAATCAGAATGCCCCCAGGTGAAACTGCGGATGCCGCAGCGGCAAGTGCGAGGCGTCCGGCGGCAAGTCCTCTCCAGCCACTCCAACCGCTGTGCTGTCTCGGGCATAGACGGCCTGCACGGTTGTCACCAGTAAGTCCCGAACCGGCTGCGTCCGCGGGATCGTGAGGTGCCCCGTGTGGAGCACGCGGATGTTCCCGAGAAAGTGTGTTGCCCAGGGATCTTCCGGCCTGATGTTCCTCTTGCCGAATAGAAACGGGAAGAGTCGCTGTTCGTAAAAGTTTGCGGCCGTCCTCACATTGGCCGGAACCACACCCTTTGTGAAGCCTTTCGAGTCCACGGTTACGGCGAGTTCGACGGGGATGCCGTCCCTCTGGAGCATACGCGCAAAATAGAGGACGCTAGGCCCTCCCAGGCTGTAGCCGTAGGTGATCACCGTGGGCCCGTCGGCAATCTGCTCCGGTGTATAGCCCGTCTTCCCTTTCTTTCCGAATTGCTTCTTCACCCAACGGTGTCCGCACCAGGGACAATACCCGGAGAATATTTTGAAACAATAGCCGGGCAGATCCAGCCGTTGCAGCCGATGATTCAGTGGCGCCGTCGTCGAAGGAGGAAAATGCGCCGTTCCAATCCCGCCCACGAAGCCGACGACCATCACGCGGCAGGTGTTTCCCGGCTTCTGCTCCGCTGCCGCGGCGCGTGGCGTGACGCTGAAACATGCACATGCCAGCGCCAGCGCGCAGGCACGTCCCGCGCCGCGCACACCTGAGGTCCGAGGTCTCCGAGACGCTGGCATCCGAGTAGTATTATCTACGATAGACACCGTTCACCCAGGGAATCCCGATAGCCCCTTGCTGAACCTGTACCGTCACCGCATCCCCCACCCGGAAACGCTCGAAATCGCCGCGGCCCACGGGCAGCCGTTCAAACCGGCGGCCTTCGCGCCAGGAGGTGACTACGAGCCGCTGATTTTTCACCGCGCCCGGCATGCCGAACTTCCCGACGATGGTGGCGTGATGTGCGGTGGGAGGCGGTGAATCGAAGCGGCCGTTAACGAAGAGTAGCCCCGCCAACAGCCAGGGAATGGGGATGAATCCGTAGTAGATCCTCTTGAGCGTTTCAACGTCGCGGTGGTTTCGTGCGCCATGTTCCACCCAGATGGCCAGTCCCAACGCCAGAAAGAATGCGGCGCCGACGAAAATCAGGATGGCGTCCAGCTCGAGAGGCGGATAAAACTGGGCCGCCGGCAGGAAAGCGATGGCGCCGAGGAGAAACCATGCCGTGCGCCGCACCAGCCGGCGGCGCATCATCACCTCGGCTGCGGCCGGAGTCAAACCGCATGCCGCGCATTGTGCGCCAGCAAACTCAGCGCCGCAGTCAGGGCATCGCGTCATTGCCGGGCGAGGTTCTCCAGGAGGGCTGCGATTTGACCCTGTCCCGACGGCTGGGCGACGGTGAAGGCGACGCCCATCCCCCGGCCCGGATCAATGCGGTGAACCACGCACTCGACGCGCAGGGGCGGGTCGAGAGCCCATGTGGCTTGGAAGCTCGCCCCGATCCATAACGGTTCCGCTATCTCGATGAACATTCCCGCATCGCTGACGTCCTTCACCCGACCACGCAGGACGGCAGAACCCCATTCGATTTCGAGGCCGCTACTAAACGGATAGCGTGGCGCCCGCCGCCGATCGGTTGCCGGCGGAGCGACTCCTGGCTGGCCCATCTGGATGCCCCCACGGGGATGCTAGGTGGCCGATCTATGCGTGTCAAGAGACTGGCCGTGCTCATTCCCAACATGCTGGCGCGAGTCGGAAAGGTTATCGAGCGAGCTCTGCTTTGGTCTATGATGCGGGGCATGAGACGCCTCTGGGTCGTCCTTGCCCTGATCGCTCCCGCCACGCTCGCGGCGCTGGCAATGCCGCAGACGCCGGCGGCCGTGCCCGTAACCAGCGAGCCGCATCACCATCTGTCCTACAGCAACGCCAACCTGCGCGCCTTCCAAGTCGAGGTGCCGCCTCACAGCTCTACCCTTCTCCACCGGCACGAGGTGGACTACATCTGGCTTGCGCTCGGCGACGCCGACGTCATCAACGCCGTCGCAGGGAAGCCCGAAGCACGCCTCCAGGTCAAAGACGGCACCGTACATTTCACACGCGGCGACTTCGCTCACATCGCGCGCAACGAAACGGACTCCCCATTCCGCAATGTCACGATTGAGTTGTTGCAGCCGCATACTAATCCGCAAAACCTTTGCGATGAAGTTCTCACCGGCACTGCTACAAACTGCCCTTCTGGGGCTGGCCTCGATTCAAAGTACCGAGGCGGGAGTGTTCGGCCGGCGTTTGAGACGGATCAGATGCGTGTCCTCGTTGTCCGCATCGAGCCCGGCGCCGGGATGACTGTGGCTAGGTCGAAGACCCCGCCTGTGCTCGTCGCATTCGACGGCACGGACGCTCAGGCATTGGTGAGCACCCCGGTTGCCGGCGGAGCCACGAGCAAGGGCACGCGCGTTCTCCGCTCCGGCGACATTCTGGGCTGTCCACCGGATATCGCTGTCGAGGTCCGAAACACTGGGAAATCTGCGGCTCGATTCCTGGCTCTCGAATTCAAGAACGGCAAGATCTAGCGCAAACACTGCGCCGATTCAATTCCGGGGTAGGCGGTTCTGATGAACGATTTGCGCGAATTGTTCCTCAAACAAAAAGAAGCCCTCCGCGCGCGCTCGCAGCAGGTCTTCGGCTTGGTCAAACCCGAATACATGACCTGGCGCCCCGAGAAAGGCGCCCTCAGCGTCGGCGACATGCTGCGGCACATCTGGGTCTCTGAAGAGGGAGTGCGCCGGGTCGCGCTCTATGGCGACTTCACCTACTATGAGAAGCGCATCCCGGGCGGGCTCGGCGCGGTGCTCGGTACGCTCGGCGCGCTGGAAGAAGAACTACGAAACCTCGAACGCGTTCACCAGGAAACACTGCGCGCTGCGGCCGAATTCCCTCTCGGGCGCTGGGAGGAAGAGCGCGTCCATCCCGGCCTGGGCTTCCGCCGCAAAGCGGGGATCATTCTGCTGGGGATCAACGAGCACGAAATCCATCACCGCGCGCAGCTCATGACCTGTCTGCGCATCTTGGGCACGCCGGTGCCCGAAGCTATCGCCGGCCGCGCCACGAATCGGTGACGCCCCAGCTTCATTACGAACCCCGATGTTCTTGGTCGGGGTGAGGAATCACTCCTGCGCTGACGGCCTATTTGGCAGCAGTCACTGCCGCTGCCGACACGAAAATTGCGCGGTAACCGTCGTGCATCGTGCGCATCCCGGTCACCTTCACCTGCTTGGCCAGCAACGGAATCAGCACGGAACGCAGGTCCGCCTGGCCGTCACGCCGCGGGTCGTGCTCTTCGGCCATGATGAGATAAAGCTGGCCCGTTGAGGTGACCACTCCTGCCGGCTGGCCGTTCTGCAGGCACTTCGTGCCGCAGGCGATATGTTTCTCGCCGCGCTTCCCGAGTTGCAGGAAGCAGCTCACTTCCACGAGCTCTCCCGTGACCGAGATGGGCTTGCCGGTGTCGAGCACGGCTTTCTGCTCCGGCGTGCCCGCCGCAGCCGTTGTAGTTGCGGTCCATTGCGCCGATTCCTTTGAGCCGAGCGGCGTGGCGGCCGCTGCCGGGTCCGCCGTCTTCGACGCCCCAGACTTCTTCGCCGGCGCGGGCGGTTTCTTTTCCTGACCGACTGCCCCGCTGATTGCCAGCGCAGCCGCTAGTACTGTGATTCCCAGACGTAGGATGTACGAGAGCTTCACGGCAACCCCCTCTAAAAATAAAATGGGCTCAATGCGGTCCGCCTCAGACCGCGATGCCTGTCCCGTAAGCGATTGGTACGCAAACATCATCCCCCAAGCATGCTCGAAATTGCAAATCTGTCCGTCACAAGAGCCTTTGGAGAGGCCCGCTGGTGTGGACTACCTCGAGGCTTGGCAAGCCAAGGATGGCGGACTGAAGTCCGCCGCCTTACACGGCGAGCAGATTCATCTCTTTTCTTTTGCAGGCCTGGCTGCCGCGCGGCGCGCGATCTCGTTGTGCACGAACTCTCGCATCCGCGGCGGCAGCACCGACGAGCGCGCAAGTTCGATGAGGTCGCGCTGGGTCAAGTCCGGCAGGAACGCCAACACGCGCTCCAGCGGCGTGTTCGGATGACGCACCAGGGCCAACCGCACGGCGTACAACTGCGACCACTTGCGATGGCTCGCGATCGCAAGCACCGCCGGGGCCGGCAGCTCCGCGCGCGACATTACCTTCAACACCTGCGCTTCGGTCAGGAATGCGTTATCGAGGGCCGCGGCGACGACGTCCCGGTGGCCTTCGGCAATCAGACTTCCCGCTACGCGCGACGACGCGCGCCGCGCGAGCATCAGTTTCTGTCCCAGCGGAAGCTGTCCCAGCTGCGCGAGGACTTGCTCTTCGGCAAACCGCCGCAGCTCGGCCGTCACGGCCAGTTGCAGGCTGAGCTGCACGAGGTCCATCAAGTAAAGCTCTCGGGCCAGCCGCATGGCCACCAAGCGCGGCATATGGACATGGAAAGCCAGCGCGCGCCGGAGGCGATAGCTGCGCAGCCACTCTTTACGCCGCGCAATCGCCTCGAGCAAGCTACCCGGCAGCTCTCCGTGCTCGAGCAGCAGGAGTAGATGAGATTCTTCGAGCTGAGGGTTTTCGAGCAGCGCGGCGAGAACTTTCTCGTCGTGGTGGTGCAGCAGGGCGGGAATCTCTTCGCGCGACGCGGCGCGCGCACCATCCAGGTCTGATCCCGAATGTGATCCCATGGGGAATTCGCTCTACGTGTGCGCGTTCTCCGCCAGGCGCCGCGCGAGCTGCGCGGCCCCGGCCGCGGGAGACACTCGCAGTTGATCGGCCCGGGCCTTTGGGGCCAACGAGCCGAGCAGTGCGTCGAGCCGGTCATCCACGAAACGTGAGCGGCCAAACACGCCTCCCGCCTTGGCCAGCACGAAAGGCTGAGCTTTCAGACCGAGCCTCTCGATGACGGTTCGCGCGAGGTCAAACAAACTGTCCGCGGCGCTGCGAAGCAGTTCGCGCGCGAAGGCATCTCCCGCTTCCGCCGCTTCCACCACCGCGGGATACACCCGCGGAAAAACTTCATCGGCGTGCGCGGCAACCCGTTCGACCAGTTCGTCCCAATCTGCACAGTGGATCGCGGACATCATCTGCTCGATGAGGCGTCCCCCCGCCTCCCCGCGGTCCCGCGCCCGGGCAAGTTGCGCGATCGCGCGACGGCCGATGTCGAACGCGCTGCCCTCGTCTCCGATCCACGGGCCGCAACCGCCCGCGCGCGCCGTTTGGCCCGCGGCGTTGCGCCCGAAAGCCGCCGATCCTGTGCCCGCAATCAACACGACGCCGGGACCGGAGCCCGCCGCCGCTTCCAGTGCCGCCTCGAAATCCGAGACCACGCTCGTCGCCGCGTCCACAAACGCCCCGTGGAGAAAATCATTCACGCGCTGTGCCACGCCGGGACGTCCCGCGCCCGCCAGTGCTGCGCACACACCGCGCAGGGCGTTTTTCTCGAGGTGCGCAACACTAAGCGCTTTTCCCGCGGCCTCGGTCATCGCCGCAAACGCAGAGTCGTAGCCTACGCGCAAAGGGTTCGACGGGCCGGCCGACCCTTCTCCAAGAACGCGGCCCGCGGCGTCGATCACCACGCAATCCGTTTTCGTTCCGCCGCCATCAAATCCCAGATAGTAGCTCATGGCTCATCAAGACAATCCAACTACGCACAGCTTTCTGCCCTGTCTTCCTCTCTGTGTCTTCTGTGCCTCTGTGGACTCTGTGCCGGGTCTATTTCTCTATTTCTGAGTTCCGACCTCCTACTTCCGCCTTCCTTTCCTTGACTCCCCTCGCACCCCGCCTCTATCATCCCGCCGCGTCCTGTCCAAACCCGCGATGCGGCTCACTTCACTCGATCTCGCCATCGTCATCGTTTATCTGGCCGGCATCACTCTTTTCGGCATCGGCTTCCGCAAGGGCCAGCGTAACATCCGCGACTACTTCCTCGGTGGCCGCACGGCGCCCTGGTGGGCGCTGGCGTTTTCCATCGTCGCCACGGAAACCTCCACGCTGACGATCATCGGCACGCCCGCCATCGCGTTTGCCGGCAACATGGCTTTCCTGCAACTCGTCCTCGGCTATCTGGTCGGCCGCATCGTGATCGTGATCGTCTTCATCCCCCGCTACTTCCGCGGTGAATTCTACACGGCTTACCAACTCATCGAGAAGCGTTTCGGCGTGCGTACCAAGGCCGCTGCCGCCGCGACGTTCCTCATCACCCGCGTCCTCGCGGAAGGCGTGCGTATCTCGGCTATCGCTATCGTGGTCAGTGTGGCGTTCGGTACCGGGCAAACCACCTCCGTCATCCTCATCATGCTGCTCACGCTCGTTTACACGTTCGAGGGCGGCATGAAGGCCGTCATCTGGACCGATGTCATCCAGCTCGTGCTCTACCTCACCGGATCCGCGGTCGCTTTTTTCCTGCTGCTGCATCGCATCCCCGGAGGCTGGAGCGAAATCTCGCAGGTCGCCGCCACGCATGGCGACAAATTCCGCATTTTGGACTTCACCTTCAGCCTGGCGAATGCAGCGAAGACTTACACGTTCTGGTCCGGCGTGCTCGGCGGCACGTTCCTCACCATGGCCAGCCACGGCACCGACCAGACCATCGTCCAGCGGCTGCTCGCCGCAAAATCCGAGCGCGAGAGCAAGGCCGCGCTTCTGGCGAGCGGCGCGATTATCCTCGTGCAGTTCGCGCTGTTCCTCGTGATCGGCGTGATGCTCTACGCCTGGTACGGCGCGCCAGTGATCGTGCCGGGCACGAGCTACGACCGCGTCTTTCCGGAATTCGTCGTCACGCAAATGCCCACGGGCTTGCGTGGTCTGGTGATCGCGGCCATCTTCGCCGTGGCCATGTCCAACGCCAGCGGCTCGCTGAATTCACTCGCGGCTTCGAGCATCGTCGACTTCTCTCGCCTGCGCGGCCACGCGGCGGATGACCGGCGCGTCCTCGAGCTTTCGCGCTGGATGACGCTCGTTTGGGGCGCGCTGTTGATTGCCCTCGGCACTGTGCGCTGGGGACCCGTCCTCGAAGCCGGCCTCACCATCGCCTCCATCACGTTCGGCATTCTCCTCGGCCTTTTCCTGCTTGGCTTCTTTAACGCACGCGCCACGCCGCGCGGCGCGGTCATCGGCATGCTCGTTGGCCTTGCGTTCATGTGCTACATCAAGTTTGAGACCCACTTGGTCTTCACGTGGTACGTTCTAACGGGCACAGCGGCCACGTTCCTCGCGGGATCGATTGCGAGCCTCTTCGGGCCGGCACAACCCCTGCCGCACGAGCCGCTTCCTAGCACCACAACAACACCATGAGCACCGCGCCCGCCGGCACACGACTGGAACTGGTCAAAGGCCTCGGACCCTGGGCCACCATGGCCATGGTGGTCGGTCACATCATCGGCACAGGAGTGTTTCTGGTCCCCGCCGCGATGGCGCGCGGCACAAACTCCGTGGGGCTGATCTTCGTCGTCTGGGTCGTCGGCGGAGCTCTCTCGCTCTTCGGCGCGCTGACTATCGCCGAACTTGGCGCGGCGATGCCCGAAGCCGGCGGCGCGTACATCTACCTGAAGCGCGGCTTCGGGCCGGTGTGGGGATTTCTTTTCGGTTGGATGAACAACTTGGTCGGCAAACCGGCGTCCATCTCCACGATCGCCGCGGGCTTTCTCATCTTCGTGGGCTATTTCATTCCCGGCGTGCGCTCACCGATCTTCACGCTGCACTTGCCTGTGCCGTTCGCCCACCGCACGTCGGAGTTCGTGTTCACCTGGGCGCAGCCGCTCGCCGCCGCCGCCATCGCCTTCGTGAGTTTCATCAACTATCTCGGCGTGCGTCTCGCCGGCCGGCTGCAAGTGGTCCTCACATTCATCAAGATCAGCGCAATCCTCGCCGTGGTCGTGCTCGGGTTCCTGCTCGCCGGACATCGCCCGCCCAGCCCGCAACCGCTGTTTCCCTCGACGCTGAATCTCGGCGTGATGGCCGGCTTTCTCACGGCGATGGTCGGAGCGTTGTGGGCCTATGACGGCTGGATTGATCTCACGTTCGCTGGTTCGGAGATCGTGGATCCGGGGAAAAACATTCCGCGAGCGGTCGTCGGCGGCACGATGATTGTCGGCGTAATCTACTTGCTGGCCAACGCGGTGTACTTCCGCGTGCTGCCGCTCGAAGCGGTCGCATCCGCGGCGAACGTGGCGACGGAAACGGTGCGCGCATTCGCGGGAGCTGGGGCCGCGGCGTGGATCACCGCGGCGATGGTCGTCTCCGGCTTCACCACGCTTAATTCATCCATTCTCACCGGCGCGCGTGTGCCCTACGCGATGGCGCGCGACCGCCTCTTTTTCCGTGTCGCTGACGGCATTCACCCCGAGCACCGCACTCCTTCCGGCGCAATTGTTTTCCAGGCCGTCGTGGCGTCCATCATGGTCCTGACGGGGCAGTTCGAGGACCTTTTCTCACTCTTCATTTTTGCGCAGTGGATTTTCTATGCGCTGACCGTGGCTTCCGTCTTCAGCTCGCGCCGCAAGGAGCCGGATCTGCGACGCCCCTACAAGACTTGGGGCTATCCGGTCGTCCCCACCATCTTCGTGCTCGGCGCCGCGGCGCTCACCGTGAATCTCTACATCCAGCGGCCGGTGCGCTCCTCGATCGGCCTTGCCCTCATCCTCTCCGGCCTCGTCTTTTACCGCTACTGGAACCGCAAGTTAAGCGCCAGCCGATTGTAGCGAGGCCCCCGCGGACTTTTCCTTCAGGAACGGCAACGCACCCAGCAGCAGTGCCGCTCCGGGAATGATCACCCAGCCGACTAAGTTGCTCGCGAATGCGATGAAAAAGCTTGCCCGTGGCACGTGACGATCCACGAAGATCGCAACTGGCAGGATGAGGAAAAGAACGAAAACCATCGCCACCGCCGGGAAAAGCGAGGCAGCGATCCGGAACCTTAGCGACCCGCCTTGCATGCGAGACCAGTAAGCAGCCAGCGCGCCGATCACCGGCAAGATGAGTAGCCACGGAAGATAGAGAAGGAGTGCAATTCTGGGCGTGAGCCAGATGATTCTGGGGAGGATTCCCGCTCGGAGTCCCGCGTACAGTATCCCCATCGCTAGGGTCATCATCACCACTCCAGGAATCCAGAGTGCCCTGATTCGGGTGTTCATCATCTCATCTCCTTTTCTCGCTAGCGCAATCCTGCGGGCCAGATGGGCCCAGTCGGCGACTTCTTCCCAGGCGCGCTGGACCGATTCTCCCTCGGAGAATCCCCGTCGCATCCAGGCGTCGCAGACATCTTCCAGGTGACCGGCGAGCTCAGCGACGACCTCGGAATCAATTTCACCGCCCTTGCGGCATCCCGCGAAGCGCTCGCGAACTCGCTTCTCCCAATCAGGCATGGGCTTCTCCTGCCAAATTCTGCATCGCTCGGAACAACGTCTTCCATTGCTGCCGGATCGGCGCCATTTGCCTGCGCCCGGCCGCCGTCAGCCGGTAATAGCGGCGCTTGCGTCCCGTCCGGACATCCTGCCAATCGCCCTTGATCCAGCCGCGCTTCTCGATCGCGTAGAGCATGGGATAGAGCGAGGCCAGGGCGAAGCGCAGTTCGCCGCGCGTGCGTTCTGCGATGCGCTGGGCGATCTGATAACCGTAAAGCCGTTCCCCGGCCAGGACCGAGAGGATGGCGAATTCGGCGCTGCCGCGTTTAATCGAGGAGGAGATCATTTTCGGCGCTCATATATAGGAATCCTATATAGGGCCGTTCAGCGTCAATGGTACGCGAGTACAGGCCTTTGAAAATCCCTCTGGCCGTCCGGACAGGTCACACGAAGAGTCTGCGAGCCGGAAGCCCGCTTGCCAACCGAGATGGAGAACCGCAGGGGCTAGGGATAGATCAGATACTTCGCGCGGATTTTGCGGAAGGCGTCGAGGTCGTCGGCCCAATCGGCGACGATGCGCGTGGGGGCGTCGCCGCGCTTGAGGCGTTCGAGCGCGGCTTTGTTGCCGAGGAGCGTGATGATTTTGTCCACCTGGAAATGATCGGGATAGAGCTTCCAGAGCGCCGAGGCGATTTCGAGGCCCATGAGCATCGAGTAGAGAGAAGCGCGATCGGTGATGACTAGGGCGATGCCTTCGCACGGCTTGTCCTTGTGCGGACTGGCGGCCGGAGTGTAGCGCGTAGGAACAAAGCGCACGCCGGGGATGAAGCGGCGGTTCAGATAGTCGGCGAGTTCTGTGGCTTTAATCCACGGCGCGCCGAAAACCTCGAAGGGCGTGTCGGTGCCGCGGCCGACGTTGACGTCGCCGTTCTGCAGCGTCTCGATGCCGGGATAGAGAATCGCGGCGTCAAGCGAGCGCAAGTTCGGCGACGGCGCGACCCAGGGCAGGCCGGTGTCTTCATACCAATCGCGGCGGCGCCAGTCTTTCATCTGAATCACGTGCAAGTCGCAGCCGATCTTGTTTTCGGCGTTGAACATCTGGGCCATCTCGCCGAGCGTCATGCCGATACGCACGGGCTCGGGAAAATAGGCGACGAAACTGAGGCGGTCGGGATCGAGCATGGGGCCTTCGACAATTTCACCACCGATAATGTCGGGGCGATCGAGAACGTAGAAGGGGATCTTGCGCTTCGCGGCTTCTTCCATGGCGTAGCCCATGGTGGTCGTGTAGGTGTAGAAGCGCACGCCGGCATCCTGAATGTCGTAGAGAAGCGCGTCCACACCCTTGAGCATGTCGTCGGTGGGGCGGCGCGTATCGCCGTAGAGGCTGTAAATGGCCAGGCCGGTGGCGGCGTCGGTGGAGGAGGCGAGTTTGGAGTCCTCGCGGCCGGCGATGCCGTGCTCGGGACTGAAGAGGGCGACAAGCTTGACGCCCGGGGCGTGCGCGAGGAGATCAATCGCGCTGCGGCCGTTGCGGTCGAGGCCGGTGTGATTGGTGATGAGCCCGACGTTCTTGCCGCGCAGAGTGGCAAAGTTTTCTTCCTCGAGGACGTCAACGCCAGTCTTCGTATGGGCGTTGCGCGCCGTGATGCCGGCGAGGTCGTAGGGGCGCGCGACGGCGCCTGCGCTGCGTTCGAGAAGCGTGGTGCGGGGCTCGCCGGGCTTCACGCCGACGGCTGCGGCCACGGCTGTTGCGATCTTCGAGCGCAGCGGCGAAATCGCGGGCCTTCCATGCGGGTGCACGCTGTTGGCCAGCAGGATCACAAACGTCCGGCTCCTCGAATCAATCCACACCGACGTTCCGGTAAAACCGGTGTGACCGAACGAGCCAATGGGAAATAGCTCGCCGCGGGGCGCGGAGTAGGCCGAGCTGATGTCCCAGCCGAGGCCACGTAAAGCGGGCATCCACGGCGGCGTTTGCGGCGTGGTCATCTTCTCGATGGTGGCGGAGGAGAAAATGCGCGCATGGTTCGCGCCGCCGGTGCCGTCTGCCAGAATCATGCGGCAGAAGATGGCAAGGTCGTCAGCGGTGGAGAAGAGTCCCGCGTGGCCGGCGACTCCGCCCATTCCGCGAGCACGGGGATCGTGCACCACGCCGCGGAGGACTCGGCCGCGGCCGGAGCCGGCTTTGGCGCCTTCGGGCAGCTCGATCTCTTCCGTGGGCGCGATCTTCGGGCGCCACTCGGCGGGCGGGAGAAAGCGCGTGTGGGTCATGCCAAGCGGCGTGAAGATTTCGCGCTGAGCGAATTCGTTGAGCGGCACGCCGGAGACGCGCTTCACGATTTCGCCGAGTAGGATAAAGCCGCTATCGCTGTAAACGAACCGCGAGCCCGGGGGAGAGCCCAGCGTCTCCGCGTAAATCGCATTCAAGACGGGAGCATCGCCGGACCAAGCGCCTTCTTTATCCACGGGCAGGCCGCGCGGATCAGGCGCGAGGCCCGCGGTGTGCGTCATGAGCTGGCGAATGGTAACCTGGTCTTTACCGTCGGGACTTCCGGGCTTAGCAAAGTCGGGGAGATAGCGCACGACCGGATCGTTCAGGCGAATCTCTCCCTGTTCGAGGAGTTTCATCACCGAGGCGGTGGTGGCGAAGATCTTCGTCAGAGAAGCCATGTCGAAGATCGTGTCCACGGTCATGGGCTCGCGCTGCGGCAAAACCGCGCGTGAACCATAGGCCCTGCGGTGGATTACGCGCCCTTGATGGCTGACGAGCAGCACGGCGCCGGGGATTTCGTCGGCGGCGACGGCTTTTTCGACGATGGCGTCGAGAGTCGCGCTGAGGGCTGGTCCGGCTGCGGCGGATTGCCGCGCGCGCGGGGCTGCAGCAGGCGCGGTCTTTTTCGGCGGGGCTTGCTGCGCGGCTGGGAGTGCGGGATAACCGAGGAGCAAGATCCACGCGCATGCGAGCGTGCTACCTCGACGCAAGGAGGTGCCACGTTGCGATCGGGTGGGAGTGCTCATCGGCGCGGAACAAGAGTTCCGGGGATTGGTTGAGTCATGCGAAGCCGTGTGCTATATACAGCCGCGGGATGCAGGCGTCAACCTTGGAACCCACGGCAGTGCACCATCAGCCTGTCATTCCGAGGGCCGGCTTGGCGGCCCGAGGAATCCCTCTTTCCTTCAACTCGACCAATAAGAGGGATTCCTCGCTTCGCTCGGAATGACAACATGGGCACACCGCTTCAGCATTCTGTTGGCCGTTGGGTTCTCCTGCTCGCCGCTCTTCTCCTGATGGCACACACAGGCCGCTCAGCGAAACCTGCGCGCCAGCGCGCTGCCGCGCCAGCGCCTTCCGCCGAAAAACCCGCCGCCAAACCCGTGGCGAAGAAACTCAGCGCCGGAGACGCGCGCTGGGTGGCGCAGACGCTGAAGCACATGACGCTGGACGAGAAGCTCGGCCAGCTCGTGATGATTTTCTACTACGGCGGATTCATTTCCACTGAGAGCGAGCAGTACAAAGAGCTGCTGCGGCAGGTGGAGCAGAACCACGTGGGGGGCTTGGTGGTGCAGACGCGCGGCAGCCCGCTGGGCGTGGAGCGCAGCCAGGCGTATCCGACGGCGGTGCTGGCCAACGAGCTGCAGCGCCACGCGAAGGTCCCCCTCCTGATCGGCGCGGACTTCGAGCGCGGCACGTCCATGCGTCTGGACGAAGGCACATCGTTCCCGCAGGCCATGGGCGTCGCGGCCACCGGCAATCCCCAAGACGCTTACACGATGGGCAAAGTGACGGCACTCGAAGCTCGGGCGGTGGGCGTGCAGTGGGTGCTCGGCCCCGTGGCGGACGTGAACATCAATCCCGAGAATCCCATCATCAACACACGCTCGTTCGGCGAAGATCCGCAGCGCGTTTCGGAATTTGTTGCCGCGTTTGTGCGCGGCGTGGAAGAAAACGGAGCCTTGGCCACGGCGAAGCATTTCCCCGGCCACGGCGATACGAGCACGGATTCGCACCTCGACCTGCCGAAGGTTTCCGGCGACCGCGCGCGACTGGAGAGCGTGGAGCTGCCGCCGTTCCGCGCGGCGATTTCCGCCGGGGTGAGCACGATCATGACTGGCCACCTGGCGGTGGCCGCGCTGGAACCCGATCCCGACGTGCCGGCGACGCTTTCGCCGCGCATTCTGACCGACCTGATCCGCAAGGAGCTCGGTTTCCAGGGAATCGTCGTCACCGACGCGCTGGACATGGCCGGGGTGACTTCGCGCTACCCGCCCGGCGAAGTCGCCGTGCGTGCAATTCTGGCCGGTGCCGACGTGCTGCTGGTGCCGCCGGTGACCGCTGCGGCGTTTGAGGCGTTGCGCGACGCCGTGGCATCGAAGCGCCTGCCGATGTCGCGCATCGACGAAGCGGTCACGCGCATCCTGCGCGCGAAGGCCGAGTTGAAGCTTTACAAAAGCAGGCTCGTGGACCTCGAGGGCTTGAATGCGAAGTTCCGCAAGCCGGATTTTGTCGCCGCGGCGCAGGACATTGGCGACCGGGGCATCACGTTGCTGCGCGACGCGGATCATTTGTTACCACTGGATGCGACCAAGCCGACGCGCGTGCTCTTGCTGGCCGTGGCGGGTGACCCCGATGCGTACCCGGCCGAAGACCTCGAGCACGAGATCCGCTGGCGCGTGGATTCGCTGACCACGGTGCGCACGGACACGCGATTTGTGCATGCTTCGACGGTGAAGCTGCCGCCCCCGGAGAGCTACGACGTGGCCATCGCCGCGCTGTTCGTGCGCGTGGGGGACCGCAAGGGCACGGTGGCGCTGCCGGACGACCAAGCCGCGCTGGTCGAGCAACTTCTCGCCTCAGGAAAGCGTGTGATCGTCGCGTGTTTCGGCAATCCGTACTTGATCGAACGATTTCCCAACGCCCACGAATGGCTCGCCGCATTCAGTACGGTTGACGTGGCGCAAATTGCCGCCGCGCGCGCGCTCTTCGGCCAAGTGGCTATCGGAGGGCGCTTGCCGGTCAGTGTGCCGGGCGCGCAACCCCCGCTCAAGATGGGCGATGGCTTGACCGTGGCTCCCGATCCAATGAAGCTTCGCGCGGCCGGCCCCGCAACCGATGTGCGGCTTAAACCGGCCTATGACCTGCTCGATCGAGCGGTGGCCGATCACGCATTTCCCGGCGGCGTCCTGGCCGTGGGCTACAAGGACGAGCTCTCGCTCCATTCGTTCGGGAAGCTGAGCTACGACTCGGGTGCCACGGACGTGCGGCCGGACACGATTTACGACGCGGCGTCTTTGACCAAACCGGTGGTGACGACGACGCTTGCGGCCATGCAGGTGGCCGCGGGGCGTTTGCTGCTCGATGCGCCGATCTCGGCGTACTTGCCGGAGTGGCTGAGCGGGCCGAATCCTGAGTGGCGGCACAAAGTAACCGTGAGGCACCTGATGACGCACACTTCGGGGCTGCCCGCGCACGAAGATTTCTACCTGCACGTGAAGAACAAGCGCGAGATGCTGGCGAGAATCCTCGCCGAACCTCTGGCCTATGAGCCCGCCACACAGAGCGTCTATTCCGACCTCGGGTTCATCCTGCTCGGAGAAATCCTCGAGCGGCTCACGGGCAAGACACTCGATGTGCAGGCGCGCGAGCGGATTTTCACGCCGCTCAGAATGAATGACACGATGTTCAATCCACCGAAGGCACTGCTTGCGCGGATTGCGCCGACGGAGAATGACGCCGCGTTTCGTAAGCGGCTGATGCGCGGCGAAGTGCACGATGAAAACGCGTTCGCCATGGGCGGCGTCGCGGGACACGCAGGACTTTTTTCGACGGCGCCGGACCTGGCCGCGTTCTGCCAGATGATGCTCAACGGCGGCATCTACGGCCACGTACGGCTGATGCGCCGCGCGCTCATCGATCAATTCACCGCCCAGCAGACCCTGGCCGGGGGCAAGCGCGCGCTCGGATGGACCGTGCCCACGGAGGAATCCACGAGTGGCCACTATTTCAGCGCGAAAAGCAATGGCCACACCGGCTTCACTGGCACATCGATCTGGATCGATCCCGAGAAACAACTTTTTGTCATCTTGCTCACCAACCGCGTGAATCCCACGCGCGACAACGAAAAGATCCAGCAGGTCCGCCCGGCGCTGCACGATGCCATTATCGAAGCGCTGGGGATTGTCCCCGAAGGAGCGGCGAAGCCTTGAAATCAGAGAGGGATTCCTCACCTTGCTCTGAATAACCGGCACCGCGGTAGCTGACTTATTGCCATCCGCCCGTGCGGAAACTCCTCTGCCCTTTCCCGCAAGCCGCTATAATCGCGGTTTGTGAAATCCCGCCGAGCCAAGCCCGTCACAACCGAATCGCGCAATCCGCGCTCGCACGGCCTCGATCGAATGTCCGCGGCGGAGATCCTCCGCGTCATCAACCAAGAAGATGTGAAGGTCGCCAAGGCGATTCGTCGAGAGTTGCCGCGCATCACGCGCGCCGTGGACGCCATCGTCCGCGCGCTCCGCAACGGCGGCAGACTCATCTATGTTGGCGCCGGAACGAGCGGGCGTTTAGCCGTCCTCGATGCCGCGGAGTGCCCGCCGACGTTTGGCGTGCCGCGCGGCACCGTCGTCGCAGTGATTGCCGGGGGGCTGCGTGCCCTGACGCACGCGGTCGAAGGCGCGGAGGATTCCGCGGCGCAGGGCGCGCGCGATCTCGCCGCGCGGCGCGTCTCGCAAAGGGATGCCGTGGTCGGCATCGCTGCCAGTGGCTCGACGCCGTACGTGCTCGGTGCGCTGCGTTACGCGCGGCGCCGCGGCGCCGCGACCATCGGCATCACCTCGAGCCCGCGCTCGCCCATCGCTCGGGAAGCCGCCATCCTGATCGCGCCGCAGACCGGGCCGGAGGTCATCACCGGCTCGACGCGCATGAAGGCGGGCACAGCCCAGAAACTGGTCCTGAACATGCTCTCCACCGCAGCGATGGTCCGCCTGGGACATGTTTACGACAACTGGATGATTGACATGGCCCTGACCAACCGCAAGCTTCAGCGGCGCGCGGCGCGGATATTGGGGCAGGCATCCGGCACGACATCGCAAGACGCGGCGCGAGCGCTGCGTCAGGCCCGCCGCACTGTGGGTCCGCGGGGACACGCGTTGCGCGTCGCACTGGTCATGCTGAAGACGGGCGTTTCCACGGCCGCCGCGCGGAAGAGGCTCCGTGACGCCAAGGGCGACTTGCGGCGCGCGCTTGGCGAATCGCGATGAACGCAGCAGAAAGCCAGAGGGCTTGGCATGGATAAGTTCCTGATCGAGGGGGGCCGGCGCCTGGAAGGCGCGGTGCAGATCAGCGGCGCCAAGAACGCTGCGCTGCCCGCGATGGCCGCGGCCCTGCTCACCCCCGAGCCTCTGCACCTCGAAAACATCCCACGCGTGCGCGACATCATCACCATGGGCAAGCTCCTCACGTACATGGACGTGCGCGTGGAGACCCCGGACGTGCCGCCCACCACGCTCACTCTACAGGCCGAAAAGCTCAGCGACGGTGAGGCGCCTTACGAATTGGTACGCACGATGCGCGCTTCGATCCTGACGCTTGGCCCGCTCGCCGGGCGCCTGGGCCGCGCGCGCGTCTCGCTCCCGGGAGGCTGCGCTATCGGCGCCAGGCCTGTGGACCTGCACCTGCGCGCGCTGGAAAGCATGGGCGCGGAAGTCATCACCTCGCGCGGCTATGTCGAGGTGCGCGCGCGCGGCGGCCGGCTCCGAGGGAGCCACATCGTCTTCGAAAAGATCACGGTGACCGGGACGGAAAATGTGCTCATGGCCGCGGCTCTGGCCGACGGCGAGACGCTGATCGAAAACGCGGCGCGCGAGCCGGAGGTCACCGACCTCGCCGAACTGCTCTTGAAGATGGGTGCGCGGATCACGGGCCTCGATACGTCCACCTTGCGCGTGGAGGGAGTGGACTCGCTCCACGGAGCCACCCACGCGGTTATCCCGGACCGCATCGAGGCCGGCACATTCCTCGCCGCCGGAGCCATCACGGGCGGCGACCTCGAACTCGTCGGCTGCCAGCCGGGCCATCTCGCCACAGTCATCGCGAAACTCGCGGAAGCCGGCGTGCAGATTGACCAAACGGCGGCCGACCGGCTGCGGGTCTCCCTACCGGGGTTACTGCGGGCGGCCGACCTCACCACGGAGGAGTATCCGGGCTTCCCCACGGACATGCAGGCGCAGTACATGGCCCTGGCCACGCAGGCCGAGGGCGCCTCGGTGATCACGGAGACCATCTTCGAGAACCGCTTCATGCACGCCAGCGAGATGGTGCGGCTCGGCGCGAACATCACCATCGAGGGCCGCCAGGCGGTTGTCCGCGGCCCCGCGCAGCTCGAAGGCAGCGGCGTGATTGCTTCCGACCTGCGCGCCAGCGCCTCGCTCGTGCTCGCGGGACTTGTGGCCAACGGCACCACGATGGTGGACCGCGTCTATCACATCGACCGCGGTTACGAGCGCATCGAGGAAAAGCTCGCTTCTGTCGGGGCCAGGATCCAGCGCATCCGCTGAATCCTGGCGCGGATGCCCGAGCTGGGCGGGAATTCGGTCATAAGTCCGGCTTCCTCAACAGGTTCCTCCCCGGTTGGATGAGTTCCCAGTTGTACCCCGCGAGTGAAATTTCCCTTTGACAGAATTCGGTGCAAGATGTTAATTTGCAGTGGCCTACAGGGGTGTGGCGGGTGACATGGGGTGTACCCGCGCAAAAGACGGATGCCGCTGGATTTCTTATGGGGTGGAGTCTGCCTGTAGCCTTCAGGGGGAAAAATGAAGACGAGAATCCTTGCAGTCTTGACGCTCGTATTGGCGATGACGTGTGTGGCGAGCGTCGCCTGGTCGCAGCAGAATGTGACAGGATCCATCGCCGGCACGATAACCGATCAGAAGGGCGCCAGTGTGCCGAACGCAGCGGTGGTGTTGAAAAACACGGATACCAACATCGACAAGACGGTGAATACCGATGACCACGGCAGCTATATCGCGACGCTGCTTCCCATCGGGCATTACACTCTCACGGTCGAAGTGACGGGTTTCAAGAAATTCACGCAGACCGGGATCATGCTGAACGTCAACGACAAACTGACCGTCAATATCCAGTTGCAGGTGGGAACGATAACGGAAGTCGTGACGGTGCAGGCGACGGCTACGGAAGTCGAGCTGCAGAGCGCGACTCCCGCTGGCTTGATTACCGGGACGCAGATCCGCGAACTGGCGCTGGGAACGCGCAACTACGAGCAGCTCGTCAGCCTGATGCCCGGCGTTTCCATGGGAAGCCTGAACCAGCTTTACGTCGGCAACTCCCTGCCCTCGGGCCTGGCGGCGGTGGTGAGCTTCTCCGTCAACGGCCAGCGGAACAGCGCGAACAATTGGACGATTGACGGCGCGGACAACGTGGACCGCGGCTCGAACCTCACGCTGAGCAACTTTCCGAGTGTGGACGCGCTGGCGGAATTCAAGGTGCTGCGCGGCCTCTATGACGCCGAGTTCGGACGCGCAGCCGGCGGGCAGATCAACGTCGTGACGAAGTCGGGCACTAACGGCCTCCACGGCGATGCCTACGAGTTCTTCCGCAGCGATGTGCTGAATGCCAACAACTTTTTCAATAACCGCAACAGAATCGTCAAGCCGCCGCTGCGCTACAACAACTTCGGCTACACCGTCGGCGGCCCTGTCATCAAGAACAAGACGTTCTTCTTTTTCTCGGAAGAATTCCGCCGGGTGATCACCTACAGCACGTTCACCGCCACGAGTCCGACAGCCGCACTGCTGGCCGGCAATTTCACCAACCCGGTCTGTGTGGCCATGAGCAGCGGGACCTGCACGGCCACCGGCAACTCCATCGCCCCCGCCAATTTCAACTCCGCCGCGGCGGCCTATATCAAGGATGTCTACGCGAAGATGCCCAGCCCGACAACGGCAGGCATCGTCACGTCCAACAACTTGGTCACCGCCCAGCGAAATGTCTTCAACTTCCGCGAGGAACTGATTCGGGTCGACCACACTTTTAACTCCAAGTTCTCCGTGTTCGGCCGCTATAGCCGCGATTCGATCCCCACGATCGAGCCCGGCGGCTTGTTCACCGGCGCCGCGCTGCCCGGCGTGGCCATCACCAACACCAACTCGCCGGGCTGGCAGGCCACTGCCCACTACGCCTACATGATTTCGAGCCACTGGTTGAATGACGGCGGCTACGCGTTTAACTACAGCGGCATCATCAGCGACCCGACTGGGCTGGACGCGAAATCGAACTCTCCTGACGTCGTATCGGCGGTTACGCTGCCGTTCACCTCCACTCTGAATCGCATCCCGGACCTCGGCATCAGCGGGTTTTCCGGGATTGGCAGTTTCGGCCAGTATCGCGACTTCAACCGCGATCACAACGTGTATGACAACGTGACCTGG
Organism: uncultured Acidobacteriota bacterium; assembly: GCA_963739275.1. GTDB lineage: Bacteria > Acidobacteriota > Terriglobia > Acidiferrales > UBA7541 > JBGQGH01. The sequence goes on from CAVTZX010000009.1 coordinate 33,000, forward strand.
CTCAAAGGCCGGCACACGTTCCGTTTGGGCGTGAGCTATCACCACTACAACAAGAATGAAAACGCCGGGGGAACTAATACGGGCAGCTTCTCGGTTTTGAACGCTCCGCCGCCGCTCGCGACCGGCGTGACGCTCGGTGCCTGCACAACCTCGACGGCGATCTGCAACCTGGAGCGGGCCTGGGCCAACTTCCTAAACGGCTTCACAAATTTCTCACAGATCGGCAAGGACCTGACCGCGGATATCATCATGAAGCAATGGGAAGGCTACGCGCAGGATGAGTTCCGTGTCCGGCCGAACTTGACCGTCACGCTGGGCGTGCGTTACTCCTTCTTCGGAGCGCCCACCGACGGTGGCGGAAACCTGAACAACTTCGATCCCGCGCTGTGGAGCGCTTCGAAGGCGCCCACGGTGAGCCCCAACGGCCTGCTCTGCCTGGCGGCTCCGCCGAATGCGACGCTGTGCCCTGGCGGGCTCCCTCCCGGGGTCCTGGCGCCCAATCTCAACTATGATCTCCTGAACGGTTTCTTCGTGGCCGGCAAGAGCGGGTCGCCGTTCGGCTCGCATATATCCAACCAAGACCTCAAGAACATCGCCCCGCGCCTGGGGATTGCCTGGGATCCGTTTGGCAATGGCAAGACGTCGGTCCGCGCCGGTTATGGCTTGTTCTACGACGCCGTCGCGGTCGGAAACTATGAGACCACCATCTATAACAATCCGCCGATCGTCAACAGCTTGAACATCAACAACACGCTGTTACAGAACCCGGGGGCGGGTGTTCCGTCCATATCGGTTGCCCCAAAGGGCAACACTGCTTTGATGATTATGCCCATCCCGTTCTCCACGCCATACACCCAGCAGTGGAGCCTCGGCGTCCAGCGCCAGATCGGCAAAGACATGATGCTGGATGTCGGATACTTCGCGAACAACGCGCATCACCTTACAGGCTTGGTGGACATCAACCAGCCGGTACCCGGTGCTGGGGCCGCGGCGGGTATAACCTGCAGCGCTACGGGCTTTGCCACGGGAACCCCGTGTACGGGTTCTCAAAATACGATTGTCACGAACTCGACGCAGGGACAGTCTCTCAATTTTGTCCGGCCGTTCCCCGGCTATGGCCCGATGCGCGCCCTGGAGAGCGAGTTCAACTCAAACTTCCACTCGCTGCAGGCCCAATTCACCAAGCGGTGGGGCAACAATGTGTTTCAGTTGAACTACACGTGGTCGCACAACTTGACGAATAACCCCAGCGACCGCTCAAACGCCCCGCAGAACCCTTATAACCTCAACGGCGAGTATGGTCCATCGGCGCTCGATCGGCGGCACAACTTCACGGCGAACTACGTCTATGAATTCCCGTGGCACAAGGCCCAGGAGGGCTTCGCCGGCCATGCGCTGGGGGGCTGGCAGGTTTCCGGGCTCTTCTACTACTACACGGGTACGCCGCTGACGATCACCGAGGCTACGCAGGACCCCGGGGGCATCGGTTGTCTGATATCCAGCCCGGTCGCATGCCGACCGGATATCACCGGGAACCCGAATGAGAATGCCGGACACGTCGTTCCAGCGTTCTTCGTGACGAGCGTATTCCAGCAGGTGCCCAACGCCCAGACACGCGTCGGCAATTCCGGCCGCGGCGTGTTGACTGGCCCGAAGTTCCAGAGGTGGGATTTCGCGGTGTTCAAGAACACGAAGGTCTACAGCGAGCATATGTACGTGCAGTTCCGCGTCGAGGCCATCAACGTGTTCAACCACACCAACTTCGCAGGCGTGGGCACCGCGTTCACTACCGCATCAACGTTTGGCACGGTCACCTCAACCAACGACGCGCGCATCATGCAGGTCGGGCTGAAGTTTTACTACTAACCGCGGCGCGAGGGCGCGGCTAGCTCCCGCCTGCGCACAGCATCGAACGCAAAACGGCCCTTTCTCCGGAAGGAGAAAGGGCCGTTTCCTTTCTCTCAATGTTGGCGGCGCGCCAAGCGCCTTACCTGTAGGAGCGCCAGCCCTCTTCTGACGGGTGGATCGCTAAGTCGAATGTTTCCTTGGCCGGCGCCTCTCAGCTTGGGAGAGGCAGAACGCAATAGGAGGCGATTTGCGGGCCGGACTTCACCTCCTGGACTTTCCCCGCATGCCCCGTGATTTGCCTCGCTCCCAGTCCCGGTGTCGCTGGAGACACCGGGGTTTAATAAAGCGTCCCGGCGCGGCCAGACCCTCGCGGTAGCACTCCCTACGAATCGGCGCGTGCAGCTCGCCCGTAAGTTATTGATTCCACGAAGCCGGTCGCACTGAGAACGCTTTCCGGGAGGCTATTCCTTTACGGGCTCCGGAGCCTGGCCGCCGGCTGGGCTGCTCTTCTGCTTCTCGCGCGCCTCACGCAACAGCGCTTTGCGCGAGAGACGGACTTTGTTGCCCTCGATGGAGAGGACCTTGACCAGGACCTGGTCGCCGAGCTTCAGTTCGTCGCGGACGTCGCGGACGCGGTGCTCGGCGATTTCGCTGACGTGCAGCAGGCCGTCCGTGCCGGGGAAAAGCTCGACGAAGGCGCCGAACTCCGCCAGGCGAACGACCTTGCCGAGGTACGTTTTGCCCATTTCGGCCGTCGCCGTGACGTCTCGGATCATCTGCAAAGCAGAATCGGCGGACGTGCCGTTGGTGGCGAAGACGTGCACCTTGCCGTCGTCCATGACGTCGATCTTCACGCCCGTGGCGTCGATGATCGCGCGGATCTTCTTCCCGCCCGGACCGATGAGGTCGCGGATCTTGTCGGTGGGAATGGTGAGCTGGAAGAGCCGCGGCGCGTAAGATGAAATCGGTATCGCGTGCCGCGGGGAGCGTCTGGTCCATGGTGTCCAGGATCTGGAGCCGCGCCTTGCGCGCCTGCGCGAGGGCCTCGCGCATCATGGCGATGCTGATGCCGCTCACCTTGATGTCCATCTGCAGCGCGGTGATTCCCAGCCGCGTGCCCGTAACCTTGAAGTCCATGTCGCCGTAGTGGTCTTCCGCGCCGGCGATGTCCGTCAGCACGGCGTAGTTGCTGCCCTCAACCACAAGCCCCATGGCGATCCCGGCGCAGGCCGAGCGCAGCGGCACGCCTGCGTCCATCAGCGCCAGTGAACCGCCGCAGACCGTGGCCATCGAGCTCGACCCGTTCGATTCCATGATGTCCGAGACGAGCCGCATGGCGTAAGGAAAGTCCGCTTCCGGCGGCAGCAGGTTCAGCAAGGCGCGCTCGGCGAGCGCACCGTGGCCGATCTCGCGGCGCCCCGGGCCGCGCAGGAATTTCACCTCACCGACGGAAAACGGCGGGAAGTTGTAGTGCAGCATGAATCGCTTGAAAGCCTCTTCCTCGAACAGCAGGTCCAGCCGCTGCATGTCTTCCTTCGTCCCCAGCGTAAGCGTGGCCAGCGCCTGGGTCTCGCCGCGAGTGAAGAGCGCGGAGCCGTGCACGCGGGGCAGCATCCCGACTTCACAGGTGATCTGCCGGATCTGGTCGAAGGCGCGCGCGTCGGGACGCCGGTGGCGATGCAGGATGTCGTCGCGGAAATAGCGTTCGCGGAGCCGCTCGAACGCATGCGAGGCCAGCTTGCGTTTGTCCTCGTCCTCCTCCGGAATGGTTTCCAGGATTTCCTTGTGCAGCTCGGCGACGCGGTGATAGCTCTCTTTCTTCGGATATTTCGCGGTATCGAGCGCGTCGTGCAGCCGCTCGCCGTACTTGCTCTCGATCTCGCGCGCGAGCGCTTCATCGAACGGCGCGGCGCGCCACGGTCACCTTCGTGGGGTTGATCTGCGTGCGAAGGTCGCGGATCGCGGCGACAATCTTGCGGATCTGCTCGTGACCGAACGCCAGCGCGTCCACCACGGTATCCTCGGAAACTTCGAGCGCGCCCGCTTCGACCATCACGATGGCCTGATCGGTGCCGGCTACCACGATATTCAGCAGGCTCGTCTTCTGCTCCGCCACGGTGGGATTGGCCACGAGCTGGCCGTTCGAGCAGGCCCACGCGCACGGCGGCGAAGGGCTGGTCAAACGGCAGGTCGGAGCAATAGGCGGCGGCCGAAGCGCCGGTCACGGCAATGACGTCCGGATCGTTTTCGCTGTCCGCGGAGAGCACCATGGCCACGACTTGCGTCTCGTTGCGCCAGCCATCGGGGAACAGCGGGCGCAGCGGCCGGTCGATCAGCCGCGAGGTCAGGATCTCGCGTTCCGAGGGGCGCCCTTCGCGCTTGAAAAAGCCGCCGGGAATTTTCCCGGCCGAATAGGTGTATTCACGGTAGTCCACCGTGAGGGGAAGAAAATCTTTGTACCGTGGGCTTGCTGGCCATGCAAGCGGTCACCAGCACGACCGTATCTCCGTAACGCGCCACCACGGCGCCGTTGGCCTGCCTGGCGATCTTGCCGGTTTCGAGCGTCAGCGTGCGTCCGCCGACTTCCACGCTTACTTGATGAGGTGCTTGCTGGGGCATAACTTCATTTCCTTTCGCGCCGCCGGCCACTTCCGCGTTGCGGGGACCGGGCGCTGTTCAGTTGCGAGGTGCTGCTTCTAGAACTCGCTGAGGAAGAGAAGGAGGGCAAGAGAGGCGCGGAGGTCCCGCCGAGCGCAAAAAAGCGGCCGGGCGTCAGACACGCCGCGTCGCCGGACTCGCGTCAGGTTCCGCTGGAAATTCAGACTTTCGGTTGCTCGGCTCGCAGCCCGAAGGCTACTTGCGCAAACTGAGACGTTCCACAATCTCTCGATACCGATCCGGGTCCCGGCGATTCAGGTAATCCAGCAGACGGCGGCGCTTGTTCACCATCATGATCAGTCCGCGCCGCGAAGCATGGTCTTTCAAATGCGCCTTGAGGTGGCCGGTCAGGTAGTTGATCCGCTCGCTCAAGAGAGCGATTTGCACTTCCGGGGAACCCGTATCTTTGGAATGTGTGCGGTATTGCTCGATCAACGCTGACTTAGCTTCTCTCAAGTCGCCTCCCCTCGCCGTTCCCTGCTCTCACGTATTCGTCTTCTCTTCGACGCTAAAAGCGTATCACACGGTCGCAGGGGTGTAAAGAAATTGTAAGAAAACTCCACGGCTGGCCCTCGCTCCGGTGGCGTTGTCGGGGTAAGCGTCAGGACTCCCGCGCGCGGATGAGAGCGAGGAATTCGTTGCGCGTCTGTTGATTCTCGCGGAACGCGCCGAGCATGGCGCTGGTCACCGCCTGCGAATTCTGCTTTTCCACGCCGCGCATGACCATGCACAGGTGCCGCGCTTCGATGATCACGCCCACGCCCTCCGGGCTGAGCCTTTCCTGTATGGCCTTGGCGATCTGGCTCGTCAGCCGCTCCTGGATTTGCAGCCGCCGCGCGAACATGTTCACCAGGCGCGCGATCTTGCTCAGCCCGATCACTTTCTTGTTGGGCAAATAAGCCACGTGGCATCTGCCGAAGAATGGCAACAGGTGGTGCTCGCACAGGCTGAACACCTCGATGTCTTTCACGACGACCATCTCGTCGTAGCAGACGCTGAACATCGCGCCGTTCAGGAGCTTCTCCGGGTCTTGGTGATAGCCGCTGGTGAGGAATCGCAGCGCCTTCTCGAATCGCTCCGGTGTCTTGCGCAAGCCGTCGCGGCCCGGATCTTCGCCGAGCAGTGCGATCATGCGCCGCGCCAGGTCGGCAATCGTCTCACCTGCCGCTTCGCCCGCCTTGTTGGGATCGAGGATCAGTTCTTCGCTTGGCTTGGTCATGGTTTGCCCCCTGGGGCGTTCCCGTGGGGTTCGCCCGAGTATTCAAACGTGTTCTTGCTCGTCTCTTCGATGCGCACGCGCTCGAGTCGCGCTTGCGGAAAGGCCCGCAGCCGGTTGTAAATTTCGATGCACAGATTCTCCGTCGTGGGCACCCGCTCGCGGAACGCCGCGATCTCCTCGTTCAGATTCCTGTGGTCAAACGGTTCAACGACTTCGCGCTGCACGTACGCATCGAGGTCGGAAAGATTGGCGATCATTCCCGTCGCCGGATCCACTGGGCCGCTGACCGTAACCTCGACCGTATAGTTGTGCCCGTGGCCATACGGATTGTTGCACTTGCCGTACACGCGCTGGTTCTCCGCCTCGCTCAAACGCGCGCTGTGCAGCCGGTGCGAGGCGGCGAACGCGTAACGCCGCGAGAGATGAATCTTCACACGCGTTCTCCATCGCCATAGCAATCGGCGAAAAGGTCCGGCGACTCATACAGCCGCACGCGGTGCAGTTTGCCCCGCGCGATTTTCGATTCCAGCAGCCTCCAGATCAGCGCGGCGAGGTTTTCGCACGTGGGGATCTGGCCCTTCATCTCCGGCACCTCGTAATTCAGGAAGCGGTGATCCATGCGGTCCATGATTTCACGCTGAAGAACGCTCTTCAGCTCCTTCAAGTCCAGCACCATGCCCGTCAGCGGATCGGGCTCGCCCGACACGGTCACTTCGAGCGTGTAGTTGTGGCCGTGCCCGTGCGGGTTGTTGCACTTGCCGAAGACGCGCCGGTTCTCCTCCGCGCTGAGCGCGGGGTTGTGGTACAGATGCGATGCTGAAAACTCGATCTTGCGCGTGATATAGACCATGTCGTCGCTTCAGGGCCCCGGCGTGCCCACCGGGTATTCGCGGCCCTTCCAGATCACCTTCCCCCGCGCATAATTCGATGCGGAAGCGGCCAGCGCGGTCGCATAGAGCGCCACGGCGGGCAAGTAGTATAGGACACGCGAAACCGGGAAACCATTCCTGCGCAGTAGGGCCGCGTACGCCGCATGCCTCCCGGCGAGAAAGATCAGCCCGAGGACGAGGAAGACCCGGTGCATCGCGCCGAGCGCCAGCAGCGCCAGCGGCAACCAAGGCACGACGCCAAGAAGCTCCCGCAAGACTCTCTCACGCGAGCCGCCGAGCAGCGGATAGAGGTTTTTCTTCCAACCCTCCCACATCGCGCCGAATGTCCGATACATCCGCACGCGGACGATTCCCGCACCCGGCGCGAAATGGAGTCGATAGCCGGCCTGCTTCATGCGTTCGGCCAGCGCGACGTCCTCGAGGACCTCGCCCGCGACGCTGGCATGCCCGCCGATGGCTTCGTAGGCGTCGCGGCGAACCAGCAGATACTGGCCGTTCGCCGCTGCGGCCGGCGAAGAGGAATCGTTCACCGCGGCAAACGAATAACGCTCCGCCAGCCGGCAATAGATGAAGGGGATCAGCGCGCGTTCCCACCACCTACGCGTTTCCTGCTCCGGCGAGTACGACACGAGCGCTGCGCCGGACGTCTTCGACTCCGCCAGCGCTCGCGCCGCCGAACCCGGCCGGTGTTCCGCGTCCGCATCCGTGAAGAGCAGCCATTCCCCGCTCGCCTGCTTCGCGCCGAGCCACACCGCGTAATTCTTGCCGACCCAGCCTTCGGGCAAATTGTCCGTCTCAAGCACCCGCAGCCGCGGGATCTTCACTGACAGATCGCGCAGGATTTCTCCGGTGCGATCCGTGGACTGGTCGTTCACCACAATGATTTCCACCACCTCCGGCTGAGCCGCCAGTGACTCCACTGCGCGCGCGATGTTCGCCTCTTCATTGCGTGCCGGGACGACGGCGGAGACACGGGGTTGTTCGCTCACGATCATGGAGGCCTGCCTGCCGCAGGGAGGGCGGTGAAACGGCTCGCGCGGCGTTGAATGGAAAGGTTATCATAGGATTGGGAGCGGCCCGCTTGAAGCGCAAAATTCTGACCGGCTTCGCGCTGGTGCTCGCCGCCGGAGTGATTTATCTGCTGGCATCGCCCAGCTTCCGCCAGGGCGAACGCAGCATCGCCGGCAGCCGCGCGCCCGACTTTTCCTTCCAGCTGAACGGCAGCCCCGCGCGGCTCGCCGATCTGCGCGGCAAAGTGGTTGTGCTGAATTTCTGGGCCAGTTGGTGCGCGCCGTGCATCGAGGAGACGCCAGCGCTCAATCGCCTCCAACAGCAAATCGCGCCGCTCGGCGGCACCGTGCTCGGAATCAGCATTGACGAGGACCCCGCCGGCTACGATCGCTTCTTGCGCGATCAGCGCATCACCTTCCCCACCTTCCGCGACCCTTCGCAGAAGATCGCCACCCTCTACGGCACGTCCATGTGGCCGGAGACCTACATTCTTACGCGCGACGGCCACATTGGAAAGAAAGTCATCGGCCCACAGCGCTGGGACAGCCCCGAGATGGTCGTGTACATCCAGAAACTTCTCGCCGCAAAGAACTGAACCGCAGAGGAGGATCTCCATGATGGCGGCGCCGAGGAAATTCGATATCTATAAGGAATTTGCCGCGGAATATGTCCAGCCGAAAAAGCCCGAATTCGTTGAAATTCGGCAGGCGCACTACCTCGCCATCCAGGGCCGCGGCGAACCGGGCGGAAAAGCGTTCCAGGCCGCCATCGGCGCGCTCTACAACGTCGCGTTTACGGTCAAGATGGCGCGGAAGTTCGCCGGGCGGGACTACACCGTCGCGAAGCTCGAAGGCCTCTGGTGGCTTGACGATCGGGAGCGGTCGTTCCTCGACGTCTCGCCGCAAACTTGGAATTGGAAGTTGATCATCCGCGTCCCGGAGTTCATCACGGAGAAAGAAGTCGGTGGCGCAATTGAAAAACTATTGGCCAAGAATAAACCGCGCGAAGTCGCAAGCGTGAGGCTCGAAGAGTTGCGCGAAGGAAAGTGCGTGCAGATTCTTCACGTTGGCCCGTATGACAAAGAGCGGCCCACAATCGCCCAGATGCAAGCGCACGCGGACGCCCACGGCCTCAAGTTTCACGGCCTGCATCATGAGATCTACTTCAACGATCCCCGCCGCGTGGCCCCCGCGAAGCTCCGCACCATCCTCCGTCACCCGGTGAAATGAACTTCGGCATCAGTTGTCATCCTGAGGGTCTCCGACCAGGATACGCGAAGGACGTCAGCGTCCAGCGGCGGCACGAAACTGCTACAGGACGACTTTCCGCAGACGTAGTGCGTTTGTGATCACCGAAACCGAGCTGAAGCTCATCGCCGCGCTGGCGATCATCGGGCTCAGCAGCAGGCCGAAGACGGGATACAGCACGCCGGCGGCGAGCGGCACGCCCAGCGCGTTGTAGACGAAGGCGAAGAACAGGTTCTGCCGGATGTTGCGCATCGTCGCGCGGCTCAGGCGCCGCGCGCGGACGATGCCGCGCAGGTCGCCTTTCACCAGCGTGATCGCCGGCGCTTTCCATGGCCACGTCGGTGCCCGTGCCCATGGCGATGCCCACGTCGGCCGCGGCCAGCGCCGGCGCGTCGTTGATGCCGTCGCCCGCCATCGCCACCATGCGCCCCTGCGCCTGCAAGCGCTTCGACAATTCCGCGCTTTGTCGCTCCGGCAGCACTTCCGCCGTAACTTCGTCGATGCCAAGTTCGCGGCGCGACCGCCTCGGCCGTTGCTTGCGGTTGTCGCCGGTCAGCATCACGATCGCGGATGCCTCGTCGCTGCAGCGCCTGCATCGCCTCCGCGGTCGTGGTCCTTGATCGGGTCGGCGACGCCGAGCAGCCCGGCCGGCCGGCCGTCGACCGCGACGAACACCACCGTCTGCGCCTCGCGCCGCAGGCGCTCGGCGCGCCGCAGCGAGCGGCCGCGCGTCGATTCCACGGCTCGCCGAGGAACTCGGGCGTTGCCGACGGACGACGCGTGCGCCGTCGACGCTGCCCGTGCACGCCCTGCCGGTCACCGACTCGAAAGTCCGCGACTTCGGCGGCAGCGCGAGCCGCGCGCTCGCTGCGCCCGGCGACGATCGCGGCGGCCAGCGGATGCTCGCTCGCTCGCTCCAGCGCCGGCGGCCAGGCGCAGCAGCTCGCGCTCGTCGCAAGCCCTCGGGCGACCCGATCGCCGCGTCACGCGCGGCTTGCCCTCGTCAGCGTGCCGGTCTTGTCGACCACGAGCGTGTCGACCTTCTCGAGCAGCTCGAGCGCCTCGGCGTTCCTGATCAGCACGCCCGCGCGCGCGCCGCGGCCCGATGCCGACCATGATCGACATCGGCGTGGCCAGTCCCAGCGCGCAGGGACAGGCGATGATCAGCACGGCGACGGCGTTCACCAGCGCGTAGGCCAGGCGCGGCTGCGGGCCCCAGAGCGCCCAGACCGCGAACGTCACGACCGCGACGGCCACCACCGCCGGCACGAACGCAGCGCGGCGACACTGATCGGCCAGCCGCTGGATCGGCGCGCGGCTGCGCTGCGCCTCGCGCGACCATCTGCACGATCTGCGCCAGCAGCGTCTCGCTGCCCACGCGTTCGGCGCGCATCACGAAGCGTGCCCGTGCCGTTCACGGTGCCGCCGGTCACGCGGTCGCCCGCGCGCTTTCTCGACCGGCATCGGCTCGCCGGTGATCATCGACTCGTCGACGCGCGCTCGCGCCTTCGAGCGACGACGCCGTCGACCGGGCACCTTCTCGCCGGGCCGCACGCGCAGCCGGTCGCCGCGCCGCACCGCGCTCGAGCGGAACGTCTTCCTCGGTGCCGTCGTCGCGCAACGCCGCGCGCCGTCTTGGGCGCGAGGCCGAGCAGCGCGCGGATCGCCCCGCTGGTGCTGTCGCGCGCGCGCAGCTCGAGCACCTGGCCGAGCAGCACCAGCGTGACGATCACGGCGGCCGCCTCGAAATAGACGGCCACCCCGCCGTGCAGGCCGCGAAACGACAGCGGGAAGAGGCCGCGGCGCGACCGTGGCCACGACGCTGTAGCCGTACGCCGCTCCCGTGCCCACGGCGATCAGCGTGAACATGTTCAGCCGCCGCGTGACGATGGAGCGCCAGCCGCGCTCGAAAAACGGCCAGCCGCCCCAGAGGACAACTGGCGTGCTCAACGCAAGCTCGATCCAGGCGCGCGCCGTCATGCTGAGCCCCCACGGCAGGCGCGCGGCGAACATTTCCATCATGCCCAGCAGGAAGACCGGCGCCGTCAGAAATGCACTCACCCAGAAACGCCGCGTCATGTCCGCCAGCTCGGCATTCGGTGCAATTTCGGCCGTGACCGTCTTCGGCTCAAGCGCCATTCCGCAAAGCGGGCAAGTCCCCGGCCCCTTCTGCACGACTTCGGGATGCATCGGACAGGTGTATTCGCTCGCAGAAACTATCGCCGGTGGAGCCTGCGGCGGCTTGGCGTGAACCGCGGGGGCGGATGAGATCCCGTGCAGTTGCGGAGGCGCGAGGTACTTCTGCGGATCGGCGCGGAACTTTTCCAGGCAGTGCGGGCAGCAGAAATAATACATCTTCCCTTCGTGCTCGTACTTTGCTCTCGCGCGCGCAGGATCCACCGTCATCCCGCACACGGGATCCTTCACGGTAGGAGCCGATCGAAGAATGGGAAGTGAATTCATCGCATGCCGGCGTGCGGGTCTGCTTCGGTCACGCAGCCTATATTAGATGAGACCCCCGGCGCACGGCTACACCCCTGATCTGGGCTCAAGCTCGGCGCGCAGCCTTGCCAGGGCTGCTATAATCGCGCGCGTGACACTGGTGGAAGTGACCTACGAACTCCCCGCCCCGCTCGGGCCGGAGCAGCTCCGTGCGCTCGGCAACTTTGCGAATACCTATGGCCTGCGGCGCTTTCGCATGGACGAAGAGAGGCGGCTGCTTTCGATTGAGTATGACGCCTCGCGGCTCCGCGAAACCGAGGTCGCGCACGTGCTCGGCCAGGCGCGGATTGGGATAGTTCGGCGGGTCAATCCGGCGGGATCGTAACTGCACACCTGAAAAAAACGGGGCTCCTGCTTGGGATCAGGAGCCCCGAAGTGTGCGTTCCATTTCCCGGTCTTTTTTTGACCGGGGCGTGGGGTCATCCATCCTAGCTTCCCTCTCAGAGGCAGGTGGGAACGACCCTAGCCAATTGCCGAGCAAGCCCCTTCCCCCTCGCTCGTCACTGGTTCGGGTCGTCTGACTGGAACGCACACCACCTCCCCTCCCCAGCAATACAACCGCCAGCCGAAGCGACTTCCGGCTTCAACAAGTCTTTTCGATTCAATGCCTCTTGTCGAGATATCGGGCGGGTATCAGGGGGGGGATTCCCATTTTGTTTACTATCGACATTTCACTTTCCCGGATTGGGATTCTCCCCGTGTCGATTGCTCCACTCTGCTGAACACCTTCAACCCACTTCCGCACCTGCTGTTGCTCTCCTTGCAACTCCAAAGCCCTCTCACCCCGCTCTTTGCCTGGACTTGCTCTATTCTTTTCAGGCGCTCTCTATGTCCACCCTTGACACTTCGGTCTTGAGGTCCCCGCTTGCGCCGCACCAGCCGCCCGAAGGCTCGGCCCAGCCGGCCAATTCCGCAGAGCCCAAGATTCCTACGCCCAGCCTAATCGCGGCGATGCTGCGCGTCTCAGAACAGGTCAGCGATTTGATCTTCTCCCCCGGGCGCGAGCCGCAAGTCGAGCTGAACGGTCAACTGACCCGCGTCGTCATTCCCGAGGTGGCCGCGCTCACCGCCGAGGACACGGCTCGAATCGCCGCCGATCTGATCGGCCGCAATGAGCTCGCGGTGAAAAAGCTGCGCGAGCACGGCTCCTGTGACATTTCCTACAGCCTCCCGAAGCTCGCGCGCTTCCGCGTGAATATCTTCACGCAGCGGGGGAGTTGTGCCATCGTGATGCGCGTGATCCCGAACAAGATCCCGGACCTTGCCGCGCTGAATCTTCCGGCGCATCTCGCGGAAACCGCCGAGCTGCACAATGGCATTGTGCTGGTCACGGGCCCGACCGGTTCCGGCAAATCTTCCACGCTGGCTGCCATTCTCAACAAAATTAATGAAGACAAGGCTTACCACGTACTGACCATCGAGGACCCCATCGAGTTCCTGCACAACCACAAGCGATCCACGATCCACCAGCGCGAATTGCATACGGACACCCCGAGCTTCGGGCTGGCACTCCGAGCCGCTTTGCGGCAGGCTCCCAAGGTGATTATGGTCGGCGAGATGCGCGACCGCGAGACGATTGAGATTGCCCTGGAGGCCTCCGAAACCGGCCACCTGGTCTTCTCCACCTTGCACACCATTGACGCCTCGAAAACGATCGAGCGCATCATCGGAGCTTTCCCCTTGGGCGACCAGCAAATCATCCGCACACGCGTCGCGAAGGCCTTCCGCTACATCGTTTCCCAACGCCTCCTGCCCCGCAAGGACGGCAAGGGGCGCATCGCCGCCGTCGAAATCCTGAAGTCCACCATGCGCACGCGCGAATACGTCGAGCGCGGCGAATCCGAAGGCCGCACCCTGCTCGATGCCATGCACGACGGCGCGACCGAGGGTATGCAACATTTCGACGGCGTGCTCGAAAGGTACGTCCGCGAAGGCGTCATCTCGCTCGATACCGCACTCGGCTTTGCCTCCAATCCCGGAAACCTCCGTCTGGAGCTGGCCGACCTGTCCGAGCCCGAACAAGCTCCCCCACAGTCACCCGCGTAGTGCCCTAACTGATTGATGCAGAATCACTTAGCCAGAAGCTCTACACCTGTCCTTCCGGATCTGAGTTATAGAACCCGGGTAACAGCAAATCGAACCCTGCGCGCTATAAAGGCCGCACCGCGCGGCGCGCGAGGATTGCGGCATGCGAAGCTCGCTTCGCGCCTATCTCCGGCTTGCCGCTCTATTTCCCTTGGTGGGCATGACCCTGCCGCTGCTTTCGCGTGCAGAGAGAACCTCCCCGGTGCGGGCAAGGCCCGCCAGAGTGCGCTGCTATTGCAATTGCGAGCCTCAAGACGGCAGCAAGCCATGCGACATGATGTGCGACCTGCCCAAGTACCAAGAACGCTCCTGGGCAACCTCCTGCCGCAAACAGACCCCTCCCGTGCTACGCAAGAGCAAGCCGGTGAAGCCGCGTTCCGTGCGTCGAAACAGCGCGGAATTCTGCCGGCGCTAGCCTTCCCGGCAGTCGCACCCCGCCCCGCCCCCGTTCAACCTCTGCCTTCCGCCGATTGACCGCGAGGAAATGCATCTAAAGGAAAACTCTGGACAAATCCTTGTAATCTAGGAAGATAGTTTCGTGTCTTAATAGGTAGCTTGTGGGGTGGGGGAGCGCTCCCCCGGGACGAACCTGAAAGATTTGTAGGTGACACAACGACCTGAGGGTGGGACTGTGGATGGCCGGGGCCGCAGGATTGTCTTAGCTGCATCCGACACAGAGTCAAACGAGTATTTACGCAGTACCTGGCGACAGATGTTGCTGGCCACCTTGCCCGCCCGGTACGCCAACTACATTGGGATCGACTGGTCCCTCAAGAACGAGATCGCGCCCGATGGTCAAGCCAAGTACGTCCCCGCCGGTTTGCGCGTCGTCGAAGCCCTGCTCCTGAAGAACTACTCGCCGGACGACATCGCCGTCTGTTACCCCGACCAGTTGGGCCAGTTCGTTGGCGAAGACACGCGCGTCGTCGGCATCCACGCGCACAACCCGCTGGGGATCACGTTCGCCACGGACGTCTATGCTTATTTTGTTGGCCGCGAAGCCGAACCCATCAACGCCGCGCGATTCCGCGAGTTGATCCTGCATCCCGCGCTGCGCAAGCACAAGCCCCACCTGAAGCTCATCGTCGGCGGCCCCGGCGCCTGGCAGATCGAAAAGAGGAATCTGCAGGACGCATGGCAGATTGACTGCCTCGTCCACGGCGAAGCCGAAGACATCGTTCTGCCGCTGTTCGAGGCCGCGTTGCGCGGTGAGCCTCTTCCCCGCAGCAAGGAAGGTCACAGCCCCGCGCTCTCCCACATTCCGGCGATGAAGCATCGCTCCACCTTCGGCGCGGTCGAGATCACGCGCGGCTGCGGGCGCGGATGCCAGTTCTGCTCCGTGGCCCTGCGCTCGGGCAAGAGCATCCCGTTGGACCAAATCCTCGAGAATGTCCGCGCCAACGTGGCCGACGGCGCCGATACCATCATGCTCACGACCGAAGACGTCTTCCTCTACGAGCAAGGCCCGAGGTTCAAGACGAATGTCGCGGCGCTGAAAAAGTTATTCCACGCGGTGGGAAGCGTTCCGGGCGTCAAGCACATTTCCCTGACCCACGGCACCATCGCGCCCGCCGTGATCGAACCGCACGTCATCGAAGAGCTTTCCGAAGTGGCCGTGGGAATGAGCGTCAACCAGCACCCGGATTCGACGCATCCCGACAAGCGTTACGCCAACCTTTTCATGGGCCTGGAAACGGGCTCCGTGAGGCTCTTCAATCAGCATATGAAGGGCAAGGCGTATCCCTACCGCCCCGAGCAGTGGCCGGACGTCGTGCTGAAGGGCATGCACACCCTGAACAAGCACAACTGGTTCCCCTTCTGCACGTTTATTCTCGGTCTGCCGGGTGAGACGCCGGACGATACCAGGCAGTCGCTGGATCTGCTCTACGCGCTGAAGGATGCGAAGTGGTGCGTGATTCCTACGCTTTTCGTGCCGCTGGAAGACACCCGCCTCGAGAAAAAGCCTGGAGCAAAACTCGTCGAACTGACCGACCTGCAGTGGGAGTTTTTCTTCACCTGTTGGCGCTACAACCTCGACTTTTTCCGCCGCAGCCGCAGCGTGCAGTGGCGCTTCAATCTGGGCATCCCGATTTACTACTACCTGCTCGGCCGGCGCTTGTTCGGTGAAGAAATGAAGTATCCGCTCTTCCGCCTGGGCCACTTCCCCGAGCGCTTCCTGCGCCGCAAGCTGTACCTCGACTTCAGCAACGGCGACCTGCCGCGCTACCGCGTCCCCGATCACGTGCACGTGCCCGAGGACCGCTTGCGCCCAGCCATCCCCGAGCTGGCCTCCATCCAGCCGCAGCTTCACGTCGGCGACTAAGTGGGTGCCGCGTCTCCGGCGGAGCGCGCCTCTTGCGCCCCCGGACGAATCTGCGGGACAAGGGGTGCGTCCTTTCTGTTTCCCCTGCTCCGTCCGCAAACGAATCAGTTGAATACCAGAGAAACACGCCCACCCTTTCGGCTCGCCCTGAGCGAAGGCGGAGGGCTAGCGCCGGAAGGGTAGGGCACCCTCAGGTTCCCGCATCGGTAATCCACAGTGACGTCCCTCGATGATACTATCCATCTGACATCGAGGTAGCAATTGAGGAACGAAATTGGAAACAGCGAGAAAAGCTTGGCCACCCGCCTTCTTGCCGAGGGCAGGCGAGGAGTTCCCGGGGAAAAGCGTAATCCCCAAGGGGGCTCCGCAAGCAGCTTTTGTAACGATGGAGTGGATCAAACGATTTCGACTTACCATTACCCCAAGCCTCCTAATTTTCAGTTCCGAGGGGCGGCTCATCTGGAGCCGCCAAGGCATGCTGGCTCCCCGGGACCCGGAATCCGCCACGCGGGCGATTAAGGGCGCGAGAGACAAAGGGAAAGGATGAATCAACGAACATGGAGAGTCTGTGGATGGATTTGCGCTGTGGTTGGCGTGCGCTTCGGAGAGCGCCGGGGGCGGCGCTCACGACGATCGTGCTGCTGGCGCTGGGGATTGGCGGCGTGGCGGCGCTGTTTAGTCCTCTCTACTCGCTGGTACTTGCCCCGCTCCCTTTTCCGCATTCAGAGCAGCTCGTGCGCATCGGCGGCGAGATTCCGCTGTTTAACAGTTATTTCAGTACATTCGAGGAGCGCGGGCGCCTCACCCCGATTTTTTTTGGCGTGATGGCGCATGTGCCGGTTCTTTCTTTCCCGGTGCAACTATCCTCTGCGGGACCACGCAAGGTAGTGAAGGTTCATGCCGTAACGGAAGAGTTTTGTGAAACCTTGGGAGTAACGCCTCAGTTGGGACGCAGTTTTGCGCAAGAGAAGTCGAAAACGGCTGTAGTTCTGCTAAGCAATCACTTGTGGCGCGCGGAACTGGGGAGCGCGCTAGATGTAATTGGGCGCTCGATTCCGATCGGAGACCGGCCATACGTTGTGGTTGGGGTGATGCCGAAAGGATTCGACTTCCCCGGAAAAACCGATGTTTGGATGCTTATGGGTCCGGGCGCTTTTGATAGGAATAAAATTGAATTTGTGGGGCGCTTGCGTCCGGGGCTGTCCCTCAGCCAGGGCGCAAGGCAATTAAAGGCCATTGAATATAAACGTAAGATGGCGGGCGGGCTGATGGGGAAAGACGGTCCAGTTCTCCAATCGCTGCAAACTGCTCTGCGCGGCGAGCGGCGGCCGCTGCTGTGGATTTTGCTGGCGGTATCCATCTTGTTTCTTCTGTTGGCGTGCGCCGGAGCTACCAACCTGTTGCTGGCGCAAGGGGTGCGCCGCCGTCCCGAGATGGTCGTGCGATTGGCGCTGGGAGCGGGACGCTGGCGGCTGGTCCGCCAGCTTCTTGTGGAGACGCTGCTCCTGGCCGTAGCGGGCGGATTGCTTGGGATTTGGCTTTCCACGATCGCAGGCCGGTGGCTGCAGATGCAGTTGCCGGACATGCAAGGAAGCCAAGTATTCGTTCCCGCCACGCTGGCGCTCGCCGGCGGCCTGGCCTTGGCGGTGACGATTCTCTGCGGCCTAGCTCCCGCGCTGCATGCCACCGGTGCCGATTTGAATGCCTGTCTGAGAGCAGGCGCGAGCGGAATCACGGCGTCCACGTTCAAGCGACGGTTCTTTTCCTCTCACGAATTCCTAGCCGGAGTGCAGTTAACCCTGGCGCTGGTTCTCTTGATCAGCGCTGGTTTGCTGCTACGGAGCCTTGTCGCCAAACTCAATGCACCGCTTGGCTTCGAGTCCCGGGACGTAGCCAAAATCGAAGTCGTACTTCCTCAGCTTCCGGGAATGACGACCGCATATTTGAATTTCATGCGGGAACGTAACCTGGATCCTCATCAGCAGATTTCTGGTAAGGCAGTGGAAGACATGGATCGCACGCTGGGGCCCGCGCGAAAAAAGGAAACTACCCGTAACCTGTTATTTCAGCGTGAGGCGCAGCGCCGCTTAGCAGAACTGCCGGAGATCGTTTCGGTAGACGCTCTGTCCCCTGCGCCATTTTCTGTAATATTTTCGAACCTTGAGGCTTTTGGACTTTATCTGGTGCATCCTCAGGTTTACAGATCTCACCCTGATCCTGCCTCCGGCACGTTTCCGCTATCTGTGGAGGCCGACCAAAGACGCGCGGGTGTTCATACGTTTGAGATACTTGGTGCACGCATTCTGGCTGGACGCAACTTCAAGCCGGAAGATGTGGCCAATGCGCTGGCATCAGAGCAGGCTAGTCCCGAGGAGCGCAGTAAGATGCTTCGGGTTGTTATCGTCAGCGACACCTTGGCGCGGCGATTTTGGCCGAACGAAAGCGCCATCGGAAAACAGATCTATACCCCCGAGGCGCAAACCATCGTGGGCGTCGTTTCGGACTTCCGAGACGATTTTGACCCGATCATCCGGCCCGCGCTTTATTCTCCCTATACAGGGAGCAGCAATGCGGGAAGTTTTGTGGTTAAACTGCGGCCGGGCGCTTCTTTCGCACAACTCAGGTCGGACGTGTATCGAATCCTTACCGAGTTGGAGCCTGGGCTTCCCCATTTGGATGAGGCACACGGCCAGGAGACGCTTATTGACGTTACTGGTCCAGATCTGCAAGTGGAAAATGTCCAGACTTTAGCCTCCCAAGTTCCACTCGCTCTGCGACTGGCGCTGACGTTGCTGGGCTGTTTTGCCGTGCTGGGGATTATCGTGGCGGGGCTGGGCGTGTATGCTGCTGCAGCACTCATGGCGGCGGCGCGGACGCGAGAGGTGGGTATCCGGATCGCCATAGGAGCCGACGCCGGGCAAATTCTCTGGCTGGCTCTTTGGCGCAGCGCGCGGCTGGCTCTAGTGTCTCTGCCCGTGGGCCTCTTTGCGGGCTGGGGTTTGGCACGCAGTCTATCGAACTTCTTGTATCAGGTCGGCGCCACCGACTCCATCACTTATGTCGCGAGTAGTGTGTTTCTCCTGGCGGTCGTGCTGGCCGCGGGACTCCTGCCGGCGCTGCGCGCTGCCTCGACCGATCCCGCCGCCGCCCTCCGCTATGAATAGGCCGGGTGGCCCAGGTTTCCTGCGCGGTGACGCTTTGGGGTGCCCCTCGAGAGAATCCCCGCGCGTAAACCCGACGCGGTGAGGCACCCCAACCTTGCCCACTCATTACTCCACGATGAACAACCGCGCTGTTATGATGGCTTCGTTTCGTTGCTGAAGACGAGAAAAGGGCGGGGGAAAATTGCCCGTGCCACCCGTCCCACCCGCCCCGTGAAGAGAGACCAGGGACACTTATGAGACCTGCCGCCGTTCTGGGAGTTTGTTCGGCTTTCGCTATCGCTATGCTCGGAGACGTGCCAAGCATGCGGCCGTCTCAGGACAGGCCAGCGCCAAACAGAGTGGACGTTCACTACACCTTCGAGGAAAGCTCAATCGCCTTGAATGAACCCGTGTTATTGCTGTTCTCCCTTCGCAATGGTCTCTCGCAAGGCGTCACGCTGACACTCGGAAGGCAGAGCAGGCAATACTTCCAGTTTTCGTTGACGACACCTGACGGCCAAACTCTTCAGGAGGGGCCCCTTCCTGTCGGAGGCGTGACTTTTGGCTCCGGCAAGGTAACAGTCGCGCCGGGAGCGGACTACCAGCAGCGACTCCTTCTGAATCAATGGTTTCAGTTCAAATCCCAGGGAACGTATGTTGTCACTGCCCGGCTGACCACGGAGATGGACGTGTCGGGGAATGGTAGCCTGCCGCCCCAAGATGGTACGGTACGATTCCGCATAACCGCTAGGGACCCGTCAAGACTCCAAAAGGTCTGCGCTGGCCTAGCAAGACAAGTCGTGACCGCTCCAGACACCGGAGCAGCACAGGAACCAGCACTAATATTGAGCTATGTGGATGACCCAGTTGCCGTCCAATACTTGGCTAAGGTGCTCTCCTCTCGCAAACTAACCCAGCATCTCGCCGTAGCTGGATTGGAAAGAGTAGGCAACGACGAGGCCATCAAAGTACTGTTGCGTGCCCTGCACGACAGATTCAGCGACATTGCGGACTTGTCGCGCCAAGCTCTAGGCCGCTTGCACGATCGAATCTCCGATCCGGCGCTCAAGGAAAAGGTAAGTCGCGCGTTGGCCCAAGAGCCGCGCGAGTAGCATGACGTTCGCAGTGCGCCGGGACGGGTGGCAGCCCCTTCGCGCGGCGACGGTAATGGGTGCCCCTCGACAGAATCCCCGCGCGTAAACTCGGCGCCGTGGGACACCTCAACCTTGCCGGCTCACTACTCCATGATGAACTATCGCGGTGGTATCATGGCTTCGTTGTGTTGCCGAAGACGAGAAAAGGGAGCGGGAAGATTGCCTCTGCCACCCGCCCCGGGGCACTCCTAACCATTTTGGGCCTTAAGCCCTATGCCACCCGCCACTTCGCGCGGCAATTTGCGCGGAGCGAAACGAGTCCCCGCCAGTTCGGCGTGTCGAACTCGCCTGGGTCAGCGAGACACCGCACGCAGAATCTGCCAAATCATAAGCGCAATGCTAAACCCCAAGAGACCCATTGAGCCGCGCCACCACACTGTGGGGTCGTGCCCCGCAATCTGGAACTTGAACAAGCGGCTCAAACCGCTCACGACGTACAAAAGCGCCGCAAGAACCAGTAAAGCCAAGGCGAAGTGATTCATCGTCTTATCCTCCTGTCCCGTTGACTTCGTCTATGGGCACGGCAACCGAAAACAAATCCAGCAGCCCTACCGGACGCGGGCCGCTTTCTCTAGGTCAGAAACGGCAAGCACGACGCTTGCCTTCTTAGAGGCTTTCACACTCGTCTGATAGCCCAATGTGATGTTGATGTCCTTCGCGGCCAGCTTGCCCGCAAACACCGCGAGTGCCCCCGGCTTGTTCGGAAGCTTAACGTGAAGCACGTCTGCCTCCGTGAACGAAAGCCTTTCGCGGTCCAAGGTGTTTCTGGCCCTGTTGACGTTATCCACCACAAGGTGTACGGCGCCCTCGCCGTTCAAAGTGGTGGTGAGAAAACCGAGGATGTTCACTTTCGCATCGCCAAGAACTTTGGCGACGTGTGCAACCGTTCCAGGACGGTTTTCGACCCGAACAGAAAGTTGCTTTGCCTTTGGCATGGTCGTACCTCTCGGCAGGAATCTTCAAACTATATTACCAAGGGAGTCGCTGGAGAAGCAGATTCTGAAAGATGTAGCAGAGGGACACTTCTAAGCCCTGAGCGGGATTGATCCCAATAACTGCGTCGGCTCCCTTCGGGCGAGTAGGCTTGGTCGTTGTCGGTCGACCAATGCTCGGAGGAAAGGAGCCGAGCGATGAAGATTCTAGGCTGTGATGCCCCTCCGCACCCTTAGAGCTCTGAAATTGCCCCGAGTCGCTCTTCACATTCTTTTCTCGAACCTCGAACTTCTAACTTCCAACCTCCAGAGCCCGCACCCCCTTGATTCTATTATACTTCTCGCAATTTCACCGCGCCTGGCCCCTCTTGACGCATGGGTTATCATTAAACTGAAGGCATTCGTGTGCGTCTCAAGGACAGAAGGAGCACTCAAGTGCTTTGGAATCCATACTTATGAGAAATCGCACTTGTAAGCCCTTTAGAATCCATACTTACATTTCTAAAGGACTTAAACTGCCCTGGAATCAATACTTACAAGAATGGGGTGGGGGAGGGGGCTCCCGGCGGACTCCATGATGCCCCGAAACACGAAACGTGACCTCAGCGGGAGCCGCACGAGACCGAAGGGCGCCTTCCGTCCACACACCGCTTCGGTTATATTGCCGCCCGCTGCGGCTGGGAAGGAATGGAATGCCCGAAGCATCGTCCACGCTCGCGCCGGCACCTCGCCAAAAACTCACCCGCAATCAGGTGCGCGGCTTCTGGGCCTCGTGGGGAGGCTGGGCACTGGACGGCATGGATTCGTTCATTTACGCGCTGGTGCTCGTCCCCGCGCTCAAGGAACTTCTTCCCCGCTCCGGAATCCCTGCCACGACCGGCAACGTCGGCTACTACGGCGGGCTTCTCCTCGCGCTGTTTCTGATCGGCTGGGGACTTGCCTTACTCTGGGGCCCGCTGGCGGACAAATTCGGCCGCGTGCGCACGCTGATGCTCACGATCCTCTGGTATTCCGTGTTCACGTTTCTGGGTTGCGTCGCGCAGAGTGTCTGGCAACTCGCCGCCTTCCGTTTGCTTTCCGGGATCGGCATCGGCGGCGAGTGGGCCATGGGCGGCACGTTCGTCGCGGAAGAGTGGCCCGAGGAGCGCCGCAAGATGGGTGCGGGGTGGATGCACACCGGCTACTACGCCGGATTTTTCTTGGCGGCAATCGCGAACTACTTGGTGGGCAGCCGCTACGGCTGGCGGCCGATGTTCGCCATCGGCGGACTCCCCGCGCTGCTCGTCGCGCTGATCCGCTACGGTGTAAGCGAGCCGGAGCGGTGGTCCGCGCGGCGCGAGAAGCTCTTCGGCGGGTCGCTCACGGCGCCGCTGAAGGCGATCTTCGCTCCGGAATCCCGCGCGCGCACGCTGCTGAACTCGACGTACATGCTCGTTTCCATCGTCGGCCTGTGGGCCGGATCAGTATACGTCCCCGCGGCGGTCACGGAACTTGCCACGCGCGCGGGAGCCACCGCGGCGCGCGCCGCGCAGCTCGCTTCATACGCCACCGCGCTGATCGCCGCAGGCACGATCCTCGGATGCATCGCGCTTCCTCCGCTCGCCGAGCGCTGGGGACGCCGCTCGACCCTCGCCCTGTACTTTGCGTGCATGTTCGTCATCATCGCGCTGGGATTCGGCTACGTTTTCTACCTCGAGCGCAATGCCCTGCCCTGGTTTTTCGTTTGCTTGTTTTTCCTCGGCCTCGGCGGTGCCAACTTCGCCATGTACACGCTCTGGCTGCCGGAGCAATACCCCACCGAATGCCGCGCCAG
Source organism: uncultured Acidobacteriota bacterium (assembly GCA_963739275.1). Classification (GTDB taxonomy): domain Bacteria; phylum Acidobacteriota; class Terriglobia; order Acidiferrales; family UBA7541; genus JBGQGH01. The sequence goes on from CAVTZX010000009.1 coordinate 55,825, forward strand.
CGCGTTTGCCTTCGCGACTTCGATCGGCAGGTTTGCTGGAGCGGGAATTACTTTCTTGGTCGGCGCGGGCGTGGCCCATTTCCAAACGATTGGAACGCCCGTAGCACTCACCGCGCTCGCATTCCTGCCCGGCATCTTGCTGCTTCACTTCGGCGTGGAGACCCGCGGCAAACCATTGCCCACCTGAAAAAAACGGGACGCCCCGTTCGAGCGTCCCGCCAGGAATCGCGAAATGAAAACCGCTCAATAGCTGAGCGTGCCGTGGTACTGCATCTTGTCGGGCTTGAATTCGATGAACACGCGACCCTCGGGCACGTTCTGAATCTTCGGGCTGTGGAACTCGACGCTGAGGGTCTTGGACGTGCCTGTGGCCACCGGTTCGCCATCCACGACGCGCGGGAAAATCAGCTCGAATTCGTTCCCACCGCCCTTGGGAGCGTTGAGCCGCAGTGGCGTGACCTTCTTTCCGCTCGCCGTGTTCAGGAACGCTTCCTGCGGAATCACTCCGCTCGGATAAGTGGTCTGCCAGAATGTGGCCAGCTCACGGTCATACGCCGGTACGTTGGAGCCATAGTACACATGCACGATCACGGTGTCGTCGTACTTCCGGGCCAGGAAGGGATCCGTCTGCTGGTCCAAAGATGCGCGAGCCTTTTCGTCCATCTTGTCATACTTGTTCTGGATCTGGAGGTCGCGGACAAAGGCCTCGCGAATGGGTTGCGACGACCGCAACTGCACGATGTACCAGACCTCGAGCCTGGATTCGTCCTGCGCCCCGCCGCCTCCCGTGCCCTCACCGGTGCTGCGATTATACGAAGAGAACTGAGCCGTCTGGACCACGCTCTGCACCCAGCGCTGCGCCCAGGGCGAATCGGTCGACATCTTCTTGCAGTCGCCCGCCGACCACTTTTTCCACTCTTTCTTATCCCAGAATCCCTGCGCCGCGGCGCTCACCGCCGCCAGCAGCACAACCGCTCCCACCCACCAGTTTAGACGCTTGTTCATACACGCCTCCACCACGAGCCCCATCCGAGATTCACTGGAGTGAAATTACTCGCACCTACCGCAGGTGTCAACATTCGAAGTCGTCCGGGCCGGGTGGGTTTCACTTGATCGCACCCCAATCGGGCACTTCCTTCATGCCAAGCAAGACTTCAGCGGCCCAGCAGCCCAGGTACACCGAAAGCGCCACGCCGTGCCCGCTGTACGCGCCGAGCACGAAGGCATTCTGCGAGCGCGGATGGCGCGAAAAGACTGGCCGCCACGCCGGCGCGAAGAGGATCGGGCCGCCCCAGCGATGCGTGATCTTTGTGTCCGCCAGTGCTGGATGCAACCCGTGAATGCGGGCCTCGAGGCTTGTGAAAAGTTGCGCCGCGTCGCCGGTGCGGATGTCGAGCGCGTCCAGTTCGCGCCAGTCTTCCGGATGCACCAGCCCGCCGCCGAACAGGACTCCGCCGTCCGGCATCGCGCGGCCCCAGAGGTACGGCAGGTCGAGGGTGTAGAAAGCCTTGCGTTCCACGAGGCCAATTTCGCGGAGTTGTGTCTCGGAAAGCGGCTCCGTGGCCGTTGCCAGGGTGAACATGGGCAACGCTCGCCCTGCAAGAGCATTCATCTCGAGTGAGAACGCGTTCGTGGCGAAGAGTACCTGACTCGCGCGGATCGTGCCGCGCGGCAATTGCAAGACCAGCGGCTCGCCGAAGGATATGTCCTCCACGCCCGCGGATTCGCAGAGGATCGCGCCGAGTTGCTCCGCCGCTCGGGCCAGCCCACTGACCACTTTTCCGGGATCCAGCGTGCCCCCTTCGACCTCGTTCACGACTCGGAGTGTCCCGGAATCTTCCCAAGCGATGGGCGAGCTGGTGAGTCCGCGGCGCCGTCCGATTTCCCACGCGCCAGGCAGGACCAAGTCGCATTCCACGCCGAGCGTGCGCAGGCTCGAACTGAAACCGGCGATGACGTCCCCCAGGCCAGGGAGATCCCCCGCTGCCGTCTCCGCCAGCACCGTGCCGCCCGTGTGTCCGCTGGCGCCCGACCCGACGGCGCCGCGCTCGAGCAAGACGACGCTTTTCTCCGGCGCCAGCCGGCGCAGCCACGCCGCCGCCGCGAGTCCCGTGAATCCCCCGCCGACGATGACCACGTCGGCCTCGGCGGGCACGGGGCGCTTCTCGGGCTTGAAATCGATACGCCAGGGAGTCGCTCCCCAACCGGCTCGTCGCACGCGCGATGCAGAACTCGCCAAACCAGTTCCCTCCCGAAGCGAATTTAACCCCCTCGAGAAGTGTGGCCTACAATTCCCGAGAAAAAAAGAGGGGCCGACGCAGAATTGCGCCGGCCCCCTATTGAATCATGCGTTATGGCTTCGTTTTCACCGGGTCCGCGGGACGCCCCGGCAGCTTCTTGGGGTGCTGCTGCATCAGCTTCATCACTTCGGCGACGCCGCGCTCGAGTTGCGGATCGTGACCCGAGAGCACGGACTTGGGGTCCTTCTCCACTTCGATGTCCGGATCGACTCCGTGCCCTTCGATGGCGTACTGCCCGTTGGTGTCCGCGGTGGCAAACTCCGGCACGAAAATCGTGCCGCCATCGATGAGCGGCCCATGGCCCGAAATGCCGACCACGCCGCCCCACGTCCGCTTGCCGATCAGCGGCCCCATGCCCGCCTTCTTAAACATGTACGGGAAGATGTCGCCGTCCGAGGCCGAGGACTCGTTGATCAGACAGACCAGCGGCCCGTAGAAGACCGTGCTGGGATAGGTGCTGGTGTCCTGGTTGTTCCGCGAGAAATCCGTGCCCAGCAGCTCGCGCTTCAGCCGCTCGATCACCATCTGTGAGACGAACCCGCCGCCGTTGGACCGCACGTCCACGATCAGCGCTTCCTTGCGGATCTGCGGGTAGAAGTACTTGATGAACTCGCGGATTCCGTCGGCGCCCATGTCCGGGATGTGCAGATAGCCCACCTTGCCGCCGGAAAGTTTGTCCACCATTTCGCGGTTGTGGTTGACCCAGTCCGCGTAGACCAGATTGGCCTCGCTGGCCACCGGCCGGAAGGAGATGGTATGCGAACCCTCCAGGTTCGGCTTGCTGTTGACGGTGAACTGGACGTTGCGGTCCGCTTTGTTGCGCAGGAACTGGAAGATATCCTGGCCGCCGTTCACATCCTGGCCGTCGACCGCCAGGACGTAATCGCCTTCTTTCACGTCTACGCCGATTTCGGTCAGCGGCGAGCGGTAACGCTCCTCGTCATTCTGGCCGCGATAAATGTGCGCGATGCGGTAGCGGTTCGATGACGGATCGACCTCGAACCGCGCCCCGGCCAAGGCCACTCGCGGCCGCGGCGGAATCTGGAAGTCACCGCCCTCGATGTAGGCGTGGCCGACGTTCAGCTCGGCGATCATCTCGCTGATCACGTAGTTCAAGTCCGAGCGGTGCTTGACACTCTCGGCCAGCGGCCGGTACTGGTTGTGCAGCGCCTTCCAGTCGTAGCCGTGCATGTTCGGCACGTAGAAGAAGTCGCGGTAGCGCCGCCAGACCTCTTCGAAGATCTCCGTCCACTCTTCCGCCGGCACGCGGTCCACAAAAAGTCCCGCGGTAGAGACGACCTTTGCGGATTGCGGCCCCTTGGACGGCACGTCGTACAGCTTGAATTGCGGCCCCTCGCGCACGAGGATTTTCATTCCGTCATCGGAGATGGCGTAGCCGCCGATGTTCTCGGCGATCGGCGACTCCTTGCGGTCCTTCAGCGAATAGCTGACGACCGCCGGATTGCGCATGGGCTCGCGGCCCAAGGCAAACTCGCCGCCGCGCACGTAAACGAGGTGTCCTTTTGTCGCGGAGACGCCGAAGAAGTTGTCTGCATTGACAGGGACGCGTGTGACGCGCGTGGCCAGGCCGTCCCAATCGATCTTGAGAGGCTCTTTCTCCTTCTTGGGCACGGGTTGTCCCGCGGGGGCGGCCCCAGCGGTGGGCGCTGCGGCCGGGGGCTTTTGCCCTTCGACAGCAGGCTTGGGAGTCTCGTCGGTGATGGTGACTTCGTCGCTCTCGGCGCCGAAGGCGTTCTTGACGTCCTTACGCAAGGCCAGACCCAGGATGTTCGTCTCCCGAGAGATAATGTAGTCGGTCTCGAACGAGCCGAGCACGGGAGCAAACTCGCGGTCGCCCAGGTACCAGAGGTAATTGCCTTCGGGGTCCCACGCCGGGCTGTAGGAATTGAAAAAGCCGTCCGTCACCTTGTGCAACTGCGCGTCGGCCACGCTCCAGATGTGAAGCGCGCGGAATCCGGTTTCTTCGGCCATGGAAAAAGCCAGAAAGTTTCCGTCCGGCGACCACCGGTAGTCGCGAAGATTGCCCTTCCGGTCTTTCGCCACCTTGACGATTTTCTTGTCCGCGACGGTGACCACCCAGAGCACGCCGTCTTTGTCGCTCGTCGCGATGTACTTCCCTCCCGGCGCCCAGCTCGGCGAATAACGCATGCAGTGGCCGTCGGTGGTCAGCCGCTCAGCCGCTCCGGTGCCGTCCTGGTTGACCAGATAGATCTCCTCCTCGCCACTGCGGTCGGAGATGAACGCGATCTTGCGGCCATCGGGCGACCACTCCGCGGACTTGTCGTGCGCGCTCGAAGAGTTTGTCAAATTGCGCGTGGGGCCTTTCTCGATGGGCGCGGTGAAAATGTCGCCGCGGGCGGCGAAGAGTGCGCGCTCGCCCTTCGGGCTCAGGTCGAAACCCTCAATCATGCCCGCTGCGGCAACCCGCGAAGGCCGCCGGTAGAGTCCGTCATCCGGCACGTCAATCGAGAGCTTGCGGTCCTGCGCGTTGCCCGTCTGGAAGATGTGGATCTCGCCGTCCAGCTCGTAGGCGATCTGCCCGGTCGTTCCGGAATCGGCGCTGGGCCAACGGACGTCCCACGGCTTGCTGTGGGTCACCTGGCGCGTCTGCTTGTTCTTGGTGTCGTAGACGTAGAGGTTCATCGTGCCGTCGCGGTCCGTGGCGAAATAGATTTTGTCGCCGATCCACATGGGATCGCGGGCCGCATGGGGATCCTCGCCGCTGATGCGCTCGGCTTGCGCGCTGGCGAGGTCGTAGATGTACAGCACGTTGGCCCAGCCGCCCTTGTAGCGCTTCTCGGTGCGGAAATCGCGGTATTGCGGCGAATACACCAGCTTCTTGCCGTCGGGAGAGAATGCGCCCGCGCCGGATTCCGGCATGGGCAGGGCCACGGCGGGGCCGCCTGTCGCCGGGACGGTATACAGCCGCCCATGAACGTCGCCGCCCGCATCGCGCATCGAGCGGAAGAGGATCGATTTGCCGTCGCGCGTCCATCCATAGACCTGGTTGTCAAAGCCGTGGCGCGGCGCCAGAGGCCCGCGCGCGGGATAGAACGTGAGCTGCTTCGGCTCGCCGCCTTCCGCGGGCATCACATACACCTGTTCGTCGCCGTCGTACTGGCCGGTGAAGGCGATCCATTTGCCGTCCGGCGAGAATCTCCCGAAAACTTCCATCCCGGGATGCGCGGTCAAACGCCGCGCGATGCCGCCATTCGTTGAAGCCAGCCACAGGTCGCCGGCAAAGGTGAAGACAACTTTGTCGCCGTGGACATCGGGAAAACGCAGCGGCTTGGACTGCGCGCGGATCGCCGGCGCAGCAAACATCGCGCACACCAACACAACTACCAGGGAAAACAATCGTCGCTGAGACACGGAAGGCCTCCAAATTGTCAGAATGACTTGCAAGAGGTTTTCGACCGTCTGTATTACTTCGCGCGGCATTCCGGTGGGGTCACCCCTGGCCCCACCCGGCGGGCGGACGAGGCCATCTTAGGCTTCGCGCTCGCCGCAAGTCAACGCTGCGCCAGTTCCGGTAGCGGGCTAGTTTCCGATATGCCGACTTATCGGGAGTTAGCCCGTCGGTGGCAGGGCCGATTCCCGTGGCAGAGGTTTTATCAACGGCAATCTGAGCAATCGAGTTCGACTCTCGCGCTCGACTACCAGCAGGTGTATCCTTGGCAACAGAATCAGAACTACAATGGTCCAAAGAGTTAGGAATATGTTCAAGGTTCTCTCTCTCGGCCTGATTACAGTCACATGCTTGTTTACAACCCTTCCTTCGCATCGCGTCCTGCCTCAAGGAGATGCTGATACCCGCGCAGAAGTGCGCCGCCTCCTGAAAGAGGCAACTGAGCTTGCACTCCAGATCGATTCCCCCTTAGACCGTGCGGTGGTCTTTGCGCGGATCGGAAGCGCCAGCTGGAGAGCGGGCGACAACGTGACTGCGGCAGAGAGTTTTGACAAGGCACTCAAGATCGTAGACGCCCTCCCTCAGGAGAGTCCGGATCAGGACCGCCGCGACACCTACCGTGCAGGCATAGCGGGTACGCGAGCGCAAGCGGGCGATATCCTGGGGGCTCAACAGACTCTCTCTCTGATCACGAGTGACTCCGAAAAGATATCCACGCTTTCCGACATCGCTATAGCCCAGGCGCGTGCCAAACAATTCACCGATGCCGTGCACACTGCATCGGCCATACAGGACCCCGATTTTAGGGACCAGAATTTCGAATGGATTGCAAACTTGCAGGCAGAAGCGGGGGACGCCCAAGGAGCCGCACAACTGGCTCACAACATCAAGAGTGCTCAATACAGGGCTAAGGCGCTGGCACGCATCGCTGCTCTGAATGGCGATGGAGGCCGTACGGAAGAAGCCCGGATTGGCATCCAAGAGGCACTCGGTGCGGCAGAGCACGCGGAAGCGAATGGGGGCCGGCATGGGAGATCCTCTCACGCTGCATGCGCTTCCGAAGAAGCTGAGCAACCTAGGGACGCGGCGCTCGAACGAATCGCCGTAACTCAAGCAAGGATAGGAGACATTGCTGGGGCATTGGAAACCATCAACCGCATGCACGATAAAACAGGTAGAGAAGACACACTCGCGACCATTGCTGAGCATCAGGCTCGTATTGGAGATCTCGCCGGCGCCCGAGCGAGCATTGCCGCAATTAGCAGGGATGGGTGCAAGGAGGCTGCACTCGGCAGGGTCGCCATGGGTCAGTTCGAGGCGGGAAGTTTGAGCGCGGCCCTCCTGACCGTCAACGGCATGAAGGACCCGGAACAGAAAGCCAGCATCCTAACGTCTCTTGGAGAACAAGTTGTCAAGCAGGGCGCATTTGACTCTGCAATGGAGATCCTTGGTCGAGCCCGGGGAGCTGCGAGGCAGATCGCGGAGGACAGCGATCGAGCTTTCATGCTGGAGTCGATATCACGCATCCAAGCGAAGGCGGGCAGTAGGGACGAAGCGGCCAAGACCTTGGCCGAGGCCGTACCTGCTGCGATTGCTGCCCATGAGTGGGCCAAGAGGGAGCAAGCATGGACTGGTGCCTTGCCGGATCTCATCGAACAACAGGCAGAAATGGGCGATTTAGATGGTGCATGGGCTGCTCTTGCACATCTTGACGAGAGTGACCGAATTCATGTCGTGCAGAATGCAGCGCGCGCCCAATCGAGAACGGGCGATGTACAAGGAGCACTCACATGGGCCGCCCGTCAGGTTTCCGCTCGCGACAAGGCTCTCGCTCTCGTCGGCGTGGCTGAAGGTGTCCTTGTGCGGCAGGAATCTGAGAAAGAATAGGCTGCGAGACAAGGGAGTTAAAACACGAGAACTTGTGTTCACCCGTAGCTGCCAACAGCCTTTGTGAACAGGGTTGCCCACCTGCTAATGGACCCAATGCCTGATAAACGCGCTAACCGGAAATTGGCCCACTACCTCACTTCCTAAATACGATTCGGCGTCGCGACGCGTTACGCCTGGAGGGACTCGGGCGTTGACAAACTCTCCCCCCGAAGTTCCAATAGCGTACGTTCAGGAGCATCCCGGGAGGGATTGCCAAGCGGTTCCGCGGTCTGGGATCGTGATGACACATGAAGCGCCCAGTCCTTCCGCCCGGCCCGCGCTCGCGCGTGCCGGGACGGCTCTACTTCACGCTGCGGCGCGACCCGCTCGGCTTTCTGATGCGCGGCGTGCAGCGGTTCGGCGATATCGTCCACTTGCAGGTCGGCTCGCGGCACCATTGCCTGGTCAACAATCCCGAACACATCAAGGAGATCCTGCTCGCTCCGGAGGGCATGACACGGTCGAGTTCGCGCGCATTGAAGCAGCTCCTTGGTAAAGGCCTGCTGACCAGCGAGGGCGAGTACCACGACCACCAGCGCAAACTGATCCAGCCTCTCTATTCCAAACAACAGATCGCCGCGTGGACCACGATCATGACGGAATACGCCACACGCCTGCGCGACCGCTGGCGGCCCGGCGCGACCGTGGACGCCACCGAGGAGATGATGGACCTGGCCCTGGCCATCATCCTCAAGGTTGTGCTCGATCTCGACATCGAGCGCGAGGGCGGCGACCTTCTCGCCCTGCTCCAAGCGATTTGCAAGGAGTCGAACCGGAACGCGTTCCTGACTCTCGGGAAAGTGATGTCCAAGTTTCCCTTCTCTCGCGCGCGCCGCCTAGAGAAGTCCATCGCTGCGCTCGACGCCATTCTCTACCACATGATCGTCCAGCGCCGTGGCAACGGAAACGGCCACTCCGATTTCCTCAGCAGCCTGCTCCAAATCCGAGATCCCGAGAACAACGACTCCGGCCTCACGGATCGGCAGGTGCGCGACGAAGCGCTCACCATGATTACCGCGGGCCACGAAACCATCGGCAATGCGCTTTCCTGGACGTGGTATTTGCTCTCCCAGCACCCCGATAGCGAAGCCCGGCTGCACGCCGAAGTCGATCGGGTTCTCGGCGGGCGCCTGCCCACGGCTGACGATCTCCCACGCCTCACGTATACGGAAATGGTCTTCGCCGAGTCCATGCGGATGTATCCTCCGGTCTGGCAACTCACGCGCCGCCCGCTGCACGATTGCAAAGTCGGGGAGTATGAGTTGCCGGCGCGTTCCTACTTCCAACTGTGTCCGTACGTCACGCAACGCGATCGACGCTTCTACTCCGATCCCGAGAGCTTCGATCCCTCCCGCTGGGCCAACCGCGAAGCCGCCCGCCGACCGCGCTATTCCTACTTCCCGTTTGCCGGCGGCGCGCACAAATGCATCGGCGAGAGCTTTGCCTGGGCTGAAGGCATCCTGGCCATCTCCACGATCGCGCAGAAGTGGAGCCTGCGTCTCGTGTCCGGACATCGCGTCGTGCTCGCACCGCTCATTACCCTGCGCGCCAAGCACGGCATGCGCATGACGCTCCACGCGCGCTGACATCGTCGTCTCTTTTTTATTTTCTGCCTTTCCTTCGGCGGTTTTTCCCGGTAATACTTACGGGCGCAGGATCAGGTTCCGGCATGCAACGCCGCTTTGAAGGCAAAGTCGTCATCGTCACCGGCGCCGCCGCGGGCATCGGGCGCGCGTCGGCGGTGGCGTTCGCGCGGGAAGGCGCAAAAGTCGTTGCGGCTGACGTGGCTGTGCCAGGGGGCGAGGAAACTATCCGCCTGATCCGCGAGGCGGGCGGCGAAGCCGCTTTTGTGCGCGCGGATGTTTCTCAAGCCGCGCAGGTCGAAGCCGTCGTCGCCCGTGCCCTCGAGCTTTACGGCAAACTCGATTGCGCGCACAACAACGCCGGCACCGAGGGCGTTCGGGGCGCTTCCGCCGATTGCACCGAAGAAAACTGGGATCGCACCGTGGGAGTGAACCTCCGCGGGGTGTGGCTCTGCATGAAGTACGAAATCCCTGCGATGTTGCGCCAGGGGCGCGGAGCGATCGTCAACACGGCCAGCATCGCGGGCCTGGTCGGCATCCGCAATTTCCCCGCGTACACGGCGAGCAAGCACGGCATCGTCGGCTTGACGAAATCCGCCGCTCTCGAGTACGTCCGCGCGGGCATTCGCGTCAATGCCGTCTGCCCCGGCCTCATCGATACCGACCTGATCCGGCGCGCCGCCAGCGGCAATGCCTCTCCCGAGTCGCAGCCCGGATGGCTGCGTCCGGTGAGCGATGTGCTGACCGGCGTGAAGGAGTCCGTGGCGCGCAAAGTACTCGAATACCGGCAGCCCTCGCGACGCATGGGCCAGCCGGAGGAAGTGGCCGAAGCCGTGCTCTGGCTGTGCTCGGATGCCGCGTCGTTCGTCAACGGCCATGCGCTGGTGGTGGACGGCGGCTTCGTCGCGAAGTGACTTGCAGGCAGGACAGGCATTCCTGGCTGTCCTGTTGTGGCGTCCAGCGATTCGAAGTCACAAACCGGACCGGCAAGAATCCTTCGAGGCTCAGGACAAGTTCAGGTCCCGCTCCCGTTCCGCTTCAGTGGATCTTTGCTACTCTTCCCGCCGTGGGAAACCTCTGAAACTGTGTCGGGTCGTGTCCTGGCACGACGCGGTCGGCCGAGCCCGCAAGTTCAATCATGCGCGCCTGCGCCGCGAGATTTGCCGGCTCATCGGAAGGATCGAACGTCGCGCTGGCCCGGTGCGATCTCAGGTTCTCGTAGAGATAACAGTTGTCCGACGCCAGCACATACGCGGGGTTCCCCGCGACCCGGATGTATTGCGATGCGAAGGTATGCCGCGCGCCGGTATACGCGCGGATGCCGGGCAGAATCTCCACGTCGTCGCCGTTGACGTAGCGCAGCTTCCCTGCCGTGTTGCGCCGGAGCAACTCCGCGAGGTCGTCCGGATCAATTCCGCCATGCCGCCCGCCCTGCTGCCACGCCGCGCCGGTGTAGTATTCGTACTCCGCCTTTTGAATCCAGACGGTTGCGTTGGGAAAAAGGTCGATTCCGCCCATGTGGTCCCAGTGCGCGTGGCTGATAATGATGTCGGTCACCGCCGCGGGATTGACGCCGGCCTGCTTCACGGCTTCGTCCGGCGAAAGAAAATCCGTCACGTGGAATTGATCAATCCACTTCTGGCGATGAAAGCCGCTGTCCAAGAGAATCGTGTGCCCGCCGCCGCGGATGAGCCAGACCACCATGGCGATGTCGATGCGCTGGTCGCGCGGCGCGCCCATCACTAGGCCGGAGAGCGGGAAGTTGGCCACGTTGGCATAGCGAATCGCCTCGATGGTGTACTCCGGCGCCGCGCGGCCTTGCTGCGCGGACGGCTGCTGGGCCAACGCGAGCCCCACGCAGGCCGCGAATGAGATCACAATGATTACGAAGCGTTTCATCGGCTCCCCTCCGCGCGTGCATGGTACCGAGCTTGGCGGCGGCAACACAGCCTTCAGGCGGAAACTCTTCGTTCTTCCGGCCGCGCTCGCTGCGCCGCAACCCTCGCGCGGCTCGACACGTCGAATAGAACGATCAAGCTCTAATGATGACACGCTTTTGGTAGATTGGAGCAGCCTCAGGAGAAGCGGGACCTCGAATGCCTGGATTAACCGTACTCGATCTTTCGGCCTACATCGGCCTGGCCGCCGCCGGATTCGCCACGGTGAACGTCTGCATTGGCTTGCTCATTTGGGGCCGCTACAGCCCCTGGCGCGAATGGCCGCACCATCGCTTCGCCATCTTCCGGATTCATCGCTGGAGCGGCTACCTTACCTTGATCGGCACGTTCCTGCACCCGATTCCGCTGCTTTTCTCGCAGAATCCGACGTTCCGCGTGCTCGACGTTTTTCTGCCGCTGTGGTCGCCGAAGCAGCCCGTCGAAAACACGATCGGAGCCGCGGCGGCCTATCTGCTCATCGTGATCGTCGCCACTTCGATCTATCGCGTCGCGCTGGGCCGCAAGCTATGGAAGAAGATCCACTACCTCACTTACGCCGCATCCGCCGGCCTGCTCATCCATGCCGTCCTCACGGATCCGGGTTTGAAGACCGGCACGATCGACTGGCTCGATGGCGGAAAAGTCTTCGTGGAGATTTGCTGCGTCGTATTCGTGATCGCGGCCGGGCTGCGCATCCGCCTCGCCCTGCGCAGACACAGAACTCCCCGCGCCGCACTGGCTGGCCTCCCTGAAGCCGAAGGGTAGCAAGACCTCTCAATGCCGCTTTCTGCATCCGAGCGGGCCTCAAGTCATAGTTAAGTCTTTTGTTCTCAATATAAGGCTCTTGGTTCGCGAGCGGGTGTCTCCGAGAAGGGGTCGGTAGGCGTCCTAGCCGGAGGGCGAGGCGACTTTATTGCCCGGTGTTTCCGGCGACACCGGGGCTAGGAGCGTCCCGAGTTCCGGGCTGGTAGGAGGGGGCGCAGGGAGCGGCATCGAGGCCCGCAAAACGGCTCCCAATGCGAAATGCTCCGCGGCTCGGGAGATAAGCGCCGCTGAAAATGCGCTACTTGCGCAGGGCGCGAATGCAGAGGGCTCCTCCTACTCTTGGAGTGCACTCAGAGCGAGGAATGGAATTGAGGGTTTCAGAGAGGAAGCCGCGGACTCGATCCAGGGGCCCTTCAGTCCGGCGACTTGAGCTTGAGCGATCCACCGCCGCTGCAATCCGCCCAGAGCGGACTGATATCGGTGACGAGGAGAGGGTTCGGCGCCGGCTGAGCTAAGTCGACGAGGAATTCGTGGTGCATTTGGTTTTCACCCGCCGCTCGGGACTTCGGTCCCGTGATCTCCAGGCAATACTTCCCCGACTTCAACGCCGAAAGCGCGAAGTTCCCCGCTCGGTCCGTGATCGTCTGAGCCATTTCATCGCCACATTTCCATTTCTTCAGATTCCCATCAGATGGTTTCTGCCCCGGGGAAGGTTTGACTTCACCTTCTCTGAAAAACTCGAGATCCGTCCGAATCTTTATCGACAGCGTGGCGTCTGAGACGGCAATAGAATGCCTTTCTGCGTTGTGACTCTCTCCCATCAGGTCGATTCGCGCGCTGCCGACCACCCTTCCGGCAATCCGCCCGAGGACAAGCGGTTTCAGACCCCCGATAATGACTTGGTTGCAGGGAAATCCGGATTCCGAGAGCAGCAGCGCGATGCAGACCATCCCGATCCGTGACGGGGCGGCCCACCGAATTTGCGGGAACTCAGCTTGGTTTTGCGACGACAATCCAATCACATCTTATCATGTCAACCTTGGCCGCTCTTCAGAACTCGCTCGCGGTGCATCACCTCAGCCCGTGTAGCGAATTCCTCGTGATACGCCAGCTCCCAGCGGCCTGCGAAACGCCTCCTAAAGCGAAACAGTAGCGCTGGGCCGGCGGGTACCAGGCCACAATCAGAGGAATCTCCTTCCTAACTGACCGCGCCACCGGGGCGTGGTTTCATCCACAGTTGCTCAGCCGACGAGCTAGAACTGCTTTCCAGAAAGGCTATTCCGAGAAAAGACCCGCTGATCTCAGACCAGGGGGGCGATCCCGTATCTTAATTCAGGGTCCAGACTTATTTTACCGCCCGGTTCATACGCCGACCGCGCCAAGATCCAGATCGTGAGCGCCGATCCGCCGCAAATATCGCCTAAGTGTTTGAACATGAAGTCGAGGTTGGATTCCGTACACCCGACTTCCTGGCCTTTCGCGAGGTGGTCGATGGATTCCATTTGAGTATTGCCAGACTCGTCCCTTCGCCACTTGCAATTCGTTCCCTTGCGAGTTTGTGTTTCCCCACCGACTGATTTCAATTCATTTCAATGGGTGATCCTGTGAGGATGCCCCCCTGAAGGTTGGAGGATGTTCTACCGTCGAAAACCCGCGCGCCATGCATGAACTGCCCTCGCAACGGCGCGCTGCGCGAGGAGGTATCAGAGACGCCCGAAGGTGTAAGTCAACTTAAGACGCAGGGTGCGGCCGTCCTGATAGAGGATGCCCTGTTGATGCTCTGGGCCGCCCGGATACCCGTAGGGCGTGTTGAACAGGTTGTAGACTCCCCCAGAGAGATCGAGCCCTGGCATCAGGCGTTCGCTGAAGAGAGTTACATTCAGCACCGCAAAGCCTGGGACCACGGTGCCCGCCAAGCTCTGGCGCCCGCTCACGTAATGAAAGTTGAGGCCTGCGGTGAGTTTGCGCGAGAAAAATGGCACAAGCAGGTTTGCGTTCAACAAGTGAGCCGGGATGTTTCCGACAATTTCTCCGGGGTGTTGATCCACAGGATGCTCGTAGGTGTAGCTGGCTTGCGTCGCGAATCCAGATGACCACTTGGCTTCGAAAGTCGCCTGAGTTCCTTGCGTTTGCACCGCTCCCACGTTCTGGTACTGCAACACACCGCCTGCATTCTCCATTTCGCCAATCAAATGGTTCATTTGATCTCGGAAGTAGCCGGCACTAAACCGGTGAGTGCTGCCGAAATACTGCTCGAGAATGACTTGGGCGCTGCGAATTGTCTCCGGGCGGAGCTGAGGATTGGGCAAGTTCGCGATCGAGCTCTGATAGTGGAGCTCATAAGCATTGGGTGCACGGAACGCGGTGCCATAGAGAAACTTGAGCGTCGTGTGTTCAAAGGGATCGTAAATCAGCCCAATGCGCGGATTTGTGGTGCCGCCGGAAGTCGAATCCTGGTCGTGGCGCACACCGGCGCTCAGCAGCAAGTTTTTCCGGATGGAGTAATCATCTTGCGCGTAGAAGGCGTAGACACGGGATGATCGATAATCACTGAGGTAGAGCTGGTAGGGCTGAAGGTCGTAGTTCTGCTGCTCGATACGGAAGTTGTGCCGGTAATCGCCGCCCACAGTAACGAGGTGGTGCTTGAATACCGTCTTCGATAGTTGCACCTCTTCTGCCCACCACGAGCCGTAGGAAGCATCATGGTTGATCGTGATCTGAGAAGTATCCTGGGGGGCGTAGTTGTAAGGATAGTTTCCCGAATACCAGTAGTTATCGAGGCTCGTGCGCGCAGACAGAATGAGATTGCCTCGGAAAGTGTGGCTGTAAACCAGGTCGAAGTATCCGTGACCGTCTGTTGTTTGCTCTTCCGTACTGGCGAACACGGTGCCAAAGGAAGCGGTGGGAATTTGCTTGTGACGAGAACCGTACACGGCCTGGAAAGTCAGGTCCCCGTACGAGAGGTTCGCCAGGAACTGAGAGAAGCGGTCATGGTCGGAGTCCTTGACGATTCCGTTGTTCGTCGCTGGAGAGCCGAATTCGCTAAAGAAAAGGTCTTGCGTCCCCGGGGTGCTATACAGGGTCGCCGACACGAATGCCTTCAGACCGGCCTTCAATTGGCCGCCGGCAGTGAGTCGTGCGTAACCCGTCATTTGGCTGTCACCGCTGATTGAGACTTGGACGCCCGACAGAGAGTCTGCCTTCCGAGTGATTACGTTGACGACTCCAAAGAATGCGTTACTGCCATAGATTGACGACCCCGGACCTTGAATGACCTCGACGCGGGCGATGAGATCCACGTCCACGGGGAACTCGGTCCCAAGGGGGGCTTGGTCGTAGATATCGTCGTTGATGCGGTGCCCGTCAACGAGCAAGAGAATCCTGGAGTTATAGTCGCCTTCGGGGCCAAAGCCCTGCACTGCCGCGTAGGTGTAATTGCGGTCGTAAGTGATGTAAAAACCAGGGACGTTCTGAAGAATCTCTCCCAGCGTCCGATACCCGTAACGGCGGATTTCATCTGAGGTAACGATGGTGATTGAGGCCGCCGCCGTGGTGACCTTCTGAAAGCGCTTCGAGGCGCTGTAGACGGACTCGACGCTGATCTTCATGAGATCTTCTAAGCTCAGGTGGGATAGGTCCGCCGCTTGCTGCTGAGCCCGGATCGGCGACGCCGCCAGGGACACCGTGAGGATCGAGACGCTAAGCCAGCGCAGCAGCGGGCTGCGCCGCGAATTGTTTTCCCGGCAGCAGACACGGTGGCTGGCGCTGGAGCTCGGGACCAGTGGCGAAACACCCGGACTTGTTCGGCGAAGGATCACTGAGAATCGATCAGTTGGCATCTGAGTCTCAATCCTTATGTAAAGTGACCTGAAGTTCGGTCGGAGAGGCCCGAACAGAGTCGCGCGCCAAGATCCCTTCCGCCTCCTCAGGCGGAACGGGCTGAGAATAGAAATGGCCCTGGCCGTGGCGGCAACCATAGGTAAGCAACTGATCAACCTGCGACCTGCGTTCGATACCTTCCGCAATAACGTCGATCTTGAGGCTGCGGCCGAGCGTGAGTATGCCTTTGACGACCTGCGCCGAGCGTTCGTCGCGGTCGAGCCGGAGGATAAAGGAACGGTCGATCTTGATGTTGTCGAAGGGATAGCGGTCCAGCCGGTTTAAGGAGGAATATCCGGTTCCGAAGTCGTCTACGCTGAGACTCACTCCGAGACCTTTCAATTGACCGAGAACGGCCAGCATCTCTTGGGTCTCCATCAGGACGACGCTTTCCGTCATTTCGAGTTGCAGGTTCGCCGGAGAGACGCCGGTTTCATTGAGAACGCTGAGGACCGATTCGGCAAAGCCGGGCGTTTCGAGTTGTTTGACGGAAACGTTGACGCCCATCTGAAGCTGCGACGCCGCGGGAAAGCGGGACTCCCAATCTTTCAGTTGAAGGCACGTATGCCGGAGGACCCACAGCCCGATGGAGTTGATCAATCCCGTTTCTTCGGCGATAGAGATGAACCGGAGGGGAGAGATCAGGCCATGACGCGGATGACGCCAACGGACAAGAGCTTCGAATCCGTAGCAACGACCGGTGTCCATGTGCACTTTTGGCTGGTAGAAGAGCACGAGTTCGCGATTCGCGAGGGCCTTGGAAAGGTCATTTTGCAGCTCCAGCCTCTCGAGCGCTTCCGTGCGCATGCTCTCGTCGAATGAACGCACGGCGGAACGGCCCGATGCCTTGGCGGAATACATTGCCGTGTCGGCGTCCCGGATCATGTCCGCTGGGGCCTTGTACCCTCTATCGGACATGGCAATCCCGATGCTCGCGCTCACGAACACTTCCCGGTTTTCCAGCACGAACGGGCGGTTGATCCGTTCGAGAATCCGCTCGGCAACGACAACGGCTTCCCTCGCATCCGTGAGGTCCCTCAGAAGGGCAACGAACTCATCCCCGCCAAAGCGGATGATCTCGTCCCTCCCTACGGGGTTGTCGGCCCGGACAGCCTCCTGCAGCCTTCTGGCGACCGCCTGCAGCAACTGATCGCCAGCCAGGTGGCCCAATGAGTCGTTGATGATCTTGAAGCCATCCAGATCGATGAACAGGACTGCGAAGATGTCTCGACGACCGCAGCGATCTTGCTCCAGTGCAGCAGACAACTTTTCGGTCAGAAGTATCCGGTTGGGCAGGCCAGTCAAGGAATCAAAGCTCTCGCGCAGGGAGTTGTCGGCCTTCTTGCGGGCAAGATGCGCCTTGACACGCGCAATGGCCACGGCGAAGTCGACGGGCTTGGTGACATAGTCATTGGCACCCAGGCCGAGCGCTTCGACGATCAAGCTGCTCTCGTTGAGCGCCGAGACCATGATGACGGGCAGCACCGAAGCGGAATGGCGGGCGCGGAGGGTCTTGACAAGCTCTAAACCACTCATTCCAGGCATCATGATGTCCAGCAGGAGCAAATCAAATGCTTGCTCGTCGATCATGCGGAGGGCCTCGGCACCGTCTACCGCAGTCTCCACAAGATAGCCGGCGTGCCGAAGGCGACGAGACATTAGGTCCCGATTCATGAACTCGTCGTCCACGACCAGTAACTTCTCCGGCCGCGGAGAAGTCGACGACACTGCATCTCCAGCGGTCTCCGGTGACGAGATCAGAGTGTTGAGGTTCATGATTCCTCCTGGCCGGAAGCGGTGCGCTGCACCGGCAACGGGTTCGCTACACGAGCGGTCGGATCCTCGCGGAAGCGGCTCGCGCAACTCGCAGCACCAAGAAGGGCCTCCATTTTTGCAAGCAGACGGGTCAGATCGATGGGTTTGGTGTCGTAGTCATCGCATCCTGCCTGGACGGCAGCCTCGCGATCACCTGCCATGGCGTGCGCTGTGAGGGCGATGATTGGGATTTGAGCTGTGACGGCATCGTTCTTCAGGCGTCGCGCGAGCTCCCAGCCGTCAATTTCCGGCAAGCTCATATCCGTGAGGATCAGATCGGGCGAGTTGCCGCGGGCGAGCCGGAGGCCCTGCTCTCCGTTCTCGGCATGGAGGACATGGAATCCCCGGCGGACAAGCCTCCGCGAAAGCATGTCACGATTCGACTCGTTGTCCTCGATGAGCAGAATGGTTGGCATATCTGTCCTATCCTTTCGCCAGAACGGGCTGACGATTCACGCGCGCGTCCTGCAACGTTGGCCGGTATTCCGAAGGCTCGGCAGGGATACGAATCGTGAATCGGGAGCCTTTGCCCGGCTCGCTTTCAAATTCAATTCCGCCGCCCATAAGCATGCAGAGTTTCTGGCTGATGACCAAGCCGAGGCCAGTGCCGCCGTGCTTGCGGGTGGCAGAAGAATCGACCTGGGAGAAAGGTTTGAAGAGTTTCTCGCGCTCCTCGGGTGAGATTCCAACACCGGTGTCGATGACGTCCCAGCACATCCATTCGCGGCCGCCGGAGGATTCGCGGCGGACACGCAGGGTGACACGGCCGTTCTGGGTGAACTTGCAAGCATTGCCGAGGAGATTGAGCAAACTCTGGCGGAAACGGGTCACGTCGGTGACGAACGAGCCGCCGGTCTGACGATTCACAGACAGGGAGTTCCCATTCTTGGCGGCCAAGAGTCCGACGGTTGCCGCAACGGAATCCACCACGGACTCCACCGAGACACTCTCAAGGTGAATGACCAAACGGTCGGCTTCAATCTTCGAGAGATCGAGAACATCATTGACGAGTACGAGGAGATGTTTGCCTGCAGCGCAGATTCTCTGTAAATCGGGAACGGCCTCTCGCATCGTTCGTTCTCCGGCTTCCTCTTCCAACATCTCGCTGTAGCCGATAATCGCGTTCAGCGGAGTCCGCAGTTCGTGACTCATGGTGGCGAGGAAGGTGCTCTTCGCGCGGTTGGCATTCTCGGCAGCTTCTTTCGCGGTGAGCAGCTCACGGGTACGCTCTCGCACTTTTTGTTCGAGTTCGTCGTGGGCGGTGGTCAACTGGGTGTCGCGGACTCCGATTTGGTCCATCATTTCGTTGAAGCGATCAACCAGAAATCCGAGTTCGTCGGTCGACTCCTTCCGTGCGCGGATGCTGTAATTCCGCTCGGTGGAAACACGGCTCGCAGTGTTGGCGAGCCGCATGATGGGATGGGAGATGACGCGCTGCAGCAGCGACGAGATGAGGAACGCGGCGAGTAAGGAGAGTCCGAGGACCGAGGCGCCGATTTCCATCTGCTCTCGGACACGCTGAAACATCTCTTCCAGGCCGGTCTTGATATACAGAGTGCCGACGCGTTTGTTGTCGAGCATGACCGGGCGGACAAGGATCATATGCCGCTGCAGGAAGAGGGTTCCTGGGGCTGGGGCACGCGCGGGAACGGCGGGAGAGACGTCGTCGCGCGCGTATTGAGAGAGGATTGTGCCATCCTTGCCGTAAATGGCGGCGGTTTCGATCTTGGCATCTGCTTTGAGGTTTCGGAGCACCTCATTGGCAGCTTGCGGCTCGTCGAAGGCCAGTGGTGCAGCGGAACTCTCGGATAACAGCTGGCCGATGGTCGTGAGCTCCTGAGCGGCGTTCTTCCTATAAATGCGTTTTTCGTAGTAAACGAAGACGGCGCAGGCGAGGGTCAAGGCGATGCCAGTCGTCACCATGATGATGGCGACCAGCTTCTTGCGGATCGACAGATTGTGCATGGTCATCATGCGTTTCATTCCTGGTGCTGTGCGTCTTCGGAGTTGACCGTGGCAAGGCTGAGCAACTTGTAGCTGATCTTCAGGCCGGCGCGTTGCGCTGCTTTCGGATTGATCATGAACCGGACCTTTTCGTGGTCGGTCCGGAACTCGATCATGCCCCCCTGGCTCGCAAAGTCTTTCATGTCTCTAATCGTCAGGACCCCTGCGGTCCCTACCGCTTCAAGGATTTCGGGGAGCTTTTTTCTTTCAGACTGCGAAATGAAAACGATGTGGCAGGTCTGCAGATCGGAAATCCTAACGGTGCGGCGAACTTGCATTTCACGACCACGAACAGTCTTGCCACTGATGTTTGCTTCGAGCGCTTTTCCGAACGGATCCTCTCCGGCGACGCAAACGGACATGGATTCGATTGGCGAAGTGAAGCTTTGAGGCGGCCACTCGATAAACACCGCGAAGTTGTAGATCATTGCGGCTTTGACTTCGTACTCCGAGGCCGAGCTCGCGGCGGCAGACAGGTCTGTTTGGATCACCGACCACCATAACGCGATCACCATCACTGCAGAGACACATCTCCAAGTGGATGAGCCTGAACTCGGGATTGCGACTCTCGTAGTCACACTCATCTGATACACAGTTCGGACAGGGACGCACGGAACAGAAGCAACGTGGCTTGCCCGCAGTGTGGCTGGAGCAATCACCTCTCCAGTTGCCTTGCGCAAGAAAGGATGTAAAGGATTAATGTTCCGATACTTAGGAGGTTAAACCCTGTGGCAACCGCGGGGCGGTGTGCCGTTCTGGAAGCCCAGTTTCACAGGGCAACTGTTGCGGCGGCGTCTTTTCCTACATTCTGTGTGCCTCCTGTGCCTTAGCGCAGCGTTCGGATGCGGATTACTACAAGTGAGTTCACGCATGACGCCGGCCGGCAACTATAGCATCACAATCACAGCGATTTCTCAGCAGGCAGGTTCCACCGTTACCCACTCGACCCAGGTTCAACTAGCAGTTACGCCTTATTAGCTCTGCAACAGTCCGAAGAGTCCAACTCACTTCTCGTGTGAGGACCAAGAGAGTCAAATCAAGTCCGGCATGCTCGGAAGCCGTCAAGATAGGAGCTTGTCTGCTTGAATTGCCACTTCAACAGGTTTGCAGGCCGAGGAAGATCCCTGTGATCGGAATGTGAAGGTGCCTGAACCTAAAACCCGGGATTTCGGCACGCGGCTCGGATGCCGCGCAAGCGCCTCAAGTTCATCCCGAGGTCCCGAGGATTCGGGACGGGACCACTCGCCCCGACCAATCCATTCAGAAACCCCAATTACGCGCTTCACTCAGCGTCTCCGACAAATTTCGTGGGCAAGGCAGAGGCAGCCGCCAGTCGGAAGCTGAGCGTCCCTTGGTTCCGAGGGGCCACAGCATCTTGGCGAAGGACATTCCGCAAGGGGCAGAGCGCAACTCTAGAAAGTCGAAGACCCAATGCGGAGCGAAATGGCCTTCTGGCCGATGGACGTGGCGAGTTGTAGGAGCCTATGGCACGGCCTGCCCGGAAGGCAGCGCGATGGGTCGGAAGCGCCCGGAAGAGATGATCCCCAGGCAGAGGGCGCCAAGGCGATTGCCAAGTGAGTCGAACGCAATGTCCCCGGTGAGCCCTTTGAGGTGAGTGCGGGCAAGTGCGTCCCGCAGGCGCGCGCGATTGGGGCCAGCCTTTTCGATCCCCGCGAGCAGAACGCGCATGGCGTCGTAAGCTGTTGGCGAGGCCATATCCGCCATCGCGGTGCAATGAGGGAGGGGCCCTTGCGAAACGTCATCCGCGTGTGGGACGGAATTCAACAGCAGGGTCACTCCCTCCGCAAGCCCTTCCTTGTTTTCAAGAAGAATGGCCGGATCTCCTTCAGGCACGACGACGAGGTCAGCGGTGACCTTCTCCTGCCGCAGGCGGTGCAACAGGGATGCCGACTCAGTGGCGGCCGCCCAGATGACGATGGCCTCCGGATGGACTTGATTCATGACAGCGAGAGCTTTCTGCATGTCTTCTTCAGCACTCGTCGCTACGTGCAGCGAGAAGACAGTGGCTCCAAAAGCGAGAGTCAGCTTCTTGAATGTCGCCGCAGCCCCGCCCACGGTGGCGCCGCCGGACGATGAGACGGTCAAAACGAAAGCGCTCCTCCGCTCGCGCTGTTCGAACAGGTAGTGAACAAGGGTTCTTGCCTGGGCGGAGTCATCGGCAAGAAAACGGTAGATCCAAGGAATATTGGCCTGGGTCAGGCTCGGGTCACTCGAAAATGTGAGGACGGGCACTTGAGCTTTCGTCGCGACTTGCTCGGCCAAATGGGCTGCGCCGCGGTCCGAGGAAGTTACGATGGCGACGACTCCCTCTTCATAGACCATTTTCACCAGATCCCCGGTGGCGCGCCCCCAGGGCTGTGCGTCGGAATGCACAACGAGACGAAAAGGTTTTCCCTGAAAACCACCTCGCGCGTTCGCTTCCTGGATTGCGTGTTGAGCGCCCCGCAGGATGCTTTGCCCTTCCTGCTTGCGCGCACCCTCCGTGGGGATGAACAAACCGATGCGGATTTCCGCCAGCGCGAGATCAGCTGCAGGCTCGCGGCCGGGTCCCGTGTAAGCAGGGGGATAATCAGCGACCGACACGACAGGCGGACGTACCTGCGCGCCGAGTCCGGCAGGAAGAAGAAGCAGGACCCCCACGGGAAGCCAACAGCGGGAATCCTTGCCCTGGAGCACGAGTATCTCCCGAAGTAAGGCCGCTAGTGCGCAGGCGCGGGACGGAAGACGAAGTGTCCCTGCTCCACTGAAGCGAGCATGAGCGGCGCGACGTTGTTGTGTGTGAAGTCGAAGACAATCCGCCCGGTCACACCGTCGTACTCCTTCACCGCCGCAAGGGCATCACGAATGCGAGCGCGATTCAGCCCCCCTTTGTCGATGGCGGAGAGCAACAGATTCATGCCATCGTACGCATAGGCTGCAAACGCGCCGGGCGCCTCGCCAAATCGCTGCCGGAAATGGAGAACGAATTGGCTGAGCGCTGGGGCGTCCCGCGTCGGGTCGTACGGATAAGCAGCCGTGAGACCCTCCGCCGCCGGGCCAGCCACAGCGAGCAACTCCGGTGTCACCAGTCGATGGGCGCCGAAAACCTTGGCCTTCATGCCGAGTTCGCGCATCTGCAGCAAGATCAGCGCTGCTTCGCGCGCATCCCCCCAGATGACCAGGCCATCAACGCGCGCAGCCTTGAGTCGCTCGAGCAGCGGCCGGAAGTTCGTCTCCCCGATGTTGTAGAGCAACTCGAGAACGAGGGGGTGGCCCATCCGCCGCGCTGCGTTACGAAACTCTTCGATCCCGAGGCGGCCATAACGGTCGCCAACTCGCAGACCGGCCACGCGCGTAAGTCGCGCGCGCGCGAAGACGACGTCGGCCAAGGCGTAGCTCTGCTGACGATCGTCGGGAACACATCGAAAAATCCAGGGAATGCGAGTCTCCGTCAGCGTGGGATCCGTCGAGGCGGTGTTGACGATGGGGAGTTCGCTTTTGAGCGTCAACCGCAAGGCGATGTGGGTGCTGCTGCCGTCAATCGATCCCAGCATCCCCCAAACCTTGTCGTCGTACGCGAGCCTGACGAATTCGTTGCTGGAAGCGCCCCAAAGGGCCTGATCGTTGCGTTCGACGAGCACAAAAGGCTTTCCGCGATATCCGCCGCGAGCGTTGGCCTCCTCGAGGGCCAAGCGGGCGCCCCAAAGCATCTGGGTGCCCAGTTGCTTGTCTGGACCGTCCACAATCGGTCCCAGGAAGCCGAGGCGGATTTCCGAAAGAGTCTGCGGCTCGGGATAATCCCGTCCGGGACCGTTGTATTCGAGAGGCGTGAGGAAAAAGCGGTCGTAGGGCTGGACAAACCGGCGATAGGGGACAGCTGTTTCGGGCATCTTGGCGTAGCGTTCATCAGCGGTTTTCGGAGGGGGCTGCTGGGCCAATACGCCCGAAACTAGAACCAACGCCAACAAAGCCAATCTCCATGGACGCACGCTTCTCCACATGTTCTTCCCCCTTGTGCCCTGCGCTGAAATCAATCGCGCAGGCCCGCCGCTTGTGCCGCCTCGGCCCTTTGCTGGTGGATGGCCCGAATCAATTCCTCCAGGACAGAAGGACGGATGCCTTGAAAGCCATCGCACCGGACGCTGGCCCGATCGGTGCTTTCGTCGATGACTTCGATGATCAGGCCGTGCGCGCCGAATTCGATGGCGGCCCGGCTCGCCGGCGGCACCATCTCCGGGTCGCCCGTCGCATGGCTGGGGTCCACAATCACCGGAAGAAACGTCACTGCCCGCAAGGCCGCGATCACGTTCAAATCCAGGGTGAAACGCGAGTATTCCCCGCCCGCAAAAGTGCGGACCCCGCGTTCGCAGAGCAAGATGTTCCGATTGCCTTCCTTGGCCACGTATTCGGCCGCGCCCAGCCACTCCAGCAGGCTTGCGGCCATTCCCCGCTTGAGCAAAACCGGCATGCCGCTTCGGCCGGCCTCGACCAAGAGTGGATAACACTGCATATTGCGCGACCCGATCTGGAGCATATCCGCGTAGCGGCTCACCAACTCCACGAGGCGCACATCCATCACTTCGGTGACCACAGGCAAGCCCGTCTCCGCGCGGGCTTCCGCCAAGATTTCCAGCCCTTCCTTGCCCAAGCCCTGAAATTCATGCGGCGAAGTCCGCGGTTTGAAGGCGCCGCCGCGCAACATGTCCGCCCCGCACCGTTTCACCGCGCGCGCCACTGCCAGCGTCTGGGCACGACTCTCGACAGCGCAAGGACCGGCAATGATGATAGGACGCTGATCGCCAAAGCGGACCTGGCCCGCTTCCACCATCTTTGTGGATCGGGGGTCACGGAATTCACGACAGGCCGCACGACTGAGGAGAGGGCACAGCTTCCCCGACTCGGTCTGGAAGTTTCTTCCTTCATAGCCCATGACGTCTTCCCTCCCCAGCCACTGTCTAGCAAAGAGTTTGCCGTTGTGCTTCAACGGCCTTTGCGGCCATCGCTGTCGAAGATGGCGATAGCTTCAATCTCGACCAGCAACTCCGGCCGGCACAAGGTGACCTGAATCCCGGTGCTGGCCGGCAGTGGATCCAGTCCTTGTTCGCGGTAGAACTGGGTGCGAATCCCGTTGAACTCCGCGTAGTCCTTCATGTCTTTCAAATAGCAAGTGGTGCGCACCACGTCCTTCCAGGTAGCGCCCTCCGAGGCCAGCAGGTCGGTGATGTTGCGAAATGTCCGCCAGGTCTGCGCCGGAAAGTCTCCGACGTGGACGGTTTCACCCTCTGCCCCCACGCTGGCAGTTCCAGAAATAAAAAGCAAGGTGATCCCGCGGATGTCCAAGCGAAGGCCGCGGGAAAAGGAAGAAGGCCGCGCATAATTATAGGCCTCATTGAGTGCGTCCGTTGCATGCATTGCCTTCTTGGGGATAGGGAGCCTGTCCCTGCCGACCGCCGGCACCGCTGCATCCTCAACGACTTTTTGTTCTGTCTTCATGGAGCTATTCCTCCCGAGTTCGGATGCCATGACTGAGGCCTTTAGCCGTGGCCACCCAAATGTCATCCCCTTGAAAATCGATGCCGAGGATGTAGTTGTGCGCCAGGCCGGAAGGCGTGGTGAGAGATGTCGCTTGGCCCTGCGTCGTGATGGTTACTTCGCCTTCCTTCCCTTCCGCCTTGCGGCGGTAGGTCACCCAGGTATTCCCGTCGAAATAGCTCAAGCCCTTGTCGGTGCACATCCAGGCGGCGTTCCCGCGTGCTTTGACGAAGTTCACAAAATTGCTGGCCAGGCCGCCATCTTTTTCGAGAAAGCCATGCCAGTTGCGGCCGTCGTAGCGGCTGACCCCAAAGTAAGTGGCTGCCCAGAGAATTTTGTTTTCGTAGCTCACGCTGGCAACGATGTCGTGGATGAGACCGCCATCGCGAAACAGCACGATTTCCATTTCCCCATCCGGGTCGCGGTAGTCCTTCCACCGCGCGGTCGAGATATCGTACTCGAGCACGCCGCCGCCCCAAACGGCGACGTACACTTTGCCATCATTGACGGCCAGGCCGTAACACCAGATCTCGTGCATCGGCGTGTTGCGCTCATTGAAAAGAGCCCACTCCCCCGTGCGCGTGTTCAACCGGCTGAGGCCGGCGGCCGTGGCCGCCCACACGAAGTGGTCTTGAACGGCGACTGCATAGACGACGTCATTGGAGAGCCCGCTGTTTAACTGGGTGAAGGTGTCGAAGCGTCCTGCCGAAAAACGATTCAGGCCGCCCAGGGTGGCAATCCAGAGGTCCCCCGTCTTGCGGTCAACCGCAAGCGACAGGATGACGCGGTGAGCCAAGCCGTCTGCAGGCGTGTAGATCTTCCAGACGCCGTTTTCGTAGAGGCCTAGTCCGTTTTCCGTTCCCACCCATACCCGCCGGTCATCTACGCAAACGGCGAACACCTTGTTATCCGGCAGTCCGTTTTCCACCTGAAAGTTTTCCCAGTGGCGGTAGATCGGAACGGCGCTTCTCGACTCCTGAACGCCTGGAGGAGTGGGCGGGACGGACGGGCTGGCTTGAGCATGGGCGCCCCAGGTGCAAAGTAGAGAACCCATCACAGTGAGAAAAAGGACGAAAAATGCGCTGCGCATCGTCATAGCGTCTTCAGATATTCGATTAGGTCGTTCAACTGATCCTTTGTCATGTCCGAGGTGAAACCGTGCTTGTCCTTCGGGTTGAAGATGGTCCAGATTTCCTCCAGGGTCTTGGCCGAACCGGCGTGCAGGTAGGGCCCGGCTTCGTAAATGTTGTTCAACTGGGGCACCTTAAAGGTGCCGGGACTGTCGTAAGCATCCGTGGTGCCAACATCCACAACCATGGAGTTGGTATAGTGCGGACCCGTATGGCAGGCGGTGCAACTGGAGAGATCCGGCAGCGGGCTGCCGTCCATTTTGGTGAGGCGCTCGAAGAGAATCTTTCCGCGCTGTTGAGCCGGTGTGAGCTTGCCGTCGGGACGGAGGTAGCGGTTGGGCGGCAGGGGGATGGACTTGAGAAAGGCCACCAGGGCGTGGAGTTGGTCCGGCGTGTAAGCCTCCGAGCGGAAGAAGAACTTGGAGATGCGGGGCCCACACTGGGTTTCCAGATCAGGATTGGTTCCGCGCCATTTGTACGGGGCCGTCTCGGCGATCCCGCGCAGCGTGCGGTTCTGGACGATGTTGCGACCCAAGCCATCGGGTTCGAGGTCATAAGCCAAGCCGTCCAGATGATCCTCGGGATGGCAGGTCGAGCAACTGAACTGTCCCTGAAACGCCGCACTGGCGTTCTGGAAGATGATCTCGCCGCGACGGAGCGTGGTCAGGACTTTCGGCCCGCCCAGGTCGATCTCGCCAATGCGCCGTCCGCCCGAGGCAGGATCGACGCCGATGATGGAGACGGAATCCGAGAGCCGGTTGGCCACGTACACAAAGCGCCCATCGGGAGAAGCCGCCAGGCCGCGGGGTTCGCGGCCCACCGGAATACGATTGCGCACAAATTGGGTGCTTAAGCTCAAGAGATTGGCGTAGCTCTTCAGATCGGCGCCGGAGGCCCTGGCAACCAGCGTGGCAAGCGCTTGCGCATCGACCACCGTCACCATATCGGCGCCGCTCGAAGAGACGTAGGCATACTTTCCATCCGGGGTGAAGACAATGCCGTAGAGGTTCGCAAAGTATCGATCGATCTCGTCCAACAAGACCTGGGCCGCGGGCGCGACCGGCCGGAAGTGGACGATGCCGAGTCCGTGGGTGATGACCCAGCCTTGCGCCACCTGCACCATGGGGATCAGATTCTTGGGACGCAGCAATGCAACGAGAAGAAAATCGCCCTCGGGCGAGTAGGCCACCGCGCGCAGCGTTGCAGCCCCCGGGAAGAATTCGCGCCGGATGACTCTCTGCGTCCTGGTGTCAATGACCGTGAGCTCGGAGACAGGCGGCGTGCGGTAGGAACTCCGCTGAGGCAGCAGATTGGAAACAGAAAGGGTCTCCCCGTCCGGGGACAAGGCCAGGTGATGCGGCGAACGACCAGCCGCGAGCCGCTTAATCTCCGCGCCCGTTCTGCTGTCGATCAACGAGACGTCATCGCTGACGGAATTGGCGACGTAGAGCGTGCTGCCGGCGCGGTCAAGGGCGACACCGGCCGGGCCGAAGCCAGAGGCAAAGTTCCGGGTCACGCGCAAAGTGCGAGCATTGATAAGGCTGATCGTGTCGGACCACTCGTTCGTCACGTATGCGGTCTGGCCATCCGGGCTGAGCGCAATCCCCTTGGGCCGCCGGCCGACGCGCACTCGGGCGATGACAGCGCGGCGCCGCACATCCACGACGGCCAGCGAATCGCTGCCCTCGCAAATGACATAGAGTGTGGCGCCGTCAGGCGAAAGCGCCAATTCGGTGGGAGATTGATAGACAACTGCCTGAGGGCGGCCTCCTGGCCGCGCTTGCGTGAACCCACAAACGGCCGTGAGAGCCAGCAAAGTGAAGACCCTTCGTCTTACCTTGGTAGCGCTCATCGGACCCCTGCGGCTGGAGCCCGCCCCGGCGCGGCGGGCTCAACGATGGTAAGTATTTGGTTGGCGCGAACTTGGCTGAGTTCCTGGAACGTTCCGCTGGGCCAACGGATGGTGAGGCGCTCGACAACGGACTGCGCGCCCAAGCCAAAATGAGCGCGCGGATCGTGGGAGGAGAGATAGCCCGAACTGGGCTGAAGCTCGACGAGCTGCTTCTGCCCCCCGGCCACCACCTCGATGCGTGCACCGATCGCGTCGCGATTGCTGCGCGTGCCGACCAGCCGAAGCGTCAGCCAGTGCTGTCGATTGCCGCCGTCGTTGCGGACGAGGGTCCCCTGGCCTCCCAGATTCACGATATACGCATCGATGTCGCCGTCGTTGTCGTAGTCCGCGAAACACGCGCCTCGCCCGACGGTCTTGGCTTGGAAAAAAGCACCGGCACTGCCGGTGACGTCTGAAAAGGTTCCGTCGCGGTTGTTTCGCAGGAGTGAGTGCTCCTGAGGAATGAGATGGTGCAGGCCGCCATTCACAACAAAAATATCTTTCCAGCCATCGTTGTCGTAATCAAACAAGGCGGTACCCCATCCGACGTACTGGCCGGAAATGCGTGCCACCCCGCTGGCGACTGTCCGGTCTTCGAAGACGTGTTCGCCGGGCAGCCAGCGGTAGAGCCGGTGGTAGCGGAGGTCGGAGACAAAAAGGCCCAGGTGCCCGCTATTCTCGTAATCGGCAAATACCGGTCCCATGGCCGAGGTGGCTTCGCCGTTCTCTCCAAAGGCTACGCCGCTGTCGAGCGCCACCTCGGTGAACGTGCCGTCATGGTTGTTGCGGAAGAGGACGCTGCCCATGGCATCATTGGCCACGTAGATGTCGGGGTAGCCGTCCTCGTCAAAGTCCGCGGACGTCACGCCCATCGCCCGGCCTTCGAAGTCGTAGAGGCCGGCCTTGCGGCTCACATCGGTGAAAGTCCCGTCGCCATTGTTGTGGTAGAGAATGCTGTGCTCGGCCTCATAGCTGAGGGGGCCTGGGAAGTTGTCCGGCGCATAGTAGTTCTTGTAGTTGGGATCAAACTTGAGGTAGTTGCCGACGAACAGGTCGAGGTAGCCGTCATTGTCGTAATCCAAGAACACCGCGCCGACACTGAACGCGTTGCCGCCGACCCCCGCGTGCTGGGTCACGTCGGTGAATGTTCCGTCGCCGTTATTGTGATAGAGGGTGTTGCGGCCATAGCCTGTGACATAGAGGTCCGGGAAGCCGTCATTGTCATAGTCGCCGACCGCGACTCCCATACCGAAGCCGGCGTCGCCCAGCCGGGCCTCTCGTGTCACGTCGGCGAACCTGCCGTTGCCATTGTTGCGGTACAGCCGGTGGGTCGGCTTCTGCTTGGGCCAGCCCGGCGGGGGCGCCGTGCCCATGATCCCTTTCAGGTAGGTGCCGTTCACCACGTAGAGGTCCAGGAGGCCGTCGTTGTTGTAGTCAATCCACGCGCACCCCGCGCCCGTGGATTCCACAATGTTGGACAATTCCTCCTCGCCGAACGAATGGCGGAAATTGATGCCCGAGGTCTTGGTGACATCCACGAAGGTGACTGCAGGAGAGGGTGGCGCACCGGCTAGTCCCTGCTCCGTCGCCCGACGACTTGCCGTCGCGGAGAGCAGGATGAAGATTCCTGCTATGCCAGTAATCGCTGCACGCCAATGCCGTCTCAAAGTCTACTCCTGCTTGTGGGCAGTTCGCGCGGGCGTGCTCTCGCCCGTCAGCCGAAATGGCACATCCTGTCGCCACAGAATCTGAGGAACAGCGTTCTCCGGAGTCAAAGCCCGGTTTTCGTGGCATCCCACACAGGCACGATTCTCGCCCGGCCTGACCCAGAACCAGCTCTTTTGGACCGCCAGGGGTTGCTCGCTCGAATCGAGCAGCTCCAGGCGCAACGCGGTGTCGGCGGGCACCTCCACGAAAAAGGAACCATCTGCGGCGACCGGCGCGATTCCCAGAGGCCGAACGCCACCAGCCTTGTCGATTGCCAGCACGCGGACCTTCTGGATCGCGCCCCGAGTCAGATGCTCGGTGGAGGAAAGATAGCTATCCAGGCAAATCAGCGTCCCCGTTGTTTTGTGCGGATCGATAATGCTCGGAAACAAGCGGGCCCGTGCGTGGGCAGTCACAGGCACTGCGTCGAAACTGTGCAAGCGGGGATCGCGATACATCAATTGCCCGGGCGCAGCCTCGGTGCGCCCCAAATAACGGAGCTCAGACCTCTTCTGCGGGGCCGGGCTTATGCTGCCCGTGCCTTCCGGCAGCCACGAAACGACGAATTCGCCAGCCGAGAGAGGATGCACGGAGAGATAAGGGCCATCCGCAGCATGAATCACGGAGTTGCCAGCAATAGTAATGGAACCAGGCGCCGACAT
>CAVTZX010000010.1:0-27762 GCA_963739275.1 uncultured Acidobacteriota bacterium
GGGGCCGGTGGCGGAGCTACGTACCCTGTGGTACGTGGCGGAGAGGGTGGGATTCGAACCCACGGTAGGGTTTCCCCTACACACGCTTTCCAAGCGTGCTCCTTAAACCACTCGGACACCTCTCCGCGCCTGGCAGCCTAATCAGGGTAGCAGAAACGCGCGCGGGGATGAAGCGCAGCCCAGTATTCAAGTTCACGGGACGCGACACAGGATGAAAAACCGCACCGGCTGAATGCCTGTGCCACGAGGGCCTGTGCGGCGGCGGATGGCTCTGTTAAATTTCTCGGCTGCTCCGGGGTGGTGCAATCGGCAGCACTCCAGACTTTGGATCTGGCTATCCTGGTTCGAGTCCAGGCCCCGGAGCCACTCCTGGTTTCTTCCACCAGCAGAGTCTGAGAGTTTCGCCGACCGCCCTCTCCCAATCTTGCCTGGCCCGGCTCGCTCGAATCATCGGTGGTTCTGTTCCATCCACACCGATTCAAAGCTTGTAGCCGATTTTGCGGAGAAACTCCTTTCGGCGCTGCACGTCAGCGGGGCCCTCGACGCCCTTCGGCGAGGCGCCGTCGATGACCCCGAGAACGCCGCGGCCGGTGGCTCCTTTCGCCACTATGACTTCGACCGGATTCGCTGTGGCGCAATAGATCGAGCAGACCTCGAAGCACTCCTTGATGCGGCCGAGCACGTTGAGAGGATAGGCTTGCCGCAGGAAAACGACGAAGATATGGCCGGCGCCGATGGCCTGCGCGGCGGCAACTGCGGCATCGCGCAAATCGGGGTCATTTGCTTCGACGCGCACCAGGCACGGCCCGGATGCTTCGTTGAAAGCGATGCCGAACTTCGCTCCGGGCACCGTATTCACGAGGATCTCGTAGAGATCCTCGACGGTCTTGATGAAATGGGTTTGCCCAATGATGACGTTTGCATCTTGGGGGATCGCAATCGGTACACTCTCGAGTTCCATTCTTTCACCTCACCGGATTGTTGCACGGACGCAGCCCACTTTGGTCTGTTAGCGACTTGTCATCGTGACACGCGACCCCGCGGGAAGCGCCGGCATCTAATGTTACGATGGTAGCTTGCGGGGAGAACTGGCTCCTTCACCATGTGGCTGAAGACAGTTCAGCAGACCAAGCGCTTCTTTAAGATCCTGATGGGCTTCACCCTGCTCCTGGCGGGCGGCATTATGCTGGTTACGCCCGGTCCTGGGTGGCTCACCATCGCCCTGGGCCTCGCCGTGCTCGCCGCGGAATACGTCTGGGCGCGACGCCTGCTCGATCGCTTGAAGGAACACGGCGTGCGCCTGCGGGATACGCTCCGGCCTTCGAAAACGCCTACTTCGGGCAATTGATCCCCTCAAAGACAGTGACCTAGCGCTGAGGTGGCCGCGGTGGCGCACCTGTAGCAGCCGTGCGATGCGCGACCGCCTGAGCGTAGGGCTTGAACGGCCCGTTTTCCCAGGACTGTTCGATGAAGGTTTGCACTTCGTCCTGCGAGACGCGGACGTAGCGCATGCGTTCGCGGAACGCCTTGCCCTCGACCTTGCCATTGTGCTCGAGCACGAGCGAATTCAAGTCGGTGAAATCGCCGCTATACTCTCCGATCCCTGCCGCGTCGTCGAACCACCACAGACGATACCGTTCCTGGTCCTTATCGTAGGTGAGCACGCCGAATGCGCGGTACGATCCGCGCGGCCCGCCGCTTCCATACTGGATATTCAAATAGAGCCCCATGACGGGATTCGCACGCCAGCGCGCGGTGGACTCCTCTTCGCCAGGCTTGGCGTCGGCATACGTGATCTTCTCCTCCCACTCGCCTGCCAGGAAGAGGAGACGTCTGTGCTTGTCTGTAGCCAGCGGATTCGCGAGCCGCGGGTTACCTTGCACGACGCCGGGAGCTTTGCCGGGCGGAGCAGCTTGCGTTGAGTTTTGACTTTCTAGAGGGATTGCGCCTCCACAGACACCCAGGAAGAAAATGACTGTAAGAATCCGGATTCTCACGACGCAACCTCCGACAGCTCGCTCGCGAATCCTAACACAAGGTAGGTACGGGGAATCCATTGAAGGATTTGGGGTTCCGCGCCGGCGCGATGCAGGAATCCCTGTGTTCCTGGAGACCTAACTATGGTTTCATCTCCCCAGAGGAGACTGGGCGATGGATGATTGGCGGGGCAAGTGGGCGCTCGTGACGGGCGCGAGCGCGGGGATCGGCCAAGCGGTTTGTGAAGAACTTGCGGAAGGCGGCACGAACCTGGTCCTAGTGGCGCGGCGCCGTGAGCGGCTGGATGAACTGGGTGCGCGCTTGAGCATTCGGCACAAGATCAACACCGAAGTCCTGCCCGCGGATCTCTCCGCGCGCGCGGCACGCGAGGAGGTTTTCGCCGAGACGCAGCGCCGGGGGATTGCCGTGGACTTGCTCGTGAACAACGCAGGGTTTGGCGGCTACGGCGAATTCCCACGGATGGATCTCGAACGGCTGTTTGAGATGATCGAAGTGAACATCAACGCGGTCGTCCACCTGACTCACCTGTTCCTGCAGCCAATGGTGGAGCGGCGCCGCGGCGACGTGCTCATCCTTTCCTCCACGGCCGCGTATCAGGGCGTGCCATACATCTCGGCCTACGCAGCGACGAAAGCGTTCGACCTGATCTTCGGCGAAGGGTTGGCCGAAGAGATGCGCCCGCACGGCATCCGCGTCTGCGTGCTTTGCCCCGGCTCCACGGTGAGCGAGTTCCACGCGGTGGCCGGACAGCCCGATTTCACCAAGCGGCGGCAACAGAGCCCGCGCAAGGTGGCACGAACCGGCTTGCGCGCGCTCGCTGCTGGAAAACACTGTGCGGTGTCGGGATTTGCGAATTGGCTGCAGGTTGAATCGGAACGTGTTTCGCCGCGGCGCCTGGCGGTGAAAGTGGCAGCAAGCCTCTTCAAGCCGCGGGAGTAATGCCGGCTGGGGCAGTTCAATCGAGGGGGCGCAAGATGTTGCGCCCCTACTCTTCTTCGGCGTGTTGCTTGGCCAGGCGCTCGATCACGGAAAAATCCTCGAGCGTGGAAACATCGCCGGAAACGACGCCCTTCTGCGCGACCTCGCGGAGCAGGCGGCGCATGATCTTGCCGCTGCGGGTCTTCGGCAAGCCTTCCGCGAAACGAACGTCCGAGGGGCGCGCGAGGGTGCCGATATTGGCGGCGACGTGATCGCAGAGAATGTTGCGCAGATCGGCGGACGGGGCCTGCCCGGCCCGGAGCGTGACGAAGCCACGATGGCCTCGCCCTTGATTTCGTCGGGCCGCGCCACCACCGCCGCTTCGGCCACCGCCGGGTGGCTTACCAGCGCGCTTTCGATCTCCATCGTACTCAAGCGGTGGCCGGCGACCTTGATGACGTCGTCCACGCGGCCGAGCACCCAGAGATAGCCGTCGGCATCGCACTGCGCGGCGTCGCCGGTGAAGTAGTGCCCGGGATGCGGCTCCAGTAGTCGCGGCGATAGCGCTCGTCATCGCCGAAGATCGTGCGCATCATCGAAGGCCACGGCCGCTCGATCACCAGATACCCGGTCTCGCCGGGCGGCGTGCGCTCGCCCTTGAGGTTGACGACTTTCGCCAGAACGCCCGGCAGGGGGCGGGTGGCGGAGCCCGGCTTGGTTGGCGTTGCCCCGGGAATCGGCGAGATGAGGATCGAGCCGGTCTCCGTCTGCCACCAGGTATCTACGATGGGACACCGCCGCTTGCCCACGGCGTCGAAGTACCACTTCCAGGCCGCTGGATTGATGGGCTCGCCGACCGTGCCCAGCAACCGCAGGGAAGAAAGGTCGTGCTTGTCCAGCCACTCGTTGCCCCAGGCCATGAACGCGCGGACCGCCGTTGCGGAGCTGTAAAAGAGTGTGACTTTGTAGCGCTCGACGATATCCCAGAAGCGGTCGCGGCGCGGATGATCGGGTGCGCCCTCGTACATCACAATCGTCGCGCAATTCGCGAGCGGCCCGTAGACGATGTAGGTATGCCCGGTAATCCAGCCGATGTCCGCAGTGCACCAATAGATGTCGTCATCGCGGAGATCGAAGAGCAGCCGCAGGGACCACGTGGCCTGCACGAGGTAGCCGCCCGAAGTGTGCAGGACGCCCTTGGGTTTTCCAGTCGTGCCGCTCGTATAAAGTATGAAGAGCGGCTGCTCGGCGTCAAACGGCAGCGCCGCGCACTCTTTCGGCGCTCTGTCCATTTGCTCGTGCCACCAGGCGTCGCGCCCTTCCGTCCACTGGATCGGTTCGCCGGTGCGTCTTACGACCACAATCTTCTCGATCGTGGGGCACTGGGCGGCTGCGGCATCCGCGGCTTCCTTGAGCGGAAGCACGCGACCGCGGCGATACCCGCCGTCGGCCGTCACCAAGACCTTCGCCTTGCAGTCGGTGATGCGGTCCGCCAGCGCCGGCGCACTGAAACCGCCGAAAACCACCGAATGCATGGCGCCGATCCGCGCACAGGCCAGCATGGAGATCATCAGTTCCGGGATCAGTGGCAGATAGAGCGTGACGATGTCGCCCTGTTTCACTCCCAGCGAGCTGAGCACATTCGCAAAGCAGCAGACTTTTTCATGCAGCTCGCGGTAGGTGAACTCGAGCGTCTTGCCGTCTTCGGCCTCCCAGAGCAGCGCGGGCTTGTTTCCATTCTTGGCGAGGTGCCGGTCCAGACAGTTGTGCGTGACGTTGAGCTTTCCTCCCACATACCACTTCGCAAACGGCAGGTTCCACTCCAGAATCCTCTTCGGCGGCTCGGACCACTCCAGGAGCTTCGCCTGCTCACCCCAGAAACCCTCGGGATCATCCTTCGCGCGCTGGTAGAGCGATTGGTACTCTTCCATCGAACGCACGCGCGCGTGTTTCTGGAATTCTTCGGGGGGAGGGATGGACTTCTCAGCCAGAATCTGCGGATCGAATTCGCTCATCGTCGCTCCTGGGGAATGCAGGGCCGCTCGCTGCCGCTCACTCGAATCCCCAAAGGTACGGAAACACTCCAAGGGGGTCAAGGGCTCAACCGTCATCCTGTTCCTCGAGAGGGGCCGCGATGGATGAGAGGCAGCTCGTCGATCAACTCCGCCGCGAGGGCTTCGCGCACACCCATGTCTGACAGGACGGCCCCGGCGCGTCGTATCCCGATCACACACACGCGGTCGAAACAGCGCACATCATTCCGGATGGCGAAATGACCTTGACGATGGCGGGAACGAGCCGGACCTATCGGGCGGGCGAGCGCTGCGATGTTCCTGCCGGCGTGACGCACTCCGCGAGGATGGGCCCGGGCGACTGCCGCTACTTGATCGGGAGCGAATGGGCCCGAAGCGGCGAAGCCCTTAGCCCGCCCGACTCAGACTTCTGCGCGCGACTCAGCACTCTCCATCAACTTCGGCACGGCTTCACCCAGCTCGATGGCCACCTGCATCACCGTGGTGATCGAGTCCGCGTTGGGCGCTTGCGCTTCGGTTAGCAGGCGCTTGCAGAATTCCCAGAAGAGCGTGCCTTCCATGAGGTCGGATTCTTTCTTGGGGAGCGGCAAGGGACATTTGTCGTACGCTTGGCGGGCACGCTCCCATCCCTTGTTCAGCGCGGCCGAATAATCGCCGAACTCCACCTTGTCTGCACCGGGCTGGACGTTGAAGAGCAGCCGGTACATCTCCATGCGCAGCGCGTCAAGAAACGGCGCGCTCGCTTCGGCGCCTCGCGTGCTCACCGTGATCCGCCCGGCCAGGTAAGCGCTGAAATAAAGTGTCTCCATGGCCACGAGGAACTGGCCCTCACCGTCGCCCGGTCCGGCCTCCCGGCCCAGGATCACGCGGAAGAACCGCTTGCCATAGTAGTTGGCGAGCGAAAGCAACTGCTCGGCGAGCTTCCCTGTCTCTTGCTGAAAGTGATCCGCTGGTTCCGCCGCGCCCATTTTCCCCTCTTTGCGGAACGGCCACATGCCTTCGCTCCCTGGTTCAAGCCCTCACGATCGCGCGGTCGAGCAGTTCCACGACGTGCAGCACTTCCTGGCCCGTGCCGTGGATTTCGGCGCCCGCGCGCATCTGCAGGAGACACCCGGGATTCGCGGTGACGATCACCTGCGCCTGGGTCGCGCGCGCATTCTCCATTTTGTCACGCAGCAGTTCGAGCGACGTCGCCGTCTGGGTGACGTTGTAAACACCCGCGGAGCCGCAGCATTGGTCTGCCAAGGGCATTTCGCGGAATTCGATCCCGGGAATGGCGCGGATCAGCTTGCGCGGTGCCTCGCGGATTTTCTGCCCATGCAACAGGTGGCAGGAATCCTGGTAGGTCACGCGCAGGGGCACTTCTCGCAGCGGCGTGGAAAGCCCGAGGTCGGCGAGAAACTCAGTGACGTCGCGCATCCGGGCACGAAATGCCGTGGCCCTTTCATGGTCTGAACTTCCGGCGGGAAAGAGAAGCTCATATTCCTTGAGCGTGGAGCCGCAGCCGGCGGCGTTTGTAATCACGGCGTCGAATCCTTCGCCCAGGAATGCATCCAGATTCTTGCGCGCCAGCTCTCGTGCGGTGTCGCGCACGCCTCCATGCGCAGCGAGCGCGCCGCAGCAGGTCTGTGCCTGTGGCACGACGACCTCGCAGCCATTCGCGGTGAGCACGCGGATGGTGGCTTCATTCAGCGCCGTGAAGGTGACTTGCGCGATGCACCCGGCAAAAAAGGCCACGCGCGCACGCCGCTCTCCCCGCGCCGGGAACGTCCGACCCATTTGCGAAAAGAAAAACCGGCTGTCGATTCTCGGAAGCAGGCTTTCGCGTGAAGCGAGGCCCAAAGCCCTGAGAATCCCCAGGCGGCGCGCCAGCGTCTGCAATCCCGAGCGCTGGTAAAAGCGCAGGACGTGTGCGGCCGCGGCGATGCGTCCCGGGTACGGCAGCAGATGGCGGTAGAGGAGGCTCCGCGCTGCGCGCGAGAAAAACGGCCGCGAGTAATTCCGCTCGATCTGGGCGCGCGCGGATTCCACCAGCTTGCCATACTCGACGCCCGAGGGACACGCCGTCTCGCACGCGCGGCAATCCAGGCACTGGTCGATGTGCGTCACGAAACTCTCGCCGAGCGAAAGCCGCCCCTGGTCCACCAGCACCATCTGGCGGATGCGCCCGCGCGGCGAATCGGCTTCCAGGCCCCACAGTCGGTACGTGGGACAATGGTTCAGGCAGAGGCCGCAGTGAATGCAGCGCGCGTAGTCTTCGTAGAGGGGACGATCGCCGCCCGCGAAGCCGCTCACGGCGGTGGGATCGTTCAGGTGCTGTTCCACGGCCTCAGATGCCTCCAACGAACCGGCCTGGCGCGAGAATGCCATGCGGGTCGAAAACTTTCTTCAAGCGCTGCATCAGCGGTGCGTCTTGGCGCCGCCGGCCCCAGACGTGCACCGCTTGCTTGAGTTCGAGCGGCGCCCAGGGGATCGTTGCGCTCGCGCCGAGCTCGGCGCAGGCTCCCGTCAATTCGTTTGCGGCGCGCACGAGGCTGTGCAGCGTCGCTGGATCAGAAGCTTTTGGCAGCAGCGCGAAGTAGATGGTTCCCACACCCCGCACAATAGCAGCGGAGTGCAGATCGCCGCGCCCCGCAATGCGCTGCGTCATGGCGAGGATATCTTCCGTCTGTCCCGGAAGCGCGTCGATCTTGACGATGGTGACTGCGGAAGACGTCTGCAACATCAGCGGGATGCATTCGCGCAGGCGACCCCAGACAGGGGGCTGCGTCTGATCATCCAGCAGATTGGTGCCGCTGGCGCGCGCTTCGCCGGCGAGGTGCGCAAGTTCCACCGCGTGCCGCCCGACGACCTGCTCATTGCCTGCGACACCCGCGGCCAGTGTCCACTGCCCCACTGGAAAGTACGGCCCCGGCGTGGCCAAGCTGGTGTCCGTCTGTGGCGTTTGACGCGTGAAGAGAGCAGCGAGCTCAGGGCTGAGGATATCGAGCGTAACGGGCGCGAGTGCTGACTGGATGATCTTCAGGCGCAGAGCCATGGCGCCCTGAATGCTGGCGAAGCTCGCGAGGAATCCGCGGCTGACCGGAGGCACGGGGAATGTCCGCAAGTTCACGCGGGTGACGACGGCGAGCGTGCCGAGCGAGCCGATGAGCAGCTTGTGGAGGTCGTAGCCGGTGACGTTTTTCACCACGCGGCCCCCGCTCTTGGATTGAACGCCTTCGCCGGTGACAAATTCCATACCGAGAAGGAAGTCGCGAGCCGTGCCATAGGCCTGACGCAGAGGCGAGTCAACTCCGGCGGCGAGCGTCCCGCCGATCGTCGCCTGGTGCATGAAGGGGACCTCGAGCGGGAGGAATTGACGGTGCTCGCCGAGCACGTTCGCAATTTGCATCAAGGCGGTGCCGGGCTCGACGCCTAGCGTGAGGTCGCCGGGGTCGTACGCCAGCACGCGGTTGAGCCGGGTTACGTCCAGAGCGATATCGTACCGCTGGGGCGGTGCCCCGATGCCAAGCTTGGTCCGCGCGCCGGTGATGATGAGTGCCAGCTTTTCCGCTGCTGCCAGCCCCACAATTTCGGCGATCTCCGCAACGCTCCCCGGACGCACCGCCGCGTTAGGCATAATTCCGTCCACTCGGTACGCCGCGAGTTGATCGGGATCGGTGATGACGTGTTCGCGCCCGGCGATTCCTTCGAGGCGCGTGAATGCTGCGCTGGCGGTCTTCATGCGGGAGCGCTGGTGGACGCGGAGAGCGGCTGCACGCGCACTTCGCCGCATCCTTTGCCGAAGGGAAATACCTTGCCGGGATTGAGGCGCCCCGTTGGATTGAAGGCGTTGCGCACGCCGCGCATTAGCGCGAGGTCTGCCTCGGTGAACATCAAGGGCATCAACTCGTTTTTCTCCATGCCCACGCCGTGCTCGCCCGTCAGCGCGCCGCCCATCTCGATACAGAACTTCATGATCTCTCCCGCCGCGGCCACGGCGCGGGCGAACTGCTCGGCATCGCGCTGATCGAAAAGAATGATCGGGTGGAGGTTGCCGTCGCCAGCATGGAAGATGTTGCCGATCTGGAAGCCGTAGCGTTGCCCGATGAGGTCGATTTGGCGCAACGTCGCGGGCAATTTCGTGCGCGGGATCACGCCGTCCTGCACGTAGTAGCTCGGCGAGAGCCGGCCCACGGCGCCGAACGCGTTCTTGCGGCCCTTCCAGAGCAGATCGCGTTCCTGGGCGTCGCGCGCCACGCGGACTTCGCGCGCGCGGTGCAGCCGGCAGACCTCGGAGATCTCCGCGGCCTGGGTTTCCACGCCCTCGCGCAGTCCGTCCACCTCGATCAGCAGCACAGCAGCGCTGTCCCGCGGGAATCCGGCGTGGACGAAGTCCTCGACCGCGCGCAGGGTCCAACCATCGAGCATCTCGCACGCGGCGGGAGTAATCGCGCGCGCGGTGATGTCCACCACGGACTCTGTCGCGTCGTCCACCACGTCGAAAACAGCGAGCAGCGTTTTTACGGCTTCGGGGAGGCGCGTGAGCTTGACGGTAATCTCCGTCACGATGGCCAATGTGCCTTCCGAACCGACCAGCAGGCCCGTCAAATCGTATCCCGGCGCGTCCAGCGCCTTGCCGCCCACGCGCACCACTTCGCCATCGGGCAAAACGAGTTCCAGGCCGGTGACATGGTTCGTGGTCACGCCATAGGCCAGCGTGTGCGGGCCGCCGGCGTTTTCTGCGACGTTGCCGCCGATGGTGCACGCCTTCTGGCTCGACGGGTCCGGCGCGAAGTACAACCCCAGGTGCTCGACCGCGCAGCTCAAGTCGAGGTTTACGACGCCTGGCTGCACCACCGCGCGTTGATTCTCGCCGTCAATCTCCAGGATGCGGTTCATCCGCGTGAACGCGACGATGATCCCGCCCTCGCGCGCCAGTGCCCCGCCGGAAAGCCCCGTGCCTGCGCCACGCCCAGTGAGCGGAACCGCATAGCGATTCGCAATCTGCACGATGCCGACCACCTCGCGCGTCGTCCTCGGAAACACGATGCACTCCGGCCGCGCAAGTTCCACGGATCCGTCGTACTCGTAGAGCAACAGGTCGTCGGATTTGCTCAGGACAGAGTCTCTGCCAAGGAGTGTTTCGAGCTCGTGGATTGCTTTCTGGTCCATTCGCGGTGGGCGAGTCAATTTTTCGCCTCTTTGGCCACTATAGACGGCGCCTCCGGCCGAGTCAACGCAGCGTTGGCGGCGCTTCTCTCTCCGTTGCTCTGCCATCGCTGTGCCTCAGCGTCATCTTTCGAGGCATCCGCGACTCAGCCCCCGGCGAGTTGTGTTACTCTCCCACTTCTGCCCCTGACTTCAGAGGCTCCGGATGAGCAAACCAAGAGTCTTCAGCACTCACGCCCTGTTCGACGGCCCACGAAAACTCCTCGAACAGCATTTCGATGTTGAGTACTGGAAGGATTCGGAGCGCCCGCCGCGCGCCGAGGTACTCAAGCGCGTCGCGGGCAAGGACGCGCTGATCTGCCTGCTCACCGAAAAGGTCAACGACGAGCTGCTCGACGCCGCGCCGAAGTTGCGCGCCGTGGCCAACGTGGCCGTGGGCTTCGACAATATTGATCTGGCCGCCTGCACGCGGCGCAAGATCCCCGCCAGCAACACCCCCGGCGTGCTCGACGAGACCACGGCCGATTTCGCCTGGACCCTCCTGATGGCCGTGGCGCGGCGGCTCCACGAAGGCGAAGAGCTGTTGCGCTCCGGCAACTGGCACGGCTGGAACCTCGATCAGCTTTGCGGCGCCGACGTCTGGGGCAAGACGCTCGGCCTGCTCGGGTTTGGCCGCATCGGACGCGCGGTCGCGCGCCGCGCCTCGGGCTTCAAGATGCGCATCATCTATAACGACGCGGTGCGCGCCCCGGCCGAAGCGGAAAAAGAATTGGGCGCGCAATTCGTCGAGCGCGATCAGGTCTTCGCCGAGGCTGACTTTCTCTCGGTGCACGTGCCACTGCTGCCGGAAACGCGCCGGCTCATGTCCGCGCCGCAGTTCGCGAAGATGAAGCCCACGGCGTTCCTGGTCAACACCTCGCGCGGCCCGGTGGTGGACGAAGCTGCACTCGTCGCCGCGCTCGAAGCGCGCCGGATCGCTGGCGCGGCGCTGGACGTTTACGAAAATGAGCCCAAGGTCCATCCCGGCCTCGTGGGGCGGAAAGATGTCGTCCTCGCGCCGCACATCGCCTCGGCTTCGGTCGAGACGCGCACGAAAATGGCGCAGATGGCCGTCGAAAATGTCATCGCTGTTTTTCAGGGCCGCCGGCCGCCGAACCTGCTTAATCCCGAAGCCCTGGAAGGCCGCTGAGGAGCCGCGGACCATGCCGCACGTCACACGCAATCATCCTAGACTCACTCTCGACGGTGCGCAGGCTGTTCTGGCCGCCGCCCAGCGCCGCGCGCGCGACATCGGCGTGCCCATGGACATTGCCGTGATGGACGATGGCGGCCATCTCCTCGCGTTCGCGCGCATGGATGGCGCCAAGCTCTCTTCCGTCGCTATCGCCATCAATAAGGCGCATTCCGCGGCGATCCGCCGCAAGCCCAGTGGCCCGGCCCTCGACGGCGATCAGCCCAACGTCCTGCTCTCGCTCGGCCTCGCGATTGGCAGCCATGCCGCGCAGACGCCGATTCGCGGCGGCCTGCCCCTCGAGGTGGATGGCGAATGCGTCGGCGCGATCGGCGTGAGCAATGGCACGGAAGATCAGGACGTGGACGTGGCTCGCGCCGGCGCTGCCGCCCTCGCGGGCGCCTAAGCTCTCGCCGCTGCGGGCCTGCCAGGTTAGACTCTCCCCATGCCGGACCTGAAATCCTGCGCGCAGCGCATCTTTCGCGAGACTCTCGCTGCGATCGATATCCCCGGAACGCTTCACCGCAAACTCGCGCGCAGCGGCTCGCGAATTCGCTGCGATGGCGTGGCCATCGACCTCGCCGCTTACCGCCGCATCTGCGTGATTGTCTTCGGCAAGGCGTCTTCCGCCATGGCCGCGGGCCTGGTCGACTTGCTCGCGCCCGACTTCCGCGTCGAAGGAATCCTCGCCGGCCCCACGCCTCCCCCGCGCGCGCTTCCCGGCTTCGAGGCCTTTGTCAGCGGACATCCCGTGCCGAATGCGGCGAGCTTCGCTGCTGGCCGCGCCATTCTCGACCGGCTCGCGGAGTGGGACGACGAACGCACGCTCGTTTTCTTCCTTCTTTCCGGGGGCGGCTCCGCGCTGGTCGAGCAGCCGCTCGATCCCGGCATCACACTCGAGCAGTTTCAATCGCTCCACAAGCTGCTGGTCACCTGCGGCGCGCCGATCGATTCCATGAACGCCGTGAGGAAACATCTCTCGGCGGTGAAGGGAGGCCGCCTCGCCGCCGCCGCTCCGCGCGCCATGAAGATCACCCTCGGCGTAACCGACGTGCCCGAAGGCCGCGAATCCGCGCTCGCCTCCGGGCCGACACTCCCTGATCCCACCACGGTCGCCGACGCCTACCGCGTCGTTGAGAAGTATGGCCTGCTTGAAAAACTCCCGGGACCCATTCGCGAGAAATTTGAGCGCCGCAGCTTGGTCGAGACGCCGAAGGCCGGCGACCCTGCTTTCGCGCGTGCGCATTTTCAGATCCTGCTCGGCCTGCAGGACCTCTTTCACCACGCGCACATCGCCGCGGAAACACTGGGCTTCGTCGCAAACTGCGACAACTCGACGGACGACTGGCCGCTCGGGAAAGCCGCCGACCTGCTTCTCGAACGGCTCGCTCAGCTCAAAGGGGCGAATCCCGGCCGACGCGTCGCGCTGATTGCGGACGGCGAGGTGAGCTCACCGGTCACGGGAGACGGCATTGGGGGTCGCAACTCGGCACTAGCTCTTTATTGCGTGGAGAAAATTGCGGGACTCCGGATCGCCGTGCTCAGTGCGGGGACCGACGGTTTAGATGGTTCAAGCCCGGCGGCCGGCGCCGTGGCCGATGGGGAAACTCTTGCGCGGGCGCGTGCCGCGGCCCTTGATCCGCGGGACTTCGTGCGCCGCAGCGATTCCTACTCCTTCTTCAACGCACTTGGCGACGCTATCGTAACCGGCCCGACGGGGAACAACCTTCGCGACCTGCGCATCTTTCTTGCCGAGTAAGGCCCAGTCGAGATCCTTCACTCGGGATGACAAACACGCCTACTTCGTCGCCGGCGCGGTCGCTGCGGCCGCGGCAGTCTTGAGCCTCTGAATCGTTCCCTTGATGAACTCCTCGTTCCCCAGCGCCGCGCTCTTGAGCAGTTGCTCGAGCGGCGCAATCGCATCGGGGTCGCCGCGCTCTCCCAGGGCGGAGATCGTCGGGAAGCGCAAGCTGAAATAAGGTTCTTGCACGTAGGCCACGAGGCGCGCCGTGATTTCCTTGTTTTTCTTGTCGAGCTGGCCGAGGCTCCGGATCGCGGCCGCGCGCACGCCGAACGGCTTGCCTGTCGCCGACCACTCGAGCAGCAGCGGCACCGCCCGGTCGTCTCCAAGCGTGCCCAGGGCGCGAAGGGCCGCGGTGCGCAGGCGGTCATCCGGCGATTCGGTGCCCGCGGCGGCGCGGAGCAGCTCAAATGCACTCTCCGCCTTCTGCTGGCCAATGGCGGCGAGTGCGGCGGCGCGCACGCGGTACGCCTTGTCATTTCTGTAGATTTCTTCGAGTTGGCCCGCGACGCCGGGATTATCGCGGAACGCGCCCATCAGCTCGACGGCTACCTGGCGCACCCAGGGCCGCGGGTCGGCTTCCGCGGCGGCAATGGGTCTCTGTACTGCCGTGCCGCCGATGCGCCCGAGCGCGCGGAGCGCTTCCGTGCGCAGGCCCCAAAACGCATCCTTCACTGCGGCATCGCCCAGCGCGGCGACGACGGCCTCATCGTTCTTGATGCCGCCCAGCGCACGCACGGCGTCGGCGCGGTCGGGAACGTCGCTGGCGTGCTGCAACTGGTAGATCCATTCCTTCGGCTGCTTCTGAAAATCAAGGGACTTCAAAATCTTGCCACCCTTGTCGAAGAGCAC
Source organism: uncultured Acidobacteriota bacterium (assembly GCA_963739275.1). Classification (GTDB taxonomy): domain Bacteria; phylum Acidobacteriota; class Terriglobia; order Acidiferrales; family UBA7541; genus JBGQGH01. The sequence continues at coordinate 13,985 of CAVTZX010000010.1, forward strand.
CATCAATGGCGGACCGTCCAGGGTAAACGTGAAGGTCTCGCTGGCCTTACTCGCTACGACGGGAAAACTCTTCCGGCCGGAGGCGGAGGTCACCTCGACTTCGATAGGCACCGTGAAAATTCCCACGCGCCCCTCGGCCTTCTGCGTCTGCTTGACCTCGAGTTTGAGCTGCTTCGATGCCTCGTCATACGTCGAAATCACCTGGAACCGCGGCGCGCCCGCTCCGTAAATCCACTGGTCGAAGAATTTGTCCACATTGACGTTGGTGGCCTCTTCGATGGCGCGTGCCAAATCGGCGCTGACCGCGTTCTGCCCGCGATATTTCTCGAGGTAATGTTTCATCGCGCGCCAGAAGTCAGCGTCACCCAACTGGTCGTGCAGCATGTGCAGCACCCAGCCCGCCTTGGTGTACACATTGCCTGCATACTCGATCGAATCCGAGAAGTCGCGCGTCACGATGGGCACCGGGTAGAGCCGCTGCGCGCCCATCCACTGGTTGCGGCTTTGCCAGCGCGAGAATGCCGCCGCGTCCGCGCTGTACTGGTGCTCTTCCCATACCGTCTCGAAAAACGTCGCAAAGCCTTCGTTCAGCCAGAGGTTGGCCCAATCCTTGCACGTCACCAGGTCGCCAAACCATTGGTGCGCCAGCTCGTGCGAGATCAGGGAGTCGGTGTTCTCGGCGCTCTCGGTCACGAGTTGCGGATGCACCAGCGCGGTGGCCGTCTGCGTCGTGGCGCTGGTGTTCTCCATCCCCCCTTCGACGAAGTCGTCCACCCAGGCTTCTGAATATTTTTCCCACGGATACGGCACGCCCAGCACCATCGAGAAATAATCGATCATCTGCGGCAGCCGCGCGCTGGTCGGCGCGATGCGGTCGGCGCGGCCGCGCGGCGCGTACTCCAGCACGGGGACGTTATGCGCGCTCATCTTCGATGTCTGGAACTCGCCCGCCACCAGCGAGATCAGATAAGTCGAGTGGGGCAGCGATTCCTTCCAATCCCACGTGCGCATGCCGTCCGGCGCGTTGGTGACTTTCAGCAGCTTACCGTTGGAGACCGTCTCCCAGTCCCTCGGCACGGTCACGATCATTTCCGTGGTCAGCCGGTCGTTCGGATAGTCATAGGTGGGGATGTAGTAGCGCGTGTCCTCGGCTTCGCCTTGCGTCCAAATTTCCTTCGGCCGATCGGGATAATTCTTGTCGGGCAGCACGAAGTAGAGGCCCTTCTTCGGCGTCCCCGTGTAGCGGATGGTCACTTCGTAGCGGTCACCCATCTTCGCAGGCGGGCTCAGCGGCACGAGGAGCTTGTCCGGCGTCGTCTCGAACTTTGCCGGCTTGCCGTTCAGGGTGACGCTCTCAATCTTCAGCTCCACCGAATCGAACGCCAGCGACTTCAGCCCGTCGCGCAGCGAAGCCAATGAATGCGTCACCTCGCCCATCACCTTGCGCTGATCCAGGGCGAAGCGCAGCGAGATCTTTGAGTTCGTCAAATCGTATTCGCGGCTCCGCGCATACGCCTCGTCCGCGCGCACTCCCGCGCTGGCGCACACCAGTAGAGCGGCCAGAACCGCCGCCAGTAACATTCGCCCCGGTGCCGCGGCGAGATGCCAGCCTCGCTCGACTCGAAGACTCCCTCGCTCCATGATTGCACTCTCCCTTAAAACTCGATTGTGCTGACTAGAAGAAAGATTCTAGCGTACCCCGGTGTGTTTCCCGGCAGAATTCGCGCTGCCTGCGCGAACGAACTCCCGGGCAAGTGGGCTTCTTGCAAGGAGATAGCTTCTGGCTGGAATCTGCCTTCGGTGCACAGTATCCGCGAATCGGTTCTGGGACGGCCTGGCTGCCAGAGACGACCGCCGTAAACCCCGGTGTCACGCGTGACACCGGGCCTAGATTCGACGCAAATTTTCGGCAGCCAGTAGGGGGCGGGAAACCTGCCCGCGGCGCTCTAATCGCCTCCTATTGCGAAATCGCTCCCCGCCGCACGTCGAGGGAGGCCGATGCTCGATTGAAAACATGGGACTTAGGCTTTGCCAGGGACGGGGACCACTAGGTGGCCTGTTGCGGACAAGGACGTGGTTGCGCGATCGACGTCGGCTTCCTTGATCAGCACGTAGTCGGTCTCAAATGTCGAGATCGCAAACAAACTGACCTCCGCCCCTGCCAGCGGCTGGGTCACGGATGCGAGCACTCCCACCTCGCTGAAGGCAAACGGGCCTTGAAGTTTCAGGCACCGCCAGCCGCGCTCGGCGCGCACGTCCGCGGGCACGTTTTCTTCGTTGCAGACGATGGAAAGTTCGTCCTTCGTACGCGTCACAGAACAAAACCCCGCACGCGGAACCCAGTCGGGGAGCGAATTCCGCGGGGCGAGCCGGCAGACCGCGAATCGTCCAGGCAGGAGGTGGAGAGTAAGTTTGCGCGCGGGCATTCGGCGCTCAAAGCAGCCCGCGTGCCCAACCGCCGTCGACGGCGAGCGTCGCGCCATTGACGAAGCTGGCGCGTTCGGAAACGAGGAACGTGACCACCGCGGCAAATTCTTCCGGCTTCGCCAGCCTGCCCAGCGGGATTTGCGAAGCCCAGCGCTTGAAAATCTCCTCGCGCGTCACGCCGCTTTTCTTGCCGGCGATTTCAGCGAGTTCGTCCAGCCGGTCGGTCAGCGTGTAGCCGGGGCACACATTGTTGACGGTGATCCCGTGCGGCCCGAATTCATTGGCCAGGGTGCGCGCCAGGCCCGTGACCGCCGCGCGGATCGAGTTCGAGAGCAGCAAACCGTCGACCGGCTGTTTCACGGACATCGAAGTGATGGTCACGAAGCGTCCCCAGTTGTTCTTCTTCATGCGCGGCAGCACTTCACGGGCGAAGTTCACCGCGCTCAGCAGCGTGAGCTCCACCGCGGTACGCCATTCGTCCATCGAGATATCGAGGAACGATTTCGAGGGAGGCCCGCCGGCGTTGGTCACACAAATGTCGACCCGCCCGAATTTCTTCTCCACGGCGTCCACGAATCGGGCTACGCGCGATGCATCGGTAACGTCCACCGCTTGCCAGAAGACCTCGCGACCCGTGTCTCTCTGAATCTCTGACGCCGCGACTTTCAGGTCCGCCTCGCTTCGCGAACAGATGGCCACCTGTGCGCCTTCCCGGGCTATTTCCGCGGCCACGGCGCGGCCCAGCCCCTTGCTCGCCGCCGCCACGATGGCGGCGCGCCCTTTCAGTCCCAGGTCCATCGCTCTTCTCCTCGCCGCCCGAACTCAGCGCGCGGGCGTGCCTCCCCGCAGATACGCGTCGTTCTTGCTGATCCAGTCTTCGCGCCGGGGGCAGAAAAAATCCAAGTCCACGGTATCTTCCAGTGCTTCGGCGGCGTGCGGCTCGTTCGGCGGGATGTAGAGCAGTTCGCCCGAGTGCACCACCAGCTCGCGATTGTCAAACGTGAATTTCAGCGCGCCGCTGAGGATGAGCGTGAACTGTTCGTTGACGTGCGAATGCCGCGGCACGATGGCCCCGCGCGTCAGGAAGATGCGCGCCACGGTCGTATTCGCGCCGCTCATCATCTGCCGCGTGATTTTCTCATTCAGCTTTTCCGTTTCGATTTTGTCCCAGGAGGTGTACTCCATCGCTTTGCCCTCTCTCCGCTCGCGTCGCATTCCCGCGGCGCTCAAACGTGCCCCCGCCCCGGTTACCGCCTGGCTCCGGCGCGGCCTGGCCCCGTTCGGCGGGAATGCATCGTCCAACGAAACCGGCGAATCGTCAATCTCATCCAACCCTCTTGCGCCGCCCGCCAGAGTCAATAGAATGGGAGGTGCGGCGGTGCGAGGAGAGACTCGATGGCACTCTTGCCCAATCTGAACGGCAAACTGCGGGCGGCTTATCTCATCGTTGGAATTGCCTTCGCGTGCTGGGGCCTCTACGGCGCGGATGCAAGCTGGGCACGCATCACCTGGCTGGCCGTGGGTGGCCTGCTCGTTGTTTTCGGTGTCATCGGTTACTGTCCCCTCCTTTGGCTCTTCGGGGTGCGCGGCTCCAAAGAAGAGTGAAATGCATTTCGTCCCCGGCCTCGCCGCGCTACTGCTCTTCTTTCAACTGCCCATCCCGTTGTTCTGGCTGATTCTCCATCCGCAAATCAACTTCTGGCGGCGCCATCTCAGGGCAGGTTATTGGACCGCCGGCTTGGGCGCGTGGGGCGCGGGTGCGGTGTTCATCTTCGTCTTCCGTCATGGCCTCTTCGCTGTGGAACGCCCGCCCGCGTGGGCCCTTCTCGGCGGCGGGGCGCTAATCATCACCGATGTCTTTCTGGAGCGCCGCGTGGCGCGCAACTTCGGCCGGACGCGTCTCATCGGCCTCGCGGAGATGCGCGGCGGGGGCGAACTCGCCACCACGGGCATTTACGCGCGCATGCGCCATCCGCGCTACGCGGGCATGATCCTCTCCATGCTCGGAATTTGCCTCCTGGCTGCGACGCGCATGCTCTGGATGGTTGCCGCGGTGTGGTTGGGTCTTGCGTTGACGGCAATCCTTCTCGAAGAGCGCGAACTGCGCGCACGCTTTGGCTCGGCGTACCAAGACTACTCCCGCCGCGTCCCGCGTTTTCTGCCGTTCCACTTGCGCGCCGCAGCATCGAAAAGATTTTCGGCTGGAACCGCCCGGTACGAGCCATAAGTCACGAGCCACGAATCACGTTTCTTGATATGCTCCCCCCAGCGGGCACATCCTTCGCCGCATTCGCTTTCCCGGCGGACGCGGATGGCAAGAGGAGGCAACCATGCGTCGCGGTTCGACTTACGTTCCCATCCTTCTTCTTCTCCTCGCCGTGCCGCTGCATGCGCAGATCGGCAAGAGCATCACCATCCAGGCCGGCACGCCGGAAGACAAAGCGCTCACCGCGATCAGCGCCGCCACCGATCCGGCGCAGAAGCTTGCGCTGATCGACAAGTTTCTGGCCGAACTCGGCCAGGGCGATATGGCCATCGTCGCGTATGAGCAGTACATCGCCTTCTATCTCGCTCAGAAGAATTACGACAAGATGGCCGAGTCCGCTGACAAGCTGCTCGGCGTGGATCCCGACAACCTCAGCGCGGCCGTCCATCTCCTGCGCGCCGCCTCGGAGTTGAAAGACGCGCCACGCATCTTCGCTGCCGGCGAAAGAATCTCCGCCACCCTGGCGCGCTACAAGGCCGCGCCCGCCCCGGAAGGGAAAGATGCTGCTTCTTGGGCCGCGGAAAAGGAAAAGAACCTCGCCGGCGCTCAGGAAGACGTCCACTACGCCGAGTATCAGCTTTTCACCGCCGCTTACAACACGCGCGATCCCGCCGCCAAAGCCGGCTTCTTCGAGCGTTTCGTGGTGACATTCCCCGCGAGCGTGTACACGCCTGGAGCACTGGACCTCATCGCCGTGTCGTATCAGCAGGCGCAAAACTATCCGAAGATGGCTGAAGCCGCTGAAAAAGCCCTCGCGCAGGATCCCAAGCATCCTACGCTGCTCTTGCTGCTCTGCGACTACTACAGCGAGCAGGGCACGCACCTCGACAAAGCAGAAACTTACGCCAAGCAGGCGATCGAGCAGTTGGGTTCGGCGGCGAGGCCTGAAGGCGTTGCGGAAGATGCCTGGCAGAAGCAGGTCTCCCTGCAGAAAGGAGTGGCCTGGTCCGCGCTCGGGCAGGTGTACATCAATCAGAAGAAAGACGCGCAATCGCTCGAGGCATTCCAGACGGCTGCGCCGCTCCTGAAGCCCGATGCCGCGAGCTACGCCCGCAACCAGTACCGCATGGGGTATGCGTTGATCAACTTGAAGCGGTATCCCGAAGCGCGCACGGCGCTCACCGAAGCGGCCAGCGTCGAGAGTCCCTATCGCGCGCTGGCGCAGGAGAAGCTGAAGAGCCTGCCGGCCACGACTCCTACGCGCCCGGCGAAGAAGAGATCGTAACCCGGTGGTTGCGCAGGCCTGCCTCACGCAGGCAGGCTGCGGCGTGTGCGGTCAGACCTGCCTTCCGTCTTTCACCCCAGCGCGGTGCGCGCCGCGCGCCTTTTCCGTTCGATTCCCAGCGTCCACGACGGCGCATCGCTCGCGGGAAAGGACGCCTGCGAAGCCTCTTCGACCACATCGGTCTGGGAGGTTTCGTTGGGGTCAGTGAGAGACGGCTGGGTGCCCTCGGCCGGCGCGGCCTGTGACCTTGGGTCCATGGCTCCATAATAAGTCCGCGATGCAGTTACATCAAGAACGGCTCCCGACACGCAGCGGCTCTGTATTCTTCGTGGACGCGGCGTCCCATGATCGGACCGGCACCTGGGCCCGCCCGCGCGCACCCAACTCTTCCGAGCCTCTATTTGTCCAATATTTTAAAGGGGCGGGTCTGCTCTCATCCCGGAGGCTCCGTGGAGACGATTTGGCAAGACGTGCGCTAGCCGTGCTTGTCGGATGACTGCCGCGCCGCTAAAATGCTCTTACCACGCGGAGAGGTGTCCGAGCGGTTGAAGGAGCTCGCCTCGAAAGCGAGTGTGGGGGAAACTCCACCGTGGGTTCGAATCCCACCCTCTCCGCCAAAATTTCCCCAGTGCTTTCATTCGCTTGGCGTCCTCACGCTATTGGTGTACCTCTGGCGTCCCCTTCGTCTCGAGGAGCGCCACCGGATCTTGCGCCCAAGTGCGCCGGACATCGGCCTCTGCCTGCTCTTGACGCTCGCGAATCCAGGGCGAGTAGTGCTTCTCTGTGATCTTTATGCTTGAGTGCCCGAGCAGGATCGAGACGCGCTCAAGCGGGACACTGGCGAGAAGCAGCTCGACCGCAAACGTATCGCGGAATCGGTGCGCGTGCCCTCCCGGGAGCTTTGCGTCCTCGAAAAGTTTCTGTAGGCGCCCCTGCCAGTCCGCGACAGCAGTTTCAAGTTTGCCGTTGCCGGTCCAGAACCAGAAGCGTTCGCTCATCTTCGGGATCGCGGTCAGCTCCTTCACCACAAAATCGGGTAGCGGGCAGTGGACGTGCGTCCCAGTCTTCTGAGTGTAGAGCCGTAGTTTCCCTTGGGCCAGCCAATCCACAGAGCAGCTCACGGCGTCGCCGATGCGCAATCCGCTGTAGCGCATCAGGAGAATGAGCCCACGAAGCCGGCGGGCATTAGCTTTGCCTTGCGCCTGCACCTCTTCGATGTTCTTGGCGGCCGCGGCCAGAATCCGAATCATTTCATCGTGAGAGAAAGGAAGAGTCGGCCGCATCGTAACTTTCGGATTGCTTATCTTTGCGGCCGGGTTGTCCTTCACCCAGCCATTCTCCTGCGCGTATCGTAAGAAGCTGCGCAGGCGTTCGAGCTTCTTGAGCGCCGCAAGGCTGCTGTCCTTCCATGATGCTCGGAACCTGCGCAGTGTGGGCGTGTCCAGTTCCTTGAGGAACCGGATTCCCTCCGCCTGGGCGAAAGCTTCGAGCTGCCGGAACAGCAGACGATACTTGTAGATGGTCTTGTGCTTAAGATTGCGGGCCTCGGCATCGGCAAGGAAATCTTCCTTAGCTCGCTCGATAGTAAGCGGCTGTTCTTTACTGTCCACGACCTCTTGACCATTCGCTTCCCACTCGCGGATGGTATCTTGAGCCTTTTCCCAATCGCGCGTCTCGAGCGATTTGCGGATCTCGTGGCCCGAGAGGAATCCGTCCGCCCAGATCGGGCAGCGGCAACGACGATACTTCCGGCCTTCTTCTCGGTGCTCACAATCTCTTCGGTGTCTGCGGTAGATGGTCAGCATGGGGCGCGTAGTCTACACCCGCAAAAGTTTCCGGTGAACCCGTTCCAAAACCGACTGTGGAATTCTCAGCGTGGTATAGCTCCTTTTACCCCGGCGCGGCGCATTAGTCCCGATCACGAGCACTCCGGACTCGTTCTCGAAGAGCCTCCGCACCTTGTCGGGACTGAGGCCCCACATCTTTGCGATCTCCTTTGGCGAGTAGTGGTGAGCGGCGAACTCAGGGACTTCGGGGCCTCTATCGAGCTTCTGCACCGCTTCGGGTCTTGTTGCCATCGCCATCTACCCTCGGTTGCTACTGGCTCGGCCGGCCGCCCTGGTCCACCGAACTCCCGCTCTTGACAACGGGCCTACCATTTGCGAAGAACCTCTCTGGTTCACTGTCTGGTCTGCTCGCGCTTGCCGACAGACCGGACGACATCGGGGCGGGTGATTCGCTTGCAGCGAGCGCGCCCCGTTCTCCAAAATCGTGCGTTTCCCGGATGCATGTTTTCGCTCCGGCCGATCCCACCGAATCAGTGAGTTGAGATTCCGTTACTGGCGCGGTTTTTGGCCCGATCATCATGCAGGCACACCCTCACGCTCGGGCGCTCTCAGAGCCAGAGCCGCTTCCACTACGCGGGACACCACCACACCTACGACCTGCTGCACGCGGCGCTCGTAATTGCAGATCTCCCCGAGCACCGGTACATGCGCGGCCAGATTCTGCCAGGCAGCAGCTTCAAGCTCTTCAAGTCTGAGGCCTCGTAACTCAACGGCGCCGCGGTTGCTTGTCAGGGAAAGGGCGGCTTCATGGATTGCAGAGCGGACCCCCGCTTCATGACCTAGGCCACCGTGGATGCAGTCGAAATAGGCAGCTGCGACCTTCTTGCGGTAAATCCCAGACGCTAGCTGAGCCTGCTGCCCGGCATCGTCGCGGCGGCTCGCGTTTCGGAGATCCATTCCATCAGCGACGGTTTTCAGGATCTTGAAGAGATCTTGTTTCTCAGAAGGTAGGTCTGCTCTACTTTGACGTGGGTTGGGTTGCGTCTCCCCTCGTAACTTTCCTCCGAGGCCAATGTGAGCAGGCCCTGACGGTTTAAGGACGGTTGAGGACGGTTCGGGTGACATTTTGGGTGCAGCGTTTGTCACTGCTGGGCTCTCTCTCTTGTCAGCTGACAACTTGTCAGGGGTGGTCCAGTTCAGTAGCGGCAGCGAGTAAAGGTTCGTTCCGTGTGGACCGGCTCCTACTGCGATTTTTAACTCACCCGATCTCTCTAGTTTTGGGAGCAGTCGAAACACGTGACGTAAGCTCATGCGCGATTCTCTAGCGAGTGTCTCGATGCTCGGCCAAGCACCGGTTCCATCAGAGTGCGCGTGGTTTGCAATCATCATGAGCAGGACCAGCCGGCTCCCTTTGTGTCGTGAATGCTCGATGACCCAACTGATCGCTTGGACGCTCATGGCTGATCCTGAAGAGAAACTCTCCCGTCCCGGGTTCTCCACAGTGAGGTGTGCTCGTCTACGATTGCTTGTCACACTGTCGAACGGCCGCCGGCAATCTCGATCGCGATGGCGCTGCCACCGTCTGAGGCAGCGGCCGACACGCGGGCACCGACCCGGCCCGCACGATCTCTTCGATCGCAGCAGCAGGCACGCGGACCGAGCGCACTCCAAGCCGCACCTTCGGTAGTCGCCGCTGTCGCAGCCACTCGTGGACCGTAGCAACCGAAAGACCTAGACGCCGCGCGACCTGGGATACAGTGAGTAGCTCGCCATCCGGCATCGTTCACCTCCTAGAAACAAGCGCAATTGTGGACGGGCCAGCACTGCGGTGGCGTGGACAAATCAGAAGTTTCTGCTCGGCACTTTTGTCCCCGTTGTTTGGGAGTTACTTCTGGAGGGTGCTCACCGCGCGGTGCGGCTCTTCGGCTGCGATCGCTGCCACAGTTTCTTCAGCGCGTCCACATTGAGCATGGATGGTGGCTCTTGGCTGGCGCCATCTGCTGCTGCGTACCCCGCACAAAGCAGGTTCGACGCAGCCTGGCAACGTGGTTGCCGGGTGCAATGGTTTACGTAACCCAAGAGATTCCGAAGCACAAAGGGAAGGAATTTGAAACTCCTGCGACCAACGCGCTTTTGTGGGCGAGCTATAAGCTTTTTCAGGATGGCCGCGTAAGACCCGAGGAACTCCGGCAGTGCCAGGAAGCAGGAGGCGAGCTTGCGAGGGTAGTCCTGCCCGGCCGGCGGGAGCATTTCCAAAGTTCTCGAAACAGCCCCAGCTGGGCTCAAGTTCCGGCTTCGATTTATCCGTTTGATCTCTGTCGCCAGGCGCTCAATTCTCGCGGGGAGACCCGACACGGTCCACATGTCGGTGCCGATCGCTTCGAGTTCCAGATCCCACTCCGACTTCTTGTGCAATTCCGCTGCGGCAAAGTGCGAGACGGCGTAAATCCACCCCCCCAGCTCGTCGCGGTCGCAACCCGCCTTGCACAGATCATCGAAGTCCCTGTGGGCTTCGGAATCCTGCTTAAACAACCGCTCTAAGAAATGTTCAACCACTTCGCGCAATTCGTCCTGACGCATCTGCGCGAGTGTGGGGAGAAGAGCAGGGTAGCCGTGTGACTCTTCCAAAGGGCTTGTCGCTGCACGACCCTTGCTAGGCTTCCTTCCGCGCCGGCTTTGACGAGGGATGCGCTGGCGTCGCTTCCACAAAATGTGTTCCTCCGAGGCGAGCCGCGAACCAGCGGCTTTCTTCTCTAACCCATCCTAGATAACTCTTGACACCCCTGTCAACACCTGCTAACATGCCACGCGATGAGTCCAAAGTCCTACACGACACGCGAAGCCGCCGCAGCAGTCGGGATCACGCGCGCGACCTTGCAGGCATGGATAAAAGCGCGAAAGGTCCGCGCGCCGAAACCGATGCCGGTCGGTGGGGGCACCGTCAGGCTGTGGAACGAATCCGAGGTTACTCTGCTCCGAAAGGTGAAGGAAAGAATCTACCTGAAGAGCCGAGGACGGCCGAAAAAGAAGGCGTAAGAGAGCGGGACGCGCCGGTGCGATCAACACCGAACGCGCCCCTGACCACCAGAGGAGGCTAGCTCCTATGGCAGCTAACGCACAGCGTATTCAGTTCGCAGTCCCCGCGCAAGCAATCCCCGGCGCCAAGGCCATTCCCCAGGACAAGCTGGCTGTAACTATCGCGCCTCACCGGCCGGTCGGCGGTGCGTCGTGAGGCTTGCCAGCCGCGACCGCACGATGCTGCTTTCCATCGCAGCTCCGGGCCAGGGGTTCGCGGTGACACTTGCGGGTCACCTGTGGGTCTTCACTCGCGCTGGCGAGATCGCCGGAAGTATCCCGCCACGCGAGCCCGAAAACCATCTCCCCGTGAGTCGGCCGGAGCGTTGCCCCGGCTGCATCGAATTCATCGAGAAAAACCATTCAACCACAAATGCAGGTAAACCATGAAGGCCGCAATCTATGCCCGAGTTTCGACGGCCAACAATGGCCAGTCACCGGAGATGCAACTCCGCGAGCTCCGGGAGTATGTCGAGCGACGCGGCTGGACCGTCGCCGGTGAGTATGTGGATGTGGGCATCTCTGGCAGCAAGGAACACCGGCCCGAGCTCGACCGGCTCTTGGCAGACGCACACCGCCGGCGCTGCGATGCCGTTGCGGTCTGGCGTTTCGATCGCTTCGCCAGGTCTGTCTCTCACCTGCTGCGCGCGCTCGAGACTTTTAAGGCGCTCGGCATCGAGTTTGTTTCGCTTTCAGAACAAGTGGACACCAGCACGCCGACCGGCAAGATGGTCTTCACTGTCCTGGGCGCTGTGGCGGAGCTCGAGCGCAGTTTGATAGCAGAGCGTGTTAGAGCTGGCCTGCGAAATGCCAGGGCCAAGGGCAAGCGGCTTGGAAGGCCTCGAGTGATCGTGAACGCCGCTAGGATTGCTTCCTTGCGCGCACAAGGGCGCTCCTGGCGCGACATCACCTTGGAGACGGGTATCAGCAAGGGGACGGCCCAGCGAGCGCTTTCTGGCTTGCCCAAAAACGTATGAATACTGACCACTGAGCGATTCGCACCTCAACGTCAAAGGATTCAAGAGCTTCCAACCGGATTCGGAGAGTTTTGGGGCGGTTAGCCAAGGCGCATATATGACGACATTGGCGCCCACGAGTTCCTAGTCCCGCCGCGCCTGACCCAAATAGTCAATCAACTATTGGACCGATCTAAGGAGCCTAGCCAATGACCGGAGTCGCTTTGGCCCAGTCAGTGCCAATTGTTACTAGTTGACGACCGAAAACGCGGCGGATATACTGCGTCGTCAACTAATGGGAAGCGAATGGGCCTCTCCCACTATAGGACTTCAGCTAGACATTCCTCGCGGCTCCCGATGAGAAAAACGCTTATTGGCCTGCTCGTCGCCGCAGTGATGGTGTTTTTCCACAGCAGTATCTTGCCGCAGGGCGCCAGTGATGCTCGCCAAGCGCGCCGGACTCGCCTGCAACGTGGGATTGACCTCAATACAGGCGTCAAATACGTTCCGGGCGAACTACTGGTGCGCTTCCGGGCGGGAGTCTCGGAGCAGAGCAAGCAGATGGCACATGCCAGTGTGAGGGCGCAAGCTGCCCTGCGGCTTGATGCCGTGGAGCGGCTCGAGCGCGTGCGGCTGCCCGAGGGCCTGAGTGTAGAGGACGCCCTCACGCAGTATCGCCGCAACCCGGACGTTCTCTACGCCGAGCCGAACTACATCGTCCACGCGGACAATCTTCCGAATGATCCCCAGTTCCCCCAACAGTGGAACCTTCACAACACGGGACAAAGCGGCGGGACGCCGGGCGCTGATATCCACGCGCCGGAAGCCTGGAACCTCACGACCGGGAGTTCGTCGGTTGTGGTCGCCGTGATCGACACCGGCGTGGACTATACCCATCCGGACTTGGCCGCACAGATCTGGAGTGCACCTGCGCCATTCACGGCGACGGGCGACAACGGGGTCGTAGTCAATTGTCCGGCGGGTTCACGGGGGTTTAACGCCGTAGATAACAACTGCGATCCGCGGGACGACAATGGTCACGGGACCCACGTATCGGGCATCCTCGGGGCGGTAGGGAACAACGGCACGGGGGTTGCGGGCGTCAACTGGAACACGCAAATTCTTCCATGCAAGTTTTTGAATTCCTCTGGCTTCGGTGATATCAGCAGCGCCCTGGGCTGCCTCAGTCTGATCAAGTCGTTGAAGGACTTCGGCATCAACATCGTTGTCAGCAACAATAGTTGGGGCGGAGCGGACCGTTCGCAGGCTCTCACGGATGCGATCGACGCCCAGCGAGGGAGCGGCATCCTGTTCGTCGCCGCAGCAGGCAATGATTTCTTCGATAACGACCTGTCTCCCATGTTTCCTGCGAGTTTCTACCTCCCGAATATCATTTCGGTCGCGTCCTCCAACCGGAAGGACGCCTTCTCCGAATTTACGAACCTCGGCCGCCACACCGTACACTTGACCGCGCCCGGCGAAGAAATTCTAAGTACCACTCCGAATAACACATACAGCATCTTCAGCGGGACTTCGATGGCCACACCGCATGTGACCGGCGTGGTCGCACTGCTGAAAGCACAAGATTCCTCGCGCGACTGGCGCGCACTGAAGAACCTTGTGCTGGCCGGAGGAGATCCCGTCGCCGCTCTGGGCGAGACGATTACTGGCCGGCGTTTGAACGCTTTCGGCGCGCTTACATGCTTGAACCAAGCCGTGATGATGCGCGTTCAGCCAGTCCCCGACATTGTTTCCGGCACGGTGGGCCAGCCGCTCACGTTAGCCGCGCTAAACATCAACTGCGCGCAACCCGCGGGGAACGTGACCCTGACAGTTTCCCCGGGTAATGTGCCCGTCACGCTTACCGATGACGGGGCGAACGGGGATCAATCTGCGGGAGATGGAATTTACTCGGGGCAATGGACTCCTTCATCCGCTGGCAGCTACACACTCACCTTCTCCGACGGCGAGTTCATTCGCGTGGAAGTGCTCCGCAATTACTCTTTGCAGGTCGTGAGCCCGGCCTACGTGACCATCGCAGG
>CAVTZX010000011.1:0-16111 GCA_963739275.1 uncultured Acidobacteriota bacterium
TTATCATCCAGGAAATGATAGAATCACTTTCTGCAAAAAACTTCTTTAAGAAAATTTGGAGGACCGTATGGAAAAGAAGAGAATAGGGGTTCTAACAGGGGGCGGCGATTGCGCTGGATTGAATCCGGCCATCAAATGGGTGGTGAAGACAGCATTGGACGATCGACTTCAAAGGATGAGGCGGATCCAGTGTGAGGTGGTTGGGATTCGCGATGGTTGGAAGGGTTTGGTTCAGCCAGACGGAGATGAAGGCTCCCCGACTCCTCGGATCAATACGTTAACCGAAGAGATGGTGAGAACCTGGGATCGGAATGGAGGGACAAACCTGGGCACCTCCAGGACGAATCCCTATGATCCTAAAAACAATCGATCTAAGATCGTCCTCCAAAATATTGAACGGTATCATCTCGATTACATTGTAGCCATCGGAGGGGAGGATACCCTTGGGGTAGCTCACAAACTCTTTCGTGAAGGCGTCAAGGTGGTAGGCATACCCAAGACGATTGATAAGGATCTTTCCGGAACGGACTATACCCTGGGGTTTGAGACTGCAGTGAATGTGATTACAGAGGAGATTGATCGCCTCAGGACGACCGCAGGCTCCCACAGGAGGATCTTTGTGGTGGAGACCATGGGACGACATGCAGGCTGGTTGGCCTTAGAGGGAGGGGAGTCGAGCGGTGCGTATATTATTCTGATCCCTGAATACGATTTTGAGATTGAGAGGGTCAGTGAACTGCTTATGGAAGGGAATAGAAAAGGGGCTCGATACGAGATTATTGTCGTAGCCGAAGGGGCGAAGTCTGTGGGTTACTCTGAGATTGTAAAAGAAGAAGGCATTGATAGTTTCGGTCATAAGGCTCTGGGAGGGATTGGAGAATTTTTGGCAAAATGGATTTCCCAGTTGACGAAAATCGAAACACGAAGCATCACCTTGAGCCACTTGCAGCGCGGGGGGGCTCCCTGTGCTTATGATCGGCGGATGGGAAGGTATTTTGGAATTGCTGCCATCGATCTAATCGCAAAAGAGGATTTTGGAAAGATGGTGAGTTATCGGAATGGGAAGATCACAGCCGTTCCTTTGGAGGAGGCCGTCGGAAAATTGAATGTGGTGGATATCCACACCGAGTATGATACAGAGCGGTATAACGGAAGAAGGACCATCCTGGGAACTTAGAATGATCGAAGTTCGGATTTGGAATTCGGAGATCAAGATAGTAAGGACTCCAAACTCCGGAACTCATTTACCCCGTTAGAAAGCCCCGCTGCTTGCCCCGTTAGAAATT
Organism: uncultured Acidobacteriota bacterium; assembly: GCA_963739275.1. Lineage (GTDB taxonomy): Bacteria > Acidobacteriota > Terriglobia > Acidiferrales > UBA7541 > JBGQGH01. The sequence continues at coordinate 1,287 of CAVTZX010000011.1, forward strand.
TTATTAATCTGAACCAGGAGTTCGCCTTTGGTAACCTACTTCTAACGGGGCGAGCAGCGAGGATAATAGCTGAATTCCTTTTGAAGCGAAGACGGGGTTTAATGCCTCGCTTGCCCTCTCTTCAGTGAATTCCGTCCCGTTAGAAGGGGGAAGATTTTCTAAAAGGGTTTACTCCGAACTGCTATAAGAGTCGCTGGTGTTCTTTTTTCATGCAACGGTCCATCACCACCTTAAGGCCAGCCTTCTCGGCTTTCGCCCCAGCCTCTCGGTTGATCACTCCCTCCTGCATCCAAATCACTTTCGCCCCCCGTTGGATTGACTCGTCAACTACTGGAGGGACATCTTCTGATTTTCTAAAGATGTCGACCACATCAATTTGGATCTCCTTAGGAATTTCGAGGAGGCTATGATAGACCTTCTCTCCTAAAATCTCTTCTCCTTCGGGCCGGACAGGGATGATCCGATACCCTTTCGACTTAAGATAGGCTGCAACAATATAACTGGGACGATCTTCTTTGGGCGAGATTCCCACGACCGCTACTGTCTTGCAACTCCAAAGTGTATCTTTTATCTCTTCATCTTTCATCCAGGATCTCCCTCATGAAACAATGATTGGGATTCATACCAAACTTAATACCCTAAGCCTTCCCGAGGGAACAAATCTTTGGGTGGCAATTCTGGAGAAGGCTTCTCTTTCTTGTGGTCCTCCATCTCTCCGGGGAGCGTTCCTTCCATAAAGGCCTCCAGGATGCTCTCTTGAGAATCCTCCTTGCTGAGGAGACCCGTTTCGATATTCACCTTCTTCAGGACAATTCCTGAGGGTACCTTGAAATTTTCGCTGGGGGTATCCGCAAGAGCTTTGCTCATAAAAGAGATCCAGATAGGCAGGGCAGCCCGGGCACCTGTTTCATCTTTTCCGAGAGAGGTCTTATCATCAAAACCTACCCAGACCGATGTGAGAAAGGAAGGAGTGTATCCGATGAACCACGCATCTGCATAGTCGCTGGAGGTTCCGGTCTTTCCGGCAATGGGCCTTCCCAAGACTTTTGCCCTCTGTCCGGTCCCATGTTGAACGACCCCCTCGAGGAGATGGGTCATGATGAACGCATGTTGGGGGGAAATGACCCGCTCTCTTAAGACAGGAGAAGAATTCTCAGAGTTTTCCTCTTCCTCCTCCTTCTCTTCCAGTTCGATATAGGGGTAGTTCTCCTCAAGCACTTCACCTTTCAGGGCTACGGGTGGGGCGCAAGACGGGCTGACGACAACATTTGGGGTTTGTGGCCAGCCGACGAGAAGGCACCGTTAATCTGGGAGAACATGAACAAACTAATCGCGAGATATGGGTTTGAGTTGGACATCGTTTTCGACGACGCCCGATTCAACCCTCAAGACAAGTACTCAGAAATCTACGCTTGGAACGCCACAATCACGTAGTCTGCCTATTCCCTGCCCAGCCCGTAGGGTCCATTCGTGAGTTTCTCAGCACCATTCTTTACTACGAGCACTGTGTCCTCGATGCGAACTCCTCCATAGCCAGGCAGGTAGATTCCAGGCTCATCCGTGACGACGTTGCCCGCCTGCAGCTTCTCTTTGCTTGCTGAGTTCAACGTGGGAGGCTCGTGAATGTCCAAGCCCACGCCGTGTCCCAGCCCGTGCACGAAGTACTCGCCGTACCCCGCGTCTTCAATTATTCTTCTTGCCACGGCGTCGACATCGCTTGCTTTAACTTTTGCTTTTATGTCTTCGAACGCTTCTTCCTGTGCCTTCTTCACAATCTTGTGGAGTTTCATCTGCTTTCCAGAGGGGTTACCAACCACGAACGTCCTAGTCATGTCAGAACGGTAAGACTTGTAAACCGCCCCAAAGTCGACAACCACCAGTTCACCCGCGCGGATTTTTCGCTCAGAGCAGCCACCATGCGGAAAAGCAGAGGTTAAACCCGATGAGATAGCGGTGTCAAAAAGGCGGTTCCGTAGGAGCCGTGTTTTCGCATGGCATACTCGATTTCCGCCGCCACCTCAAGGATTACCTCCCCGGGGATCGAGCGCCACGTTAAGGTGAGCGCGGACCTGACCACGCTGGTGCATGTTGAACTGGGCTCCGTCTTTGCTTCGCTCGACCGGCTGCGACGCCGCTCCGATGTTCCTGTGGATCCGGACGAATGGAAGTGGGTGCTGCGGACGTCCGCAGCCACGCGGCCCGTGCTGCAGTGGCAGGACGGCCAAGTGCAAGTCGCGGATGCTTCGCATCCCGCCGGCGAAGCCGGCCGCCGGAATCAGCCGCATGGGCGTGTCGAACTGACCAGCGGATCGTTGCAGCGTGGTTCCGCTTCTCATCTCCCCGATTCACCGGGGACGGCTTTTGCTTACGATCAATCCATCGGGCGGACCGGCCAGCTGTTGCTTGCCGGGCAGATGAGCTACGAGGGCACGGCGGCCGGAGGGCTTTCCGCGCTCTGGCTGCCGTCCGGGCAGGTGGGCGTGGGCCCTTTGACGAGTCTGGTCGTGCGGCAAGCGAAGCTCGGGCCCGGGGGACAGACGTTCCGCGGCGTGCGGCTGGCGCATTCCGATTCTCTGGCGCTGAACGACCGGCTGCGCGTGCAGTACGGCATCGAGTATGTGATGGTGGGTCTCGGCCGCGCGGTTTCCTCGCTGCGCCCACGCCTCGAGCTGGACGCGCGAATCAATCCGGAATGGGAGTTGTATGCGAAGGTTGCGGCCATGCCCGTTGCGCCGGAAAGCCTCCAGCGAGAGATGCTTCAGTCCGCCCTCGCGGCGATGGATGCGTTTCCCGCGCTGCTCAGCCGCTCCGGTAAGCCCGTACTCGAAGGCGGCTGGCATGATGAGATGGGCTTCGAGCGGCGCGTGGGGGCTCATTCGTACTTGGATGTCGCCGGCTTCCGGGATCGCTTGAACAATGTGGCGGTCTATGGCCGCGGCCCGGCCGCTCACTATGACTTCTTCCGCGACTCTTTTTCCGACGCGATGCTGTATGACGGGGGCTCATCGAATTCCTGGGGTACGCGCGTCGCCTACCGGCAGAAGATCTCTGAAGATCTGGAGGTAATGGCTGTGTACGCCTGGTCCGGCGCCATGACGCTGGACGAGGCACCTCCCGCGAGAGCGCATCTGCGCGATGCGCTGCAGACGCGTTACACCCACAGTTTTGCCGCGCGCGTGATCGGGCAGGTGCCCGGGATGGGAACGCGCGTGATGGTCAGTTATAAGTGGCTGACGAGTGATCGTGTGGTTTCGCGTCAGGATCCGTACGGCGAATCGGCGCTGCAGCTCGATCCCTACATGAACCTCAGCGTGCGTCAGCCCCTTCCCGCATTCTTCATGAACGGAAAATGGGAAGCATTGGCGGATTTCCGCAATCTACTGGCGGAAGGGTACGTCCCTGTCAGCCGGCGCGAGGGCCAGGTGACACTGGTTCCCGCGATGCGCTCATTCCGGGGTGGGGTGAGCTTCCAGTTCTAGGCGGTGGGCGGGCCTTCCGCAATTCATAAGATGGCTTCCAATAACAGAATCGAGAACGAGGCGGCTTCTTCAGGTGTCCGTATTGTGTTGAAAACAGGGGAATTATTTAAGCGGAAGGACTCCTGTCTCTGGAATGCGACGTGCTCTTTGTTCGGCGTCTTGGTGTGTGTCTTGGAAAGGCCCCCTCGATGAACGAAGGCCTCAGGATGCGGGTCATCGCGAGCACGCTGGCGGTTCTTACGCTGGCGGGGATGGTCTTCGGCGTCCTGAACTTTCAGCAACGAAGCAGTTTTGACTCCCCCGACGATGGAATCTCCTGGTTGGATACGCCGCGGGGCGTAGAGGCCTGGCTGGTGGCCCCCGATTCGCCGGGCGCAAAAGGGGGCATCAAGGCCGGGGATCGAATCGAGAGCGTCAACGGCGCGCCGATCCACCGCGCCACGGATGTGACCAAGCGACTGTGGCGGGCGGGGATGTGGACAGACGTTCGCTACAAGATCGTTCGCGGCGGGCACACCTTCGAGGCGACTGTGGTCACCGCGCCAGCGCCGAAGCCGCTGTTGCATGAGAACTACCTGCGCGTGGTCGGCCTGCTGTATCTGTTCATCGGGTTTTTCATTTTCGCGCGCCGGTGGAATGCTCCCCGCGCGGTCCATTTCTACGTGTTCTGCCTGGTCTCCTTTATCTGCTACTCGTTCCACCTCACCGGGAAGCTGAGCACGTTCGACTGGGAAATCTACTGGGCAAATTCCGTGGCCTGGTTGCTGCAGGCGGCGCTGCTGTTGCATTTTGCGCTCGTCTTTCCGCAGCGCGGCCGCGCGACATTCAAGGCTGCCGCGGTTCGATCCCTGGTGTACCTGCCGGGGGCAGTTCTGCTCGGCGTCCAGGTCTGCCTGAGCTTGGGCTTGGTGCGCTTCGATCCGGCGCTGGGCGCGCGCGTGACCTTCGACCAGTTGCGCCTGGCGTACCTAGGCGCGTATTTCCTCATTGCCGCGGGGATCTTTCTCCGCAGCTACTGGCGCGCACCGAGCGGCGTGCTGCGCCAGCAGTTGAAATGGGTGGCCGGGGGAACGCTCGCTGGCACGTTGCCGTTCTTCGCGCTTTACATCGTGCCCTACTTTTTCGGCCTTATGCCGCAGCCTTGGATGAGTTTCTCCGTGCTCTCGTTGGCATTGATTCCTCTCTGCTTCGGCTACGCCATCATCCGCTACCGCCTGATGGACGTGGACATCATTTTCAAGCGCGGCCTAGCCTACACGGTGGCCACGGCGGGGGTGGTGGCCGTTTACTTCGCGCTCATCGCGCTGGTCGGCGAGCTTTCCAAGAACCTGGCGACCGGGCCGACGGGCGGGATGATTGCCATCGTCGCGGCTGCGTTCCTTTTCCAGCCGTTCCGCGAGTGGGTGCAGGCGCGGCTGGACCGCTTCTTCTACCGCGACCGGCTGGATTATCGCCGCACTCTGATTGAATTCGGCCGCACGCTGACGAACGAAGTGCGGCTCGAGCCCATGCTCGCTTCCGTGATGGACCGCATCTCGCAGACTCTGCTCGTGGACCGCCTGGCCATTTTCCTGGACGATCCGGCATCGCCCGGCACGATGCGGCTGGCGCGCTCGATGGGCGTACGTTTTGCCGAGCCGTTGGACCTGAGCTTCCTCTCGCCGGAGCGGCCGGCGTTCGCCCGCGGCTATCTCTTCTACGAATCCCCGCAGCAGGCCGCGGATGAGAGCGCGTCGATTCGCCGCACGCTCGAGCAGCTTGACTTGAACTATTACATCCCCTGCCGCATCCGCGAACACACCGTGGCCGTGCTCGGCCTGGGCAAGACGGTGGACGGCGATTTCCTGACCAGCGAAGACGTCGAGTTGCTCTTCACGATCGCGCGCTACGTGGCCATTTCCACGGACAACGCGCAGCTTTACCACTCGCTCGAGCAGAAGGCCGAGCAGGTCGAACGCCTGAAGGACTTCAGCGAGAACATCGTCGAATCGCTTAACGTCGGCGTGCTCGCGGTGGACCTTGAAGGCCGCGTCGAGTCGTGGAATACGCAGCTCGAGCACCTGATCGGCGTACCGCGGCGCGAGGCCGTGGGCCAGAAGCTCGAGGAAGTGCTGCCGCTGGACCTGGTGGCGGAAGTGGCCGCGCGCTCGGCGGACGAGCACGTATCCAGCATCTACAAGTTCCACCTGCGCAACCGCGCGGGGCGCGCGCTGGTCGTAAACGTTTCGATTGCGCCTCTGGTGGGCAAGACGGGTGACAAGATCGGGCGGCTGATCCTGGTGGACGACATCAGCCAGCGCGTGCGTCTTGAAGAGCAGTTGCTCCAAACCGAGAAGTTGACTTCGCTGGGTTTGCTGGCCGCCGGCGTGGCGCATGAGGTGAACACGCCGCTCGCGGTGATCTCGAACTACATCCAGATGCTGGCCAAACAGATGCCCGGCGACGACCCGCGGCACAGCATCATCGACAAGATTGTGAAGCAGACGTTCCGGGCGAGCGAGATCGTCAACAACCTGCTGAATTTCTCGCGTACGGGCGGGACGGAGTTCACCGAGGTGAACCTGAACGAGGTGATCGAAGAGACGCTCTCGCTGGTCGCGCATCCGTTCCGCACCGCCCGGGTCAACGTGATCAAGCTGCAGCAGCCGGACCTGCCGCCCGTGCTCGGCTCGAATAATCGCCTGCAGCAGGTCTTTCTGAATCTCTTCATGAATGCAAGGGACGCCATGCCCACGGGCGGCATGCTCGAAGTGCGTACGGCGTGCAGCAATGGCTACGTCGAAGTGGAGGTCACGGACACGGGCTCGGGAATCCCCCGCGAGAACCTGCCCCGCATCTTCGATCCGTTCTTCACGACAAAATCCACCGGCCGCGGCACGGGCCTGGGCCTTTCCGTGAGTTACGGCATCATAAAAGAGCACGCCGGGAAGATCGACGTGCGCTCCACTCCAGGCAAGGGGACATCGTTCCGCCTGGAGTTTCCGACCGTCCGGAAAGCGGTTCATGTCTAAAGGCTCGATTCTGGTCGTTGACGACGAAGCGGAGATCCGCGAAGGCTTGCAAGTCCTCCTCCGCTCCGAAGGCTACGGCGTGGAGAGCGCGGAGACGGGCGAGTCGGGCCTCGCGAAGCTCGAGGAGCAGCCCTTCGACCTGCTGCTGCTCGACGTCAGCCTGCCGGACCGGAACGGCCTGGAGCTGCTGCGCGAGATCCGCCGCCGCGACCCGTACCTCTCCGTGGTCCTGATCACGGCGTACGGCTCGATGGACATGGCGCGCGCGGCATTCAAGAGCGGCGCGCAGGACTACATCACCAAGCCGTGGTCGAACGACGAGCTGCTGGCGCAGGTGGCGCAGGCCGTTGAAGGCCGGCGTTTGCGCGAAGAGAACCTGCAGCTCAAGCGCGCGCTCAAGCAGCGCTACAATTTCCCGAATATCGTGGGAAAGAGCGAGAAGATGCTCGCCTTGCTCGATCTGGTGAGCCAGGTCGCGCCCTCGCGCTCTACGGTTCTGGTTTCGGGCGAGAGCGGCACCGGCAAGGAACTGATTGCCAAGGCGATTCACTCCGCGTCCACGCGCGCCGACAAGCCTTTTGTCCCGGTGAACACCGGCTCGATCCCCGTGGACCTGCTCGAATCACAGCTCTTCGGCCACGTGAAGGGCGCGTTCACCAGCGCCGTGGCCTCGAAGAAGGGCCTCTTCGAGGTCGCCGACCAAGGGACGATCTTCTTCGACGAAATCTCGACAATCAGCCCGGAAACACAGGCCAAGCTCCTGCGCGTGATCCAGGAGCGCGAGTTCATGCGCCTGGGCGGCACCGAGCAGATCAAGGTGGACGTGCGCATCCTGGCGGCGAGCAACGTCGATCTGCTCAGCCTGGTGCGCGAAGGGCGCTTCCGCGAGGACCTCTTCCACCGCTTGAACGTGATCGCCCTCTCTCTTCCGCCGCTGCGCGAGCGCAAGGAAGATATTCCGCTGTTGATCGATCACTTCCTGCAACGATACTGCGAGGAGAACGGAAGACCGCCGCGCCGCTTCTCCAACTCTGCACTGAAGCTGCTGATGGATTACGACTGGCCGGGAAACGTGCGTGAACTCGAGAATGTCGTCGAGCGCGCCGTTGTGCTTGTCAACCAGGAGCTGCTGGACGTGGAGTTGCTGCCGGAAAACGTGCGCACGAAGGAGATCGTCAGGGGCGTGCGCTTGCAGCTCACGGAATTCATGCCGCCGCTGCCCGGCGAGCCGGGCGCGCGCACCGGCGGCGGACAACTCCGCGCCGTCACTCTTTCAGATCATGGAAGAAGTCGAGCGGCGCATCATCGTGGACATGCTCGAACGCACGAACTGGAACCAGACCGAAGCCGCCGAGCGCTTCCAGATCCCGCTCTCCACACTCAACCAGAAAATCAAGCGTTTGGGCATCGAGACGCGCCGCCGTTCCGGAGGCCGCGGGCCATTCCCCGGCTCCGCGGACGATGCCGCCGCCTACTCCGCGGGAAGGTAGCGGCCTACTTCGAGGCAGGAACCTGCCAGCGCAATTCCTCAAGCCAACATGCCGCCCGCGCCGAGGGGCACAAGGATTTCATAAGGGCCGAGCTTTGAGCCTGGGCTAAGGGGCATGAACGCGCCGGATCAAACCGCTTCTTCCGAAAGCGTGGGACGTCTCTAGTTGAGGGGGCGGTCGGTTGCCCTCGCCGGAGCGCTTCCCGCCAGGCCGCGGATTGCCTCCTGCAAAGGCGGAAAGTTGGGATCGGCGTAGCGCCAGATCTCGCGCAGCTCGGCGTAGATCTTCTGTGAGGCGGCCGTGTCGCCCGCTTGCGCCGCGGCGCGCGCCTCACCCAGCAACGCGAGTGAGCGGCGCGGCGTGCGCTCCAGCGCAATCTCGAATTGCTGGCGCGCTTCGGCAGGGCGCCGCAGTTGCAGCAGAACCTCGCCGAGCAGCTCACGCGGGGGCTTCATGATCTGTGGAGGTCCAAATTCGAAGCTCAGACCGTCTTCCGCGGCGACCGCTTTCTTCAAGAGTGCCACGGCAGCCTCCGCCTTCGCATCTTTCAACAGGAGGAGGGCTTCGAGCTCGTCCGCCAGAATCCCGGCCACGATTGGGCCGCGCTGCGCGCCCCCTGCGTTCATGCCCATGTAGGCCATGGAATTGCCGGCGCCCGGCTGGCGGTTCCGCGATCGCGAACGAATTTCCGCCAGGGCCTGGCGCCCGGCTTCCGTGTCACCCGTCTGCAATGCATTCCAGGCCGTGGCGAAGAAGAGCGTAGCCGTGTCCTGATCCCCGTGGCTCGTGGAGCCAAGACTCGGCGGGGCGTTGCGCGGATCAGGCATCTCGACGACGAACCGCGCGCGCATCTCGGCGTAGTAGCCAGGGTTTTCACCGGAACCGTTCGCGCGGGCGTCCTCGGCCATCGTCTCGAGCCTGATGCGCGCATCGCGGAAGCGGCCCTGCTGCAGGTAGGCGTACATGAGCCAATCGAGCGAGTGGTGGCTGCGCTGGTCGAGCGGGAGTCCCTTGCGGCGCAGGCGATCTTCGGACACTGCGACGGCCTTTTCGTTCGACGCCACCACTTGGTTCCAGTCGCCAAGCGCGATGTAGATGTGCGAAACCATGTGCTGCGCGTGCGTCGCCGCCGGAGCCGTTTTCGCGTATATCCGCGCCGCGCGCAGGCCCAGCGGCGCGTGCGTGGGATCGTCGTAACAATGGATCAGGTAATGGATCGCACCCGGGTGCTCAGGATTTTTTGCAAACACCTCTTCGAGAATCGCCGCGGCACGCATATACACACGCATGTCGCGAACGCCTTCGGTGGTGCCGAGCAGCGCCAGTGCGTAAAAAGAGGAGGCGTCGGCATCCTGCGGGAAGCGTTCGTGCAGATCGCGCATGGCGTTGGCGTAGGCGAGGTCGCGGCTGGCTTTGTCGCCGTCGCCATAGAGTGTTTCAACCGCACGCAAGTACATTTTTTCGCGCTCGGTTGGCGCCTTCGCCTGGCGGGCTTCGGCAGTCTGCGCGAGCTTCGCCAGCGCCTCCCGGGCCGCTTGACGGTTTTCCTGGCTCCCGAGGGGATGATTGTGCGTCATGGCTTCGCCCCAAAACGCCATGGCGAAGGTTGGATCGATCTGCTCCGCCCGCTGGAAGGCTTCGCGCGCGTCGTCGTATTCAAAACTGTGCAGCAACAGGGCGCCACGAATGAACTCGGGCTGCGCCGCGCGGGCACCGGAATTGGGGAAGTCGATCTTCCCGAGCTGGCCGGTCTGGGCCGGCCCCAGAATCGCGCCAGCAAGAAATTCCTGCCAGTGCGGAGACTCTTCGAGTGTAGGGGCGTCGCGTCGGTACTCTCCGGCGCGGTGGCGAAGCTGGGCCCCAGCGCGATCAACGATGCGACGCATGTTAGGCCCCGGTGAAATGCAAGTCAACGCGCGGCGCCGGAGGAAGGGTTGGCCTGGTTGGCCCGCCGTGGTAAGCGGTGTATGATGCGTTATCCATTTCCCGTAGCGCACGGCAGGAGGAGAAAGCGATGCCGTTTGAGGTGAATTCCCGCGAGGCGGCCGGCGTCCAATTGATCCGCGCCAGCGGCAGTCTGACGCTGGGCGGGGGCGGCACCGCCCTCCGCGATACGCTCCACGTGCTGGTCAACGAGGGGCAGAAGAAGTTCTTGGTCAACTTGCGGGATGTCCACTACATCGACAGCTTCGGTATCGGTGAGCTGGTGCGCAGCTACGCGACCATCCGCAAGAATGCCGGCGAGCTGAAGTTCGCCGAAGTGTCAAAGAAAGTCCGCGACATGCTGCAGATCACGCACCTGGATTCGATGTTCGAACTGCACCCCGACGAAGCCGCCGCGCTCCGCAGCTTCCGCTAACGATACTTCGCAAAACGATGCTGAAGCACCACGCTTCTTATCGATCGAGTGGCTGGAGCCAACGCTCAAGGATGTCGCGGACGTCCACGCCAGTGCCGTTGGCAATGATTTGAGCAAACTCTTCGATCCGAAACCCGTGGCCGGCCCGGCAAGACCACCAGGGATGCTCAGTCCGACGTGGACGAGGGGATCGCCGGAGGCCGCGTACCGCAGGTGGTAGGAGAGCGGTTCTTGCGCTCGCGCACAGAGCGGCAAAGAAAGCAGTGAGAAAAACAAGAGTCGTAGGCCCATCGTTTCTTTACGGCCGCGGGTTTGCGCCCGGCGGAAAGACGGCCTTGGGCATCATCACGTGAACGCCCATGGGGCCATCGACGAGTTGCGTGATGTCTACATCTCCGGCCACGCTGGTGAGCATGTAGGCGTCGTCCCGCGTCATGTGCTTCTCGTTCACGAGGAAGTCGATCATCTCGCGCACCGCGATTTTCGTGGCCTCTTTCAGATCGTTGTCGATGCCCATGGAGATGTAGTGCGTGGGCGTTTCCGCGCGCGGCCACTTGAGATGCAGGTCCTTGCGCACAATGAGCTGGAGCGTTCCGGTGAGCGAAGTTTCCATCGCGGTGATGTCCACTTCGCCGTTGCCCTGTCCGGCGTGTCCATCGCCCACCTCGAAGAGCGCGCCGCGCACGTGCACCGGGATGTAGAGCGTCGTGCCCGCGACCAGTTCCTTGTTGTCGAGGTTCCCGGCGTGAATTCCCGGTGGCGCGCTGTTGATGCGTCCCGCGGACTCGGGCGGCGCCACGCCCATGCTGCCGAAGAATGGGTGTAGCGGGATTTCGATCCCCTCGCCAAACTTCGCGACCATGCGCTGCGCGTCGAGCGGGATGATCTTGATCTTCGCGTAGGGAAAATCCTCAGGCAGGAAACCGCGGTTCGGGCTGAACCCGTTGTAGGCGTACGGAATCGCCAGTTTGATGGCTTTGATGCGCACCTCAAGTACGTCGCCCGGTTCCGTGCCTTCGATGAAAATCGGGCCCGTCAGAATGTGCCCGCCCGGGCCTTTGCGGTCACCGGTCACCTCTCGATGGATGTCGCGGAGCGACTGCTGCACCTGCTCCGGCGGGACGCCTGCGCCTTCGAGGCGCGTGGGGCTGTTCGTCAGCAGCGTATCCACAACAACCGTATCGCCGGACTGGATGGTCAACACGGGCACGGCTTTGGCGTCGTAGTGGCCCCAGGCAACGGTTTGCGGCGTGGCCTTGAGTGTGTACGTCTTTCCGGCGGGTGCAGGCGCTGGACCGACCTGAGCATGGACGTGCGCGCCCGCAAGCGAGCCCGCGTACAGGGCTGCGATGATGGCTTTCCTCATGAAGATGCCTCCACTCGACGGATGCCGACGGATTCTAGCAGAGGGAAGCTCGGGGGAAGAAGAATGCTTCGAGGTGGTGCGGAGGGAAGGGAGCTATTGCTTTGAAGCCGGAGTGGCGTGGCCGCGCGGCATCAATGTGGTGGAAAGATCTACACCCGAAAAATCCGCGCCGATAAGATCGGTTTCGCGCAGAATTGTGACGTTCATGTCTGCTCCGGCAAAGATGGCCCCTTTGATATTGGAAAATCGAAAATTTGTGTTACGCAGATTTGCGCACTTGAAATTGACGCCGCTCAAGTTGCAGCGGAAGAGTTCGACCCCGCTCACTTGCGCTTCGGTCAGATCCGCTCCGGACAAAACGGCCTCCGTCATGTCTGCATTGCGCAGGTCGGCGCCGGCCAAGTTGGCGCGAGAGAGTCCGCGCGCGTCAGCTTCGCGCCGCGAAAAACAGCCCGCTGGAGACGCGCGCCCTGCAGAATCGCGCCGGTCAGGTTCACACCGGAAAGGTCTGCACGCGAAAGATCTGCGCCAGAAAGATCTGCGCGGATGCCGCCGGGCTCACCGCGATGGAATTTCAGGTGCGCATCAAGAATCTCCTTCAGGCGACGCCCGTTCACCCGTATGTTTCCTGGTCCTCGCAAACCTCTTGTAGAGAAAGGCCACATTCTTCCGTGATCCTGTCGGTGGAGTCAGCTCTGCAATTGGAAGGCACTTATTCTAGCCAAAGACAACAGAGATGAAAAGGTAGAGCGATCGCCGCCATCGCCTTGGCCGGGCCGGCTACGCCCGGCGCCCACCGCACGGCCGCTCCACACATGTCCGCTGGGCCTGTGATAGTCTTGGACTGGATGCAAGTCCTCGAAATACTCAAGAATCGCGCGCGCGCGGAACCCCAACACATTATCCTGCCCGAGGGCGAGGATCCCCGCGTCATCAGGGCGGCGGCCAGGATTGCGGCCGAGCGATATGCCCGCCTCACCCTCCTCGGCAACCCGAAGAAGATTGAAGCCGCAGCCGCGGAGGCCGGCGTGAAACTCGACGGCGTCGCGACGCTCGATCCCGCCGCGAGCCCCAAGCGCGAGGGCTATGCGCAGATCTATTACGAGCGGCGGCGCCCGCGCGGTGCGACGCTGGAGGAGGCGCGCGCGGTCGCGGCGAAGCCTCTTTACTATGCTGCGCTCGCCGTCGCCGCTGGCGATGCGGATGGCTCCGTTGGCGGCGCTGCAAACACCACGGCCGAAACCGTGCGCGCAGCGCTGCACGCCATCGGTCTTGCCCCCGCGTACAAGATCATCTCCAGTTTTTTTCTGATGGTCGTGCCACCGCGTCCGAGCCTCGAGTTCGGGGCTCGCGGCGCGATGCTCTTCGCCGATTGCGGCGTCGTGCCCGAACCCACTCCTTCGGAACTCGCCGAAATCGCGCTCGCCACAGCGGAGAGCGCCCGTGTATTCCTTGAAACTGAGCCGCGGGTCGCCCTCCTATCGTTCTCCACCAAGGGATCGGCGCAGCATCCGCGCGTGGAGAAGATCCGCGAGGGCCTGCGCATTTTAAAGGCGCGTGCGCCGCAACTCGCCGTGGACGGTGAGCTCCAGGCCGATGCCGCGCTTGTGCCTTCGGTCGCGGCAGGTAAAGCGCCCGGCTCGCCGGTCGCCGGACGTGCGAACGTGCTGATTTTCCCGGATCTCGATTCCGGCAACATTGCTTACAAGCTGGTGGAGCGCACGGCAGGCGCAACGGCTCTAGGGCCGATCCTGCAAGGCTTGGCGCGACCGGCCAACGATCTTTCGCGGGGCTGCTCCGCGGATGACATTGCCAACGTGGTGGCCATCACGGCGATTCAGGCGATTGCGCGCAAGCAAACGCTGTACGCCTGAGCGCATCCGAGAGCGGCAAGAGGGTTCCCCGGCGTGAGACAACTTTCCAATTCCCCAAGGACGCCGATTCTCGCAGTAGCCTTGGCCTGTGCGCTTGCGGCGCTGCTGCCCGCCTCTCTCCGCCCTGTCCCATCCGGCACTGGGCACCCCCTGCAGGAACTCGAGCGCGAGCTTGTCGCAAACCTGTCGTCCGGCCGCGTCCTGATTGCCGTGACCAGGGACGCCATTGTCCTCGGCACCGCGGAAATTCATGTGGAGGCCGGCTCGCGGCCTCCGGCTGTGATTCAGCTAGGCAGCAAGCGCCTCGCCGTCGTTTTAGGCGCCGTCGAATGGGTGACGCCGGATGCGAGCGTGCCTCCCGTGCATCTTGACGCCGAGCTTTCCGGCCTGATTAACAGCGCGGTGGGCACGAAACATCTTGGCTCGACCGAACAGGCTAACGACCTCGAGCTCATGGGAACTGCCATTCTCGAGCGGCTCCGGGTCATCGCCGGTCAGCTCCATCGCAAAGTGGATTTCGGTCCCGACGAGCCGCTGATCGAAATCGTGCTCGCGGATTACCTGGACAACTACGGCCCGGAGGTCTGGGACATTCGCTACCGCGTGGCGCAGGACTCCATGCGCGGCGATTTCTGGCGGACGCGCGTCTTGCGGCCGAGCTACAACCAGCTTTATCCGCCCGAAAAGGGCCAGCCCAAGACGCTGATCGAAGTCCGCTACCCGGAGGAAGGAGCAGGCCTAAGCGTGATCCAGCGCTTGAGGGAGAGCGATGCGAAGCTCATACGCATCGGCAATTCCGACCCGCGCATGACCCAAGTGGTCCGCGGGCTGCTCAACGGAGAGAGCCAGAAGCTCCCCGGAGCTGACGCCGGAGACTTCCTGCGCGCCGCGCTTCCCGCGGTTGCCGACGCCGATTCGAAGCTGGCTCTGGGAGTCCTGTATCAGGAGAAGGGATTGGATTGGTTGATCGCCCCGCCGAAACAGAAGGCCGAGGACAAGTCACGCCCCGCAGGTGCACCCTCCCTGGTCAAGAAGCCAGACCACTAATCCTCGCTCGGTTGGATCGCTGATGGCAGGAAAAGGAGCCGTGCGGCTCGCGCTTGGCCGTCCGAACTACGGCTCAGCGTGCTTTTCCGACATACTGCTGTTTGACGCGCGCGCTTTTCTCGGCGACCGAACGGGCCAGTTCCTCTTTGTATCCCACTAGGCGGCGCTGAACGTCCACGTCGAACGTAGCGATGATCTC
>CAVTZX010000012.1:0-18993 GCA_963739275.1 uncultured Acidobacteriota bacterium
ACCACTTGACTACCGGAGCGCGCGGCGACATCGAACATGCCACCGACATCGCCCGGCAGATGGTCTGCGACTGGGGCATGAGCGAGCTGGGCCCGCTGTCCTACGGCAAGAAGGAAGAGGCCATCTTCCTGGGCCGCGAGATCGCGCAGCACCGCGACTTCTCCGAAGCCACGGCCGTCAAGATCGATCAGGAAGTGAAGAAGATTGTTACGGCCGCGTACGTGCGAGCGCGGACGACCCTGGAAGCCAACCGCGATTCCCTCGAGCGCATTGCGCAGGCGCTGCTCGACCGCGAAGTCCTCGACCTCGTGGAAATCAAGCTCCTCATGGAAGGCAAGCCGCTGCCGGACAAGGTGCGGCCCGTGCCTCCCACTACGCCGCCACCGGTTGCAACGACCGAGCCCAAGCCCGCGCCGCGGCCCGAGCTCCGCCCAGCGCCCGGCTTCACTAAGGGCTGATCTTCTCCTGCTTGTTCGGTGGGACATGCCTTCTCGCCTGTCCCACTTTTTCTTTGTGCTCTCCGGGTACTCTGTGTTCAAGGTTTTCTCTTTGCGCCTCCGCGCCTTTGAGTGAGCTCTTTTCTGGCTCCTGCCTGCTGCTCCTCTTACTCCGTTCTGGCGTAGAATGAGCGTATGGCAAAGAAGCCCGCGCCGCCCATCGAAGTCACCTGCCCGTGCTGCCACGCAAAGCTCACCGTGGATACGGAGCTCGCCGTCGTTCTTTCGCATGAAGCTCCCGTCAAGCCTCCGCCCGACGTGGACCTCGACAACACGGCGCGCATCCTCCAGGAGCAGGCGCAGCGCCGCGAGGACAAGTTCCGCCAATCCTGGGAAGCAGAGAAGAACAAGGAAGACGTCCTCACCCGCAAGTTCGAGGAAGCGTTGAAGAAGGCCAAAGATAAACCGGTCGAAAAACCCATCCGCGATTTCGATATCGATTAGCCGTGGCGGCACGACTGCAGCTGCATGGTAGGGGCGCTGCTTGCTGCGCCCGATTTTTCGCGATGGTTTCGATATGTCTCGCCATCGCGGGCACCGCCGCGCCGCAAACCCAGCCGCCCAAACAGCGCCTTGGCCGTCCCGAAGAACTCGGCCGCGGCACCGTCCTCCAGCGCGATCCCGTGACCGGTGAATTGCGGCGGGTACCGGCCAAATCCGCCCCTGCGGCCGGCGCTGCGCCCGACAACGCGTCCGCTCCCGCCACGATTCGTTCCCAGGTGGATCTGGTCGAGGTGGGCTGCAACGTCCTGGCCGACGACGGCACGAGCATCCGCGGCCTCGCCAAGAAAGATTTCTTTCTTTACGAAGATGACGTCGAGCAGAACATCGCGCACTTCGACGCCTCGAGCGAGCCGGCCAGCATCGTCCTGGTGCTGGACGCGAGCCCCAGCATCTTCCGTGAGCTGGCGCAGATGAAATCCGCCGCGCGCGCCCTCACGGGCAAACTCTCTCCGGTGGACGAAGTGGCCGTCGTGTCGTTTTCCGCGAGCGCGCACCTCCTGCTGCCGTTCTCGCGCGACCGTGCGCTGCTCGAGAAGGCGCTCGATTCCGACGCCCTGGCGCGCGTCGAGAATTCCTCGCAATCGAACATCTACCAGGCCGTCTATCTCACCGCCGTTGAACTCTTCCGGGGGCGCTCGGGCCGCAAAGCCATTGTCCTGCTCACCGACGGCGAGGACAGCGGCCTGGGTCTCACCTGGGAGCCCTACAGCGCGCAACCGAAGGTGGGGAAGGACGCCGACCGGCTCAGTTTCGACGACGTGGCGCGCACGCTCGCGGCACTGGGGGTCGAGCTGTATGGCGTCTCGACGCAGTCGCGCCCCAAGACCATGACCGACGAGTGGCTTTCCGTCCGCCGCACGGCCACGCTTGTCTCCAGCCAGTCCCGCGACGCGGGCATCCCGGCTTACACCGCGTATCTCGCCGAACTCGTCCGCCGCGTGGGTGGCCGGATCTATTTCCTGCGCGAAATCGGCACGCTCAGCGAAGTGTATCGCCGCATCGCCGAGACCCTTTCCGCGCAGTACACGCTCGGGTTCTATTCGTCCGCGCCGGTCGTCCGCCCCGGCTGGCACTCGTTGCGCATCGAAGTCGAGGGCCACGGGGCTGCGCGGATCCTCCACCGCGGCTCGTATTACATTCCGGCGGGCCGATAGGGACCATAAAGCCTTTATTTTCAGTATATATACCCACAACTCGTTCGGCCTATCTCGCAATAGGAGTCGATTTAAGGGCCGAGTACTTGCCCCCTGCTACCCATCCCCATCCCCGGAGCACGGGACGCTCCTGGCCCCGGTGTCGCGCGTGACACCGCGCATTAAACGAGCGCGGATTCATGGTTAGGCCTCTCGGAGCGGGCCTCGGCGGCTAGACTGGTACAGACAAGCTCGGTCCTTAGCTGCAACTCCTTTGTTTGCTTTATGGGGGTGCCCTCCATGCCCCTGTCCGTGTTCATCTGTGTGCATCCGTGGTTAAATCTCTTTGTGACGCGCCGCAAACACTTCCGGCTTCGGCTCCCTTCGCGCACGCTCGTGCTCGGCGAGCGCACGCTGGTCATGGGCGTCCTCAACGTTACGCCGGACAGCTTCTCCGACGGCGGCCGCTTCCTCGATCCGGGTGCGGCGATTGCGGAAGCGCTGGAGATGGAGCGGGCCGGTGCGGACATCATCGATATCGGCGGGGAATCTACGCGCCCGGGTTCAGCCTCCATCACCGCCGAGGAAGAGCTGCGGCGGATCCTGCCTGTACTCGAGGGCCTGCGCGGCCAGTTGAGGATTCCCATCTCGGTGGACACCCAGAAACCAGCGGTCGCGGAGGCCGCCATCGCCGCCGGCGCGGAAATGGTGAACGATATCTCCGCCCTGCGCTCCGATGCGCGCCTGGCCGAAGTCGCCCGCCGGAGACGGGTGCCGCTCATCTTGATGCACATGCGCGGAGAACCGCGCACGATGCAGCGCGGGCCGTTCGCGCGCGACGTCATGCGCGACGTTACGCGCGGCCTCGGCGAAGCCGCCGCGCGCGCGCGAAAAGCCGGCCTTGCCAAGTCGCAAATCGTGCTCGATCCCGGCATCGGCTTCGGCAAGAGTTACGCGCAGAATTACGAACTCCTGGCCCGCCTGCCGGAGCTTGCGCGCCTCGGTTACCCATTACTCGTGGGCCCCTCGCGCAAGGCCTTCCTCGGCGCGACGTTGGCGCGCGAAGGCAAGCCCGCGCCGCCCGAGGAGCGCATCTGGGGCACTGCCGCGACCGTCACCGCGGCGATCCTCGGCGGCGCGCACATCGTGCGCGTGCACGACGTCGCCGAAATGGCCCAAGTCGCGCGCGTCGCGGACGCGCTTCTCGATTCCCGCCGGTGATGCGTCCTTGAATCCTGAGCTATAATCCGCGGGCCAATCCGTTTCGCGTTACAAGCGAACCCAGAGGAGTGTCCCGATGCCATCGCGCCGCGCGTTGCTTGTGTTGTTCCTGCCTCTCTGTTTCCTTGCCTCCTTATTGCTTTCTCTCGCTCAGCTCCCGCCGGTTCCGCCCGCGCCGTTGCAGAACCGTGCGCCGCAAGGCCAAGGTTCCTGCTCGGCCAATTCGCCGACGTCCTGCGAGGAAATTGCTCCGAAGATCATCGCGAGTGCCCTGGGTCCCTCACTGATGGAGGAAAACCTTCGCCGGCTGACGGACTTTGTCGGCGGGCGGGTCACGGGCTCGCCAGCGATGGCGCGCGGGGTTTCGTGGGGCGTCGAAGCGTTTCGCAGCGCGGGCGTGGACGTGCACACGGAGAAGTACACCATTCCCATGACCTGGGCCGAAGGAGCGACGCGCCTCGACGTGCTCTCTCCCGTGGCGTTTCCAGTGCACCTGGTCTCCATCGGCTGGTCGCCCGCCACTCCTGCCGGCGGCATCGAAGCGGATCTGGTGGATGTTGGCGAAGGCGATGCGGCGGGCTTTGCGCGCGCCGGAGCCGCGGCGAAGGGCGCGATCGTTCTGATTCACTCCGGCGTGCTGCGCACCTGGGACGACCTCTTCGACGAATACCTCCGCTCCGGTGGCACGATTGACCGCGCGGTGAAAGCAGGGGCGGCGGCGATTCTGTGGACGTCCACGCGCGAGCACGGTTTGCTCTACCGGCACCAGAATTCGCTGGTGGGCGAGCTCGACCGCCTGCCGCAAGCCATCGTCGCGCGGGAAGACGCCGAGCGGCTCGCGCGTTACGCCGCGGCTGGGGAAAACGTCCGCGTGCGGCTCTCGATGCTAAATCGAATCGGCGGAGCAGCCGAGCAGGAAAACGTGGTGGCCGAGATCCGCGGCCGGGAAAAGCCCGACGAGTTCGTAATCCTCGCGGCGCACCTCGATTCCTGGGAACTGGGCACCGGCGCGCTCGACAACGGCTGCAACGCCGCGCTGGTCGTCGAAGCCGCGCGCAGCATTGCCGCTTCCGGCGTCAAGCCGCGCCGCAGCCTCCGCTTCATTCTGTTCACCGGGGAGGAGCAGGGTATGCTCGGCTCGTGGGCTTACGCGCGCGCGCATCGCGCCGAACTCGATCGCGCCGTCGCCGTGGTCGTGTTCGATGAGGGCATCGGGCGCGTCACCGGCTACTCGCTCGGCGGGCGGCGCGATATCGAGGCCGGACTGCGCGAAGTCTTGCGCCCGGTCGAGTCCTGGGGCGTCTCGCAGCACACCTACGACGCGCCGGTGGGCACCGACAACTTCGATTTCCTGGTGGAAGGCGTGCCCACGCTCATCGCCAATCAGGAGGAAGCCAACTACATCGTCAACTACCACGCCTCTTCCGACACGTTCGACAAGGTGGACATCCGCGAGCTGAAGCTGCACGCCGCACTCGCCGCCGTCACCGTGTACGGCATCGCCGAGCGCGCGGAGCGGCTGGGCAAGCGGCAGTCCCGCGCAGAAATCGAAGGGCTGATGAAGGAGACCGGGTTAGACCAGCAGATGCGCGGCTTCGGTGTGTGGGATCTGTGGGAGCAGGGCAAGCGTGGCCGTCAGCCGTAACGGCGACACGGCACAAGGGTCTGTCATTCTGAGGGCCGACGCACTTGGTCGGCCTGAAGAGCCTCAACTGGTGCATCAAGAGAGGGCCACATTTGAGATCCTTCGGCCCCGATCCGAATCCGGGCCTCAGGATGACACCATGAGACAACTCGCCACTGGCTGTGCGGCGGGCCCGGCGTCATCCACGGTATAATTGTCTTACATGGCCACCTCGCATCGCGTTGCTCCGCCTCCGGCGGTCGGCAAGCCTGACCGCATCCTGGCCATTGACTATGGGCGGCGGCGCATCGGTCTGGCGATATCCGATCCCGCTTCGCTGACCGCGCGGCCGCTGGCCACGCTGGAGCATGTGAACCGCCGCGACGACCTCCGCCGCCTGCGCGAAGTCGTTCGCGAATACGGCGTGCGGCGCATCCTGGTCGGGAATCCCATTCATCTCGATGGCAGCCCCAGCGAAATGGCGGCCGAAGCCGCCGCGTTCGCGCGGCGCATCGAGAAGCATCTCGGCTTGCCCGTCGAGATGGTGGACGAACGCCTGAGCAGTTGGGAAGCGAGTGAAATCGCCGCCGAACAGGGCCGTTCGCGGCCTGCGCAACGCGAAAAACCCGCTGCGCCGGGGGCGAGGCGCAAAAAGGTCCAGCAGACGCTCGACGCCGTGGCCGCCGCCGTGATTCTCCGCGATTATCTCGAGCACGAGCACGCGCTCACCGCCGCGGCTCAGCAAACTCCGCCACGAGCGGCGGACGCGGAGTCGCGTCGCGCGAAGTCCGGCCCCGCCCGGCGGCCCAAGAATTAGTATGCGCCGCGCCTTGCTGGTGTTCGCCATCCTGCTGATCCTTGCCGTCGCTGGCTGGCTTACCGCGGCGTACTACCTTCCCTACCAGGCCTTCCCCGTAGAAGGCGTTTATGTCGATATTCCGCGCGGCGTATCGGCACGCTCGGCGGCGCGCATCCTCGCGCAGAACGGTGTGATTCGCAGCCGCATCGTCTTCGAGTTGATCGCGCGCAACCATCCGCGCCGCTCGCTCCAGGCTGGCGAATACTTCTTCGACCATGCGGCGAAACCCGCCGAGGTTTTCTGGAAGATCGCCGAAGGCCGCGTCTTCACCATCGGCGTGACGGTGCCCGAGGGCCTGACGATGTTCGAAGCCGCTGACCTTTTCGACCGCACGGGCCTGGTGACTCGCGCCGCGTTTCTTGCCGCCGCGCGCGATGCCTCGGCCATACAGGATCTCGCTCCGGGCGCGCGCACGCTCGAAGGCTATCTTTTCCCCGCGACGTACCAGCTTCCGCACCACGTGACGGGGCAAGACGTCACCGCCGCGATGGTGCGACGCTTCCGCGAAGTCTGGAGTGCGCTGGCCGTGCCGAGTGAGCCGCATCCCGTGCAATACAGCGATCCGCTCTGGGTGCCACACCTCGTCACGCTGGCCTCGCTCGTCGAGCGGGAGACGCCCGTGCCCGAAGAGCGGCCCGTCGTCGCCGGCGTTTTCACGAACCGTTTGCGGCGCGGCATGCCGCTGCAGTGCGATCCCACCGTTGTATACGCGCTCGAAGCAGCGGGCCGCTACACCGGACGGCTCGCTGCCCGCGACCTGGCCATCGATTCGCCGTACAATACCTACAGGCACGCGGGTTTGCCGCCGGGGCCGATTGCGAGTCCGGGCGAACGCTCTTTGCGCGCGGCGCTCGAGCCCGGGGTAACCGACTACCTGTACTTCGTTGCGAATACTCAAGGCGGCCATTTTTTTGCGAAGACGCTGGCCGAGCACAACCGCAACGTTGCGCGGTATCATCATCTCTTGCAGCAAGGCAATTATCCCGCAGGCGGCAATCATCCGCCCGGGCCGGGGCGCGAGCCGGCCGCGAAGGGGAAGAGACAGCAATGAAGCATGCGGACCATCCCACGAAGAAGGCCATGATCCTTGAGATTGCGCGCTCCCTCCGCGTGCCGCGCTTCACGCCCGCCGAAGTCGAACAGATCCGCCGGCAACTCGTCGCGCAGCTCGGCGCCGCCGGCAAAACGTCCGCCGATTACATCGCTGGCGTGCTGGAAACTGCCGGACTTCGTGTCCTCTGGTCCACGCGCGCGGATACGGAAGGACGCTACGAAGAGGAGTTCAAGGATCTGCTGCACTTCGCCACGCTTGAAGACGCGGAGATGTGCCTGATGCGGCTCGACGAGCTGATGCGAAAATTCCGCGCCGAACGCGAAAAAGCCGCCGTGGAGCGCGTGCTCGAGGTCGCGCGGCTCGGGCGCCGCCGCGCGGAAATGATCGCGCGCAATCACCGGGTCGAGCCGGAAAAGCGCGCCGAGAAGGAAGAAATCCTGCAGTGGTTCAAGATCTGGCTGGAAACGCCGGAGACGTTTTTCGACTGGCTCGAGCTGCGCAAACAGTCGCCTGATTTCCAGCGGCGGTTCGGCGGGCGCACCGCCGCGGCCGGAGAGTAAGCTTCCCGCCATGAACCCAGCCGCAGGTTTCGGCATGAGCCCTGCGACCTACCTGCTCCAGGTGGAGGCGCTCGACCTCGGCTCGGATGTGAAGGCCGTGGGCCTCGAGCTGCTCGAGGCGGGCAACGGCGAGCCCGCGCGCGGGCCCAATGCGGCGCGCATCTGGGGAGCCGTGCTGGGCGCCGTCGCGGCGCCGGAGCCCTGGGCGCTCGACTTCTTCAGCCACCTGGATCGCCTGCGCGCGTACTGCAAGGAGCACAACATCGTTTTCCGCGAAGCTGCGCACCGCTGCATCGTCATTCCCGCGCCCGAATCGATGCCGCTGGCGGCGCTCCTCGAACGGTTTGAGGGCGAAACGTTTGGCGCGCGCGCGGGCGGACCGCTGGTCGCAGGCGACGCCGCGGTCGAAGGCAAACTCTCGCGCCATGGCGTGGACGCCTACCACCATGCGTTTGAGAATTACCAATTCTGCGCCGTGTGCGACTTCGAGAACGGTTTCCTTACGCTGCTGACCGCGAAGCTCTGGGCCAGCGAAGTCGTTCGCCGGCTCAAACCCGCCCTGGGTAAACTTTCCGTGGAAGTCGCCCGCCCGCAGTAACCGGCCGATTGCGCCGCTCCTCCCGCGCCGCCTCCTCCTAGCCGGGAGCTCTCGCCAGAACGTCGCCGCCCATGTCTTTACAAGCGAAAGAAGCGGGGTCATCCTGAGGCGAAGCGGCCGGTTCGCCAAAAGATCTCGACGTGCATTCTGTTGCGCGGCCGATCCGGCTCACCACCGCTGCGTGGAACTGCTTGCGGAGGGTGTGTTTGACACTGTCGGGAGTGGTTGTTAGATTGCTCGATTACCCTGGGAGGGGAGAAAAACGCTGAGGAAGCGGCTGCGAATGTGGATGGTCTTGGCGGCCGCAGCGCCCGCATTGGCGGTTTTTGCCGACGGGTGCGCCGTGAGGACGGTCACGAAGGAGACGCACACAGAAGTTCGCCCGGCGATGGAGGCCACCGAAGACGACCTGATCGCCAAATACAACGAGCAGGCGCGCGCCGTGAAAACGATCCGCGCCACAGTGACGATGGCGCCGACGGGAGGCTCGACCTATAGCGGCGTGATCAGGGAATACCACGAGGTGAATGGGTTCATCCTGGCGCAGAAGCCAGCGCACATCCGCGTGATCGGGCAGGCCCCGGTGGTGTCGACGAACGTATTCGATATGGTGAGCGACGGCGAATCGTTCCACATCTTCATCCCATCGAAGAACAAGTTCATTGTGGGCCCGGCGGCGTTCGAGCGGCCGTCGAGCAAGCCCATCGAAAATCTTCGGCCACAGCACGTGCTGGACGCGATCTTCTGGCCGGAGATTCCCGCGGGGGGCTTTCCGCTGCTGGACCTGGTGGATGAGCCGCCGGAGAGGTATTACGTGCTGATCGAAACACGCGAGGGGGCGAAGGGCCCGGAGATTGCGCGAAAGATCTGGTTCGACCGCGCCGATTTGAGCGTGGCGCGCGTCCAAATATACATGGCAAGCGGGAAGGTGGCCTCCGACGTGCGGTATTCGGACTGGCAGATGGTCGGAGGAGTGCGCTATCCGAGACGCATCCTCATGGAGCGGCCGCAGGACGATTACAAACTTGAGATCAGAATCACACAGCTCGCGGTGAATGAGGAGATCACGCCGGACCGGTTCAAGCTCGAGCAGCCAGTGGGAACGGAGTT
Source organism: uncultured Acidobacteriota bacterium (assembly GCA_963739275.1). Classification (GTDB taxonomy): domain Bacteria; phylum Acidobacteriota; class Terriglobia; order Acidiferrales; family UBA7541; genus JBGQGH01. The sequence continues at coordinate 9,161 of CAVTZX010000012.1, forward strand.
GGTGCGGGTGGGAGAGGGCGGCGAGGTGAAGCAGTGATCGGGCACATGGTGGTACGAAATGTGGTGCACCGGCCGGTGCGCACGATCGTGAGCGTGCTGGCCGTGGGCGTCGAAGTGACGCTGGTGCTGATTATCGTGGGCCTGACCAGCGGCCTGCTGCAGGAGGTCGCGCGGCGGATCGAAGGCGTCGGCGCGGACATCATGGTGCAGCCGCCGTCGTCGTCGATCTGGCTCGCATTCAGCGGCGCGCCCATGCCCATCAAAATCCGCGACCGCCTGGAGCAGTTGAAGTACGTGCAGTCCGTGGCTCCGGTCCTGCTGCAATTCAACTCCTCGAGCGTGGACGTGATTTACGGTATCGACCCTGAACGCTTCCGCGCGGTGAGCGGCGGGTTCGTCTTCCTCCAGGGCCACGATATGGAAGGCCCGGACGACCTGCTGGTGGACGATTGGGCGGCCAAGGCAAAAAACATCCAGGTCGGCGGCACCTACAAGCTCCTCGACCATGAATTCCACGTCGTCGGAATGGTGGAGCACGGAAAAGGGGCGCGGCTGTTCGTGCCGCTGGCGACGATGCAGGACATTTCCGGGGCGCGCGACAAAGTTTCCGTGTTCTTCGTGAAGTGCACGCGCCCGGAGCACACGCCCGACGTCATGGAACAAATCCGGCAACTCCTGCCCAAGTACGAAATTCGGCCGCTGAAGGATTTTCTTTCGCTCATGACGTCGTCGAGCCTGCCGGGGCTGAAACCGTTCGTGAACTCCATGATCGCGCTGGGCGTGGCCATCGGGTTCCTGGTGATTTTCCTTTCCATGTACACGACGGTGATCGAGCGCACGCGCGACATCGGGGTGCTGAAGTCGCTGGGCGCGTCGAAGGGATATATCATCAAGGCCCTGCTCTACGAAACCACGGTGATCTGCGCCGCGGGCATCGTCGTCGGCATCGCCATGAGCTTTGCGCTGCGCTCCTTCTTCCTGCACGCGTTTCCCACACTCTCGATCATTTTCACGATTGACTGGACTCTCCGCGCTGCCTTGATTGCCGTGGTCGGCGGGCTGATCGGCGCGTCGTACCCGGCTTGGCTGGCCAGCCGTAAGGATCCCCTCGAAGCGCTTTCCTACGACTGATTCGAGTCCATAGTCAATAGTTGAGAGTTCACAGTCGAGAATACTAAGTGCCGCTCTTTCAGTAAGTTGTGGACTCTTGCCATGTACCCCCCCACCCCCCATGAATTCGTAAGAGTGGCAGCTAAAGGAGTTAGATCGAGGCTATCGCGTAAGAGTGACATCTACAGGACTTAAAGCTCCTTTGGATTCAGCGAGTTGTGAAAGAGTGTGGATCATGTTGATTCCAAGGCGCTTGGTAGACCGTGACTCGTGATTCGTGACTGGTGACTTGTGAACATCGAAAAAGAACGCTGCTTCTCACGGCGCGACTGCGGCACACACTTGGCTACAAGATAATCATACACCATGCGTCAAGAGGGCCCGGATGGGTTGAAATGTCGAAAAGTTGAATGGTTTCAAGGGGATGGGGGTGCTGGAGGTTGGAAGTTCGAGGTCGGAAGCTGAAGAAAAAAATTCAAAAACCGCACCGTTTGGCGCTCCGTCAAAAAGAGCGGCACCCTAAACTGCTCACCGCCGCGAAGGGTGAGCCGCCCGCCCTGTAGTTCTGAAGGCAGCTGTCCTGCTTCCTTGGTGAATATGTCTTAGGGACTAAGGGGCGGATTTGGTAGCGATTAGCACCGTCTTACAAACCTTGTATGCGGCGATGTCGGCCAAGACCATGACTGCGAACATCGCCCCAATCAGGGAAAGAGGTGGAGGCATTTCCAGAGGCCTTATTCGCAGGCCAGACAGGCCGTTATATAGGACAAAGGCTGAAAGGATTGCGCAACCGATGAACACAAGAATCGCTCCGGATTTGGAAGATTCTGATCGCAAAATGAGCGACGGACCAACGACCAACGCTAGTGGCCCTGTAAGAGCGACACCGTAATAGAAGACAATCGCTGCTGTCGAGACGGGCTCAGAGATTCCGGATAAAGCCATGTAGGACCAAACAGTGAACAAGGCCCAGGTGCATCCTACGAGTAAGAGGTAAATGGAAAATCCCTTTGTCATGGTTGTTCGCTCCCTCTGTCTCTTCTCGATATGAAAGGCGACTTGCACTCCCGGCGTGGCAGGGTCGTGGCGCATCAGTTATGGATGTAGGGTCTGGACGGGTGGGCCACGCTTTCCCTCTCATCTGGGACATTCACTGATGGTGACTACCGCGAGAGCATGATATCACCGCGACAGTTCACTTGGGAGTACCGCAGCGACGAGCGCGAGGGTGCCCCATCTTTTGCGCAGCAAAAGGTGGGGCCTTTGGTGTGAGTTCTTATGCCCAAGAATCTGAAGCGCTACTACGGGCGGAAGCATCTGCACTTCATCACCTGTAGTTGTTATCGACGATTGCCGTTACTCGGACCGGTTCGCGCGCGCAATTTCTTCGTGAAGATCCTCGGTGAAGTGAGGGAACGGTACGGCTTCGCGCTCGTGGGATACGTGGTCATGCCGGAACACATCCATCTCTTGATCAGCGAACCGAAGAAGGGCACACCTTCGACAGTGATGCAAGTGTTGAAGCAGCGGGTTTCGCGGCAGTTGCGCCGCACCGGACGAAGGCGCGCGCCGACGAATCAGCTTCCGCTTCGATTCGACAAGCCAGTAGCGCCATTGCGGCAGTTCTGGCAGCGGCGGTTTCACGACTTCAACGTATGGAGCGAGAAAAAAAGGATCGAGAAGCTGGAGTACATGCATTTGAATCCAGTGAAACGGAAACTGGTGGAGCACCCCAAGGATTGCCTGTGGAGCAGCTACGCCGCCTACGCGGGGAAAGGAACGATTCTGACTGGGATCGATTTCGGAGAGAGATGAAGAGAGAAAGCAACGGCCCCACCTTTCAGCTTCGCTGAAAGATGGGGCACCCTCGAGTCCACATCCGCTTCGCCCACGAAGAGTGCGCCACCCGCCTGGTAGAACCGTTTGATCAGTTCGTCTGGGGGCGACATCGAAACATCGAAGACAGTGGCTTCGTCTCCCACGAACAGGGGTTTCTCGTCGGGTAGCACGTGTTCGAAGAATTCTTGAACAAGATTCGGGATTTTCTGAATTTGGACTTGGGAAGTGAACTCCATATCGGTTCCTCTTATTTCCTGACAAACCGGCCTGACGCGATACCATTCGTCGTGTCGTATGATCAGGTGCGCTGAGTTTGGGGGCGGATCACTTCCGCATCATTCGGATCAGTCGCCGCAATCTTGGCTTAAGGTATTCTCGCGCGCGGCGTAGGTGTTCCGGGTCGTGCAGCAGCTTCTTGATAACTTCCAATTTCACAAGGTTGACGATTTCGGGATCGTCGGAGGCAGCCATCTCTTCGAAGAACTCGAATAGACGTTGAATTCCCTCGTCACGTGATTCGCTGAGGTGGGCGAGGAGGTACGGCACGACGACTAATCCAAATAAGACGTAGTTCCCGGGAGGCGTGTCCCAGTCGGTCCAGTCAGCGAACTCTCTCCGATACGGGGCGACTAATTCCGGAAAAGCCTCGAAGAGGGATTCGCGGAGCGCGGCATATTTCAACTGTGTATTTGACATTATGGTTTCCGGGGCAACGCGTCAGAAAGCTTTTGAATTATTTGGCGGGTGGCGCAGGCCTTTCCAGGAAATTGCGGTTATTCGTAAGGGATTCCGGCGCACGGGTAGGATGATACCACCGAGTGAATTGAGCTGCGGAGTATGCACGGTCGGAGCGCGGGGGGTGCCCCATCTTTTGCGCAGCAAAAGGTGGGGCCTTTGGTGTGAGTCCCGATGCCGAGGAATTTGAAGCGCTACTACGGGCGGAAGGGAAACATCTGCACTTAATCACCTGTAGTTGCTACCGGCGGGTGGCGTTGCTGCGATCCGGTCGGACGCCAAATGTGGTCGTGAGCATACGGAGTGGGAAGGCGGACCGGCGGGAATTGCAGGCAGTGGCGCAGCGCGCCGACAGGCCCCGGCGCCCCTCGCGATTCGATCTCCCTTAAACTGATTGATAAGGCGAATGTTGCGGGGTACGGGGACGGCCATGCGCGTGCACTTGTCCACCGCGAAATGGAAGAGGGATCCCTCGTCGGTCTCGAACCCGACCTCACTCGGGATGACCATCCTTGCCGGATGGTCAGGGGAATCGGCTAGGCAGAAATGACAAACGCGACTACAATAATTTGGCCTTCCGAGGTGCGACTCCCCGTAGGGGAAGTGTTCGTGGAGCCGATACTCAATACCGAAGACTTGTGGAAGATTTATCGCCAGGGCAAAGTGGACGTGGCCGCCCTGCGGGGGGTGAATTTCCGCGTGCTGCCGGGGGAGTTTGTGGCCGTGATGGGGCCTTCGGGGTGCGGGAAGTCCACGCTGCTGTACGTGATCGGAGGACTGGCGCAGGCCACGCGCGGGCACGTGTACGTGGACGGGAACGACTTGACGGAAATGAGCGACGCGGGGCGGACGAAATTGCGGCGCAGCAAGGTAGGATTCATCTTCCAGCGGTTCAACCTGCTGCCAACGCTCGACGCCTACGGGAACATCGCTATCGCGCAGCACATCCACGGCGACGGGTTCGACCCGCACCGGTTCGAGGTGGTGACGCAGATGCTCGGGCTGGGCGACCGGCTGCACCACAAGCCTTCGGAGATGAGCGGCGGCGAGCAGCAACGGGTTGCGATCGCGCGGGCGATCATCAACGAACCGAAAATCGTGCTGGCGGACGAACCGACCGGCAACCTGGACACGAAGAATTCCGAAACCGTGCTGGGCATGCTGCGTCAATTGAACAAGGAACTGGGCCAGACCATCGTGATGATCACACACAATCCGGAGGCAGCGGCCTACGCGGACGTCGTCGTTCACATGCGCGATGGCGTGATCGTGGACGGCGTCCCGGCCGATTGACATGCACACGCTCTGGCGGATTCTGGTCCGCACGGTCTTGTGGTCGTATGAGCGCGGCACGTGGCCTTACGACGTGGCGGTCGCGGCCATCGTGCTGTTCGTGCTGCTGACGCCGCGGGCGTGGTTCAACGACCAGCCGCAAGTGGGCCCGCCGCCCTCGGCCGCGCAGGTGCAGTTGCTGAGCGAGGCCGACGCGAGCGGAGCCAGAACGTACCGGGTGGACGCGCGGCTGATTGCTTCGCCGGCGCGCACACCGCAGTTTGACCGCGAGATCCACGACGTGCTGAGAAAAAACATGAGTGAACTGAAGGGGAAGAGCTTCCAGATCCAGCGCGTCGAGGCCGTGCGCAGCGGCGACGGCACGATCATTTATTACGACGTTTCGATCAAGCCCTGACGCGGCCCCCCTTCACCCACCTGAAAGGCCGCAACCCCCAGCCAGCTTGGGCGTTTCATTTTCGCCACGCGTAACGAGGGCTTCCTTAGGGGCATCATACTGTATGTGGTAGGATGCGCGGGCGCCAGGGACTTGGCGGACGGCAGAGCTGTGGGGATCCGGCGGCTGCATTTGGAGGAATCCTTTTTGGAACGCGTTAGACAGCTGCGGGTGTCAATGGCCTCCATCGGGGCGGTCCTATTGATCGCATCGCTCTGCCCCGGCATCGGAGCGGGGGCGGCGGCCCGCGTCCCGGGGCAGGGGGCGTGGACGCTCGAAAGTGTGCTGAAGCAGCTCGACGCGGCGGCGAAGGAATTTCACAGTTTGACGGCGGATCTAGAGCGCACGAAGGTGACCGTGGTGGTGAACGATAAGTCCACCGAAACCGGACAGATTCAGGTCCGCCGGGACGACAAGATGCGCATCGAATTGACGCAGCCGGACCCGCGCACGATCCTGCGCGACGGCGACACCCTTTCGATTTATAACCCGAAGGCAAAGCGGGTGGAGGAGTACGACCTGGGGAAACACCGCGCGCTGGTGGACCAGTTCCTGCTGCTGGGTTTCGGCACTTCGGGTTCCGAGCTGAAGAAGAGTTTCCTGGTGACGCTGCAGGGCGAAGAATTACTCGACAAGAAGAAGGTCTTACTGCTCGAGCTCACGCCGAAGTCAGACACCGTGCGGAACCAGGTATCCAAGATTCAACTCTGGGTGGACCAATCCACCTGGATTCCCGTCCAGCAGAAATTCTTTGAGACCGGGACGGGCGACTACTTCACGGTGCACTACACCAATATCGCGCGGAACGTCCCCATCCCCGATTCCCGGTTCAAGGCGCACTGGCCGCGCGGCACGACGAAGGTCAAGGGCCCGCAGGGCTAACGCCCGGCCACGGCGGACGTCGCCTTGTTCCCGCTCCCTTGATTCCTGCCCTTGATACGAATCGCGGCAGCGACAGCGCGTTCGCGCTCGATGAGCGCGCGTTTGCGCTCGATCCCCCAGCGGTAACCAGCGAGGCTGCCGTCTTCGCGCACGACGCGGTGGCAGGGCACAACGATGGAAGTGGGATTCGTGGCACAGGCGCGCGCGACGGCGCGCACGGCCGATGGGCGTCCGAGCGCGCGGGCGATCTGGCTGTAGGTACGCGTGGCACCGAATGGAATACGGCGCAGGGCATCCCAAACGCGCTGCTGGAATGCCGTCGCAGCGACGTCAGTGGGAAGATCGAGCTGCGGCGCGCGGCCGCTGAGGTGCCGGATAATCGCGCGCACCGAGGCGGAAACGCTCCGCGGATCGGGGCAGATTTCCGCGCGCGGATATTCCTCGCGCAGCGCGGCTTCGAGCGGGCGGTCGCAATCGCCAAAGTAAACGGCGGAGACTCCGCGGTGTGTGGCCGCCACAAGGATACGGCCGAGCGGGCAATCCGCGATGGTGAATCGGATGCGCATGCCCGCTCCGCCGCGGCCATACGTGGCCGGTGTCATGCCGAGCCGCGCGTCGGAGGATTCGTAAAGGCGGCTGGGTGAACTGTAGCCTGCTTCATAGAGTGCGGTGGTCACGTCGCGTCCCTCCTTCAATCGCTTTTTGAGCAGGCCGGTGCGAAGCACCTCCGCATACTGGCGCGGCGTGATGCCCATCGCGCGGCGGAATGCGCGGTGCAGTTTGTGCGCGCTGACTCCCGCAGCAGCGGCGAGCGCACCGAGACGCACCGGGCCATCGAGCTGCGCCTCGATGCGGCGGCAGGTTTGCTCGATGAGCTGGGCCTGCCGTGGCACAGCGGGAGCCACCTCGCGCGGATGACAGCGGCGGCAGGGACGGAAGCCCGCGTGTTCCGCACGCTCGGGCTGGGCGAAGAATTGCACCTGAGCGCGCCGCGGGCGGCGCGAAGCGCAGGACGGCCGGCAGTAGATGCCCGTCGAACGGACGCCGTAAACGAATGCGCCGTCCCAGCGCGCGTCTCTGCAGAGAACCGCGCGCCAGAGCTTTGCGGGCGCCAGCGTTACAGTGTTACGCGAATGGCCGTTGTGCTTGATGGCAGTGGTCATGGCCTGTTCGAGAGACACGATAGATGAAAACGCGCCGCGGGAGCTATCCGGATCTTGCGATCAAACTGTGCGCTGGGAAGCAGCGCACCCGCAGAGCGGCATCCCGGGTGAGTCTAGACCTTTACGTCTTCGGGCTCCACGATGGATTCGGCAGGCATAGGCTCGGCCGCTTTCGGCGCGGTGAAGGCATGCTGCCGCGCGGTAATCACGAGGACGACTCCGGCGATGATGACGGCGGCGGCGAGGAGCGTACGCGGGGTGACACGCTCATCGGCAATCGCCCAGCCGAGGATCAGGGCCACGATGGGATTGATGTAAGCGTATGTCGCGACGCGAGCCGGCGGGGCGGCGCGCAACAGCCAGGTATACGCGCTGAAACCAAGCATCGAGCCAAACACCGCAAGATAGCCCACGGCCAGCATCGAACGCAGAGAGATCTGCGCCCAATGGAAATCGGAGACTTCGCCGGTGAGGATGCCGAACAGATAGAGCATCAAGCCGCCGGCAAGACTTTGCATGGCCGTGCCGAGCAGAGGATTCCTCGGCAACTCCAGGTGGCGGGAGAACACCGAGCCCGCAGCCCAGCAGAGCGAAGCGATGAGTAGTACAGCGGCGCCGAGGGGATTCACACGTGAACCGGCGCCGGTTCCGCCCAGCAGATTGCCCGTGCCGACGAGGAGAATCATTCCAACAAACCCGAGCGCAAGGCCGATGAACACCCCGGCGGTAGGCCGCCTGCCGCCCGGACGCAACCAGTCGATAAGCACCATCCAGAGGGAAACGGTGGCGACAAGCAAGGCGGTGATGCCGGAGGGAACAGTCTGCTCAGCCCAGGAAACGCCGCCATTTCCGATGAGCAGGAGCAGCCCGCCGATGATCACTGCGGCGAGCCAGTTGGCGCGCGAAGGTTTCCCAGCGCCGCGGAACCGCGCGAAGGGATAGAGCAGCGCGCCAGCCACAAAATGGCGCGTGCCGGCCATGAAAAACGGTGGAATGGTAGCGATCCCAAAGCGGATGGCGAGAAACGTGGAGCCCCAGAGGATGTACACGGCTGCAAATGCCGCGGCCAGCTTCGCGCGCGATGGGGCGCGGCCGTGAGACGCGGCAAGCGGCGGCGAAGTGATGTCAGGCGCGGCCATAGGCACTGTTTCTCTGCAAGAGGAATGCTGATCGAAAGGGCCCTCCTCAAACTATGCGGATCTTGCCCTCAAATCGTGAGCGAACAGCAATCCATTTCAACTTAAGTTCCTGGTGAGGACTAGACAAGCTCCATATTGGATGCCCGGATTGCCCCGAAAGTGTCGCTCCGCTATGCTGACCGTCAGAATGAGTGGCCTGTAATGGAACACCTCAACCTGCTTCGCGACCTGATCATCCTCTTCGGGATGGCCACAGCTATCGCCTACCTGATGCGCAAGATACGCCAACCGACGCTGGTGGGCTATCTGCTGACGGGCATGGTGGCGGGGCCGTACGGATTGCGCCTGATTTCCGACACCGCGGCGGTCGAAGTGATGGCTGAAGTCGGCGTGGCGCTGCTGCTGTTCACCATCGGCCTTGAACTTTCGCTGGGGAAGCTCGCCAAAATGAGGCAGCTCGTGCTGGGAGCGGGCAGCCTGCAAGTCGCGGCGACACTCGTGGTGACCAGCGCGGTGCTGCTGTGGAGCGGCCTGGCGCTGCGCGAAAGTGTTTTCTGGGGGTTCCTGGTCGCCGCGAGCAGCACGGCCATCGTGATGAAGATGCTGCAGGAGCGCGGCGAGCTCGATACGCTGCACGGGCGCGCGGTGCTGGGCATCCTGCTCTTCCAGGACTTGTGCGTCGTGCCGATGATGGCGCTGGTGCCCGCGCTGGCGGCGCCGGGCGCGGCGCAGGCGCTGCGCATTTTGCTGGCGCTGGGGAAGTCGCTGGCTGTGGTCGGCGGGATCCTGCTTGGCGCGCGCTATCTGTTCCCGCGGCTGCTGCGGGCCATCGTGCTGACACGGAGCCGTGAATTGTTCGTCATCGCCACCATCTTCATTGCAATGGGCACGGCCTGGGGGGCATTTCGGCTCGGACTCTCGCTGGCCCTGGGAGCGTTCCTGGCGGGAATCGTACTGACGGAGACGGAGTACGGCCACCAGGTGATGGCCGAGATCCTCCATCCGCGACAGCTTCAACAGCCTGTTTTTCATCTCCGTGGGAATGCTGATTGATCTGCATTTCGTGAGTCATCACGCGGGCCCGGTGGCGCTGATCGTGGCGGCGATTGTGCTGGGCAAATTTCTCCGGGGGGAGCGTCGGTCTCGGCGCTCGGCTATCCGCTGCGCATGGCCGCGCTGGTGGCGCTGGCGCTGGCGCAAGTGGGCGAATTCTCCTTTGTGTTGTTGCGCGAAGGC
>CAVTZX010000013.1:0-5626 GCA_963739275.1 uncultured Acidobacteriota bacterium
TACTGCGGGTAGGCTGCTCTTGGTTCAGGATCTGAACATGGTCAGCGATGGCGCGGGTGATGGCCTGCCGGATCCACCACGTCGCGTAAGTGGAGAACTTGTAGCCGCGGCGCCACTCGAACTTGTCCACGGCCTTCATCAAACCGATGTTGCCTTCCTGAATCAGGTCGAGGAACTGGAGGCCGCGGTTGGTGTACTTCTTGGCGATGGAAACGACGAGGCGGAGGTTGGCCTCGATCAATTCTTTCTTGGCCTGCTCGGCTTCGGCTTCGCCGCGGTGGATCAGCGTCAGCGTACGCTTCAGGTCGGTGAGGCTGACCTCGCTGGCGTCTTCGATTTCTTTGAGTTCCGTGCGGCGCGAACGCAACTCCTTGCGCGCTTCGGCGGCTGTTTCTCCCTTGGAAGCGTCGACGCGGCGCTCCAGGCGTCCCGCTTCGCGTTCGAGCGAGTGCAGGCGCTCGACCGTATGGCGCATCTTGTCAATCAGCCGCTTTTTCTCGAAGACGTTGAAGTCGAACGAGCGCACCAGCAGCGACATCTCGATGCGCGTGCGCGCGAGCTGATACTTCGCGCGGAGCCACGGGCGCTTCTTCGATTTCGGCGTGCGGTCGATCTTCACCGCCTGTTTCAATGCCACGCCGTACATTTTTTCGATTCTGTCGATGACCTTGAGCGTCTGGCGGGTCTTGTTCTCGATCTTTTCTTCGGTCAGCTCTTCGTCGTCAAACTGGACGATTTCCTTGATGGAGCGCGCGCCCTTGCGCAAGTCCTCGCCGATGGCCAGCAATTCCTTGATGACGATGGGTGAGCGCGAAATCGTCTTCATGACGACGAGCTGCCCGCGCTCGATGCGCTTGGCGATGGCCACTTCGCCCTCGCGCGTCAGCAGCGGCACGGTGCCCATCTCGCGCAGGTACATGCGCACCGGGTCGTTCGTCTTTTCGAGCGCGCCCGGCGTCAGGTCCAGCTCGATCTCTTCGCTCGCTGCGCTCTTCTTCGGCACTGCCTCGGCGGGTTCGGCGCCATCGGCGGCAGCGGCGCGCGCGGTCTTGGCGGCGCGACATCCTCGTAGATGTCGATACCGTAACGCTCGAAGGTCGAGAGCAGGTCGTCGATCTCTTCGGAGGAATGCACCTCGGCCGGGAGGAGGTCGTTCACCTCGTCGTAGAGCAGGTAGCCGCGTTCCTTGCCCATGGAATGAGCTGCCGTACCTGGTCGTATTTTTCTTCAATCGCTAAAGCCAACGCAGCCTCCCCGGAGTCCGGACGCTCCGGAAACGGCCGGACGTGCGGTCATGCGACGAAGAACGATGACCTCAAGCCGGCCGGAGGGCCGGGCCAAGCTGCGGGGGCTCTCCAAGGCGAACTTGCCCGCGTCTGTCGAAAACGAAGAGAGATCGTTGGATCCTACCGCTGAGGGAATTCTCCGCTCGCTGCCGATGCTTCCCTGTCGGGCCGAACTACACACCCATTAGATGCATAGCCCGCGGCCTAGACTGTTACCCCGTAAAACCTCACTAAGTTACACCGATTAGATCCTCAAAAGCAAGAAAGAGTTTCGAAGGAACAGGGACCACGTGGCAGGAGCCGGGGGCTAGGGGTCGGGAGGAGGAATGAGGAAATGAGGAAGGACGAAGAGAGATCCTTCGTCCGCCTTCGGCGGGCTCAGGATGAGCACAAAGGGGAACGCAAGTCGTTCCGGCACACAGACTCAGGGAGTAAAGGCCATCAGGTTTCTTGTTTTGCGCCGGAGTGAGCCAGAAGTGAGTGGAAAGCCGGCCGGGCGTGGGTGGAGCAGCGAGCCGGCGGAAGCGAACCCAGAGCGGAGGCGTACGGAGCTCGCGCCGGGTCTTGGCGTTTTCAGCGGGATGAAGTCACCGGTACGAATGTCACGCAGAGAGAAGAGGTCCACCATGCCGACGGCTGAATACGGGGTCTGGCTCGGGCCGGTGGTGACGGACGGGACATGGCGCGAGGGCGCTGCCTTAAGGGCATTCAGCATGGAGTACTCGCTAATCCGTCAATGGCTGCGGATGCCCGCTTTCATCGCTACGACGTCTTCCGGCGGCCGACGGGGGCGCAGGTGGCGTATTGCGCCGGGGAGAGGCCGGTCTTGAGCTCATCGGGAAAGAGGTCATTCGTGATGCCGTTTTCGTTGCGATACGCTTCGCCGGCAAACGCGAGCAGCGTAGCCTGCTGCGCCTTTCCAGCCGAAGCGGCCAACGCGGTGGCGGCGCGTGGCCACGTCCAGGAGGATATTCGCGTGGCCGGAGATGCCATCGTGATTGCGGTCGCCGGGGTCTTCATTGGCGAGGATCTGCGCATCGGGAAAGCTCCTCGTTCGGCAGTGCCGACAACTAGGCCTCCAGACGGCCGCGCAATGCTGTTTTCGGGCGGAATAATGGGCTGGCATTGGTAGTCGGGGATGGAAAGTGCCCGGAAGAGGCTGCCATCGGCAACTGCTCTGAAGTACCGTGTCGGATTCATGGGCGGCGCGGGTTTCCAGAATTATCCCCGACCCGCCAATGGCTGGAATGCTGTGACAGACGGAGCAACTGGTGCCATTGAACGTGGGGCCAAGCCCGGTTTCCTCGGTTTCAGCCTCGTTGAAATTGTCGCGGCCCTGGAAGAACAGATGCAACGTCCTGAGCGGAGAGGCCCGCGAGAGGGTCGCCCGGATTCACATGCGACAATACCCGGGCCATTTTTTTCACAATCTTATTCTTTCTGCCTGCGCGGGCCGCGAACGGCTAGCGAAGGAGACGAGACTGTAGGCAGCAAGCAAGGGTGATTCTCAAAAACCACGTGCGCTGCACTGTGTGCATTCGAAATTCCTCCGAGTCAAAAGCTCTTTACCCCCGGCCGCCAGGAGCGGCCAGCAAGCAAAGAAGATTCAGGAGTAGAAGCGCCAACGGGGATGACGGCCGTTTCCCAGGGCAATCGACTCTGAAGAAGACAACGCGCCGCAACAACTGAAGTTCGCCAGCGGCATAAAACCTTACAAACAAGAAAGACGCGCTGACCATAGCGCGTCCATGAAAAGGAGATTGCAGCGGAAGCTGCGGCAAGTCAAGAACGAAATGGAAAAACAACGAAAAGAGATGATGCGAGGGCGGAGTGACTACGTATGCGAAAGCAGGCGCCGGAGACTCGGATTTGCGGGCGAGGAGGGTGCGCATCTCCGCGGCGGGAGGATTGGCTTCGATGCGCTGCTGGACGAGAAAAGCTCCGTCTCGATATGACGGCGGCGAAGGACGGCGAGACAACTTTCCGCTTCCTCCCAGGAAGAATCCATGGCGGGCTCGAAGGCGATTTCGAACAGCAGGCGGCGATCTTTTTCAGAAAGCGATTGGGCAAGCTCGGCGGGATCGGGCGCGCGCCGGATCGACAGCGGCGAGCAACGCTTCGAAGATTTTTTCGGTCTCGAGGCCGGCGTGGAGCAAGGCGGCGCGCAGCTCGCGCGCCAGCTTGACGCGGAAACCTTCGGCTTCGACCAGCACGGAGCAGCCGCCGCTCGGCGGGTTTCACCGTTGCGGCTACGAGTTCGGCTTTCGGCTTCACCTCGCCGCGGCGCTCGGAAGCGGCGCGCTTCAACGCTTCGCGAAGCACGGTTCCTCGACGCGCAACTGCTGCGCAATGCGCGTGGCCCATTCCGAACGCAGGAGTTTGTTCGGAATGCGCTGAATGTGGGGCATCAGGTAGTTCATCGCGCGCAGCTTGCCTTCGCCGCTGCTCAGGTCCATCTGGCGCGCTCGGCCGATGAGGTAATCCACATACGCCGGCGCGGCGTCGAGCAGCTTGCGGTACGCTTCGGCGGTCTGCTCGCGGATGAACTTGTCGGGGTCCGCGCCGCCGGGCAGGGCGAGGACGCGCACGTCAAAGTTCTGCTCGAGCAGCACGGCGAGCGACCGCTCGGTCGCGGCCTGGCCGGCAACGTCCGGGTCGTAGTTCACCACTACGCGCCGGGTGAAGCGGCCGAGCAGCTTCACCTGCGGCTCGGTGAGGCTGGTGCCGCAACTCGCCACCACGTTCGCAATCCCCGCGCGCGCCACCCCGATCACATCCATGTAGCCTTCGACCAGCACGGCGAAATCGCGCTGGCGCATCCCTTCCTTCGCGCGGTCCAGGTGATAGAGCACGTTGCTCTTCGAATAGATGGGCGTCTCGGGCGAGTTCAGATACTTCGGCATGTCATCGCCAAGCGCCCGCCCGCCAAAGGCGACGATCTTTCCGGATTCATTGGCTATGGGGAACATGATGCGTCGGCGGAAGCGGTCATAGAGCCGCCCGCTCGGGTCGCGGCCCACGAGGCCCGAATTCTCGATGAGTTTTTCAGGATATTTCTGCTTCAGGTGGCGGAAGAGCGCATCGCCCGCAGAGGGCGCGTAGCCCAGCCCGAAGCGTGCCAGCGCTTCTTTGTCCAAACCGCGGTCTTCGAGATATGCGCGCGCGGCTTTGCCTTCGAGCGTGCCTTCGAGCTGCTTCACGAAAAACGCCGCGGCTTCCTTGTGCATCTCGACCAGCGCCGAGCGCTGTTGGTTTTCTTTGCGCTCTTCGGGCGAGCGCTCGCGCGGCCGCGGAATCGGGATGCCGCACTTTTCCGCGACGACGCGCACCGCTTCCGGAAACTCGCACTTTTCATGCGCCATTACGAAGCTGAAGACGTCTCCGCCCACGCCGCAGCCGAAGCAGTGATAGATCTGCTTCACCGGATGCACCGCGAACGACGGCGTTTTTTCGGAATGGAACGGGCACAGGCCCGTGAAATTTTGCCCGGATTTTTTCAGGCGAACGTACTCGCCTACCACGCGGACGATGTCCGCCTGCTGTTTTCACTTTGATCCGCAAATGATCCTGCTTCCGCCATGGTCGTGACCGGAGATTCTACTACGGCGGGAAGCAGAGGGCCGGTCTGAAGACCGGCCCCTACAAATTCTAACCTGTCCCACAAAGGCGCGCCGCGCTGTCCGTTACCTGGGCATGACGAGAGAGTGGGAGGCGCTGCGGCCGAGGGCCATGAGGAAAATAGCGGCTTTGTTTTCGGCGTGCGGAGAGAAAAAGCGAGTCACGTCGTCATCGTAAAACGTGAGGCCGGTGGCGCCGAGATGCTGCGCGTACGTGGCGAGATAAAGTTTTCCGCCGAGGATGCCGGCCTCGAGCTGCACGGCGCGATAGCCGCGGTTGCCGAAGCGGTCGAGGATAGCGCGCAGGTCGGCCATGTAAAAGATTGCGGCGGCAGCGTCGGCGGGCAAATCCTGCTCGAGGCCGAGGAAGTAAGCGTCGTCGCGGAAATGGCCTTCCTTCAGGCACATCAGCGCGCCACGGGCGCGGTCGAAAAAATACGCGCCGGGGGCAAGCCCTTCGACGGCGTGAACAATCACATACAGATCGTTGAGCAGCTCTCCGGGAGCGGCGAGCGCGAAATCCGCGGGAATTCCGCGGGTGGTGCGGTCGAGCACGGTGGAAAATTCGCGGAAGCTGATGGGCTCGCGCAGAAACTTTCGCGAGGAGCCGCGGCGGAGGATGACCTGCTCGACGGTGTCGCGGGAAATTGCGTCATCGGCGAAGGGTTCGAGCGGAAAAATTTCTTGCGTGTGGGGCGCGTCCACTGTGGGAGCAGACTGTCC
>CAVTZX010000014.1:0-75648 GCA_963739275.1 uncultured Acidobacteriota bacterium
TCTCACTTCTGACATTCGTGTTCGTGACCTCGCCTTATGGCATCGATGTCCGCTATTAATCTGAAGGTCCTGCGAAACAAGTGCCCGCGCTGAAAACGTTTTTATTAGGCAGGGGGATTGACGCCTTAGAAATTTGACTAGATGGTCCCCTCATTGCCACTTGCCAAGGATGAAATTGTTAGGGCACTCGGTGAGCTACGTAAGAATCTAACTAAGAGAAAGTTCTCACAGTCCATCGATTTGGTTGTTCGCCTCCGAGAGGTTGACCTAAAGAAGCCCGAAAACAGGTATGGATGAAGCAATTACCTTGCCGAATCCACCGGATAAGGCACTGAAGGTTTGCGTGATAGCGTCGGGAGATTTGGGAACCAGGGCCAAAGCGGCTGGCGCAGATGCGTGCCCCGCCGCGCGCAGGGCCCGCGCGATGGCACGCTCGTGCGATGGGTTGGCGAACGAGAAGAGCAGGCAGACAGCCACGGCATCCGGGCGGCCGCGCGCAACCCGGCGAACCACGTTGGCGATTCCGCGGCGCGAAGGACGCAGCAGGGAGCGGCCTGTGTAATCCATGCGCTCGCGCAGACCGAAGCGGCGTTCGCGCGGGGCGAGCGGCTCCTCCCTCTCGACAAAGAAATCGTAGAGGCGCGGCCGGGCCTGGCGGCCGATGGCGATCACGTCCTCAAATCCCTCTGTGGTGACCAGGGCCACCCGCCCGCCACGGCGCTCCAGGAGCGCGTTGGTGCCCACGGTCGTCCCACAGGTCAGGTCGAGTTCTCGGAGGCCGCCGGGGCCCTCTCGAAGAATCCGAGAGAGTGCATCAGCAATTGCCTGCGCGGCGTCGCGTGGGGTCGAAGGCACTTTCAGAATTTCGAGCCGCCCGTTGCGGAGAAAGATGCAGTCGGTGAAAGTTCCGCCCGTATCAATGGCAATGCGCATGCGCCCCGAATTCTACCTCAACTCGATGTCGAGTTTTGTTCTCCGCTCTCGGGCATCGCTGCTGCGGCGCCCAAAGGACTTGCTTGACAGGACTTACCGATTCGGTGCATGGTGCCAGCGCGTACCCTCGGAGGAATTCATCTTGAGCCTCTTGTCCCGATGTTTGACCCTTTCGGCGGTGACTTCACTCACATTTTGCGTCGCGTGCAACCCGCCGCCCCCGCCCGCAGGCTCTCCGGCCGCGGAGGCGGAGACGGTTCGGGCACTATCCATGGCCTGGACGCAGGCGATGAATGCAAAGGACGTGGAGAAGACGCTCTCCTTCTATGCTCCCGATGCCACCGTGTATCCGCCGAACGCGCCCGCGGCTCTGACTGCCGACCAGCGCCGCCAGCTTTGGACGCAGGAACTCGCGCTGCCTGGTTTTCGGCTTGACATCACCGCAAGCAGCGTCGAAGTCGCTCACTCCGACGACATAGCCGTGGAGTTCCGGAGCTTTCCTCCTGAGCGCGGACGACAAGCAGGGCAAGCCAACCGCGACCCGGGGAAAGTACCTCACCATTTGGAAGAAACAGCAGGATGGTTCCTGGAAGGCCTTCCAGGACATCTGGAACCCGGATCAATAGCGCGCGAGTTTGCCCGCCGGCCGGTTATCCCAGAGGGAGGTTGGCTTCGGCGTTGAGTGAGCCGTCTTCCCGCTCACCGTCTTGCAGTTTGGGGAAAGCCGCCGCGGCAATCATGGCCGCGTTATCGGTGGAAAGGACGCGGCTGGGAAAGAAGACGGCCAAGCCCCTGCGGGCCCCTTCCTCTTCAAATCGCCGGCGGAGCAAGCTGTTCGCCGCCACGCCGCCGGAAACGAGCACCGAGCGCGCCGCCGTCTCCTCGGCTGCGCCCAGCGTCCGCCCCACGAGATCCTCTACGACTGCGAACTGAAAACTGGCGACAAGGTCGAGCGTTTGCGGACTGCATAGCGGACGCAACTGACTTGAGTTGCGTTCGCCCCGCGCCAGAGCCTGACGTCTTACCTCGATATCCGCCGCGAACTCGGGATGCGCGCGGACGTAATACAGAACGGCGGTCTTGATCCCGCTGAAGCTGAAGTCGAAAGGATTGCCTTTCATTCTTGCCGGCGAGAAAGAGATGGCGCGCGGATTCCCTCGGACCTGGCCGTCAGCGGGATTCGCAAGTTGATCGATGACCGGCCCCCCGGGATAGCCCAGCGCAAGAAGTTTGGCGACCTTATCGTATGCTTCCCCGGCGGCGTCATCGCGCGTGCCACCCAGCCGGCGGTAGAGCAGCGAGAGCACGCCGCCATTCACACATTCATCTCGGGGGCGCACGCCGTGAAGCAACGTGTGGCCTCCCGACACAATGAGGCAGACGGCCGGCCACGTGGGCCCCCCCCCGGCGAGATGAGCTTCGAGCAGGACAGCGTGCACGTGGCCTTCGAGGTGGTTCACGGCAACGAGCGGCTTCCCGAGGGACATCGCGAGAACCTTGCCATAAGTGATGCCGACCAGCAGCGAGCCCACCAGGCCAGGCCCCCGCGTGACCCCCACCGCGTCCACGTCGCTCAGCCCAATTCCCGCCTGCTCGAGTGCTTCACGCACGACGGGTACAATTTGCCGCAAGTGTTCGCGCGAGGCGATTTCCGGCACCACGCCGCCGTACTTGCGGTGAATTCCCACTTGTGAGGCCACGACATTGGACAGAATCTCGCGGCCGTCGGCCACGACCGCCGCAGCCGTTTCATCACAGGACGATTCGATTCCCAGGATTCGCGTGGTCATAGGTCCTCTAATGCTAGCATAGGGGTGCGGGCCTAGTTCAGCTCGGCACATTAGCCTCTGCGTCCCATTGACAGACGGAGTTGGCGCCGCCTATCGTGCCAGTTCGATGATGACCACTCACAATCAACGCGTACGTAAAGCTGTGCTCCCTGCTGCCGGGCTCGGGACGCGTTTCCTTCCCGCGACGAAGGCCCAGCCCAAGGAGATGCTGCCGATCGTCGATAAGCCGCTGATCCAGTACGTGGTTGAGGAGTGTGTGGCCTCCGGCATCGAGAACATCATCATCATCACGGGGCGCGGGAAAAACGCCATCGAAGACCACTTCGATTCTTCCCCAGCCCTAGAGCAATTCCTCGAAGAGCACGGGAAGAAAGACCAGGCGGAACTCGTGCGCAAGGTGAGCAATCTGGTCACTTTCAGCTACACGCGCCAGAAGGAGCCCCTGGGCCTGGGCCACGCGGTGCTGGCCGCGCGGGACCTGGTCGGCCCGGAACCATTCGCCGTCCTGCTTGGCGACGTCATCATCCCCGACGCGCGGCCGGCCACGCGCCAGATCATCGAGGTCTATGAAGCCACCGGCATCGGCGCGATCGCCGTGGAAGAAGTCCCCCGGGAGAAAACTCACCTCTACGGGGTGGTGGATGCCGGCCCCGCAGGGTTGCCGGAATGGGGTGACCGCCTGCTCCGCATCCGGAACCTCGTCGAAAAGCCAAAGCCCGCGGAGGCGCCGTCCAATTACGCGGTTACCGGCAGGTACGTCCTGCCTCCGGAGATCTTTGATTGCCTCGAACGAACGAAGCCCGGCCGCGGCGGCGAAATCCAGCTTACGGATGCGCTGCGCATGCTGGCCGAGGAGAAAGGGCTCTGGGCTTACATCTACGAAGGCACTTCCTACGACGCCGGAGACAAGCTGGGCTTCCTGCAGGCGACCGTGGAGATGGGTCTGCGGAATCCGGAACTGGGAGAGAGCTTTCGAGCCTACCTGCGCGCGCTGAAGCTGTGATCCGCGGCGATCGACGGATCGGGACGCGCTAGTTTTCTTTCGCGCCGGACGACTTCGCCGCTTCCTTCTTTCCCTTCACTTCCTTGGCCTCTTTTGTTTCCTTCGCCTCGGGTTTGTCCGGTCCGGCCTGTTCGCCGCTCGCCGCTTTTTTCGGGTAATCGGTGACGTACCAGCCCGAACCTTTGAATCGCACGGCAGCCGCGCTCACCATCCTGTGGACCTTGCCGCCGCACCGCGGGCACTTTTTCAAGTGTGGGCCCGAAAACTTCTCGATGCGTTCCGTGCGCGTTTCGTACTTTACGCACTCGTATTCATAAAGGGGCACGGCTACAACTCCTTCTGCACCTAGGTTTCAACCTCTCAGTTTAACATGCGATTCAACCCGCACCGGGCGGCATGTTAGACTGGGCCACGATGAGCAAGAAGCGCACGAGAGCCGCAGAACCCGAGACCGGCCGCTTGTATCTGGTCGGCACCCCGATCGGCAACCTCGAAGACATCACGCTGCGCGCGCTGCGAATTCTGGAAGAAGCTGATCTGGTGGCGTGCGAGGACACACGGCAAACACAGAAACTCCTGCAGCGCTACGGCCTGCGCAAACGGCTGCTCAGTTATCACGAGCACAACGAACTGACGCGCGCTCCGGAAATTGTGATTGAACTCGAAAAGGGAGCCAAGGCCGCGCTGGTGAGCGATGCGGGCATGCCGGTGATCTCCGACCCGGGCCACCGACTGGTGACACTTTGCCTCCGGCATCACATTCCCGTGATACCCATTCCGGGCCCCTCGGCTCTTGTGGCCGCCCTGGCCGCCTCGGGACTTCCTTCGGAGGAATTTCTCTTTCTCGGATTTCTTCCCTCGCGAGCGGGGGAGCGCCGCAAGCGGCTTGCCGAGATCTCCGGCCAGCCCTACACCCTGGTTCTCTACGAAGCGCCGCATCGTATCGAAGAGACACTCGCGGATGCTTCGGAACTCCTCGGCAGCCGCCCGGCCGTCGTGGCGCGCGAAGTGACCAAGCTGCACGAGGAGTTCCTTCGCGGCCATCTGCCTGAGCTCCTCGACTATGTTCGCAGGAAACCGTCGCGCGGAGAAATCACCCTGGTGATTGGTCCACCCGTGCCCGGCGCAGCGCCCAGCGCCGAAACAAGAGTTCCCCTAACCGAGCGCGTAGCCCAGATCATGCGAAGCCAGACGCTGGACCACAAAGCTGCGCTGAAGCAAGCGGCTCGCGAGCGGGGCCTCTCCAAACGCGACGCTTACAAGCAGCTCCTTGTCGAACGCGCATAACCATCCGGCGCCCCTCTCTACACAGAGCTTCCTGGATGCTAGCTAGCTCACTGCTTCGGAGGTGAATAGGTGGTGGAAGCGGGGGCCGGTGAATTCAACCCCGACGACCATCTCCCGGTTGCCTGCTGCCGAAACGATATGCACGACTCGGCCGCGCGTCGTGAAATCTCCGGCCGGCTCGCTTCCCCGCGGCGGCACGGGAATCGAGATTTCCAGGTTGGTGCCCATCGCCACCCTGCGCTGGGTGGCGAACGCCACTCCGCCACGGCAGACATTCTCTGTTCGGGTCGCATCCTCGAAACTCACGCCATCGCGATCCGTCCCGCGAATCTTCAGCGGCAAGTGAACCGTGACGCGGCGTTCGCGGCGGCGTTCGAGCATGGGCTTCGGGGCGCCACTCATGGCACACGTTCCGTGGCAAGAGTTCCCGCGAAGAATGCATCCACGCGGTCGAGCACTTCGGCGGGAGTGCGCGACGAGTGCACCTCACGCCGCAGGGCGTTCCCATTGCGCACGCCATGCGTAAACCAGCAGGCGAATTGCTTCATTTTCCCGATGGCGTCGGGCATGGCGGAATCCGCGAGCATGCGGAAGTAGCCGGAGAGCAAGCGGTAGCGGTCCTCTTCCGAAGGTGAATCATATTGCCGCCTCGCGGAGTACTGCTCGATCTGGCGGAAGATCCAGGGATTCGTAGCCGCGGCGCGTCCGATCATGACCGCATCGCAACCGGTTTCGCGAACCATGCGCCCGGCGTCCTCGGCGTTTTCGATGTCTCCATTGCCGATCACGGGAATGCGCACAGCATCCTTTACCGCGCCGATGATGCTCCAGTCGGCGCGGCCCCCGAGGCCCTGCACACGCGTGCGCGGATGCACGGCGATGGCCTCGACGCCGCCGGCTTCCGCTAGGCGCGCCACCTGTGTTGCGACGATTGTGTTCTCATCCCAGCCGGCGCGGATCTTGATCGTAAGCGGGATGCGCACCGCGGCGCGCACTTTCCGCAGGATTTCTTCGAGCCGCTTGAGGTCGCGCAGCAGCCCGGAGCCGCCGCATTTCACCACTTTCTTGGCCGGGCAACCGAGGTTGATGTCCACGAGGTCGAAGCCGAGCTCTTCCACCAGCGCAGCAGCTGAGGCCATGGACGATGGGTTCGCTCCGAAAAGCTGGGCGGTGATGGGATGCTCGTCGGGCTCGAAGTGCAGGTAGTGCAGCGTCCGCGAGGCGTTGCGCGCCACGCCCTCGGCGCTGGTGAACTCGGTCATGATCAAGCCGCAGCCGCCCAAGCTGCGGATGACCCGGCGGAAAACAGTGTCGGTGACGCCAGCCATGGGCGCGAGCACGGTGGCTGGCCGCAGGACGAGGTTCCGGATCGTGAGCATCGGCGGGATCATATGGTTCTAAAGCAAACTTGCATCGAGACCTCGTGCCGGAGGCACAGCGGCCGGCAACTCGTCCTCCGGCTGCGGCGCCAAAACATCCGCTTCAGACGCCCGTCCAGGTCTGCGCTCTCCTCCTGCGGCAGAGCGTTCCGCAGGCCGTGCGGCCACCCGCGACCGTTCACCGGCGGCGGAAGGCGGCACATGCGAACCGGAAAGATGCGCAGCGAGCGCTTCGGTTGAACCGTCAAAAAAGCCTTCCACCACCTGTTCGACAGCGTGACCCCGTGCTTGTTCGGCAGTCAGACTTGCACGGTAAAGATAGGCTCGACCCTTCTTGAACCGGGTGACGACGCCCTTGCGTGCCAGCCGGTCCATGATGGTCATGATCGTGGTGTACGCCCGAGGGAGCGCGGGTGCGAGCGCTTGCTGAATCTGGCGCACTGAACCTTCCTGCAGTGACCAGAGGGCGTTCATGCAATGCAATTCGAGCGGAGCAAGGTCCAGGATCGACCTGCGCGGCCCGTGTCCCGGCGAAATTTGCGCGGCACTGGCCATGGCTAACCCTTGTTCCGCTGCCCGGTGTCTCCTGGCTCCAGGGTGAGCTGTTTCGGTGAGGAGGGTTCGGCCGCATCAGCGGGGAGATAAAGATCTGCGCGCAAAAGACGGCGGTCGAGCGCAGCGTTCCACGCCGTCCACTCGTCTTCACCCTTTTCCGCGGAATAGGCGGCGCGCATCGAAGACAGCTTCGAGTCCAGGTCGTCGAGGTAATGGAGCACCAGGGCTTCGCGGAACATGGGAAGCTTCGGCGAGCCGAACTCATACTGGCCGTGGTGGCTCAGGAGCATGTGCTGCACCAGAGTTTTCAAATGCGGCGGAAATCCCTCAATGGCGTCGATCTGTTTCGTGATCATCTCCAACTCAGTGGTGATATGGCCCAGAAGCTGGCCTTCAGTGGTGTAATGGAACGAGCGTTCATACTGCAGTTCGCGCGTCTTGCCGACGTCGTGAAGGATGGCCCCGGTCATCAGGAGATCCGAGTCGACCTCGGGATATCGCGCGGCCACGGCACGGCAGAGCCCGCAGAGGCTGACCACGTGCTCCAGCAAGCCGCCGAGGTAGGCATGATGCATGGCCTTCGCGGCGGGGGCGCGTTTGAGCAGCGGCGCCAGCTCCGGGTCTTCGATCACGCCGCGCAGGAGACGATTCAGCCATGCATTCTGCACGGAAGCGGCGAACTCGCGGAGCTGGCCGTACAGTTTCTCGATGTCTTCCGCCGTATGCGGGAAATAATCCGCTGGATCCACTTCCCCGGGATCGGCGCGCCGCAAACGGTCCAGAATGAGCTGTGGTCTGTTGCGGTAGACGTCGACGCGAGCTTGAACTTTGACGAAGTCGTCGCGTGCGATTTGTCCGGCGGCGTCCTCAAAGCGGTCCCACATCCGCGCCTCGACGGTGCCCGTACGGTCGCCCAGCTCAAGGCGCAGAAAGGGCTTTCCCTCGCGCGTGGCGCGGATTTCTTTCTCACACACCAGGAAGAATGTTGTGATGATCTGATCCGCCGCCAGGTCCGCGACGTAGGCGGGCTTCATGGAAGGGGACTTCCCCCGGAACCGGGCCGGCCGGTGCTGATTTTGCCCTTCTTCCCCTTGTTGGCCTTGTTGGATTTGTCGCTTTTCGGATTGTCCGGTGAGGCCGGCCGTTCCTCGATGGCCGTGGCGTTGGAGACAGCGGCAGTGTCCACATAACCCGACTTGACCACGACGTAACTCTCCTCGCGAAGGGTCTTCAGGTAGTTGCGGAGCGCCGGTTCGGTTTTCTCGAGCTGGAGACGGTACATGATCTCGTTCTCGACCTTGTCGAGCGGCTGAATACCTGCTTCATAACGCATCTCCATCTGGAGGATCATGAATCCGTTTTTCGTACGGATCACGTCGGTCAACTGGTTCCGGTTCAGCTTGAAGACAACTTCCTCGATCTTCGGATCGAGCTCGCCACGCTTGAACTCGCCCAATTCCCCACCTTCTTTGGCGGTTTGTCCGTCGGAGAAATGTTTGGCCAGCTCGCCGAAATCCTCACCCTTCTTCACGCGCTCAAGCAGTGTGTTGGCCTTCTTCTCCAACTCCGGAATCTCGGCATCCGTCTTCTTGTCGGTGGTCACGAAGATCTCGCGCAGATAGACCATGTCCGGCCGCTTGAAGTCTTCCTTGTGCGCGTCGTAATACTTCTGCGCCTCGGAACGGTCGATTTGAATGTCGCTCTGCACTTCACGGCGGATGACTTCCTCGGTCAGCAAGGCATTGCGAATGTTGTTCTTGAAATCCTCAAAGCTCGATCCCTGAGCCTCGATGGCCCGCTCCAGCGCTTCCATACTCTCCAATCCGTTCCGCTGACGGATCTCGTCCAGACGCTTGACCACCTTGGTTTCGACGCTGATCCCCAGGTCCTTACCGCGCTGGGCGAGTAGAGACTGATCGATGAGGTCACGGAGAAGGTTTTTCTCCTTCTCGGCCACGCGCGCGGCATACTGTTCCTGAGTGCAACTGGCACATTCCTGCCGGATCTCTTCCGCCAGTTGTTGGCGCGAGCGCTCCAAGTCTGATGCAGTAATGATCTCATTGTTGACGCGGGCCACCACCTCTTCGATGAGGCGGCTGGGGCCTTCGCTTTGCCGCGCCTTGGGCCCTTGACTGGCCCGTGGAACCGGGAGTTTGGCCGGCGGCTTGACCGGGGCTTGCGCCTGAGTTTGGCTCTGCGACTGGCCATGGCTCTCTGTCTGGGCCGCCAAACCTGTAGAAATGAAGAAGATCGAGAGGAGAAGCGGAGTCCGTTTCATTGTTTCCTCACGTTAGAGGCGATTCTATGCCTACGGTTGTAGTTGGAGCAACACGTTTCTGATCTCTTCGGTCGAGTTTCCGCTGCCACGCTCCAATTCCATCCACAGCACGCCGCTGGGGTCGAAGCGCAGCCCTTTTCGCTTCTTCACCAGTTTCACAACCTCCTCCGGGCGCACCGGCGTCTGCGAGTGAAACTTGACGGCCACGCGCCGTGCTTGGCGCTCCACCGAGGCGACCAGGAGCTTTTCCGCCAGCGCCTTCAGGAGCGCGTAGTCCAAGAGATGCTCAACTGCGCCCGGCAGCGGCCCAAAGCGATCGGCGAGTTCACGCTGCACTTCTTCGCGCTGCCTGTCGCCGGAAATCCCGGCGATCCGCTTGTAGGTGCGCAGGCGCAGGTTCTCGCTCGGGATGTACTCCGGTGGGATGCGGATATCGAGCCCGAGGTTGATCGTGGTGCGCAGTTCGGGAGGGGTGGCTTCACCCTTGCGTTCGGCGACGGCGCGTTCGAGCATCTGAGTGTACAGATCGAAGCCGACGGATTCGATATGGCCGTGTTGCTCGCGGCCGAGCATGTTTCCCGCGCCGCGCAGTTCGAGATCGAGCGCCGCAATACGGAAGCCCGCACCGAGTTCACTGAATTCTTTGAGCGCCGCAAGCCGGCGGCGAGCTACCGGCGGAAGAGCGCGTTCCTGGGGCACAAGCAGGTAGGCATACGCGCGCTGGTCCGAACGGCCCACGCGCCCACGCAGCTGGTACAGCTCGCTCAGGCCGAAGCGGTCGGCGCGGTTGATCAGAATAGTATTGGCGCGGGGAATGTCCAGGCCGTTCTCGATAATCGTGGTGGACACCAGCACGTCGGCGGCGTCCCGCACAAACTTCATCATCACCGATTCGAGCTCTTTCTCCGCCATCTGGCCATGCCCGACCACCACGCGCGCCCGCGGCACGAGCTTCTGAACTAGTGGGCCAGCGAGTGAATCGACTCGACACGGTTATGGACGAAGAAAACCTGGCCGCCGCGCGCCAACTCCTCGTCGATGGCCCGTCGCACGATGGATTCCTGGAACGGAGTGACGACGGTCTGAATCGCCAAGCGGTCCTTCGGTGGCGACTCGATCACGGACATATCGCGCAAGCCCACCAGGGACATGTGCAGCGTGCGCGGAATGGGCGTGGCGGACAGAGTGAGCACGTCCACGTTCTTGCGCATCTCCTTGATGCGTTCCTTGTGGGCAACGCCGAAGCGCTGCTCCTCGTCCACGACGAGCAGGCCGAGATCGTGAAAGCGGACGTCACGCGAGAGCAGGCGGTGGGTTCCGATAACCACGTCCACCTGGCCGCTCTCGAGCGCGGCCAACACGTCCTTCTGCTCGCGCGCGGTGCGGAATCGGCTGAGCATCTCGATGCGCATGGGAAAGGCAGCGAAGCGCTGCTTGAAGGTTTCATAGTGCTGAAAGACGAGCACGGTCGTCGGCGCGAGGACGGCGACTTGCTTTGAGTCGGACACGGCTTTGAATGCCGCGCGCATGGCTACTTCCGTCTTGCCGTAGCCGACGTCGCCGCAGAGCAACCGGTCCATCGGTGCGGGGCGTTCCATGTCGCGTTTGACGTCGGCAATGGCGGTGGCTTGGTCGGGAGTTTCCTCGAACGCGAAGGCGTCCTCGAACTCCTTCTGCCAGGGGGTATCCCGGGAAAAACCGAAGCCCTCGACCGTCTTGCGTTCCGCGTAGAGACCGAGCAGATGATCGGCCATGTCCGCCAGCGACTTGCGCACCCGCGCCTTGCGCGCGACCCACCCCGTCCCGCCCAACCTATCGAGTTGAGGTGCCGCCCCACCGAGCGTGCGGTAGCTCTGCACCAGGTCCAAGCGTTCCAGGGGTACGTACAGCCGCGCCTCCTCCGCATACAGCAAGTGCATGAATTCGCCCCGCGCGTTGCCGGACTCGAGCTGCCGCAAGCCCTCAAACCGGCCGATGCCGTGGTCCACGTGCACGACGAAGTCGCCCGGCTTGAGCTCGGAGAAGTCGCTGAAAAAGCCTGCGGTCTTCGCGCGCGATGGCGGATGGGCGACGGCAGGTAAGGCCTCAAACAAATCACCCGTGCCGTAGATCACCAGCCGGCATTCGGGGAAAACCACGCCCTCGGCGATCGGCGCGCGTACCAAGACCATCGCGGAGATGCTGCCCACCGCTGGATCTTCCGCCAAGCGCGCCGCAGCCGTCTTCTCATCCACTTCTCCGAGCCGGTAGGTCAGCTCGTACTCGCGGCAAAGATCCGCGAGGCGCTCGAGTTCGCCGGTCGTGCCGGCCGAGATGATCACCTGATCGCCGGCCGCCGTGCGGCTGCGCACCTCAGCCATGAACGCGGCCACGTTGCCGTGATATCGCGTGGTCGGCTGGGTGGTGATGTGCCGTGCCGGCCATTCCTCCGCGGCGCTGCGATCCAGTGCCAGGTGCTCCACCAGTAGCCGCGGGAGACGCCCAGATTCGCCCTGCCATTCCCCGGGCGTGAGGTAGTAAGCCGTGGGACTCGCGGGCTCCCCGGGAACCTCCCCCTCTGCGCGCTGCGAGGCATCCTCAAGTGCTGCCCGGAACTTCAAGGCTGCTTCCTCGAGAGCGTCCGGTTCTTCGAGCAACAGCAGGAGCGAATCGCAAAGCGTCGTGACCGAGGCGGTCGCCGTCGCCCAGAGCGCCGGATGGAATTCCCAGCCGGGTGCGAATGACACTTGCCTCGTCGCGCTGTCGTCTTCCTGTGCGGCCTTGTTGACCTCCGCTTGCGCTTCGAGTCTGGGGAATTCCGTCAGCGGGGGCAGGATGACACGCTCGAGCGGCATGATCGAACGCTGGGACTCGGCATCGAATTCCCGCAGCGATTCAACCGTGTCGCCGAAAAACTCTGCACGAATGGGGCGAAGGCCTTCCGGCGGAAAAACGTCCAGAATCCCGCCGCGCACGGCGAACTGTCCCGGCATCTCCACCATTTCGTGGCGTTCATAACCAACGCTGGCCAGATGAGCCACCAGTTCCTCGCGCGGAGTTTCCTGATCCCGTACCAGGGTGCGCGCGAGACCTGCATAGAACTCCGGCTCGCGCATGCGAAGCAGCGCGGCGGCCACAGGCACGATGACAATGCGTAAATGTCCGGTGGTCAGCCGCCAGAGCGTCGCGGCGCGTGCTTCCAGGATCTGCGGGTGCGGGGCGAGACCCTGCCAGGGCAGCACATCGAGGGCGGGCAACACAGCTACCGCCGTGGATGGCGCGCCGCTCAAGGCGCTCAGAAAGAAACGCGCTGGCTCGAGGAACATCTCAGCGCGCTGGTTCGATGTCACGACAAACAGGATCGGCCGGTGCAAACTGGCCGCACTTTGCGCTGCGACGAGCGCTTTGGCCGGATCGGAAAGTCCCACGAGACCCACCAGCGGCACACCGCTGCGAATGGCATCGAGTGATTCCTCAAGCGCGGGGTGACGCGTCACGCGCCCCAGGAGTTCTGCGACCGAGGGGAGAAGCATGGCGGTTAACGGCGGACCTGAGGCTTCCCTGCGTTGCGAATCCGTTCGATGAGATTCGTGGTCGAGTATCCCGGCGCGAGCGGAATCGAAACAACGCGCCCTCCGGCCGCCTCGACCTCCTCGCGACCCGCGATTTGATCGAGCGGCCAATCGCCGCCCTTGACGAGCACATCCGGAAGCAGCGCGCCGATGAGTTCGCGGGGAGTGGGCTGGTCGAAGATCGTCACGTAGTCCACGCAAGCGAGCGCCGCGATCACACGCGCCCGGTCATCCTGCGGGACGACGGGGCGGCCCTCGCCCTTGTCCAGGCCCCGGGCGCTGGCGTCGCTGTTCACTGCAACGATCAGGAAGTCGCCGAGGGCCCGTGCTTGTTCGAGGCAGTCAACATGGCCAGGATGCAACAGGTCGAAGCAGCCGTTGGTGAACACGGCGCGCCGGCCATTGCGTTTTTCTTCCGCCACGTGGAGAATCAGTTCGGCTTGCGAGACGACTCGACCCAACTCCGGCCCCCTGAACGACTCCACCGCCTGCTTGGCGGTCCCGCACTCGAATCCGCATTCTATCATGCGCACCCGCGGCGACCCTGCTGAGCCTATGAGCCTCCGACACGGTTTGCTGGCCACAGCAGGAATTGCGCTCTTCGCCGCCGGATCTTGGATGATTCAGGGGCACCACTCCGAGGCGGCCAATCTCGACCTACTCACGCCGACTTGCCGCGTACCGCTGACCATGCTGGAACCAGCGTCGGGCCAAGTGCAAGGATCCGCGGTCGTGCTTCATGGCCTGGCATCGAATCGGCGGCTGATGCTCACCTTGGGAGACCGACTTGCCGGGGCAGGGTTGCGCGTGTTCCTCGTGGACTCGCCCGGCCATGGCGACAGCCCCGATGCATTCTCTTATGCGCGCGCGGAGGAGTGCGCTGCGGAGACGGTCGAAACACTGGCGCGAGATCGCCACCTCGATCTCAGCCGAACCGTGCTCTTGGGCCATTCGATGGGTGGCGCGATCGCCATTCGATTGGCCGATCAATTTCCCACCGCGGCTACGATTGCCATTTCGCCCGCGCCGATGCAACAAGTGGGCTGGCTGCCGCGGGCGGGGATTCTCTTCTCCCCTCCCCGGCGCATGCCCATTAATCTGCTGTTGATCACCGGCGGCCTCGAACCGTCGGTCTTGTTCGAGGCCAACGAAGCGCTGTTGCGAGACGCGGGCGGCGAACGCACAGGCAACGAAGACTTCGCCCAGAAGCGCGCGGCGATGTTGGACCGCATTCCGGGGGATGCTCACACCAGTCTGGTTTTCGATCCGCGCGTGGCGCGGAGATGCATCGAGTGGGCACTCCGCTCCCTGGGGCTTCCCCCGACGCGGAGCACGGTCACGACGCGACCCGAGCTGGGGTCGTTGTTGGGTCTCCTGGGGTTGATCCTGCTCTTTCCGGCCGTCGCAAATCTCCTCGCGCGCATTTGCGTCCCACAGGACCAGGATCCGGTCCGCGCTCGGGCGCTCAATGTCAGACCAACCATTTGGCACTGGATGGGCGTTTCAGTGGCCGTGGTGCTCGTGCTACAAGCGTGGGTGCCGCTGGGACTCCTCCGAATCTTGACCGGGGACTACTATGCTTCGTTCAAACTCCTCGCGGGCGTTGTCATCCTCCTTTCCATGCGGAAGGCAGTGCGGGAGCGCAGTGCTTTCCACGCCCGGCCGCTCCTCGTAGGAGGCTCTCTCGGCCTGCTCGTTATCCTGGCCACAGGCGCGTGGCTCAATTGGCAGATCACCGACCTCTGGATGAACGCGGCGCGTTGGCTGCGGTTCGTTCCCGTCGTTGTGGCAGGGCTCCCTTTCTATTTCGCCGAAGAGCTTGCTCTGGGTTCGCCGGGGGGACCTCGCGGGCGACGCTGGCTCCTGTTCATTGTCCTGCGGCTGATCGCCTGGGCCGCGATGGTGGGCGCACTGATCGTTTTTTCGAACGGCCAGATTCTGATTCTCCTCCTGGGCCTATTTCTCGCCGTGCTTGCGATTGCACAGCGACTGGGCGCCGACGCCGTGCGCCGCCGCACGGGCTCTGCGATGGCCGCCGCTCTCTTCAGTGCTATACTCGGTGCCTGGTTCGTCGCGGCGGTGCTTCCACTGACGTAGCCAGTGCTTGCTCCCACGCGTTTCATGGGCAGAACAGGCAGACCAATTGCCTCAGCCTCAGATGAAAGAAATTGCGATCGTAGGCGGCGGGCCGTCGGGGTCCACTTGTGGCGAACGCCTGGCGCAGGCGGGCTTCAGCGTCACGCTCTTCGACGAGCACCTTGCCTGGGAAAAGCCTTGCGGCGGCGGGCTGACGCACAAGGCCATTCGCGCATACCCTTTTCTGCTCACCGGCCCGCATCCGAAGAAACTCATCCGCGCGATCGAACTCATCTCCAGCAAAGGGCATCGCGCGCGGCTCGAACTGGATCATCCCATCGTGGTCTACTCGCGCGCCGTGTTGAACGGCCTCTTGCTTGATCGCGCGGGGGAGGCCGGCTGCCGCATCGTGCGTTCGCACGTCGCGCAGATCGAAACCCGCGGCGAACGAGCCCGCCTCACGACTGGCGGGGGCGAGCAAGACTTTGACTTTGTGGTGCTTGCGGCTGGGGCACGCAATTCCCTGCTCCCAGAAACGCCACCGCTGAAGCGCAACGACCTGGAAATGACCATCGGCTATTTTGTGTCCGCCCGCGCGGAGAGCATCCAGGTGAAATTCTTCCGTGGCTTCGAGGGCTATTTATGGTCTTTCCCCCGATGCGACCATTTGAGCGTAGGCATCTGCGGCAGCATGACGCGGCACACCAACCAGGAGCTGCGGGCTCACCTGCATCGATTCATGAGTGACGAAGGCATCGACGCGGCCGGCGCACGCTTCTACAGCCACGTCCTGCCTTCGCCGCAACCTCAGACCCTGCGTGCCCGGCGAGTGGTGGGCCGCAACTGGGCGCTGATCGGCGATGCCGCCGCATGGGTGGACCCTATCACCGGCGAAGGCCTCTACTATGCCCTGCGCTCAGGTGATCTGCTGGCACAAGCGCTCGCTGAAGGGCGGCCCGCGGAGTATCCAGCTCGGGTGCGCGCCGATTTTTCGGGCGACCTCGAGTTTGCCACTCGAGTCGCGCGTCGGTTCTATCGCGGCCACTTCCTCGGTAGCGCCGTCACCACGCGCATGATCCAGTTCGTTCAGCGCAGCGCGACGTTCCGCGAACTGATGGCCGACGTTTTCAGCGGCGCACAGGATTACCGCAGTCTGAAGCGGCGGCTTTGGGCGCAACTCGGTGTGACTCTCTCCGAAGTCGTGGCCAGCTTCGTCAAGCCGCGCGCGGCTCTCGCAAGCGGCTCGGAGCCGCTGCCGTGAGCAGCGAGGCACCGCAGAATCCTGTCGCCCTGCAGCCCGGGCTCGAAGCGGAAATCGAGAAGGAAATCCCGCCGGAATGGACCTTGGTCGCCTATGACGCACGGCTGCCCGCCGTGCTTTCGACTCCCGCGATGATCGGCCTGATGGAACTCGCCGCGGCCACGGCAATCCAGCCGGCGTTGGCGCCGGGTTCGATCAGCGTGGGCACGCGGATCGAAGTAGACCATTTGAAAGCGGTGCCCGCCGGGGCGCGGGTCCGCGCCCGGGCACGATTCGCGGGAATGCAGGGAAAACATCTGGCGTTTGACGTGGAAGCGCGCACCGGGGACCTGCTGATCGGCCGCGGCCGCGTCTACCGTGCCATTGTCGAGATGCGCCGCTTCTCTACCGGAGCCACTCCACAGGGATAGCGTGGCTTCCCGCCATCCATTGCACTGCACCGTTTTCCATTCCGCGACACCTGGGAGAGAAACGCCCGCGCTAGGGCCTCCGCGAACCCCTGCCCTGCCACAGACGGCGCGGCAGCAGGTAGGTGAACCCGGCGAAATACTCCCAGCGGGTCGAGGTCGCGTTGAAGCCGTAGTTGAAGCCCGTATCGAGCACGAGGTTCTTGCGGGGCGCGTAGGTCACCGTCCAGAGCATCCCTGTCGTGTTCGAGCGCAGGAACGGCTGCGTGAAGTGCCACACTTCGCCGCCGATTCCGAGTCCCCTTGCCAAAGGATGTGAGACAGAGAGCGTCTGGCCGTACTGCGCGCGGCGCACCGTGCCTTGGGTCTGTTCGTTGAAAACGCCGTT
Source organism: uncultured Acidobacteriota bacterium (assembly GCA_963739275.1). GTDB lineage: Bacteria > Acidobacteriota > Terriglobia > Acidiferrales > UBA7541 > JBGQGH01. Next base: position 16,909 of record CAVTZX010000014.1, read on the forward strand.
CACGTCGACGTGGAACCCGGCGATATCTGTGCTGACAAGCAATACGACGGACTGCTTGAAACTGCCGATGTCTATGTCCGGCGCAGGGCCGGAATAAATGCTCCCGTAGTAGGCCAACGCCACGGTAGGCTTCGCGCCGTGCCCCGGTAGCAGCACGCCCTGCACCCCGGCGGAGACACCACCCGCGCTCACCGAGGGACTCGATGTGCCGCGGGCACCGACGATTGGCTCGCTCTCCAAGACAGCCTGGAGGCGCGGGTGCAGCGTGAGTTTCATCGTCTGCTCAAACGCCGCTCGTGACGAAAACTCCAGCGATCGCCAACCGGCCAGCAGGCCGTTTTCAAATTGCAGGTAGCCGACGGGCGTAAGGGTCGCAGGATTCGAGACGGTGGGCCGTGCCGGGTTGGCTTCCGGCAGGTCCGCTGGGGGAGACTGCGCCGCGCTTGGGCGCACGAGCCCGCAGAGAATTATCGAAGCCACGAGTAGCGCACGCCTCACACTTCCTCCCTTCCCTTCCGGTCCTGGTGGAGTGCGATGATGGTAAAACGCGCGCGCAGCTGCCACAAGGAACACTTCACGCTCTTGCGCCCGGCCCTCAAACACGAACCTGGAAGCCCCGCCGTCCTCTTGTCGACGAGGATGCATTTCCGGTTGACCCGCCCCGCCAAGTCCGGTAAAGGTAACCTTATGACGCGAAGATCCCACCTGCTTCGCGGGATCCTCCTGGCATCTGCAGCTTGCGGGGCAATCAGTGTCGCCGAGACGCACGCCGCCGACCGCTGGATCGAAGTGCGCAGCCCCCATTTCGTGGTCGTGAGCAACGCCGGCGAGAAGGAGGCTCGCAGGATCGCCGAGCATTTCGAGATTTTTCGCAGTGTGGTTCAGAGAGCGTTGCCCAAGTTGCGCGTGGATCCTGGCCAGCCGTTCATTATCATGGCCGCGAAGAACGAAAGCGCGTTGAAGCTGTTGATCCCGCAATACTGGGAGAAGAAGGGCAATGTCCATCCGACGGGCGTCTTCGTGGCCGGCCAGGACAAGCACTACATCGCCCTGCGCCTCGATACGGAAAGCGAGAATCCGTATCACGTGATCTACCACGAGTATGTTCATCTCGTCGTGAATCTCAACTTCGCTTACGTGCCCGTCTGGCTGGACGAAGGGCTTGCGGAGTTCTATGCCAACGCCGAGATCGGCAGAAAAGAGGTCGGCGTCGGGAGGCCCGCGCCAGTTCACCTCCAACTGCTCGAAAGGCACCAACTCCTTCCGCTCGAGGTCCTGTTAAACGTCACACCCGATTCCCCGCAATACAACGAGGCGGATACGGCGTCTGTCTTTTACGCGGAGGCCTGGGCCTTGACGCACTACATGATGCTGGACAACAAGACAGGCCACACCAAGGAACTCGCCACGTACCTCGATCAGATCCAGCAAGGCCTCAACGCCAAACAGGCCTTTCAGCAAAACTTCGGCGATCTCAAGAAGTTCGAGCAGAAACTTGACTTGTACACACAGCAGGAAACCTACTATTACGCCTCGGTCAAAGTGCCCACGATGATCGACGTGAATTCCTTTGCGAGCCGGGAGCTGGCGCCGGCCGAGGTGGCCGCCGCAGAGGGCGATCTCCACGTCCACATGGGCCGCCCCGTGGAGGCCCGGACCGCACTCCAACAGGCGACACAGCTCGATCCCATACTGGCGGCGCCGCGCGAGAGCCTCGGGATTCTCGCCTTGCATGAAGGCCATCACGAGGAAGCGCTGAAGTGGTTTCAGGAAGCCGTTGCTCTCGACTCGAAGAACTTCCTGACGCACTACTACTACGCCTGGCTTTCCTCGGAGGGAGGAGAGCTGACGCCGGAACGCATTGAGATTGCCGAATCTGGATTGCGCAAGGCCATCGAGCTGAACCCAAACTTTGCGCCCGCGTACGCCGCGCTATCGCAGTTCTACGTGGTGCGGCACGACCATCTGGACGATGCCCTATCCCTGGCCCGGAAAGCAGCCGAACTCGAACCCGGGACGCTAACCCATCATCTGGCCGTGGCCATTGTCCTAATGGCGCTCGACAAGGGCGAAGAGGCGCAGCGACTCGCGCAACGCGTCCTTGACGCCGCCAGGACACCTGGAGAGAGGACGGCTGCCAGGCAGGTCCTGGACAGCCTACGCACCTACCAGGCCCGGCACGAAGAGAAGAAGCGTTACGAAGAGCAGATGCGCCAGCGAGCGGAGCAACAGCAGAAGATCACTCTGGTGCCGAAGTCCGCCGCGGCCGGGGCCGAGTCTTCGACGCCTACTGTCCGCCGCCCAGAAAACGCCGCACAAGGCGGAGACGAAGCAAAAACCCCCGCACCCGCACAACAAGCCAAAGTTGAATTACCACCTGAGCCACCTAAGCAAACCGCACCGGCCGAGGGCCGCGTCGCTGCGCTTTCCTGTCAAGGCAAGACCCTGGACCTAACTCTCGAGTATTACGGCTTCAAGATCAGTCTGCACGCAGAGGACGTCACCAAGATCGAATTCACGTCTTCCTCCAACCTCCCGAAAAACTTCGATCCCTGCGTCGGCCTGAAGGGGCGCAGCGTCAAGGCCGAATACACCATCGTCAAAAGGAAACGCTACGCGGGGGAAATCGTCTCCTTGGAATTGGAGAAGTAGCTCCAGCGCCACGCCTTGTCGAGAATACGCGCAGAGCCCGGCGGAACGCAGTTCAGTAGAACGGACGGCGGGGCGCGCCGGATTAGCCACCGGCGAATCCAGAGGCGTCGTTTGGGCGGCACTCGGGCACGCAACCGCGCAGAGACCAAGCCAACTACCGGCGAGGGCCCCCTTCAAACTCGCCCTCACCACTTGGGTCCTTGTCGGAGACTCGACTCGTCTAGCTTCTTCCAATGAATCGCTCGAATTCGGGGTGCCCGTGGAGGCAGGCGAGATCCGGATCGCGCGCGGTCCAGGCCAGATTGGAATGGCCGGCCTTCTTTGCCCGCTGGAGCATGGCCAGGGCTTCCTCTTTGCGTTCCAAAATGCCATACGCGCAAGCCGCGTTGTAAAGAATGTTGGAATCGTTCGGGCGCAAGGCTACCGCAATCTGCAATTCCCGTGTGGCGCCGTCCACATCGCCAAGTCGAGCGTAGCTAGTTGCCAGGAGAATCCTCGCACGCACATCTTCCGGAACCATCTCCACGTGTTGTTGCAGGACGCGGAGGCGCCGCCGGCGCAAGTTTTCGGCTTCTTCCTTCCGGCCTAGGCGCTCGAGAGCGTTGAGCAAGGGGCTGTACAGATTGTAGTCGTCCCCGTTGGCATCGACGGCACGGCCGATCAGGTTCACCGCTTCCTCCAGGCGGTCGGACGTGAAATAGGCGCGCGCGAGCACGTTATAAGCGCCAGGACAGTCCGCCTTGCGCTCAATGGCCTGGCCTGCCAGCCGGATGGCCTCGTCGTAATTCTTTTGCGCATAAGCGATGCGCGCACGGGCCACAAGCGCTTCGGGGAGGCCGGGTTCCAGTGTGAGCGCCCGCTGGCAAGCGTTGAGTCCTTTTTCGATCCATCGAGCGGCCTGTTCGTGCCATTCGTAGACGGTGGCGCAGGCATTGGCGATGCCCGCATGGGCCAGTGCAAAGCCGGCATCCTGGGCGATCGCGAGGTCGAACATCTGCAGGGCGAACTCGAGGTCGGAATGCGTTTCGCGCCGCGCGTAGCTACGCCCGCGCAGAAAGTAGTCATACGCCTGCAGGTTCTCCGTCGGCTTGCTGGCGATGGCCTTCTCTTCTTGCGGTGAAAGCGTGATTCGCAGGGCCTGGCTGATGTTCCGGGCGATCTCATCCTGCACGTCGAAAACGTCCTTCAACTCGCGATCGTAGCGCTCGGCCCAGACGGGATGATCGGTGCGTGCTTCCACAAGCTGGGCGGTGATGCGCAGGCGGTTGCCGGCACGTCGCAGACTGCCGACGAGCACGAACGCGGCGCCGAGTTGCTCTCCCACCTGCGGCCCGGTGACGGACCTGTCTCGGAACGCAAGCACCGTGGCGCGGGGGAACACGCGCAGCTCCTTCACTTTGGAGAGTTCGGTGATGATGTCCTCCGTCATGCCGTCGCGGAAATACTCGTCTTCTTTCGCGCCACTCAGGTTTTCAAAGTAGAGGACGGCGACCGATTTCTCGGCGGGAGTGGCCGCGGCGGCAGCCGCGCGGCCGGAATCGCTGTCCCGCTTCAGCCGTTGCAAATCCGCTTTCAGCTTGGCGGCACTGGAATAGCGTGCATGGGGGTTCTTCTCGAGCAGCTTGGTGATCACCTGGTCCAACTCGGGCGGAATGCGAGGGTTGAGCCGCTGCGCCGGAACCGGAGCCCGGTTCAGGATCGCGTCGAAGATGACGGCAGAAGTGCCACCCGCGAACGCCAGGTGGCCCGTGCACATTTCGTACAGCACGACGCCAAAGGAGAACAGATCGCTGCGCGCATCCACCTCCTCACCCCGAGCCTGTTCGGGGGACATATAAGCCACTGTGCCCACCGATGACCCCGGGCTGGTAAGGAAATCCGTGGCGTTGGCGACGGTGTTCTGCGCGGACACTCCGACCGCCTCACCGACGCGCTGCGAGCGGGCGGCCATTTTCGCCAAACCGAAGTCCAAGATCTTGGCCCGTCCGCTTTCCGTCACGAAGAGATTGGCCGGCTTGATGTCCCGGTGGATGATTCCCTTGGCATGGGCCGCAGCCAGGGCATCGGCGATTTCCGTAGCCAGCTCGAGCACGCGTCCCAGCTCCATCGCCTTGCCTTCAATTAAATGATTGAGGGTCTCGCCCTCCAGAAGCTCCATGACAATAAACGGCCGCCCCTCGTGCTCACCCACGTCGTAAATCGTGCAAATGTTGGGATGATTCAGTGCAGAAGCGGCTCGGGCTTCCCGCTGGAATCGTTCGAGGGATTGCCGGTCCTCCGGAGCATCTCCGGGAAGGAATTTCAGTGCCACCTGCCTCCCGAGACGCTTGTCCTCGGCGCGGTAGACGACACCCATTCCCCCACCGCCCAGCTTGTCCTCGATGCGATAGTGAGAAATGGTCTGCCCGATCATGCGCGACTCAACGGAGAGCAGCGATGCTACGATGCGACTGGACGGAAGTCAACGAAACGCAGAAGGCGAGCGGATCAGTATGGTGAGCGGCGCGGCGTGGCCTTGGCGGCTCTGGGTGGGGGAATGATCGTGGCCATTTTGCGGATCATCGCCAGGACTAGCCGCTTATCGCCGTCGGACAGGGTCGCGCTGTAGCGCTTGATTTCGGAGAGAAAACGGATTTCGTCTTCGGAGAGCTCGCCGAGCATCTTCTGAGTGTCCCGGTCGTGCGGCGTCTCCGTCCCGGGGAAGAATTCCGCCAGGCTGATGTCCATGGCCTCGGCAATCTTCGCCAGTGTCTCAAGCGACGGAACGGTATGCCCGTTTTCGACGCGCGAGAGGTAGCAACGCAGCAGGCCCGTGCGGCGCTCGATGTCGCCCTGGGACAGCCCTCGCTGACCGCGATACGCCCGGATCACCTCGCCGATGTTGACCTTCGGCTTTTCTTTCGGCATGGAATTCCCTCTCGGCCGGAGTGTTATGTTACGCAGGGTAATTCGACGCCGCAAGAGATTTCTTGAACCGTGCGCCGCTCACCTGGGAGCAGCAGGCACGACCGTGAAGGGCTGTTCGATGCGGAATTCGAGCAGCGTTTCGCTGGGGACGTGAACCTGCTCGCCCTTGGTGAAGATCTGCACTGTCGTGCCTGCGGCGGCGCCGACTCCGGCGCCGATGGCGGCTCCCTTGCCGCCACCCGCGATGGCCCCGATGACGGCTCCGGCGACGGCCCCACCGCCGACCTTCTTCGCAGTGTTTCCACCGCGAGACTTGCCTGCGAGTTCATAGTCGCCCGTGAGGATGGGCTGAAGCTGACCGTCGATGGAGAGGTCGGTCAGTTCGAGTCTCAATTCCGACTTGCCCGCAAGATGACCCGCTTCCTTGGCCTCGGCCAACCGGCCGTACACGTCCGTCCCCTTGGGGGCGACGATTACGTCGCCGGCCATCAAGTTCTCTTCCAGACTGGCGCGAAACTTGTCGCCGACGTGGTTCTTGTCGGAGTCCACGTTATCGATCATGCGGACAAGAATCCGCGTGCCCGCGGGTACGGTGACGCGGCCCGAGGGATCGGGGGTAACAGTCTCGCGCGGGCGTTGGCGCGCCGAGTCGTCGCCCAGCTTTGCGTCGCCACCAAAGGTAATCGCGAGAATTTTCTCCACTGGATAGAGTTCCACCTTGCCGTCCACCTCAAAACGGACTTGCGACTGTGTACCGCCGAGGTATTTTCCGTTGAAGACGCGGCCATCGCGCATCTCGAGTGTATCGGCAGCAGCGGAAAAGGTGAGTAGAAAGAGGCTCGCTGCAACGAGCCTGAAGCTCCTCCACATCCATCGTTCCATGTACGCCTCCTCTTGGGCTATGACCTTTCGAGACCTCTTGCTTCCTCGTGAGCGGCTTGCGGAACTCCCTCTGGGCTGGACCTTCAGGGTACACGAGGATACGGCGCCGCGAAAGGCACGAAGCCACTCGCCGTGCTTTACCTATTCGATGGCTTGATACACGAATCGGGTTATCCCGGCCATGAGCTTGGAACTCTGGTCGCGGTCGGGGGTTCCGCGAACAAGGATCACAAGCACGAACGGGCGCTTCGCGAAGACGATCGCGGCGTCGTGGTGGATCTTGGTGATTTCGCCCGTTTTGTGAGCCACCGGAGTACCGGCGGGAAGGCCCGCCGGTATGGCTTCGTGAAACTGCTGGCGCTTTAGGATCTCGATCATGGCCTCGCTCGAAGCGCTGTCCACGGCCTTACCTCTGGCGATGGCCTCGAGCAGAACCAGCAGACCGCGCGCCGTCGTCGTATTGTTGATGCCCGCGGCAAACGCTTTGTCATCCTCCACGCCGCGCAGCACTTGCATCCCGTCAGCGCCGAAGGCACGAACGCCCCGGCGGATGTTTTCCACGCCGAGCTTTTCGATTAATAAGTTGGTGGCGAGGTTGCTGCTGCGGGTGATCATGTGCTCGCAGAGGTCGCGCAGCGTCATTGTTCGCCCGATGGCTTTGTACACGTCGGCGTCGGAATCGTCCCCCGCATCAAGATGAAACACGCTGCCATCCGCCAGACTGTGGAACTCGTTTTTCACCGGCAGCCGATCATCCAGGCGAAGCTTGCCAGCCTTCGCCTGAGCGAAGAGTTCGATCATCACCGGAATCTTCATGGTGCTGGCGGCGTGGTACGGCTTATCCGCGTCAAGAAAGAGCAAAAAAGCCGGCCCAGCTGAATCCAGGGGTTTCGCCGCGACGCTGACCTCCGCCCCGCTCTCGCGGATGAGCTTCTCGATTTCCCCTTGCGCGGCATCGGCTTTTGACTGTCCTCGCGCGTCTATCGCCAGGGGCATTACAGCAAAGAGGGCTACCAACGCAATGGAAGACGGACGCCTTCCACGCGACCTTGGCGAAGTGGTCTGAGTTGCCAGGGATGTCAGCATGCGCATCAAAAAAGCCCGGACATCGCGCCGGCGCCGTTCCCTCCCTACGATCCTTCCGGGCGGCGTCGGACGAGTCCCAGCCTCTTCACTGAAACTCCACCCGTGTTCACGCCAGATGTCGAGCTCGGTCTGCATGTGCCGGATGCGACCAGGCGCAATCGGTCCTGGCCGTACTAACAGACTTGGTGCCGGAGGAGGGAGTCGAACCCACACGGCCTTGCGGCCAGCGGATTTTGAGTCCGCCGCGTCTGCCATTCCGCCACTCCGGCGATGGCGCCTAGAAAAGTAGCACGCCTGCTCCATCGGCTCAAGCCAACGCGTACGGTTGCGTCGGAGGTTCCCGGCAGATAAACTCCCGGCTCATCAGCATGTCCGCCGTCTTCGGTGACGCGCTTTTCACGCGAATGGGCACAGCCCGTGTCTGACCGGGAACCCACCCCCGTCGGAGTAGCGACTCCCTCGCTCGAGTCCGTCCACGGCCGGCCGGGCTGGCAGCGCGGCTTCTGGAGTCTGATCCTCACGCAGTTCCAGGGCGGATTCAACGATAACGCCCTGAAATACCTGGTGATTTACATCATCGTGGCCATGGGGCTTCCCGAGGCCCGCCGGGACTTCCTGATTCTCGTGGTCGGCGCGCTCTTTGCACTTCCCTTCATCCTGTTCTCGATGGCCGGCGGCTACCTCGCGGACCGCTACAGCAAACGCTCGGTGACCATCGGCACCAAGTTTTTTGAAATCGGCGTCATGGTTTTCGCAGCCGCTTCGCTGGCCATGAACAACCTTGCGATGGAGGCAGCCGCTGTTTTCCTGATCAGCTCTCAAGGCGCATTCTTCGGCCCCTCGAAATACGGACTCATGCCCGAGTTGCTCCCCGAAAAGCGCCTCTCGTGGGGGAACGGCATCCTGGAACTGGGGACCTTTCTCGCCGCCATCACCGGCACGATGACAGCGGGCATCCTCGCGGAACACTTCCGCGGGAGACAGCTCTGGTCGGGGCTTCTGCTGCTCGGCTTCACGCTGGTGGGGCTCTCGGTGAGCTACGGCATCACGCGTGTGCCTGCGGCAAAGCCCGAAAAACGCTTTCGCAGCAACCCCCTGGGCGACCTTGGCGCGCAGATCCAACTCATCCGCAAAGACCGCGTGCTCGGCTGGGCCGTCCTCGGCAACTGCTACCTGTTCTTTATCGCTGCGCTGCTCCAGTTCGTAATCGTGATGTACGGGCACGACGTCCTGCACATCGGCGAAACACAGATCAGCTACTTGCAGGCAGCGGTGGGAGTGGGGATCGGCGTGGGAAGCCTTGCGGCCGGCTATCTTTCCGGTGGAAAGATCGAATACGGGCTCATTCCCATGGGCGCCATGGGCATTACCGTCTTTGCATTCCTCGTCGCGCGCCAGGGGCTGTCATTCGGCAGCGTGGCCACCGATCTCGTGTTGCTGGGTTTCTTCGGCGGCTTCTACGCCGTGCCCATCAACGCGCTCATCCAACACCAGCCCAATCCCCAGGACAAAGGCAGCGTCATCGCCGCCGCCAATTTGCTTTCCTTCGTTGGAATCTTTCTTGCCGCCTTCGCCTACAACCTCCTTGCCAGCGGAATCGGCATCCATGTCTGGAAAATCAGCTTTTCACTCGGTCTGCACCTCCATCCCCGTGGAATTTTCCTGGCTGGCGCCCTCATGACGCTGGCCGCGACCCTCTACACAATCTACCTCCTGCCCGATTCCCTGCTCCGCTTCATCCTCTGGCTCCTCACGCACACGCTTTACCGCGTCAAGGTCGAAGGACGGGACAACATCTCCGAGCGCGGCGGGGCGCTGCTTGTGCCGAACCATGTGTCCATGGCGGACGCTGCCTTCCTGATCGCTACGGTGGGCCGCCCGGTGCGCTTTCTCATGTTCAAGGATTCCTACGAACACCTGTTCATCAAGCCCTTTGCAAAAATCCTGCGCGTCATTCCCATTTCGTCACAGCAGCGGCCGCGCGAAATGATCCATGCCCTTCACCAAGCCAGCGACGCCCTCCGCAACGGCGAAATTGTGTGCATCTTCCCGGAGGGACAAATGACGCGCATCGGCCAGCTGCTGCCGTTTCGCCGCGGCATGGAACGCATCATGAAGGGCGTGGACGTGCCGATCATCCCCGTGAGTCTGGACGGTGTCTGGGGTTCCGTGTTCAGCTTCGCGGGCGGGCGATTCCTCTGGAAGTTTCCGCGGAGGATCCCCTATCCGGTCAATGTTACGTTTGGGCGTCCGCTACCTCCAACGGCCACCTCCGGCGAGGCCCGCCAAGCGGTGCAGGAGTTGGCTGCCGGCGCTTTCGCGCGGCGCAAGCGTTACATGCGCACCGTACCGCGATCCTTGATTCAAACGGCGCGGCGGCATCCCTTCCGGTTCGCGATGGCCGACGGGCGCACGCCCCGGCTCACTTTTGGCGCCGCCCTGGCGAAAACGCTCTTTCTGGCGCGCCGGCTCCGAACTCCCTGGCGCGGCCAAGAGATGGTGGGAATCCTGCTGCCGCCGTCCATTCCGGGTGCGCTCGTCAATTACGCGGCGCTGTTGGCGGGCAAAGTCCCCGTGAACCTGAACTACACGGCGTCCAGCGAGACCCTGGCTTCCTACACGCGGCAATGCAATCTGAAAACGGTGATTACGTCGCGAGCCTTTCTAGAGCGTATCCACGCTCAACCTCCCGCCGAAGCTATTCTCCTCGAAGATCTCGCACAAGATCCCCCCTTGAGTGAACGGCTGACGGCAGCGCTCGCCGCGTTCCTCCTGCCCGCGCGCTGGCTCCCACGATTCGCAGGTGGGGAGCGTGCGTCCAACCTTGACGACCTCGCCACAATCATTTTCTCCAGCGGCTCGACTGGCGATCCCAAGGGAGTCGTGCTCACGCACTACAACCTCGCCGCCAATGTCGAGCAGCTCCAGCAGATTTTTCTGCTGAACGCCGCCGACCGCATCCTGGGTATTCTTCCGTTCTTCCATTCTTTCGGCTTCACGGGAACACTCTGCCTGCCGGCCGTGGCGGGGATCGGCGTCGTCTTTCATCCCAATCCGCTCGAGGCGCGAGTGATCGGGGGTCTCGTGAGCCGACATGCGGTCACCATGCTCTTGGCTACTCCCACTTTCCTGCAGGCCTATGCGCGTCGCTGTGCGCCCGAAGATTTCGGAAGCTTGCGCTACGTCATTGCAGGTGCGGAAAAACTTCCGGAACGAATCGCGCAGGCGTTCGAGGATCAGTTCGGCATCCGTCCGCTCGAAGGTTATGGCTGCACGGAATGTTCGCCGGTCGTCGCGGTGAACACGCGGGATTACCGCGCACCTGGCTTCCGTCAGGTCGGCGCCAAACGCGGGAGCATCGGCCATCCGTTGCCCGGGATGGACGTAAGGATTGTGGATCCCGTCACCTTCGCCCCACTGCCCGCCGGCCAGGCCGGACTGCTCATCGTGCGCGGACCCAACGTCATGCGCGGCTACTGGCAGCTCCCTGCAAAGACTGAGGAAGTATTGCGCGACGGCTGGTACGTTACCGGCGACATCGCGGCGCTCGACGAGGATGGGTTCTTGCGTATCACGGACCGCATGAGCCGATTCAGCAAAATCGGCGGCGAGATGGTTCCCCACATTAAAGTCGAGGACAAACTGCAGGAGCTCGCGGGAGAAGCCGACCAAGTTGTAGCCGTTACCTCCGTGCCCGACGAGAAGAAAGGCGAACGGCTCGTCGTGTTGCATACCCTGCAGGATGAAAAGCTTCACGAGTGCCTCGAGCGCCTGGCCCAGAGTGACCTGCCCGCCCTCTGGAAGCCACGCCCGGACCAATTCCATCACGTTGAGGCATTGCCGTATCTCGGCACGGGCAAGTTGGATTTGCGGCGGCTCCGCGAGATGGCGATTGAACAGTCGAGCCGCGGCTAGCCTATGCGTGAAAGCACCGATCCATTGGCCAAGGACGCAAACGCCCGCCTGACGCTCTGGCTGCGAATCGTGATCACTGCCGTGGCGTTGGCCATCTGGTTCTGGACACAGTCCTTGCTCGGCGCCCGCGGTCAGCCGAACGCCGGAATCGGGGATGCGATTCACAACGCGACAGCGCCGCTCAACGCCTATTTGAACCACTCGCCCCGCGCAGCAAATGGGCTGCTGATTGTCAGCTCCGCACTGATTGACCTCCTGGGTCTCTTCCTCCTGGGGAGCTGGCTCGTGCGCGGCAGCGTGCGTCCATTCCTCGGATTGCTCATCCTCATGGGACTGCGACAGGTGATGCAAGCGATCTGCGCGCTCCCCTCGCCACCCCATATGGTGTGGCATGACCCGGGATTTCCATCTCTACTGGTAACCTACAAAGTTGCCAACGATTACTTTTTCTCCGCACACACTGCTATTGCCGTTTTCGCCGCGACCGAGCTGGCCCGGCTTGGGCGGCGCTGGGTGACTGCGCTTGCCGTAGTCATTGCGGTGTTCGAGACAGCAGTGGTCTTGGTCTTGCGCGCGCACTACACGATGGATGTGTTTACGGGAATTGTTGCGGCGTTGTGGGTGACGACCCTTTGTGAGCGCGTGTCTCCGCGTTTCGACCGATGGTTGTGCGGCGGAAGTTCTACCTGAACTCGCGGGCATGACCGAGCAGTCGTTTGTCGTGCCCGGCGTCCCTGATCAAGAGAAAGGCGAGCGGTTGATCGTTCCGCACAACTTGCCTGAGGCCAAGCCCAAGGAAGTTGTCGACCAATTAGGCCAGCCGGGACTCCCAAACCTGTGGGTGCCCGAGGCCAATCAGTTCATCCGCGTCAGCGAGTTCCCCCACCTCGGCACGGGCAAACTGGACCGGCACCAAGTGCCCGCTGCCGCGACGCAGCTCCCGACTGAAGAGAAATCCAAGCCCTGAAGCTCGAGCCGGAGCGCGGGCCCCGTGGTTTTTCCATTTGCGAATCGATATGATGAAGGCGGCGACGCGAAGGACCTCCTCATGAACTCATCCGTTTCCACCGCCGCACCAACCGGCCTCCCCCACCGGGGGCTTGCGCACTGGATGCGACGCGTCCTAAAAGAGGCGGACCGCGTGGTGCACAGCCCCAACCCCGATGCCGTGCACGACTTGCGCGTGGCGCTTCGACGCTCGCGCTCGATCGCGTCCGGCATGGCTTTGATGGACGAATGCTCCGAGTGGCGCGGCGTCAGGAAGGCGGGGCGAAAGCTGTTTCGCTGGCTGGGCAAGCTGCGCGACGTTCAGGTGATGCAGGAGTGGGTGGCGAAGCTCTCCCCCGAAGGCGACGCCGTGCGCGGCGCATTGCTGAACGAATTGGGGCAGCGCGAGAAGAAGCTCCGGGAGCGCAGCGAGAGCGCGATTGACAGATTCGACCGCAAGCGCTGGAAGAAGCTGATGCGGCAAGTCAGCCGCCGCAGTCACCTGGTTGTGCCGGACGGACCGGAGGCGCGGCAACTCGCCGAATCACGGCTCGCCGAAGCCATGCGCAAGCACCGCAACGCGCTGCGCACACAGAACGCCCTGGATTGGCACGCACTGCGCATCGGCTTGAAGCGGTTTCGCTATGTCGTGGAGAACTTCCTGCCGGCACGGCAGGCGACATGGGGCGAGGATCTGAAACATCTGCAGGACATCCTGGGCGAGGTGCAGGATCTGGAGGTACTCCGCCGCAAATTGGAAGCCTGGGAGGGCTTGCGCGCGACCGAGAAAGGCCGCTGGGTGCGCCGGATCAAAAGGGAGCAAGCAACGCGGCAGGCCGAGTATCGCGAGAAAATGACGGGGCGGAACTCCCTTTGGCGAATCTGGCGCACTGGGCTCGGCGTGGCTGCGCCCGAAGCGCCCCTGCGGGACCCTGCCTCTACTCGCCGAAGGCGCGCAGCAGCTTTGGGGTCGCGAGCCAGAGGAGCGCGCCGCGCGGCGGCGTAAGCCTTCCCATATCCAGGCAGGCCACGCCGGCTTTTTTCAGTGCCGTGAACGACACCGGCGCCCCGACGGCTGCGGCAATCACTTCATCGAGATGCGGTGCGTGGCCGAAGCACATCACTTCACCCTGGCCCCGCAACCGCGCGAGTTCCCGAAAAATCCCCGAAGAGCTCGCCCCAGATTTCAAGGCATCGGTGGACCGAACGCGGTCTTTCGGATAGTCGAGCGCCACGGCGAAAATTTCCGCCGTCTCCAGGGCCCGCAGATAGGGACTGCTGAGGATCAAGTCTGGTGCCGCGCCAACCTCCTTCAAGCCATTGGCCACTTCGCGCGCCTTCGTGACGCCCTTCTCCGTCAGGCGGCGCTGGGGATCGGGCGGGCACTTGGGGTCGGCCGAATCCACGGCGACTCCGTGACGCACAAGATAAAGAAGCATCGGCGGATTCCTCGTCTTTCACAGAAGAACTTCCAGTAACGTTTCAAGCCACTTTCGCGCGCCCGCGCGACTCTGCCTGGCGGAAAAACACGTTGACGTGATACAGCCGCGACAACAGTTCGGACTTGCGCTGTGCTGCGCGCAGGTCTTCGCTGAGGTCGCCGCGCGCCGTCACGCGGAAAATGACTTCTCCACGGCCAAAAACGGCTACGATCGAACTCGCAGCCCGCTTGTGGGATTGGTCCAGGCCCTCGGCAATCCGCAGCAGGGACGACAGCACGCACACCTGTTGTCGCCGCGCGCCATCGAGCGCTGCATACGATGCGTGATGCGCTTCGGGTTCTGCGCGGCGGTTGTGGTAGCGCACCAGACACGCGACCACATCGCGCCGCCAACCCTTAAGTCCCGGAATCTCGCCGTAGCGGACCAGGTACTCACCATGCTTGTGATGGCCGCGGCGATTCACGATGTGGCCAATATCGTGGAGAACGGCCGCCACCTCAAGGAGCGGGCGCAGCTCGTGGGGCAGCCGGTGCAGCGGCTGCAATTGGTCATACAGCATGGTGGTGAGCTGGCGGATGTGCTCCGAGTGCGCCGCGTCCGCATCGAAGCGCCGCCCAAACCAGCGCGCCGCCGCGAGCAGCTCGCGCGCCGCGGCATCGCGGGCGGGCGCGGGCTTGCCGGCAAAATGATCGCGTGCGAGCTGATAGAGCACGCCTTCACGCACGCCAACCCCGGGCACGAGCAGGGTACGCACGCCGAGCCAGCGGCCCATCGTCGTCAAGACCACGGCGGCGATGGCCATGACGTCGGCGCGGTCGCGCCGCACGCCGTACTTCTTCATGCGCCCCCGCACATCCCGCGCCGCCATGCTCCATAGCTGCTCCTGCAGCAACTGCAAGTTGAGCGAATTGATCCCGTCAGTGCGCGGCCCCGGCGCAATCAGCGCCAGGGCCTCGGCATTTCCCCCGCAAGCGACGGCGTCCCCGCCGTCGAGCGACGGCCGCCGTGGCACGCGGCTCTCCAAAAGGCTGCGCACGTGGTGCCTCAGCTTATCGACCTGCTCGTCGTGCATCGCCCCGGAGACACCCAGCGTTTCCATCAAACGGACTGTGCCGAGCGGAAACTGGACGGTACGCTCGACTACGCCGTCATTCAGCAGGCACATCTCGAGGCTGCCGCCGCCCAAGTCCAGAATCGCTCGCGGCGGTCGCTCGTGTCCCAGCGCCGCCAGCACGGCGGTGCGTCCCAGGGCAGATTCTTCTGCGCCGCTCACGACTTCGAGCCGAATCTTCGAGCTGCGCGAAACACGGAGCGTCAGGGCCCTACGGTTCCGCGCTTCGCGCACAGCGCTGGTGGCCACGGCGCGGTACTCCACGACGCCATAGCGCTTCATCAGCGACCGGAAGTGGCGGAAGGCCTTACCGGCTGCGCGAATCGTCTTGCGCGTGAAGGCTCCGTGCGTGAAGACGTTTTCTCCAAGTCGCACCGGGTACCGTTCGGTGGCCAGCACTTCGATATCCAGCAGGGAGCGGGCACGCGCGATGGAAAGCCTGAGTGCATTGGAACCGGCATCGATCGCGGCGATGGCGATGGGTTCAGCCAAGGGCTGTTTCATCGCCAGGTGTGAGCCAGCGCATGCGATGGAGTATAGCGCGTCCGACGGATGCGGAGGTGCGCGGCGATCTGTTTGCGGAGATGTGCGTTCACTTCCGGCACGCTCTGCTCGCCGTTCAACTCAACGAAGTTGTGCCGCTTGGCCAAGTACTCGAACTCGCGCTTGATCATGGATTGGTACCGGATGAAGGAGCGGAACAGATCGCTCGAAAGGGACATGTCCCGGCCGGATTCCCAGTAGCTGATGGCCTGGGACTTCTTGAACTCGCGTGCAAAAGCGACCTCGGGGCTTACGTTCAGCCAAAACGTCAAATCGGGACGCAAGGCCATGGCGTAGAGGCCGTGGAGATAGTCGCGGTTGATGCCCCGTACCGCGGCGCGCACGATCAGAGTGTAGATGTAGCGGTCGGCCAGGACAACCAGCCCGGAGCGCAGCGCGGGAATAATGCGATGCTCGAGCTGATCGAAAAAGTCCGTCGCGTACATGAGAGCCAGGGTCAGGCGCGTCACGGTGTTTTCGGCCAGGAGTGCGTCAATGTCCCGGCCGACGAGGTTGGAGCGGCGCAAACCCGTGGTCTGGACCGCAAAGCCCTCGGACTCGAGCCACTCCTGCAGCAAAGCAATCTGCGTCGAGCGGCCTGAACCGTCCACGCCCTCCACGACAACCAGCGTCCCGCTCAACTCATTCGGATTCACGCCCACCAGCGGCTCGCCGAAAAAATGGCGTTCCGCATCCGGGTGCGCCGGCACCGAGATCACATCGCGCCCGTTTGCGCCCCCGGCCACCGGTTTGCCCTTCGGTTTTCTGGATCGCGGCATCATTCCCCCGGAAGAAACCGCTTCAGATTCACTTTTGCGCCCAGAATCTCCCGCATCTGTTTTTGCAATTTGTTGACCGCAAGCGTGCCGTCCATGACCACGAAGCGGTCATTCTCCACCATGCTGTCATATTGCTCCAGGATCTTGCCTTGGAAAACGCGGAAGCTCTCCGCTCGGTCGTAAGACAGGCCGAGGTCCATCCCCGCTTCGTAATACTTGAGCTTGGGTCGTCCGCTGAGGATGCGGTCCACGGCGACGTCCAGCGGCGCGCGGAAATAGAACGTGATGTCGGGCACCGGCGCGAAACGATAGAGGTTGCGCAGCCAGCGCGGGGAGCAGCCGCGCGCGGTGTCGCGAGCGAACGCGGTGTAGATGTAACGGTCCGCGAGCACCAGGTAGCCGCCCTGTAGCAGCGGAATGATCTGCCGCTCACAGCGGTCCGCGAAGTCAGCGGCGTGGAGGAGGGAAAACGTCACCGGTGTGAGCAGGCGCCGCTGCTTCCCGCGGCGCGTGGCGGACTTGACGAGCGGAGATGAGTTCCACTCCGTAAAATGCAGCCGGTAGCCGCAGATTTCGAGCCAGCGCTTCAGGAGGTAAAGCTGCGTGCTCTTACCGGAGCCGTCCGTGCCCTCCACCACCACCAGCGCACCGGGGTACGATTTCGGCGGGGCCGTAGGATGTTCGACCGGGCCAACCTCTTCTTCTTCGAGCACTGCTCTGCCGTGTGCCATGGTGCTCCGAACTAAGCCTCGACCAGCTTATTCTACCCGACGAATGTGAATGGAAGGTTACACCTCTGCCCTTCCCCTCATCGCCACCCTTGAAGGAAGCTTTGCATCATCAGGGAACCTAACTTATCCATCGCATCAGAAGATCGAAAACTTCACGCGCAAGAATTTCTTCGGGTTCTGCCGGAACTCGTTGATCAAGAGGCGCAGGTCGCCCGTGAGCCCGGTCAAGTTGTCGTAGAACTGCGGGTCGCTGAAGAATTTCCCGGCCGTTGTCTGGTTTTCGTTCAGCTTCGCAGTCGCGGCCGAGAGATTCGTGCCAACTTCGCGGTACTTGGTGAAGAGTGAATCGTCCGTGGCCAGCTTGCCCAGCGTGCCCTTCCCCGCATGCACATCGTCGAGCGTGAGGTTGATCTTCTGAAATGCCGCCTTGGCGCTGTCGTGCAGGCTGGGATCATAGACCAACTTGCCCAGCGTTCCCTTGCCCGCCTGCACGTCGGCCAGAAGCGCATCAATCCTGCCACTGGCGGAATTGAACTTGTCGTAGAGCTCATCGGAAGTCACCAATTTGCCGAATGATCCCTTGCCCTGTTGGATCGAGTCCACCATCTGCTCCACTTTGGCCAGCGCGGTGTTCAGATGGTTGTACGCCTGGTCGTCGGTCAAGATCTTGCCCAGGGAGCCGCGGCCTCTGTGCAAACCGTCGATGAGGTCACGTGCCGAATCCGAGAGAACGGTCAGATTCTGCACCAGGTCCGCGCTGCGCTCGACGATCTGTTTGACGGCCTTCTCCTCGCGGCCCGGCAGCTCTTGATTGTCCTGCAGGACGGCGCCGGTGAAGCCGCGATGAATATCCACGTAGCGGTTGCCCAGCAAGCCTTCCGTGATCAGCCCGGCCGTCGAGTCCGTGCGAATGTCGCCCTGAAAGTGCTTGTCGATGCTCAAGAGGAGCTGGATGCTCCGCGCAGGGTCCGGCTTCTCGCCCGGCTGCCATTTCCTCAGCGTGATGGTGTCCACGTTGCCGATCTCCACGCCGTCCAAGCGCACCGGCGCGCCAACCGTCAAGCCGGCCACCTCGGGAAGAAATGTCTGCAAACGGTATTTCGGCGCTAAAATCCCCGCCCCGGTCACGTAAAAGATGCCGACCGCGATCAGGAACATTCCCACCAGCACGAAAATTCCCACGCGCAGCTCGGTCCAGGTGACTTGCCTGCGTTGTGCCATGACCCTTCCTCCTCAGTTGCTTTCCAGCCGCTTCACACGCTCAAACCAGAAACCGTTTCAAATAATCGTCCGACGAATCCAAAATCGCGCGCTGATCGCCCTCGAAATACACTTCGCCCTCCCGCAAGACCAGCAATGTTGTAGGCGCGGAGCGCGGCCCCCCGCCCGGGATGCCGGTGTGCACGACGCGCTCGGTCTCGGCGTCGAACCGGAAATTCGCTAGCGCGAAGGCGTCCTGCAGACGATGCGTCGCGAGCAAGGAAGTAACCCCGTACGCATCCCGGAGGCGCAGGATCAGCGTGATGATCGTCTGCGACGTGACCGGGTCCAGTCCCGCCGTCGGCGAATCGTACAGCACGATTGGCGGACGGTTGACGAGCGCCCGCGCGATGGAAACGCGGCGCCGCATACCTCCGGAGAGTTCGGCCGGATACATCTCGATGGCGTCTTCCATCTCCACGAACCGCAGTGCTTCGCGGACGCGATCTTCGATCTCCTCTTCGGCTACACCGTCTTCGTGCAGACGGTAGGCCACGTTTTCGGCCACGGAGATGGAATCAAAGAGGGCGCCTTCTTGAAATACAAATCCCACCTGGCGGCGGAAATCGAGGAGCTCGGTCTCCTTCATATCGCTGACGTCCTGTCCCAGGACGCGGACGTGGCCCGCATCCGGGCGTAACAGCCCCGCCGCCAGTTTGAGTGAGAGCGTCTTGCCCGCGCCGGTTTCGCCGACGAGCACCTTCGTTTCGCGCGCGGCGACGGCGAACGAGACCCCACGCAGGATTTCACCCTCGTCGAAACCGAGACGCACGCCCTCGAAGGAAATCACCGGTTCGGCGGAGACCGAAGTAGCCATTTCCTTCATTATAGATGGAATTGCGGTTTCCGGAGCACCGCATCGGTCCGCGGGACGCCCGCGTTTAGACTACCAACCCTTCTGCGCGAGCCACAGCATGATTTTCGTCAGGAAGGCGTTGCTCACCAGGATGAACACAGACGAGACAACGACGGCTTGTGTCGTGGCGCGGCCGACGCCCTGCGTGCCGCCGCGCACATTCAACCCCTGATAGCAACCCACCGTGGAGAGGATCAGCCCAAAAACCAGAGGCTTGGTGAGCCCTTGCATGAGGTCTGAAAAATCCAGCGCATCCACCGCCCGCGTCCAGTACTGAATCGGGTTCAGGCGCAGTTCGAAATTGGAGACCACGAACCCGCCGACCAAGCCCACGAAGTCCGCCAGCGCGGTCAGCAGGGGCAGCATCAGGACCGTGGCCACCACGCGCGGCACAACCAGCTTGCGCACCGGATCGGTGCCCATGGCGCGCATGGCATCCACCTGCTCGGTGACCAGCATCGAGCCGAGCTCCGAAGCCATGCCCGAAGAATTGCGGCCCGCCACCAGCAGGCCCGTGATCGTCGGCCCAAGTTCCCGCACCAACGCCAGCGCCACTACGTCTCCGGTCAAGGCCGTCTGGCCGAAGCGCTGAAACTGCGAGGCCGTTTGCAGCACCATCACCACGCCGATGAAAAAACCGGTGAGGAGCACGATCGGGAGAGAGCCCACGCCGATGAGATCCATTTGTTCAAACGTATCCGCCACGTAGCGCGGCGACGTGAACACACTGCCGATGGCGCGCGCCGAAAGCAGCCAATAATCCTGCACGGCCAGGATCTGGCGCTTCAGCGTATTCGACAGTATGGTGAATGTCGAAGGCGCCCGATTGGAGGCGAGGAGTTTGGGGTCGGTGAGCGCCATGTTTGACGGATTGCGTGGAACCGATCGCTCGCAAGCGTAGCGTTCGCCGTGCGGCGCGTCAAGTGCTGTGCCGCGCGGAACGCTGCGCAATAGCTTTACCCGCTCCGGTGCCTTCGATAGAATGCCTAGCCTTGTCTGGAGTTCGCGCGCCCGCTGGAGCGCCGCGCGATTCAGCCGAGCAGCCAGAAAATGTTTCGCTTCGTCACCGCCGGGGAGTCGCATGGCCAGGCCCTGATCGCATGGGTTTCCGGCCTGCCCGCCGCGCTTCCGGTCGATCTCGAATTCGTCAACCGCGAGTTGCACCGCCGCCAATTGGGCTACGGCCGCGGCGGACGGCAGAAGATCGAGAAAGACCGCATTGAAGTGCTGGCCGGGATTCGCCACGGGAAGACGATCGGCGCACCCATCGCTCTGAAGATCGAGAACCGGGACTGGCCCAACTGGGAAAAAGCTCTGCCGGTTGAGGACGCCGACGGCGTGGAGCAGGATCAGCGCCCGCTCACGGCGCCGCGGCCGGGGCACGCAGACCTCGCCGGCGCGCTCAAGTTCAATTTCCACGATGCACGCTATATTCTCGAACGCGCATCCGCGCGCGAGACCGCAGCGCGCGTCGCTGCGGGCGCGTTGGCGAAACTCTTCCTCGTGACCTTTGGGATCGAGGTATTGAGCCACGTCGCGGCGATCGGCAAGGTGAAGCTGGATCGTGCCGCTGCCTGGGACGAGATTCACGCCATTTGCGCGAATCTCGATTCCCCGCTAAGGTGCGTGGACCGAGCAATTGAAGAACGAATGAAAGCGGAAGTGGACCAGGCACTCCGCGCTGGAGACACCGTCGGCGGCATCTTTGAAGTCGTCGCGCACAAAGTTCCTGCAGGCCTCGGCAGCCACGCGCAGTGGGACGAAAAACTCGACGGGCGCCTAGCGCGCGCGGTGATGTCTATCCAAGCGGTCAAGGCCGTGGAGATTGGCACGGGAGTGGCGAGCGCGACCTCCTACGGCTCTGAGGTGCAGGACGAAATTCGATACCATTCGGCGAGCAAGCGCTTTCGCAGGCCTACCAATCGCGCCGGGGGACTCGAGGGCGGCATAACCAACGGCGAGGATATAGTCATCCGCGGCTATCTGAAGCCAATCTCCACGCTGCGCCGCCCGCTCGAAACCGCCGATCTCGTCACGAAGCAACCCGTTAAGGCTGCTTACGAACGCAGCGACATTTGCGTCGTTCCGGCCGCAGGCGTGGCGGGCGAAGCGATGGTCGCGGTCGTGCTCGCCGGAGTGTTCCTCGAAAAGTTCGGCGCCGATTCACTGGCCGAGACCCGGCGCAACTATGATGGCTACATCCGGCAACTCGACGAATTCTGAGGCCAGACCGAAAAGATGATCTATCCGATTACCAAGTATGGCGCGGCGGTGCTCGAAAAAGCGGCCGCCCCGGTGAGTAAGTTCGACGAGGAGTTCGCCACGCTCTGCGCGGACATGTTCGAGTCCATGTATGCCGCCCAAGGTGTGGGCCTGGCCGCGCCGCAGATCGGCCTGGCCATGCGCCTCGCTGTGATTGACGTCACCGTAGGCAAGAATCCGGAGGCGAAGATCGTGATCGCCAATCCCGAAATCGTTCACCTGGAAGGCGAGCAGCGGGAAGAAGAGGGCTGCCTCTCACTGCCGGGGTTCCGTGGGAGCGTGCTGCGTCCGCTGTACGTCACGGTGCGAGCGCAGGATTCTCGCGGCAAGTCATTCGAGATGCGCGGCGAAGGGTTGCTCGCCCGCGCCTTCTGCCACGAAATCGACCACCTGGACGGCGTTCTCTTCATCCAGCACCTGAGCCTGCTCAAGCGGGACCTCATCAAGCGCAAGGTTCGGAAACTGCGCAAGGCCGGGAACTGGTAGTCCGCGCGGAGGCGCAAGCCATGCGCATCGTCTTCTGCGGCACGCCGGAATTCGCCGTTCCCTCCCTCCGCGCATTGCTCGCGCAGCCGGAACTAGAGATCGACGCTGTCGTGACGCAGCCGGACCGCCCGCGGGGCCGCGGGCAGCATGTCGCCGCCTCGGCGGTGAAGGATGTCGCTCTCGAATCGGGCTTGCACGTCTACCAGCCGGAGAAGATCAAGTCGGAATCCGCCCACGAGTTTTTCAAACGCGTGGCCCCCGACGTCGTCGTGATCATCGCCTATGGTCAGATCGTTCCTCAAGCACTCATCGACATTCCGCGGCTCGGCTGGATAAACCTGCATGGTTCCCTGCTGCCGAAATATCGCGGCGCAGCGCCGGTGAACTGGGCCATACTGAACGGCGAATCGCGCACCGGCGTGACGACGATGCGCATCGACGCGGGGATGGATACGGGGCCGATCCTGTTGCAGAAGGAGATAGACATCGGCCCTGACGAAACTGCGCCGGAACTTGCCCGCCGCTTGTCCGAAATCGGCGCGCCGCTCGTCCTGGATACGCTCCGCAGGTTGGATCGCGGAGACATTCAACCTCGGCCGCAAGACTCCGAGCAAGCGACGTTCGCACGCATGCTCAAGAAAGAACACGGCCGCATCCACTGGAGCGACCCGGCCTCCAAGATCTACAACCGGATCCGTGGCCTGGACCCCTGGCCCGGCGCGTTCAGCACGTTTCGCGGGCAACTGTGTCACCTCTGGGGCAGACCCGCCGCCCCCGCGACGCCCGCCGCGCCCGGTACAATTGAAAGCACGAAAGCCGCAGTACTCGTCGCGTGCGGAGACGCCACACGTTTGCAATTGACGTTTGTACAACTCGAAGGGCGCAAGCGCGTGAGCGCCCTGGATTTCGCCCACGGCGCACGACTCCAGCCCGGCGAATCCTTTGACCTTCCTTCCTGAGAGCTCCGCGGATGCCCGTTTCTCTCTCACGCCGGGTAGCTTTTGAGATCCTCCTTCGAGTGGAAAAAACCGGCGCCTATGCGGGCGACCTCCTGCACGCACACCTTGCCGAGTCCGTCAAAGCCGTGGACGCCGCCCTGGCCACCGAAATTACACTCGGCGTGCTCCGCTGGCGCCGTTTGCTCGATTTCCTTCTGGCGAGAAAGACCGGGAAGCCAACTGAGGCCCTCGATTTAGAAGTCCTTACGGCGCTCCGCATCGGGCTGTACCAACTTCGCTTTCTGGACCGCATTCCCGCCCATGCGGCCGTCAGTGAATCAGTCGAACTCGTGCGTTCCGCACGCAAGAAGTCGGCAGCCGGATTGGTGAACGCGGTTCTGCGCAATCTCGTGTCCTCGGCGCGCAATCCAGTGGAGCTCCTTCTTTCCTCCGATGCGTCTCCCGCTGAACGCCTGGGAATCCATCACTCGCACCCGACGTGGATGGTCGAGCGCTGGCTCGACCGTTTCGGCGAAGCGCGCGCGGTCGCCTTGCTCGAGTCGAACAACCGCCCGCGCCCGCTCGTGTGCGTAGCGCCGAGCCCGGAGCAGCGCGCGGCCGTCATCTCCGAACTGGTGCAAGCGGGAGCCAGTGCCACGCCCGCCCGCTGGCTCCGCGCAGCATTCATCGTGACCGGCATCAACTTGAGCGCGAGCCTTCCGCTAAGGGAGGGCCGCGCGTTCATACAGGATGAGGCTTCGCAGATGGTGGCTCTGTTGCTCGATGCGGGGGGGGGAACCTCGATCCTCGACCTTTGCGCCGCGCCGGGAGGCAAGACGGCCCTTCTCGCACGCACCGCGCGGTCCGGAGCGATGGTCGTCGCAGGAGACTTGCATCCCAGCCGGCTGCGCCAGATGCGCTCGCGCCTGCAAACCGCCGGGATCGCGAACGTGTTGTACCTCGGGATGAATGCCACGCGCGCTTTTCCGCTCGCGCGCCAGTTCGATCGGATTCTCGCGGATGCTCCTTGCTCCGGCACCGGCACGCTCGCGCGCAATCCGGAAATCCGCTGGCGCCTCGCTCCCGCCGACTTGGCCAACCTGCACGATCGTCAGGTCAAGCTGCTCTCGCGGGGCCTTGCCGCGCTGGCGCCGGGCGGACGGCTCGTCTATTCAACGTGCTCGCTTGAGCCGGAGGAGAACGAAAACGTTTTGTGCGACACGCTGCGCGGCGCGCCCGGCTTCAACGTGGTGTTCGGCGCCGCCACGCTCGCCCCTCATCTCCTCGCCGACTGCAGCGTGGCGTCGCTGTTCGACGCCCAGGACTGCCTGCGCACAATTCCTCCTGAGCATGACACCGACGGCTTCTTTGCCGCGGTCATCGAGCGTTCGCCTTCGTTCAACAAGCGTTGACGCCTCCGTCGCGTTAGAAACAGCGGTAGTAGGTTAGTTTCCGATTTGCCGACTTGCCAGGAGTTAACCGCGTGGCCGAGTTGCCAGTTCTGTCGGGCGAGCTCGAAAGAGGTCTGTTGAACGAGCTGCTTCACTTCTTCCCTGGCGGCACGCGGCGCTTCAACTCTTCAAACCAGTTCAGCACGACGTTGATTTGGGTTGGCGCCCCTTCGCCCGCCTCGCTGCGCTTGAGCATCAAGAAGCGCTGGCCGTCAGGTGAGACATCGTAGTTGGGAGCGGTTGCCAGGCTCGGCTCGTATCGCCCCTCAAAGAGCACTCGGGGCTTGCCCGCAGCGAAACTTGGCTGCGTGGCAATGTCCACGGCCATCATCTTGTCGCCGCTGCGGTAGAAGAGCTCCCGTCCGTTCGGGTTCCAGGCGGGCTCTCTGCCACCTTCCGACGAGATTTGCAATTTCCCGCCGGGCCCTGGAAAGGGTTGCACGTAGATTTCATGGCGGCCAGATTCATTCGACACATAGGCCAGCCAGCGCCCGTCGGGGGAAAATCGCGGCACACTTTCCTCGAATGGCGTTCGCAGAAACGGCTGCGCCTTGCGGTCGCTGAGCCGCAGCACCCAGATGTCGTATCCCGTGGCGGGATTGACTTCAAAAAAGGCCAACAGTTGCCCATCCGGGGACCAGGACATCGGAACATGGACGTACTCGGTGGTTGTCAACCGCTCCGGCCTGCCACTGCCGTCGGCCAGTTGCCAGTAGATGGTGGGCGGCCCTTCCTTGTTTGAGTGAAACGCTACCCGCTTTCCATCCGGCGTCCAAACCGGATTAAGGTTCACATTCCCTTCAAACGTCAACCGGGTCAACGTCTCTCGCGAGAGATCATACAGCCAGACTTGCGACTCCTGTTCCGCGATCACCACGGCTACACGCCGGCCATCGGGCGAAAGCCGCGGGAACACGTAGGGGCGCGCAGGGGCGTCCACGGGTTGCTCGGCCCCATTGCGAGTGACCCACACCAGCCTGCGTTGGTCCGCCTGGTTGCTTCCCGGAATATAAACCAGCGATCCGGTGGCAGAAAAGCTGTACTGGGCGGCTCCGCTGGTTGTGGATTGCAGGACGCCCTCCACAACCGGGACCGCCGGGCCCGTGACTTCCAGCCGCTGAGGATCAAAAGGCACGGCCATCAGGTTCCCCCCTTGCGCACCAACCAGGTGCCCGGAGGATGCGTAGCGGGGCTGCGTCGCCCCGGGAATCAGAGTTCGCCGCTCGCCTGTCCCGATCAGCTGGACCGCGATTTGCGCGGTGGTCCAATTGAAACTTGCTCCTGAGGCAGCAAAGAGTACGACTTTCCCGCCGGACAAGAACTCCGGCCAGCGGTGGCTGAACTCCCCTTTCTCGAAACGAGTCAACGGCTGCGGCGTGCCTCCCGCATCCGACACTTGCTGGAGAACTGAGGCTGATGTGGGCGCGAACGCGATCATTCCCTGGCCGCCCCAACTGGCCCCGCCAGGGAACGAAGCTTCGCCAAGGGTGAGCACCGCTCCTCCGTTCACTGAGACCTTCTTCAGTTTGTTGCCCGCGAAAAACCCCAGCCATTGGCCGTCGGGTGAGAAGAAAGGCTCGGTAGCCCCTTCCGTGCCGGGGATGGGCATAGCCTCCAGGCTATCCATCGCCCGCAAATAAAGCTGCTGTGTGCCGCCTTGGATGGCAACATAGGCGAGATGGTTTCCGTCGGGTGAAAGAGCTACGGCAGGTTGATCCAGTCTTGGAAGCCGCTGACTGGGCGGCAGCGTAATAACAAAACGCGACACAGGCCGGGGCGGCGAGGGTCTCAGATTCCAGATAGCAAGGCCGGTGATAGCCGCCAGGAACAACGACACGATGCCCCACAGCAGGGCTCCTCGCCAGCGCGCGCGGATGCCTTTCGCTGCGCCACTCGGCGGAAGCGTGACCTGGGAGCCCCCTTCGGCGATCCACTTCAACTCGAGCTGGAGATCGCGCGCTGTCTGCCAGCGATCCTCGGGATCCTTCGCAAGACAAACTTGGATGGCGCGGTCGAGCGCCGGCGGCGTCATCGGCTGGAGCGTGCTGATCGGCTCCGGGTCCTTCTCCAGTATCGCCGAGGCCGCGCTGAGCTGGCTCTTGCTCGCGAACGCGCGCCGCCCGGTCACCATCTCGTAGAGCACGGCTCCAAACGAAAAAATGTCGCTCCGCGCGTCCACCTCCTTGCCTTCCACCTGCTCGGGCGACATGTACTGGAAAGTTCCGACGATGGTGCCCTGTTGCGTGACCGCAGTCGTTCCAGTCGCCGCAGCCGTCAGAGTCATACCCGTGGACTGCGGCACCGCCGCTTTGGCCAATCCAAAATCGAGCAACTTCGCGCCCGACTTCGTCAACATGATGTTCCCGGGCTTCAGATCGCGGTGGATGATTCCTCGCCGGTGCGCCTTGTCAAGCGCGTCGGCCACTTCGACGCCAATCCTTAGTACCTGCTCGAACGGCAGCGGCCCCTTCTCAAGCGCGTGGCGAGGGTTTCACCTTCGAGGTACTCCATGACCAGGAACTCAGTGCCGTCCTGCGAGCCGACGTCGTGTAACGTGCAAATGTGCGGATGATTCAGTGCCGAGACAGCGCGGGCTTCACGCTCGAATCGCTGCCGCGCTTCGGGCGTATCGGCGAGATGCTGCGGCAAAACCTTGATCGCGACCGTGCGCTCCAGCCTCGTATCCCGCGCCCGGTACACCTCGCCCATCCCGCCCGCGCCCAGCGGTGCCGTGATTTCATAGGGGCCAAGCTGTGTGCCTGGAGCGAGAGGCATAAGTGGCCGTGATTATAACCCCAGGAAACGTTCGCCAGGTGCCTTCAGTCCTCAAGTGGACGATTAACACGCTTATCGGAAATTGGCCCACCACTGAAACAGCGCGGCGCTGTACCCTCCGCCAATCCGCGTGGTAGTCTGCTCGGGGTCGCTTATGTCTTTCCGTGAACGAGTCGAACGCCTCTTCCAAATCGCCCTGCTGACTTTCATCCTTGCCGCGGCAGGATTTCTCAGCGCGATCATTGCCATCCGCATTGCCATCCGCGGCCGCATCGTGCAAGTGCCAAACCTCGTGGGCCAGGACTCCCGCACGGCGCAGAAAATGCTCAGCGACGGTGGGCTCGGCATGCGAATTGCCGACCGCGTCTACACCGACGTTCCCGCGGATCGCGTCGTGCGGCAGATTCCGGATCCCGGTGAGCAGGTCAAGGTCGGGCAACACGCGCACGTGGTGTTGAGCCTGGGCGCGCGCAAGGTTGCCATCCCGCTTCTCGAAGGCAGAAGCGTGCGCGCAGCGCGCATCGAGCTGCTGCGAGCGAGCTTGCAGGTTGGCGAGATCTCCTCCGCCTACCTGCCTGATTCCGAACCGGGAAATGGTTGTGCAACAAAACCCTCTCCCGGGGGGAATGGCGGCCAGCCCGCACGTGAACATGTTGGTTTCCCAAGGTGCGCGCGAGACGTCGTACATCATGCCCCAGCTGGTTGGTCTGAGTCAGACCGATGCGCAGCACATCCTGTCCGCGGCGGGCCTTCGCGGCGTGAAACTGAGCTTTGCTCCCTCCGCGCAAGGAGCGCACGGCAGCGTCATCCTGCAATCTCCGAGTCCCGGCTCGCGCATCTCTCCGGCCGGCACCGTTGAGCTCCACATTGCCGAATAAGCCGCTGCCTTCCGTAATTTTACGGACGTGAGCCGCGCGGCCCCTGTGTTAAAATCGCAGCGGGGGATCATGGCCCGTCATCACGTCGAAATCGCTCCGTCCATCCTGGCGGCCAATTTCGCTTGTCTGGGCGATCAGATTCGGGCCGTCGAGCGTGGCGGCGCGAAGATGCTGCACGTGGACGTCATGGACGGCCACTTCGTGCCCAACATCTCCGTCGGCGTCCCCGTCGTCGCCTCGCTGCGCAAAGCAACCCAACTCGCGCTGGATACGCATCTGATGATCGAGAACCCGGAGCAGTACGTGCGCCCATTCGCGGAGGCGGGAGCGGACATGATCTCGGTCCACCAGGAGGCCACCGTTCACCTGGACCGGCTGCTGGCTTCGATTCGCGAGCTCGGCTGCCGCGCCGGCGCAGTCTTGAACCCCGCGACGCCGCTCGCCTCGCTCTCGGAAGTGCTCGACAAGGTGGACTACGTGCTCCTGATGTCCGTCAATCCCGGTTTCGGCGGGCAGAGCTTTATCCCACAGACGCTGGAAAAGATTCGCCAACTCAAGGAGTTGCGCGAGCGTTATAATCACACCTTCCGCATCGAAGTGGACGGGGGGGTCGAGGTCCACAATGCGGCAGATCTGGCCCGTGCCGGAGCGGAGATCCTGGTCGCGGGCACAGCGGTGTTCCACACTCCGGACCCGGCCGAGGCTGTGCGGAAACTCCAGCACCAGGCGAGCGAAGCCTTCGCGCAAAAAGTCTGAGGCCTGGTGAGGTGAAGAAGTAGGGGGGAGTAATGCATAAGAAGTTTCTGGCGATTTGTACCCTCGCCTGTCTGTTCGTCTTCGGGTGCGGCGGCAAGAAGAACCGGAAAGTGCCGGATGCGGGCGCATCGCAAGAACCGGACAAGGTGCTCTTCGAGCGTGCCACCACCGACATCGAACATCACAAGTACGAAGTCGCCCGGCTGACTCTGCAGACCCTGATCAACACGTACCCCGACAGCGAATACCTCGCCAAAGCCAAGTTGGCCATCGCGGATTCGTACTACAGAGAAGGTGGAATGTCGAACCTGACTCTGTCCGTGAAGGAGTATCAGGACTTCATCACTTTCTTCCCTTTCCTGGATGAGGCGGCTTACGCGCAGATGCAGATGGGAATGGCGCACTACAAGCGGCTGGAGAAGCCGGACCGCGACCGCGGTGAGGCGCTCGCGGCGGAAGACGCCTTGCAGACGTTCTTGCAGAAGTATCCGAACAGCCCGCTGATCCCCCAGGCGGAACAGAAATTGCGCGACGTCCAGGAACTCCTGGCCGAAGGCGACTTCCGTATCGCGCACTACTATTACGTAAAGGGTTCGCTCAAGGCGTCCGGCGGACGGTTGCTTGACCTGACCAGCCGTTACCCACTCTACAGCCAGGCGGACAAGGCTAACTGGATGTTGGCCCAGGTCTTTGAGCGCGCCGAGAAGGGCGATATCGCCGCGCGCTTCTACGCGCGCATCGTGCGCGATTATCCCCTTTCCGATCTCGTTCCCCAGGCGAAGGAGCGGCTTGGGAAACTGGGCGTGCCCGTGCCGCAAGCCGATCCACAGGCGCTCGCGCGCATGCAACAAGATCGCGATGCGGATCGCCCGAAGACCAGCTTGATCAAGCGGCCCCTTGCGTTAGTGCACAGCGGCCCCAACCTGAGCTCCGCTGCGCGTTCCGGCCCGCCGAACTTGACGCCGCAATCCCAGGAGGTTCTCTCCATCCCCGAGGGGCCCGCGACGGCCGGCGCCGGAATGAATGTCTCCGGCACGACGGCCGGAGGCCAGAACTCCGCCGTGGTTTCGGTGGTGACTCCTGGCTCCACTGGCGCGACCTTAACCCCACCTACCACCGGCGATCCGGGCGCGGGCGCGTCCGCTGGCTCGACTTCCACCCCCGTGAATCCGTCGCAGCCCACGGCCGGTGGTGCGACACCCGATCCTGCCGCCAAATCTGCGCAGAACCCCTGCAAGATCGACGACAAGTCGAAGCCCGCCGACAAGAACAAGAAGCAGGACGACAAGAACAAGAAGGACTGCAAAGAATCCAGCAGCAAGAAGAAGTCGGGCGTCAAAAAGCTGATTCCCTGGTAGAGGTTCCTCCCAGGCACTTTGTGCCTTACCTGCACACCTGTACTTTCGGTCGGGTTGACTGACCTCCGGCGTGGTGCTCCAATAGCTCGGTGCGAGACACACGTCCAGTCGTGTGTGTCCGCTCGTCTTACGCGCCTGGAGGATTTTGTGCCCACCATCCTGGTAGCCGACGATAACAGCAACATCCAGAAGATGGTGACCCTTGCTGTCAAAGACCTGGGCGTGGACGTCGTTTCCGTTAGCAATGGCGAAGCGGCCGTGCGCAAATTTGCGCAGATGCTTCCCGACCTGGTGCTGGCCGACACTTTCATGCCTGTCCGAAACGGCTATGAGGTCTGCGAATACGTTAAGCACGATTCGCGCCTCGCACACATCCCCGTCGTACTCCTGACCGGGGCCTTCGACCCATTCGACGAGAAGGAAGCACAACGGGTGGGTGCCGACGGCGTCTTGAAAAAGCCCTTCGTGCCAACGGATCCACTGCTGGCCATGGTCAAGACTCTTCTCAGCCGCGCACCCGTGCCCGTAGCCGTGGCTGCGGGCTCCGCCGCTGCGGTGGCCGATGAACTTTCGCCCCCCGCTGTCTCGGCGGTTCCCAACGTCATCGTAATGCCGGTTCCCGCGCACCCACAATCCGAGCGCGAAGAAGAAATGATTCAAGAGGAACCGACGGAAGATCATCTGGCCGCGCAACCCGCACCGCACATAGACGATGAGCGCCCCCCCGTTTTCAGCGGGCTTTACACGCCGGCCGAGGAGAAGGCAGCCTCCGAAGCCAACGTCGAAAGCCCCGGCGAGGAGGCAGCACTCCCCTCCTGGCACCATGCGCCCTCTGTGGACACTTCCCTGCGCGGGCCCGCGGAGGAAGAAGAGCCGCAAGAGCGAGCTTGGGAGCAAGAAGCGCCAAAACTTGAACGCGGTGAGGAGGCAGGCTATCTACGCGATTCCGAATCCGAGGAATCCTTGCACGCCAGACCTGCGATTGAGTCCGCGGCCCTGGGAGTGGAAACTTCACTCCCCGCCGGCAGCGCACCGGTGGTAGAGGAACCCGCGCAGGAAGTGACGCCCGCGCCGGTTCCCGGAAAGGTTTGGTTCGCCGAAGAACAGAATCAAGCCCCCGCCGCGGTCGCTCCCGAAGAAATCGACTCCTTCGTTGCGCCGCCGGCCGAAGTTGCCGAGGAGACTCCTACCGCTGAGGAGGAGACATCCTCCGCGCCGGTCGTTCACGGGTTTTTTGCCCCGACGGAATTGGCGACAGCCCCGGCGGAGCCCGAGCTGCCGCCCGCCGCTCTTGCAGAGTCTGAATTCTCCGCTGACGCGATGGACAGTGTGTCGGCGGCAGTGCCTCCCGCCGTGGAGAGTGTCCCGCCTGCTCCGTTCGGCACCTCATCCGAGGAAAAGTCCCACCTGTCGGCGGCCGCGGAGCCGGCAGAGGTTTCATCGTGGGCTATGCCGCCGCAGCCTGATCCGCTGCTCGTCGAGTCCATCGTCAACACGGTGATCGAGCGCATGCAACCGCAGATCCTGGACATCGTTACGCGTGAGATCCTCCGTCCGGTGATCGAGGCAATCGTCCGGAGCGAATTTGAGAGAAAGTAGCCCGCGGGCATCCTACCCTCTGTAACTGATTGAAAATGCTTGCCGCTTCCTAGACGAGCCAGAATGCGATTTCTCGTTTGCAGGCGATTTGCGGGCCTCAGCACGAGTCCCATGGCTCTCGGCACGTGCCCGTCGGCTGCGAGGCTCCTGGGGCCGGTGTCGCCGGAGACACCGGGCAATGAACGCGCGCTCTCGAGCGTCCAGAGTGGCCTGGGCCGGGTTCACACGCGAAACTCCTCTTCCACGGTTCCGTAAGTCCTTTAGATTGGCTCCCCTCTCAACCGCTTCGCGCGGGCGTTCGTTTGAATTGACGCCTCGCGCTTCTGCCTCTTATAGTGGCTCGTTTAAAGCTTCACCTATTTCCGCGGCGGGGCCATTGGCGGGCCGCTGCGCGCAACAACAAACCAATATGCCACGTGAGATTCCCAAAGCGTATGAACCGCAAGCCATCGAGCAGCGCTGGGCGCGCACTTGGGTGGACCAGGCACTTTTCCGTGCCGACGTAAACGCGCCCGGGCCGGTCTTCTCCATCGTGATCCCGCCGCCGAACGTGACCGGCTCGATCCACATCGGGCACATGCTCGAGCACACGCAGATCGATCTGCTCGTGCGCTGGAATCGCATGCGCGGATTCAACACCCTGTGGCTCCCGGGCATGGACCACGCCGGCATCGCCACGCAGGTCGTCGTCGAGCGCGAACTCGCCAAGCAGGGATTGAAACGCCAGGACATCGGCCGCGAGGAGTTCGAGCGCCGCGTATGGGAATGGAAGGCGCAGAGCGGCGGCACGATCAAGCAACAGATGATTCGCCTGGGCGCTTCGTGCGACTGGTCGCGCGAGCGCTTCACCCTCGATCCCCCGCTCTATCGCGCCGTCCTCGAAGCGTTCATTCGGCTTTACAACGAAGGGCTCATCTATCGCGGCCGTTACATTGTGAATTGGTGTCCGCGCTGCATGACCGCCCTGAGCGACCTCGAGACCGTTCACCAGGATCGCGCCGGGCATCTCTGGTACATCCGTTATCCCGTCATCGATTCGAGCGAGCACGTCGTTGTGGCCACCACCCGCCCGGAAACCATGCTGGGCGATACGGCGGTCGCCGTTCATCCCGGCGATGAGCGATACAACCATCTCATCGGCAGGAAAGTCCGGCTTCCCCTCGTTGGGCGCGAGATCCCCATCGTCGCCGATGCGGCCGTCGATCCTGAATTCGGTGCCGGGGCCGTCAAGGTTACTCCCGCGCACGACCCCAACGATTTCGAGATCGGCCGGCGTCACCATCTGCCCGAAGTCGAAATCCTGGGCGACGACGCGCGCTTGAGTGCCGCCGCAGGCAAGTTCGCCGGCTTGGATCGATTCGACGCTCGAAAAGAGGTCGTGGCCAGCCTTCAAGCCGAGGGCTTGCTTGAAAAGGTCGTGAACCACACCCACTCGGTAGGCATCTGTGACCGCTGCAAAACCGTTGTCGAGCCGCGCGTCTCCACGCAATGGTTCTGCAGGATGAAGCCGCTCGCCGAGCACGCCATTCAGGTCGTGCGCGAAGGGCTGATCCCGATTATCCCCGAAAACCAGAAGAAGATTTACCTGGACTGGATGGAAAACATCCGCGACTGGTGCATCTCCCGCCAGCTCTGGTGGGGCCACCGGATTCCTGTGTGGCACTGCGCGGACTGCCGCGCGATGACTCCGGCGCGCGACTCACGGGTCGAAATGGTCAACGGGCGCGCCCAGGCCGCCAGCCCGCCCGAAAGATGCAGTGCCTGCGGGAGCAGCAAGCTCACGCAGGATTCCGACGTTCTCGATACCTGGTTCAGCTCGGCGCTTTGGCCGTTTTCCACGCTGGGGTGGCCGGATGCGACGTCCGATCTGCGTGCCTTTTACCCCACGAGCCTGCTCATCAGCGGATACGACATTTTGTTCTTCTGGGATGCGCGCATGATCATGATGGGCTTGCATCTTACCGCCGGCGGGAACCTCGAAGATCGCGTCCCCTTCCGGTCGCTCTACCTGCACCAACTCGTGCGCGATCCCGAAGGCGTCAAGATGTCCAAAACGCGCGGGAACGTCGTTGATCCCCTCACCATCATCGAACAGCATGGCACCGACGCGCTGCGTTTTGCCCTGGCCATCATGGCCGCGCCCGGAACCGACATTGCCCTGAGCGAAGAACGCATCCTCAGCTACCGCGCCTTCGCTAACAAGATCTGGAATGCCGCGCGGTTTGTGTTTATGAACCTCGAGAAATTCGAGGCCTCCGGCGCAAAGCTCGAAGAGTTGGCCTCGCCGGAGATTCGCGCCGGCGCTCCGTACGCTTCCGCCAACGGCATTGCACTTGAGGATCGCTGGATCTTCTCGCGCTTGGCGCGCACCACGGCCCAGGTCAACAACGCGCTCACCAATTTCGAGTTCCACACCGCCGCGCACGTCGTCTATCACTTCTTTTGGGGCGATTTTTGCGACTGGTACATCGAGTGGGTCAAGCCGCAGCTTGCAGATGCCGATCGTTCTGCGGCCTCCGTTGCATGGAAGAATCTCTTTGCTGCATTCGATGCCGCGCTGCGCTTGCTTCACCCGTTCATGCCCTTTCTCACCGAGGAGCTTTGGCACCAGTTGCCGCAGCGCCCCGGAGCGAAATCCATCGCGCTCGAACGCTTCCCCGAAGCGCGCTCCGGCTGGGCCTCGGAAGAAGTGGAGCGGCAAGTGGCGCTCCTGCAGGAGATCATCGTCGCCGCGCGCAATCTGCGCGCCGAAATGAAGCTCGATCCGAAACGCAAAGTGGCCGCACACTTGGCTGCCGCTGATCCCGCTGCGCGTGCCTTTGTGGAGAAAAACCTCGATGTCGTGGTTCGCTTGGCCGCACTTTCCGAGGTTCGCCTTCACACGGGACATCTTGCTCCCGCCGGCGGCGCGATCCGTTCCACTGCGCAGTTCGACCTGCGCATCGTCCACGAGGAAGCGGTCGACGTCCACGCCGAAGTCGCGCGTCTGCGCAAAGAAAAAGAACGCCTGGCGAAGGATCTCGAGGCCAAGCGCTCGCGTCTGGCCGACGAGACGTTTCGCGCCCGTGCCCCGCAGGAGATCGTCCGTGGCCTGGAAACCACGCTCGCCGCGCGCACCGTGGAATATCAGAAACTCGCCGCTCGATTAGCGCAACTCGAGAGCGGCCTCGGTGATACGTCCGCTTTGTAGGGGCGCAATAATTGACGCCCCTCTCGGATGACAAATGAGTCTGCCCGACCAGCCTTCTGCTTTCGATTGGGATTTGCCGGAAATTGCCGCCTTGATTCGTGCCGCACTGGACGAAGACCTCGGCCCAGGCGACCTCACGACCGAGTCAACTGTTTCGCCGAGCCGCGAGGCTCGCGCCCACATCATGGCCAAGCAGGGCCTCGTTCTCGCTGGGCTGCCTCTTGCCGAACGCGTCTTCCGGACCCTCGACCCGGGTTTCCAGCTCCACGCCTGCTTTCCGGAAGGCGCTTCTCTTTCCGCCGGACAGGTTGTCGCGCAGCTCAACGGCCGCGCCCGCGCGATGCTTTCTGCCGAACGCACCGCGATGAACTTTCTCGCCCATCTTTCCGGCATTGCTACGCTCACGCGCCGATTTGTCGAGGCCATTGCAGGCACGCACGCGCGCATCCGCGACACCCGCAAGACCACGCCGCTGCTGCGTCAACTTGAGAAATACGCCGTGCGGATCGGCGGGGGAACGAATCATCGCTTCGGCCTGTTCGATGCCATTCTCATTAAAGAGAATCACATCGCCATCGCCGGCGGCATCGCCGCCGCGTTCCACCGCGCTCAACAGTTCGCCACGGACACCGATCGGACCTCGAGAGAAATCACGGCCTACGAATCGTTCCGGAGGCCGGCCGCGGGCGAAGCCCACGTTCCGATTCAGATCGAAGTCAGGAGTGAGTCCGAAGTTCGTGAGGCGCTCACCGCGGGCGCCGACTCCTTACTGCTCGATAATCTCCCGCCGGCTGCGGCCGCACCGTTCGTCGCCCTCGTTCGCCGCGAACGGCCTGCGTGCGTTGTCGAGGTCTCCGGCGGGGTCACGCTCGCGAATGTCCGCGCATATGCCGAGGCGGGCGTTGACTTCATCTCCGTTGGCGCGCTCACGCATTCTGCCCCTGCTGCCGACCTGAGCCTGCTTGTCGAACCGCCGGGCAGCGAGTAAGCTGGCAGGCCGCCATGGCTCCTCGCACGCTTCCAGGCACCACCGATCGCCGCATCGACACCCTTCTCGCCCTGCTCTCCGAGAACGCGATGATCGTCATCAGCGGCGCGAAAATCGCTCGCCAGATCGGGGTCACGCGCTCGACCGTGTGGCGCTGGATCGAGCGCCTGCGTGCGCTCGGCGTGCGCGTCAAGGGCCATCCGCGATCGGGTTACTGCATCGAGAAAGTTCCCGACGTCCTCGTGCCCAATCTGATCCGCCAGAGACTTTCCGACACGCCTTTTGGAAAGCGCATCCACCATTTCTTCAAGACCGACTCCACAAACACGGTGGCCATGCGCCTGGGCGAAGCGGGCGAGCCTCACGGGGCCATCGTCCTCGCCGAAGAACAAACCGCCGGGCGGGGCCGCCTCGGGCGTGTCTGGCACTCGGAGAAAAGCAGCGGGATTTACATGACCGTGCTTCTGCGCCCGCCGATTTCGCCCATGCAGGCGCCGATCATCACCCTGCTCTCGGGTCTCGCCGCGCGCGATGCCGTCGCCGAGCAAACAAGCCTCGCGCCGGACTTGCGCTGGCCCAATGACCTGCTCATCGGGCGAAGGAAACTGGGCGGCATCCTCACCGAGATGCAGGCCGAGCCTGACCGCGTCCATTTCGTTGCCGTGGGCATGGGGGTCAACGTCAATCACACGGAGATGCCCCGCGAACTCGCGGCAATTGCCACGTCTCTGCGCATCGAGACCGGCCGGACGCACTCGCGCATCGAACTGCTCGTACGGTTGCTGCGCAACCTCGACCGCTACTACAATCTGTTCTTGCGCGAAGGCGCGCCGCCGATTCTAAAGCGATTTGCAGAAGTCTCGAGCTTCGTCGAAGGCAAACGCGTGCGAATTTCCACCGCGGTGGAAACCTACGTCGGCACCTCCGCGGGGCTCGAACCGAGCGGCCTGCTCCGCGTGCGTCGCGACGATGGCCGCACCGAGGTGGTCATTTCCGGCGACGTCGCCGAGGCCACGTGATGCTCCTCACCATTGACGTCGGCAATACCAACACGGTCCTCGGCGTCTTCCGCGACGCGAAGTTGGTCGCCGACTGGCGCCTCACGACCGCGCCCGAACAGACCGTTGACGAATACGGCATCCTGACGCGCAACCTCTTCACCATCGCGGGTCTCGATCCCAAGGCCATCGGCGGCGTCATCATCAGCTCGGTTGTCCCGCCGCTCAATTCCACCCTGGCCAGCATGTCCGAGCGCTATTTCGGGCGCAAAGCGCTCTTTGTCGAGCCCGGCGTCAAGACCGGGATGCCGATTCTTTACGATAATCCCCAGGAAGTGGGCGCGGACCGCATCGTGAACGGCGTGGCCGCGTTCGCGAAATACGGGGGCCCCTGCATCGTCGTGGACTTCGGCACGGCGATCAATTTCGATGCCGTCTCGGCCAAAGGTGAGTATCTCGGCGGCGTGCTGGTTCCGGGGCTTGGAATTTCCGCCGAGGCGCTGTTCTCCCACGCCGCGCGCCTCTTTCGCGTCGAGATCAAAGACCCCGGCAAGATCATCGGCACCAACACGGCGGCCTCCATGCAGGCGGGCCTTTTCTACGGCTTCGCAGACATGGTGGACGGAATCCTGGGCCGCATGAAACACGTCCTCGGAGAGAAGACCAGGGTCGTGGCCACCGGCGGACAAGCCGCGCTGATCGCGCCCGCCTCCCGGCACATCGAAACCGTGGACGACCACCTCACCCTCGAAGGCCTGCACATTATCTGGCAACGAAACGCAGAGGCCCGCGCCGAGCGTCCCGCCGCCGCGGTCGCTGCCCGAAAGCCGCGCCCTTGAACGCCTCCGCGGCCATGAGCGGCTTCAACTACTTCAATTATTTTACGGAGATCGAGGAGTATTTCTGGCGCAAGCGCGGCGCCCATTTGCTTGTCTCGCCGCTCGATTGGGCCATCGTCGAGACCTGGCAGAAATCCGGCATCCCGTTGCACGCCGTGTTGCGCGGCATCGATCGCGCGTTCGAGAGTTATCAGCGCTCGCGCCGCGGCACCGCGGGCCGCCCGCTCAAGAGCCTCGCCTACTGCGTCGACGCGGTTCTCGATGCCGCCGCGGAAGACAAGGAGACCTCCGCCGGAGCCGGCCCGAAGATCTCCCGGCAGGCGGCAAGCGAATCGTTCTCGCGCGACGAGCTGCGCAGTTTCTTTCAGCGCAATGCGGATCGCCTCGCCCGTGCCGCCGAGACACTGGCGTCTCGCGGCGCCGTGCTCGCCGCGCGCGTAACAGAAAGTCACGCCAAACTGGGTGAGCTGCTGCCGCTTCTCGATTCCCCGGCCACGCTCGACCTTGAAGACCTCGAGCGCCGACTCACGATTCTGGAACAAAAACTGACGGCGGCACTCGAGTCTTCGGCGGAGGAAGAGGTGTTGCTCAAGATCCGGCGGGAAATGGACCGCGCTCTGGCCCCTTACCGCCGGAAAATGACGGCAGAGCAAATCGCGCAACTCGAGCGTCAGTACACCCAGAAGAGGCTTTTCGAGGAGTACGGCCTGCCGCGTCTCAGCTTGTTTTACCTGACGTGATCCTCGCGCAAGTTCTCGCGGCCAAGGATTATGGATACGCTGGACGTTACGATCGATAAGCTTGTTTTCGGCGGCGACGGCCTCGCCCACGCCGGCGGAAATACAGTTTTCGTTCCCTACGTCCTTCCGGAAGAGGTCGTCCGGATCGATGCGGTCGAGCGCAAGAAGAAGTTCGTGCGCGGCCGTCTGCGTGAAGTGCTCCACGCTTCGCCCCTGCGCGTCGCACCGGCGTGTCCCCACTTCGGCACCTGTGGCGGCTGCCACTACCAGCACATTCCGTACACCGCGCAGCTCCAGTACAAGGGTGAGATCTTGCGTGAGTCGCTGCGACGCCTGGGACGCATCGACTGGCCCGGCCCTGTCCAGACACACGGCTCGCCGCCTTTCGGCCATCGCAACCGCGCGCAGTGGAAGGTTCGGCCTTTGCCCGGCAATCCCGGCTCTGCATCCATTGGCTATTTTCAGGCCTCCACGTCCACGCTTGTTCCCGTGCGCGAATGTCCGATCCTCTCGCCGCGCCTCGCCGGCGTGCTCGACTCCCTGCGTCCCCTGCTTGCCGGGGGAGCGCTCCCGGCCGCGATCCAGGAAATCGAAGCCTTCGTGGACGCAGCCGACGAGCGTGTGCTGCTCAACATCTCGGTCGCTCAGCAGAAAGGTGCGGTCGCTGCGCTGTCGGGAGTTCTTCGCACGGCGATCCCTGGCCTCGACAGCATTCTCTTCCACGAGGAGCGCAGTGATCGTTTTGAACTCGACGGGCCCGGCTACATCCATTACCTGGCGGCCGGAAACCGTTTCCGTGTCGGCCATCTCTCCTTCTTCCAGGTCAACCGGTTTCTGGTTGACGAGCTCGCGCTCGCCATCGTCGGCGATGCCGCCGGGGCGCTCGCCTTTGATCTGTTCGCGGGTGTCGGCCTTTTTACCCTCGCGCTCAGCCGCCGCTTCGATCGCGTCCTCGCCGTGGACTCCAACCTCGCCGCCGTCCGCGACCTGCAGGCCAATATCGAAGCTAGCGGCTCCGCGGCTCAAGCTGCTCATCTGGATACCGAGGCCTTCCTTGCCGGCACCACGGAAACTCCGGACTTCGTGGTGCTCGATCCGCCGCGCGCCGGCGTTTCGCCGAAAGCCCTCTCTCACCTGCTGCGCATCGGGCCCCAGCGCATTACGTATCTCTCCTGCGATCCAGCCACGCTGGCCCGGGACCTCGCGATTCTCACCTCCCCACAAGCAGCCCCCGCCGGTTACCGCATCCGTGAGCTTCACCTTTTCGATATCTTCCCGCAGACGTATCATATCGAGGCGCTCGTCCGGCTTGAGCGTCTCGGATGAAACTACCCGCCGTCTGCATCGTCGCTGCCTTCGCCTCGGGCATCGCTCTCTGCGGCCCGCTACGCAGCGTCCCGCTGTTCGTCACGTTCGGTCTTGTGCTCCTGCTCCTGCTGGCCGCAGCATTCTTTCTTTCGCGCAATCGGCTTCGCATTGCGGCCGTCGTCGCACTTCTCGCTTGGTTCGTCCTCGGCGGGCTTGCCCTCCGCATCGACGACTCTTCACTGCCTCCGAATCTCATCACGCGCCTCCTCGCGGAACGCCGCCTGGATGCCTCGGTCGCTTTGCGCTGGCGCGGCCAGCTTCGCCAGGATCCGGAGCCCCTGCCCTGGGGCCTGCGCTACGACATCGAGCTCGACGAGGTCGAATCCGCCGGCACGCTCGTTGCTGTCGCGGGCGGCCTGCGCGTCAGCCATTTTCGCAGTTCGCCGCAGGCGGGCGACTCTGCGCTGCCTCCCAATCTGCGCGCCGGCGACCGCGTTGAAGCACTGGTCCGCGCGCGTCCGGTGCGCAACTTCGCCAATCCTGGGGCTCCGGACATCGCCGGCAATCTCGCGCGCCAGGGGATTCACCTCACCGGATCTCTGCGCAGCGGTGAACTCTTGCGCAGGATCGACGGTCCTTTGCCGCGTCTCAGGCACCGATTGGCTCGCATTCGCGGCGCGCTGCTGGTACGGCTGGATTCCCTGTTTGAAACGGCGCCGTGGTCCGGCGCGATTCTGCGCGCGATGCTTCTCGGCGACCGCAGCTTCGTGGACCGTGACCGCACGGAGTCGTTCCAGAAAAGCGCGGCCTACCACGTCCTGGTGATCGCCGGGTTGCACGTCGCCGCCCTAGCCGGATTCGTGTTTTGGTTTTCGAAACGTTTGCGGCTGAATCTCCTCACCAGGACGGCGCTCACTATCGCTGTCCTGGCCTTCTACGTCGGCGTGGTTGAAGATCGCCCGCCCATTCTTCGCGCGGGGCTGATGGCGGCCGCATATCTCACTGCACGGCTGCTTTACCGCCGGCCCGAGCTGCTCAACTCCATCGCCGTCGCCGCGCTCGTCATCTTGCTCGCGCGGCCCTCGGCGCTCTCCAGCCCGAGCTTTCAGCTTTCATTCCTATCCGTC
This sequence comes from uncultured Acidobacteriota bacterium, assembly GCA_963739275.1. Lineage (GTDB taxonomy): Bacteria > Acidobacteriota > Terriglobia > Acidiferrales > UBA7541 > JBGQGH01. Next base: position 57,753 of record CAVTZX010000014.1, read on the forward strand.
GGGACGATCGCCGGGCTTGCTCTCCCATGGATCGCGCGTACGAGCGAGTCCAAGCGGCGCGCTCTCGCGCATCTCACCGACGTCACCCGGGATGCCGCGCATCCACCACTTGCCGCGCAATTCCGCTTGGACCTGCGCGCGGCGTCTGCCTGGCTGACACGCCATCTGCCCGGTCGCTCGTCGGTGGCCGCCGCAGGAATCGTCGCGCTTCCCTTCCGCGCCGCGTTTGCATTGTGGGAACTGGTTGTGGTCTCAACCGCGATCCAGCTCGGCATGCTTCCGCTTCTGGCGCGCGATTTCAACCGCGTGAGTATTGTCGGGCCGCTCGCCAATATCCCCTCCGTGCTGCTCACCGGCTTGATCGTTCCGCTCGGCTTCCTGACATTGGGTCTGAGCTTTCTTTGGCGCTCGCTCGGGACCGCGCTGGCCAAGCCGCTCGGCTGGCTCGTCTCGCTTCTCGGGTCCTCCGTGGACTGGTTCTCCGGTTGGCACTTTTCTTCGTACAGAATTCCCGGCCCGCCTGGATGGCTGCTCGTTGTTTTTTTGCTCATACTGATCCCGCTGGCAACCGCTGCGCGCGCAAAGCGGCGCCTCTGGCAGTGGCTTCTCGCTGCGCCGGTGGCCGTGCTGGTGGTCCTCGTCGCGGTCCACCCCTTCGCGCCGCAACTCGAAAAAGAAGAGCTCGAAGTGACCGTGCTTGACGTCGGCCAGGGAGACTCTCTCTTCGTCGCATTTCCGAACGGCCATACCATGCTGATCGATGGCGGTGGGACGCCCGGCGCGAACCGCGAGGGCGGCCTCAGGATCGGCGTGGACCCCGGCGAGGAGGCCGTCTCGCCCTATCTGTGGTCACGCGGCCTCAAGAAGCTGGATGTCGTCGCCCTCACTCACGCTCACCAGGACCACATCGGCGGGCTGGCCGCCGTTCTGGAGAACTTTCGCGTGCGAGAGTTGTGGATTGGCCGCAACGTGGACAGCGCGTCCTACCGCGCACTCCTCAGGGAAGCCGCCGCGCGCGGCGTACGCGTAATACATCACACTCAGGGCGAAAGGATGCGCGAAGGTGATGTTGGAGAGGAAGTCTTCTGGCCCGTCACTACGGAGGGGTCCGACCCGCCCAAGAATGATGACTCACTCGTCGTCCGGCTGCTTTACGGCAGCACCGCGATGCTCTTGCCGGGCGATATCGAGCGCCGCGTCGAGGACGAACTGGATCGCGGAGTGCGGCCCCTTGATGCGGGATTCTTGAAGGTGGCCCACCACGGCAGCAGGACTTCTACAACACCGGACTGGCTTGCCAAGGTCCACCCGCGCATCGCGGCCGTTTCCGTGGGCGAAAACAATCCCTTCGGCCACCCGAACGCAGACGTTCTCGAGCGGCTCGCAGCCGCAGGCGCACGCATCCTGCGCACCGATCGTCACGGCGCCATTACCGCGCTCAGCGACGGCCAGAGCATCTCCGTGCGCACGTTTCTGAACCCCCCTCAACCTTAGAGGGCCCCTCGGAAGTGCTTCCGGGCCTTCCTACTCAACCGCCTCGCTTGCTGCATTCGCCCGGTAGTCCGCAATGATCCGCCGGGCTTCATCGGCCCGCGACGCCAGGACGACGACATCCGCGTCGCGGAAGCTCTTCGGAGGCTCGCGCATGGGATACGGATCGTGAGAAGTCGGGGCGGGAGAGGCGATGCCCACACTCTCGAGGAGGCCTCGAATCACCACGGCCTCAGTCGCTGTGCCTGCATGGTGGACAACGACGATATCTTCGCGTGTAGGTTTTTCAGCCACGGCCCGCCTTTCGCAGCCTTGCTGCCAATTGGTGCAACTCCTATGATAGTCCCAACGGGGACCCATGGCCGAGGAAAGTACCTGCATGCCGACCCGGGAAGAGATTGACGAAGAATCGCGGCGCCTTCGCCGCCTGCGGATTGCCGTCCGTCTGGCCTTGGAGGTCATTGCTCAGGGAGAGATGCCGCTGGAGGAAGCGAACGAGCTCGCTGCAGCCACGCGGCGAAGCGCCCTCAGGCTCTTCCCCGGCAAAGAGGTCGTGTACGACCTGATCTACGGCCCCAGGTTTCGCCGCCTGATCAATGTCGTCTACCGCTTGCAGTAGCTCAGCCGCGCCAGCGCATCACCAGCCAGAGGAGTCCGATCCCGCCCAGGAATCCGAGCGCGGCCTCATACTCGTGATTACGCCGGTAAGTCGCCCACGAGAACGATTCGGTCGCAGCCTTCCACGGTGTCAGCCGCGGCCGCAGGAGCGGCACGTGCGCCGCGTACTCGTCGAATGCAGGGCCGTACTGTGTGCGAAGTTCTTTTTCCTCGCGACGCATCACTCCGCCATAGAACAAAGCAAAATACGCGACGAGCAGAGCCACGGCGATCCAGGAACGCGTCCCTACGGCAAATCCCACAGCCAAAAGCAGGCTGCCCAGATAAAGCGGGTTCCGTGTGTGTGCGTAGGGCCCCGCCGTCGCGAGCTTCTCTCCCTTGCGCAGGTGCCCCGCCGCGGCTCCGCGGATCGCCAGCCCCAGCGCGCCAATCCCCGCTCCCAGAGCAATCGATTTCGGAGTTGGATGCGCCAACAGGAGGCATACCGCACCGACCGGGTACCCGGCGCGTACGCGCCAGCGCATCCAGATTTCGCCAGGGAGGCTCAATCTCCCTCCCGGGCGCCGGCGGAACGCGCCGCCTGCAGCCGCGCCAAGCGCTCCTCGATCGCCGCGATCACCTGTTCGACGCGAATCGAGAGCATCGTCGGTGAGTACTCCTGCCGCCGTTTATAAGAAGTCTCGGCGGGTCCCGCATTGCGCACGACGACGTCTTCGTCGCAGAACGGGCCGTTCCGCGCCGGATCCGTCGGGCCGTAGAGTCCGACTACCGGCGTGCCCAGCGCCACCGCAAGATGCAGGGGCCCGCTGTCCACGCCGACCAGGAATCTCGCTCGCCGCAGAAGTGCCATCAGCTCCGGCAGACTCGTCGAAATCCAGACCGGCGCCCCGGCACCAGCCGAGCGGGTTACCTCTTCACCGATCTCCCGTTCCTTCGGCCCCAGGATCATCACTCCCCGCCAACGCTGCACCTCATGCAGATCGCGGCAAAGCTCGCCGAATCTCTCCGGGGGCCAACACTTCGCCCGCCAACTCCCTCCCGGCGAAACCGCGTAAAACTCGCCGATGCCCTGCTCCTGCAGCCGCGCGGCAATCGTTGCTTCCGCTTCCGCGGATGCCGGAAGCGCGAATCTTTTCTCCGGTTTGCGCGCGCCCAGCCGCTCCACGATGGCAAGATTGTGCTCTGCGACGTGGCGCCCCGCCCGGGGGACGTGTTCCGTATAGAAGACCGCAGCCCCGCTTTCGCGCGCGGCCCGGGGGTCAAAGCCGATGCGGCGCGGCGCGGCCGAAAGCCAGGCCAGTATCGCCGACTTGTACAAACCCTGAAGGTCCACCGCACACGTGTAGGAGCCCGCGCGGAGTTGGCGCACGCAGTTCCAAATCGAGCGCCAAGACTTGCGGTCTAACGCAATCACATGATCCAGCGCGGGGCTGCCTTGCAGTATCGGCGCCCACTTCTCATCCACCACCCAATCCAGCCGCGCCTCGGGGAACCTTTCGCGAAGCGCCTCCACGGCGGGCAAGGTGTGGAGCACGTCGCCCATCGCGCTGAGACGCACAACCAGCAATCGCTCTCGCGCCGACTCAGACACTCTCGGTGCTCCTGGCGCCGGCGTTCGACTCCCGGGCGATCCAGCGCCGCGCCGCCGCGGCTACTTCTGCCACTTCGATGCGTGTCATGCAGCGGTGGTCCACCGGGCACGCGCGCAGGAAGCAGGGGCTGCACGTCACTGGGTGATGTACGCGTTCGAGACGTGGCGTGAGCGCCGAGGTTGCCCCGGGGTCGGTGGGACCGAAAATGGCCACGACCGGAAGACCCACTGCCGCGGCAACATGCATCGCGCCCGAGTCGTTCCCGATGAAAAGTCCGCACGCGGCAAGAAGCGCCGGCAAGTCCGCGATTCCGGTCTCCCCCGCCAGCATCACCGGCCGGTGGCGCATCGTGCAGGCAATCTGCTGTGCGATCTCTTTTTCGCCCGCGGTGCCGAAAATAATCACGTCGCAATCGAAGTCCGCCGCAAGGCCGTCCACGACCCGCGCAAAGCGCGGTGCCGGCCAGCACTTTGCGGAGCCGTAGACAGCTCCCGGGGCCAGCGCAACTCGCAGCGCGCCGCGACGCGCGCCGGCTTGGACCAGGATGTCTTCCGCACGCTCGCGCGCTTCCGGCGCGATGCGCAATTCGATTCGCTCGACCCGCGGCAGGTCCCGAATCCATCCCGCGCGCCGCAACAACTCGAGGTAGTAATACACCTCGTGCGGCGGAGCTTCGCCCGCGCGCGGCACTTCGTAGGCATGCGTCAACAGCAACGTTCGCGCATCACGCGCGTAGCCGATGCGTTGCGGGATTCTCGCGCGCCAGGCCAGCCAGGCAGCCTCAAACGCGTTCTGCAACAGCAGGGTGGCCTCGAATCCTTCACCCCGCAACTCGCGCACCAGCCGTTCCCGCCCCAAGACGCCTGCATGCCGGCCAGTGTGGTCGAAGACGAGGACGCGGTCCGCGAAACCTTGCCCGCGGTACAGCTCCGCAATCCCCGGCCGCGCCAGAATCACGACCTCTCCCCGCGGCAGGTGCCGCCGGACGGCTTCGAGCGCGGGGATGGCCATCACGGCGTCGCCCAGCCAGTTTGTCGCCCGCACCAAGAGCTTCATTCGGCTCTGCCCTCTCGCCCGCGGACGGCCAGGGCACGCACGGTCTCCCAGAATCGGTCGCCATCCGCCACGCGCAGATCAGCGCGGCAAACCCACACCGGCATAACCCCCGCGCACGTTCGCGCCCCGTTCCAGAGGTCTTTCTCAGTGCAAACAAATCCCTCCGCCCCGGCCTCCCGGGCCGCGCGGTTCAGCCGCCCGGCGTCAATCGCGGTGAAACGGTGATGGTCGGGGAACGCTTCTTCTCCAATGATGTGGAACCCCCATCGGCGAAGATCGCCAAAGAACGCTCTGGGATTACCAATCGCGCAGAAGGCAAAGAGCCGCTTCTCCCGGCAATCGACGAAAATGGGCTTGCGGAAATCATCTCCTGAATCGAACACGCCGCGGAGCTCGCTCTGCGCGTAAGAGATCGGCGCGGCGGTGTGCCGCCTCACAATCGCCTCGATCGCCGGGGCGCGCTCCGTTCTTGTGATAACCACCACACTCGCCCGCCGGAGCGCCGACTTCGATTCTCGAAGCCTTCCGGCAGGCAGCAGCATCCCTCCCCCGAAGGGGTCGCTCGCATCCAGCAGCACGATGTCCACGTCGCGCGCGAGTCGCAAGTGCTGGAAACCGTCGTCGAGCAAGAACCATTGCACGCCGTGTCGCTCGAGCATCTTCCCTTTTACGAAACGCTCGGCGCCAACGCCCAGCATCGCCCCGCGCTCGAGCCGCCCGCGCAGCAGCGCCACCTCATCGCTCGGGGGAGCGCCCGGCTCTTCCCCATCGCCGCCGCGGTATCCCCGCGTCAGTATGCCGGCCTGCTTTCCCTCCGCGAGAAGCCGCTGCGCGAGCCACATCACCATCGGCGTCTTGCCCGTGCCACCCACGGTCAGGTTGCCGACGCTGATCACCTTTCCCTCGAGGCGCCGCGTCTTCAGGATCCTCCAGCGGTAGGCGGCGCTGCGCAGTGCAACTCCCACACCAAACGCCATTGAGGCGGGCCACAACAGCCAGCGTAGAATCGGCGAGCGCGTCACATCCTGCCTCGGGCAGACGCCTCAAACCCATACGGTTTCGCCGCCAGCACTTCCGTAATCGCTTCCACCGACCGCTGGGTGGCGCCGCGGTTGCGCTCCACCAACTCGCGCGCCGCCCGCCCCATCTGCTCGCGGCGATCCGCGTCCTGAATCAGCTCGATCCAGGCCACCCCGAGGTCTTCGGGGCTGTTCACCTGTAAGCCCGCTCGGGCTCCGACAAACTTTGCCGCGATATCCCGGAAGTTCTCCATCGAAGGGCCGAAGAGTGGCGGCTTGCCGAAACAAGCGGGCTCGAGAATATTGTGGCCCCCGTCGGGCACCAGCGACCCGCCAACGAACACGGCATCGGCCAGCCCATAAAGAGCCGCGAGCTCGCCCATCGAATCGAGCAGCACCACGCTCGTCGCATCCTCGAGGGTGTTCTCCTGAGTGCCGTTCAGCGAAAGTCCGCTGCGGCGCACGAACTTCCGTTGGGACTCCGCGATCAGGTCCGCTGCAATGTCGAACCGCTCCGGCTTGCGCGGCGCGAGCACGAGCAGCGCTCGGCGCCACTGTCCCTGCAGGATCCCGAACGCGATCAGCACCAACGATTCCTCGTTTGCTGTCACGCTCCCCGCCACAATCAGCGGCCGGCGCCCGCGCTCCGCGACCTCTCGCTCCAACCACGCGGCAAACGCGCTCGCCGCGGGAGGTGTCGCGTCGTACTTCAAGTTCCCCGCCGCGCGCACGTTATCCTTGGGCGCGCCCAATTCCCGGAGCCGCGCAGCGTCCTGCTCCGTCTGCGCCAGAAAACAGTGCGCCTGGGCCAACACTCGCCCCAGAAACCCGAAGAGAAGGCGGTTCGTCAACCGGTAGCGCCGAAACGATCGGTCGGAGAGCCGCGAGTTGACGAAAACCACGGGCACGCCCGCCCGCTTCGCCTCACGCAGGAAATTCGGCCAGATTTCCGTCTCCAGGATGACAATGACCGCCGGCCGTACGGCCTGCATCGCGCGTCGTACCGCAAAGCCCCAGTCCAGGGGAAAATAGAACGCTGCGTCCGCGAAATCGACGCGCTCCCGGACCATTTTCTGTCCCGTCAGCGTCGTCGTAGAAACCACGATCCGATGATCGGGGAAAACCTTCTTCAGTCGCCGTGCCAACGGAAGGGCAGCCAACGCCTCGCCAACCGAGACACCATGAATCCAAATCGCTCCCTCGGCGCCGGAACGCACTTCGTCCGGCAAGAGCCCGAACCGTTGTTTCAGGCTGGTGAAGTATCCTTCTCTTCGGAGCCCGCGAATCAGAAAGTACGGCGAGGCGAGCAACATCCCCGCGGCGGTGAGCACGCTGTAGAGAAAATACATTCGGTTGGCGGCGCCTATCGCGGCGCCTCTATCCTCTTCGGACTACTTTTAGAAGCGCCCGGCATGCAGACCCGTTATTATAGTGGCCCTGGGCGCCGGGCGATACGGGGCAACTCGGCGACCCGAGCTGCATCTTAACAGCATTACAAATGCGTCTCACTCGCCGACAATTCATTCTCCTGGGAGCCTTCTGCCTCTGCAGCGGGTCGCCGCGCATCGCACACGCCCAAACCGATTCGGCCTCTCTCCCCGCGCGCGAGTCGCACGACGGCCTGGTGATTTCCGCCGACCCTTATCACGAGGAAGCGCGCTACAAGGACCGCTTCGGCAAGAAAAACCCTTACGACGCGGGCATCGTCGCCATTGAAGTGTTCTTCCGCAATGACAACGACAGGCCCATCCGAGTCGGCCTCGAAGGCATCCGCCTGATCCTCAAGCCCGAGGGCCATGACCGTCAGCGCCTTCTGCCGCTCACACCCGAGGACGTCACCGACCAGATTGTGAATCCCGCCGGCGCGAAGAACCCCACCGCACCGCGCGTGCCCCTGCCGCGCCCCATTCCGAGGTCTTCCCGCGGCAAGGACTGGCAGAAAATCGACAACGCCTTGCAAGCGGTCGCACTCAGCGGCGACCTGGTACCACCCCACGGCACGCTCCACGGCTTCCTCTACTTCGACGTCGATGACCACTACGACTGGGTTTACTCCGGCACGCTCTACTTCCCCGATCTCAAACTAATCCCCGAGCAGAAGCCTCTTTTCTATTTCGAAGTCAGCCTCGCGCCCGCTCGTCCGCGCTAGCCGAAGACATTTTCCCGGCGCGTTTGCTCAACGCGCGCTCCTCGGCTAAAATTGTTGTTCCCACGGTTCCCGACCCGATGACTCTCCTTGACGACCTCAACCCTCGACAGCGCGAAGCTGTCCTAGCCATCGAAGGCCCGGTACTCGTCCTCGCCGGCGCGGGCACCGGCAAGACGCGGGTCATCACCTATCGCATCGCCCATCTCATCCAGCAAGGACTCCCCGGGGAGTCCATCCTCGCCGTCACGTTCACCAACAAAGCCGCCGACCAGATGAAGGAGCGCGCCGGTGCATTGCTGGGCCACTCCGGACTGGCCTGGAACGATCCCTGGATCAGCACCTTTCATTCCTTTTGCGCGCGCCTGCTTCGGCGCGAGGCCCCGCGCCTCGGCCTCCGCCGCGATTTTGCCATCTACGACGACGAGAACCAGGCCGCCGCCGTCAAGCTGGCGTTCAAACACCTCAGCCTTGAGTCGGGTGAATCCGTCCGCGGGCACCTCGAGCGCATCAGTTTTGCAAAGAATCACGGCATCACGCCCGAACAAATGGCGGAAACCGCGGCCGACGATAACGCCCGCCGCATCGCCCGTGTCTACGCCGCCTACGAATCCATTCTTCGCAAGAGCGGAGCGCTCGATTTCGATGACCTCCTCCTTCGCGCCGTCGAGGTCCTTCGCCGTTTCGACGACTCCCGCAACTCATGGAACCATCGCTTCGCCCACTTGATGGTGGATGAATACCAGGACACCAATCGCGTCCAGTACGAACTCTTGCGCCTCCTCACCGGGTCGCAGCGCAACCTCTGCGTCGTCGGCGACGAGGATCAGTCCATCTATAGCTGGCGCGGCGCTGACGTCGGCAACATCCTCCGCTTCGCCGAGGATTTCCCTGGCGCGCAGGTCATTCGCCTCGAGGAAAACTACCGCTCCAGGCAACAAATCCTCGACGCGGCCGCCGGCGTCGTCTCCCACAACAAACACCGCCTGGGCAAATCCCTCTCCGCCACCCGCGGGGAAGGCGTGAACCTCCGCTATTTTGAAGGCCGCGACGCCGCTGCGGAAGCCGATTTCGTCGCGCAAGAGGTCTCGCGCCTCGAACGCAAGGACCTTTCGATCCACATCGCCGCGCTCTATCGCACGAATTTCCAGTCCCGCGCCTTCGAGGAATCGTTCCGCCGCGCCGGCATCCGCTATCGCGTCGTGGGCGGCTTCAGCTTCTATCAGCGCGCCGAAGTGAAGGACGCGCTCGCCTACGTCCGCCTCGCGCTCAACCCCGACGACGATATTGCGCTTCTGCGCGTCCTCAATACGCCGCCCCGCGGCATCGGCCAGAAATCTGTCGATTCTTTGCGCGCGCTCGCCCAGCAGCGCGGGACATCGTTATGGAATGCGATTGCCGCCGCCATCGAACCCGGTGGCCCGGGCCGTGCGATCGCCCCACTCAAGGATTTCCGCGAGCTCATCCTGGCTCTCACCGCGGATGCCGCTTCCTTTCCGCCCGCCGAGTTCGTCCGCTCCGTCCTCGAGCGCACGGGCTATCTGGAGATGCTCGCCCAGCGCGAGGGCGCCGACGAGGTCGCGCGCACCGAAAACCTTCAGGAACTCGTCAACGCCCTTGCGGACGCCGCCGAGCGCGGCGAGACACTCACGGATTTTCTCGATCGCTCCGCGCTCGTCAGTGACGCCGACGATTTCGATGAACACGCCACCGTCTCCCTCATGACTTTGCACAGTGCCAAGGGTCTCGAATTCGATCACGTGTTCCTCGCTGGCCTGGAGGAGGGGCTGTTCCCGCACAGCCGCTCGGCCGCGAACGAGGGCGACCTCGAAGAGGAGCGCCGCCTCTGCTACGTCGGCATGACCCGCGCTCGCGAAACGCTCACGCTGACCCGCGCTGTCTACCGCCGAATCTACGGTTCCGAGCGTCTCGAAGCTTCCCTGCGCTCTCGCTTCGTCGACGAAATCCCGGGCGAACTCATCGAAGCCGCGGAAGGATCGCTCGCCGAACCCGGTTCCACGCGCCGCTACGAGTCCGACCCCGAGTATTCTTTCTCGGAAGCCGAATTCCACCGCCGCGCCCGCCGCTCCTACGACCCGGAGCCGCGCCGCGCTTCATCGCCGCGCGCCTCGGTCCCGCGCGCGCCGCGCAAAAGCTCGAATCCCCTCGTCGGCATTCGCGTCCGCCATCCAACCTATGGCATCGGCACCATCATCGCAGTGGAAGACGATGACGGCGATCGCAAGCTCACGGTCAGCTTCCTTGACCACGGCACCAAGAAGCTTCTCGAGCGCTATGCCAATCTCGAACGCGCCTGATCGGCGTGCGCTCCCTGGACGGGCCCCCGCCGGAGCGCCCGCAACAATCGCGCGCTCCAAGGTTGCGCCGCAAGTCAGGTCACGATAGAGTTTCCGCGTTTCCCATGCGAGCAAGCCGGGGGCGGCGGTGATGATTGAGTTCTGAACTCTTCCGCGTCAAGAATATCGATCGACTCATCGCCGACGCCGAGGAGCCCGAGCGGCGCCTCAAGAAATCCCTCGGCTGGCTCAGTCTCACCTCCTTGGGCATCGGCGCCGTCATCGGTTCCGGCATTTTCACCGTCATTGGGACGGCCATCGCCGGCCAGAAACTCGAAGCCAAGTCCATCCTCAATGCGCCGCTGCTCGAGTATCTGATCCACCATTCTTCGTCCTTCGGGCGGCCTGGTGCCGGCCCGGCCATCGCTCTCTCGTTTCTTCTTGTCGCAGTCGTTTGCGGGTTCGCCGCGGTGTGCTACGCCGAGCTCGCTGCCATGATTCCCATCGCCGGCAGCGCGTACACCTACACCTACGCAACGATGGGTGAACTGATCGCCTGGATCATCGGCTGGGATTTGATCCTCGAATACGCCGTCTCGAACATGGCCGTGAGCGTCGGCTTCTCCGCACACGTCGTGGGCTTGTTCGACTGGTTTGGGATTCATCCCAGTCTGCGCTGGATTACGCCCGCCTATCTGCCCGGCGGGCTCTCCGACTTTCAAGGAAACACCCTCTACCTGCCCGGCTGGCACTTCGGCTTCAACTGGCCCGCGTTCATCATTGTCATGCTGCTTACCCTGATCCTCGTGCGCGGCATCCGCGAATCCGCCGAGACGAACAATGTCATGGTCTTGCTCAAGATCATGGCCATTTTGATCTTCGTCGGCTTTGCCTCGCGCTTCATTCACTCCAGCAACTGGCATCCTTTCGCGCCGAATGGCTGGCCGGGCATTCTGACCGGCGGCTCCATTATCTTCTTCACCTACATCGGCTTCGATTCCGTCTCCACCGCCGCCGAAGAGTGCAAGAACCCGCAGCGCGATTTGCCGATCGGTATTATCACCACGCTGGTCATCTGCACGGTGCTCTACGTTGCCGTGGTCGTCGTTCTGACAGGGATCGTGCCCTGGCAGACGCTGATGGACGACGCGGCTCCCGTCGTCAACACCTTGAAGAAGCTTCATTTCGGCGGCGTGCGCCTCGTCGTTCTGATCGGCGCGCTCATGGGCATGATTTCATCGCTCCTCGTCTTTCAACTGGGCCAGGCGCGCGTGTGGTTCGCAATGTCACGCGATGGCCTGCTGCCCCGCATTTTCAGCCGCGTGCACAGGACTTTCCGCACACCCGACTTCTCCACATGGGTCGCCGGTTTTCTCGTCGGCATTCCCGCGGGACTCCTCGACATCGGCACGCTCGCCGATCTCTCCAATATCGGCACGCTCTTCGCCTTCGCTCTTGTCGCTGGTGGCGTTCTGATCCTTCGCTATCGAGAACCAAATCGTACCCGCCACTTCCGCGCGCCGGGGGGCCCGCTCGCCCCCATCATGACCATCCTCACCTGCCTTCTGCTGATGGCGGGACTCCCCATCACCAATTGGATTCGTTTTTTTGTCTGGCTGGCCATAGGGCTGGTAATCTATTTCACCTATAGCCGCAAACGGAGCACACTCTCCACCGAAGCGGCAAAGGCACGGTGATGTCTCCCTGGATTCGAGGCGCGCTTCTCACGCTGGCAGCGGTCCTGCTGATTCCGTCTCACGTCTGGGCCTGGGGCGCGAACGGCCACCGCATGGTTGCTGGCAAGGCCGTGGATACTCTGCCCCTCGAACTCCGCCCGTTCTTCGAGGCCAATCGCGACCTGATCGTGCGTCATTCCGCCGATCCGATTGAGTCGCTCAACAAGAATCCCGCCGAGCTCCGATTTCACGTCCTGCGCTTCGAGCGTTACGGCCGTTTTCCCTTTGACGCCCTCCCGCGCAGTTACAAAGCCGCGGTCGCAAAGTTCGGACGCGCCAAGCTCGAAGCTAACGGCCTGCTTCCCTGGCAGATCGGCGTCTATAGCGAACGCCTTACCAAGGCGTTCAAGGACGGCAACTGGGAAGAAGTGCGCCTCAACGCCGCATTGCTCGCACATTATGTCGCCGAAGCTCACGATCCCTTCAACACCACGGATGATTTCGACGGCCGCGTCGCCGGGCAGCCCGGCGTCAATGTGCGCTTCAACTCGAACCTGATCGACCGTTTCTCGGTCTTCTTCCCCATGCACCCTAACGACGCGTCGTTCATCAACGACCCTACCGATCGCGCCTTTGACGCCTGCCTCGGCGCGCACGCCTGGATTGAGAATGTCCTTCTCGCCGACCGGCGCGCACGCATCGGCCTCGCCGATTACACCGACGAATACTACGACCGCTTTTACAACCAGGCCGCCGCTATCCTCATCCGCCAGCTCTCCGACGCCGCCACCGACGTGGGCTCCTACTGGCTCACCGCCTGGATCAACGCCGGCCGGCCCAATCTCCCCGCGCGCTGATTGACCTCTCCCGTGCCTGCTGCTCCTGAAGGATCTTCCGCTACTCGGGACCCCGAAGCCCTGATCGCCGCCATGCCCAAGGCGGAATTGCACCTGCACCTTGAAGGCAGCATCGAGCCGCACACTGTCGTCGAGCTCGCCGCGCGTCACGGCGTCTCTCTCACGACCGAGGAAGCGCGAGCGCGCTACGCCTTTCGCGACTTCACCGGCTTCCTCGAAGCCTTCAAGTGGGTCACTTCGTTTCTGCGGACCCCTGCCGACTACGCTGTCGTCGCCGAGCGTCACGCGGGGCGCCTGCTCGAGCAAAACGTCCGCTACGCCGAAATCACCTTGTCCGCGGGTGTCATGCTCTTGCGCAGGCAGGACGTGCGCGCGAATTTCGCTGTGCTCGCCGAAGTCGCTGCGCGCCTTCGTCCTCGCGGCCTGCACATTCAATGGATCTTTGACGCCGTGCGCCAATTCGGCCCCGCTACGGCCATGGAAGTCGCGCGCCTTGCTGCTTCGCTGAAGTCAGAAGGCGTTGTCGCTTTCGGACTCGGCGGCGACGAACTCTCCGTCCCTACTGCCGAGTTTCGCGCCGTCTACGACCTTGCCGCCGCGCAAGGTCTCCACCGCGTCTGCCACGCCGGCGAAATTGGCGGCCCCGAATTGATCCGCGAAGCCGTTGATCTCCTCGGGGCCGAGCGCATCGGCCACGGCATCGCCGCCATCCGTGATCCCGCGCTTATGGACCTGCTTACAACGCGTCGAATCCCCCTCGAAGTCTGCCCCACGAGCAATTTCTACACCGGCGCTCTCCTGCGCCAGCTCCGTTATACCGAAGACCCGCGAGAATTTCGGGATACGCCCTGCGATTACATCCTGGATGATGCCTTGAAGACTCCGCTCAGTGACGTCCCGAGCAAGATTGACCCTGACGCCCTTATGGCGGTTCTCAAGAAGGATCATCCTCTCAGGGCATTCCTCCGCCGTGGCGTGACCCTCACACTCTCAACCGACGACCCCGCGATGTTCCACACCGCCCTCAACCGCGAATATGCTCTTGCCGCGCGCATGGGCCTGTCCCCCGCGGAGCTCGTCCGCCTTGCCGAACATAGCTTTGAATTCTCCTTCCTCCTTCCAGACGAAAAGTCCACACTCCTTGCCGACTTTCGCTTCCGCTGTGCTGCCCTCGGCCTGCTATAATCCCCGCGGGAGCAGCCGGGAAAGGTCGCCATTCCGAGCGCATCCCAACAGGTCCGGTGTCGGGACTCCGGTGGAGTCCACCGGACTCCTGAAACCGGAGATGCGCGAGGAATCTCAGCGCCATGAGTCTCTGCCAGCGTCAACGAGAGCACGAGCTTCCGCCAGCGTCCTCCTCTGCGCCCCTCTGGCTCCTCAGCGTCTCTGCGTCATCCTTTTCCGAGTCTTTGATCTTCTCTCCCACAGGAGCCACGCCATGAAAGCCCATGTGTGGGTCATGCTCAAGCGCACCGTGCTCGATCCCCAGGGTCAAACCATCCAGAACGCCCTGCACTCCCTCGGCTTTTCCACCGTCCAGGACGTCCGCCAGGGCAAATTCTTCGAACTCAAGCTCGATTCCGCCACTCGCGCCGCTGCCGAAAAAGAAATCGAACGCATCGCCCGCGAAGTCCTCACCAATCCCGTCATCGAAGAATTCCGCTTCGACATTCTCGAATAGTCCGCGAAGGATGCCAGGAAAGCAGACTGCCGGAACGAGGAGAGGAGAAACGAATGATCAGCTCTGACGCGACTCCTGCAAACTGGATTGACGCGTACGTCGCTCGCAGGGTCCCGCGCCTCCAGGAAGTCGCCAATGCATTGCGCACTTTCGTGAAGAAGACCGTTCCCGGCTCGCGGGAAACCGTCAATCCCTGGCGCATCCCCACTTTTGAGTCCAGTGGCCCGATGTGCTATTTCTCCATCGGGAAGAATCACGTCACCTTCGGCTTCACAATTCATGATCAAGGTTCAAGAAATATTAAAAAATATGCCTGTTGAACAGAAAGTATTTACTTCTAGAAATCAGCAGGTAGTTATTCCTAATTTAAGAAATTCAGCTGTAAATGCTATTAGAAAATCTTACAATAAATTATTCAGAGATAAAGAAGGAAAATTAGATAGCAAGGCTATAAGAGCATACTTAGAAAGAAATTATCAAGTTCTTGAGGACCAACAGGATGATTTAACTGATGAAGGAGAAAAAATCGGTTACTGGGATAAGAACCAAAAAGTGCAGTATGTAGAGTTAGCTAGAGTCTTATACAAATAGGAGAGAACAAGAAGTAGATGATAAGAAAGAAGTTAAAGATAGAGAGAAAAGAAAGCTTCGGATAAAGGTATAGAAGTTCCATAATCAGATTTTTTCAATTAAACCTTTAATCAATCGTGTCATTTCCTGAGCAAATTCTTCTGCTCTTGATTGCCAATCACATCAATTTCCTGGCCTGCTAAATCTGTAAGATCTCCCATGAGTGATTTTTTTATGAAACCATATAAATCCCTGTACCATATAACATATTTCATTTTTAATTTTCTGTATCAACAAAAGTTTCTTTCAAATCTGGAATATGTTCAGGAGAAGGAGGAGATTTTGCAGAAATCAAAGCTGCATGACTTGAATCCACCATTGCCCAGTACAATCCTTCAACAGCGTTTAATTCTGCAGCCTTGCTTCTTAAAAGATGAGTCGGAGCTCTTTGAAGGCAGTTATAAATCGCTTCAGGAGTGGATTTTATTTTTCCCTGCAATAAAAATTTCAGAGGCTCAAAAAATCCTCCAAATCAATCATTGCCTCGCCATATCTTAAAACATTAATTACCACCGGATCACCTTCATCAAATCTTCCCACCAGGTGCTTAGTTTTATCGTGTTGATATGCAAATCTTTCTGATACGGATTTTCTCTTAAAAGTTTTTCTAATTCTTCCCTGTACCAGGCGATTAATTCCTGGTCCCAGATTACAACATCGTCAATAATTATTATAATATCTATATCTGAGCCGGCAACAGCATTTTGTTTTACTGAAGAGCCAAAAAGAACAATTGATTTTATAATTTTATTAAATGTTTCATAAGCCTTTGTGGCAAAATCAGAAGCAATATCCTTTTCATTAATTATATTTAAAGTAGGATATTTTTTGATGTTTATATTTTGTTTTTTATTTTTCATGATTCCTCTCTTTTTGATTTATATACTTGAATATATATTTTAGTATATTTAAATCTTGCTTATGTCAGGAAAATCCAAAATTTTCCTGAGCATCCTAAAAATCCGAATGTTAATAAGGATTTTTTTGATTTAAGGGTTAAATTGGATTTTCGGCATAATAGGAGTAATTTATTAATAAGGCGGGCTAGTTGCTATATTTATGATAATATTTTTTACCATAATGATTCCAATAAATAATAAGCAGTACTAAAATAATAATTATAGATACTATCCAAATCCAAGATAAATTATTTTTTAAGATGTTAGTTTTTTTTTTAAAAGGTTTAACTTCTTTAGCTTGATTGGCTTATGCATTGCCTTAATTGTAATATTCGCCTTGTTATTAGAAATACTAAGAAGTTTTACGCTTAAATCAGAATAATTATCTCCTGAAACTTCAAACTTTTTTTCATCCCCTATATTAAAAACTGCCTGTTGTGAGATTGATGAAACATTTATTGTTGCTGTTGTTGAGGTTAAGCCAACAACTCCAATATAATGTTCAGTGTTATAAATATTAAACTTTATTCTGCTTCTTACTACCAACTCTTTGGTATATCCTGAATTGAATTGTTTATCTGTTATTGTATAAGTGTAAAGCCAGTAAGTATATGAACTACATCCAGAGCTTCCTCCGTCACTGGTGTTTGAAGACGAAGTACCAATAGAAATACCATTTTCCTGTGTGTAATTTCTTATTACTTTCCCATTGTTGTTGTATTCGGCTTCAATATACAGATTTAGAGATCCTGTTAAGTTGAGATTGTACAATTGACATTCCAGTAATTATTTGCACTGTCATACCATGCTTTACCTACTGTTTCATTTACTATTCCTAAGGATATATTGTCTACTCCAACTTGACCTTTATACCATCCATTTGAATGCTGTTCCCCCATATAAAACCAATCTCCCTCAGATACTCTGGCTACTATAGATATTGGCACAGTTGCTTCAGCAATTTTTGTTCCATTCTTATAATATATTGCATTCTATAGTGTGTTCTATTTTTTACTATTTCAGTATGATACCAAACATTGTTTTCAGTAATTTAATATTGGAAAGATTTCATCTACCCATGCTGTACCATTCCAATAATAATTATCAAACATGTCATTATCATAATAATACAGCATGTATCTCGGCGTTCTTGTCCTTCATTGTAGACTTCTATTGCTACTCTTCTATGGTCATGAGACCAGGTGTTAATGGTTGGTTCCAGGAGATTGGGTATCTAATATACTCATTCCAATAAAACCCATTATATGTGTTGTTGACTATATCTGCATCAAAATTAATCATCATGACATCTGTTTCTGTTTTGTATGTTGCTGGAAGGCGCTGTGTTGAGCGTATTACTAGCCCGTCATCTTCGTAGAGACATTTATTATTGCATACCCATTTGTAGCATTAATTGTTGAATTCTCTGTTCCTACCACATCAAGATGCCCTTCAAGAAAGAGTCCCATTCGGAATCAGCCCATTGAATGAGCTGAATGTTTCCATATTGCTAATATTATTTATGCATGATACATCTCCAATTTGTATTTTAGTTACATTTAAGTTATCTGTAACAGGAGTCCCAAAGATGGTATAGTTAAATTTAAATGTAACATTTCTGCAACATCAGTTAATAATTTTGATAGTGTTGTTGGATAAATTATTTTCAGAGTGTGTGCGAGGCTAAAGGTTCTTGTTTCAGTGCAGTTTAGATTGTTCTGAGCATCTTGCCCGCAAATCTGATAAGTTTGATTTCCTTCATCTATATCTGTTTGATTTGTTGTAAAATTCCATTTGTTTGTATCATATTTGTATAAATTAGAAGTGTAAAGATGGCTTATCTCCTGAGAAGATAGTACACGATTCCATATTCTGACTTCATCAATTGTCCCATTCCATTTTAAAGCAGGAGCTGTCTGGCTGTTATCATAAGC
>CAVTZX010000015.1:0-55272 GCA_963739275.1 uncultured Acidobacteriota bacterium
CATCGAAGGAATTTCCACAGAGGAGACGGCGCAGCTCCTGGGCATCTCCGTGCCCGCAGTGAAAACGCGCCTGCTCCGCGCCCGACTTAAGCTGCGCAACCTTTTGAGCCAGACATTCGGAGGGAGAGAGAAATCGTGAACTGCCGAGGCGTGATCCGCGAACTTTCGAGCTACCTGGACAAGGAGCTCGACGCTGCCGCGCGCGCCGACCTCGAGCGGCATCTCGACAAATGCGAAGACTGCCGCCTGGTGGTGGATACAACGCGGAAGACCATTCAGATTTTCTGCAATGCGGAGCCGGTGCCGCTGCCCAAGGAAGTCAGCGAACGCCTCCATGCCGCGCTGGCCCAGCGCCTGCGCCGCCGCGCGAATTGAAGCGCGGGCAAAGACCTCCGCGTCAGCCGCAGTGCTCCCAGAGCGGAATCCGCAGGCCTACCTGCCGCTCCTCCGCCAACTCGTAAGCTCGCGAAGCCACAGCGACATCTTCGAGAGCGATCCCATTCGACTTGAAGAGTGTGATCTCGGCTGCACTCGCGCGGCCGGGGCGCTTGCCGGCTACGATGTCGGCCAGCTCGCAGACGCGCGACCATCCCTCCGGCTTGCGGCCAATCGTCTCCATCAAGTCGCCGGACTCGATCTTGGACTCCTCGATGGAATCCGCCGCGATTGTCGCCGCACGTTCTACGGCTTCGTCGTCGAGTTCACGCTTGTGCGGGAAGTTCGCGCCGACTGCGTTGACGTGTGCTCCGGGCGCGAGCCAGGCTCCCCGGATCACCGGGCGCGAGGAAGTCGTGGCCGCGACGACGACGTCCGCCACCCTCACGGCCTCTTCCGCGGTCGCTACCGGCTCGACCTTCACACCGAGCCTCTCGCTCATCTCCCGCGCAAACGCGGCACGCTTCTCGGGGTTGCGTCCGAACGCGCGGATGCGCTCGATGCGCCGCACGGCACAAATGCCCTCAAGCTGTGTGCGCGCCTGAAGGCCCGTTCCCACAATGCCGACGGTTTTCGCGTCCGCGCGTGCCATGAATTTCGTGGCTACTCCACTCGCCGCACCGGTGCGCATCTGGCCCAAGTAGTCGGCTTCGATCAACGCCAGAAGCGCACCGGTCTTCGCGCGGTAGAGCGGCACCAGAAACCGCAGCGCGCCGCGCACGCTGGTGTAGATCTTCATGCCCATATAGCCGCTCACCATGTCGGCGCCGGCCATGTAGTGCAGGAAAGCGTTTTCGGGAAGCTGCAAGCGGCGCCGCACCTGGAGCAGCGCTTCGCCGGCGGCCAGCCGTCGAAAAACCTCTTCGACCGCTTCGAGCGCGAGCGGCATCGTAAGCAGCGAGCGCACTTCGCCTTCATTCAGCAGCAATGCCATCCCGCCGCCTTGCAAACAGTGAAGGTGCCGGAACCCAAATCAGCGCAGCCGGACGAGGTAATTCCGTCCCTCCGCGGTGACTTCGACCTTGTCCTCGCGTGCCAGCCAGCCGAGCGCCATGTACAGCAGCCGCGAGGGAACATCGGCGCGGCGCTGCAGCGTGGTGATGCTCAGTGGGCCGTCTTTATCCAGGATCTGCCAGACGCGCCCGGCGGTCTCGCCGATCGTTTGTGTCCAGGAAGCAGTTGGGTGAAGCGTTGGGGTAGCCATTTTCATTCCTCGATGAGGGCATCAAAAATGTTTCCACAGGTGGCGCCGAATTGCAAATGAACCTGGAAACTGACGCGGTGCCGCCTCAGGGCCGTTTCTTGCTCGGCGGCGGGTTCGCTGCTTCGCGGACGCGCCGCACGCTGGTCAGTCGCATGCGATAGACACGCTCTTCCTTCTCATCCTTGCGCTGCGCCTCAAAACGGAATTCGGGATCGCCTGCGGACGAGCGCCCCACGCGCAAGGGAAGATAGCCGCAGAGGTCGCTTTCGACGTAGGCGGTCTCGTAGCGCCGGCGCGCCGCGCCCCAGGTGTACACGCGCAGCATGTTGAAGTCGCACGCCTGCCCTTCGCCTCCCCGCGCCACGGCCACCAGGTACTGCGGCTTCTGGGCACTGCTGCCGGGCTCCTCGGGCACGCGGTTCAACTCAAACCACGCCAGCACGCGCGTCCCGGAGGCGGATGCGTAGTCTTTGACGGTGTCGGGCAAATCGAGCTCGATAAAGCGGGCCACCACCCAGCCCGCCACCTCGACCGAGTCACCCGCTTCGCTTCCCGAGCCGGCGCCGTTGTTCTGGTCCGGCGCGACACGGCTGGCCGGCGCGCGCCCACGAATCAGAAACCAGTCTTCGCGCCGCGGCTTCTGCTCCTCGCCGGAAGCATCCCGCGAAGCTCCTTCCGCCGCTGATTCCACTTCCGCCGAGGTGCGCGCGAAAATCTCTACTGGGAGATCGCGCCCGAATTGAAAAACCCGCGGAGCCGCGCGCCCCGCTTCGATGCGCAAATTGGTGGGCACCTTGGTGTGGCCCGCGGCTTGCAGCGGCATCTTGCGCGTCTGCTCCAGGAGTTTCGAGCTGCGATCCCAAAGCGCCGCATCCATCAACGCGCGCGCCTCGAGCCAGCCCATCTCTCCCCCAGCGAGGCGGACGCGCACCTGGTCGCCCCGGCGTTCGACAACGCCGACTCGCTGCCCAAAACGAAGTGTGGCTACTGGCTGTCGAACGGCCGCCAGGGTGTTCCACACGATCGCCGTACGCTCACCGACATAACTGTCCGCGAGATCCTGCGGCTGTGGACGGAATCTCCAATACACGATGCCCGCGGCTACCACCACGATGAGCGCAACTCCGCCCATGCGTTTCGGGCTCACGGCGCATCTCCAAAGGTGATGCCGACAGCTCGCGCCGCACGGACATGGTCGCCCTGCGGGTCCACCGTCTTGTAGCGTCCGATGGCCTCTTCGAGCGGCACAGACTCGATCTTGCCCGCGCGAAGACAAACCATCCTGCCGAATTCGCCGCGCGCCACGAGCTCGGTGGCGGAAAAACCGAAACGCGTGGCCAGGATGCGGTCGAACGGGCTTGGCGAGCCGCCGCGCTGGATGTGTCCGAGCACGGTCACGCGGACCTCTTTCTTCGAGTACTCGCGGATGGCTTCTCCGATCAAGAACCCGACCTGACCCGCGCGCGCCGGCGGGAACGGTTTTCCCATCGGGTCGCGCGCCGGAAGCTTCGCGCCCTCGGCGACCACGACGAGGCTGAACGTGCGCCCGGCGATTTCCCGTTCACGCACTTTTTCGCAAACGCCTTCGATGGTGAAGGGGATCTCCGGGATCAGGATCACGTCCGCGCCGCCGGCAATCCCCGAATGCAGCGCGATCCAGCCGGCGTCGCGGCCCATCACTTCGATGACCATCACGCGGTGATGGCTTTCGGCCGTGGTGTGCAGGCGGTCAATCGCATCGGTGGCTACGTGCAGCGCGGTATCGAAACCAAACGTCACCTCAGTGGCGGAAAGATCGTTGTCAATCGTCTTCGGCACGCCCACCACGTTCAGCCCGCGCTTCGCGAAGTCATGCGCGATGCGCAGCGTACCGTCGCCGCCGATCACCACCAGCGCATCCAGCTTCAGCCGCCTCACGTTTTCCAGGCACAGAAGTGAATAATCCCGGGTCACGGTCCGGCCACCCTCTTCGTGGCAGTAAGCGAAGGGATTGCCCCGGTTCGTCGTGCCGAGGATCGTGCCGCCACGCGGAAGGATGCCCCGCACCGAGTCGATCGTGAGTTCCTGGCAGCGCTCCGGCCAGATCAAGCCGTCGAAGCCGTTCGTGATGCCCATGACGCGCCAGCCGTATCCATAGATCGCCGTCTTCACGACGCCGCGGATCACGGCGTTCAAGCCGGGACAGTCCCCGCCGCCATTGGCCACACCGATTGTGCGGATGTTCGTCACGCTTCTCTTCCCACCCAGGCCCCGAAGTTCGATTCTACACTAATCAAGCAGCGAACTTGGCGTGCGGGTGGGGGTGCGCACGCTCTTTGTCCAAAATGTTCACGCTCGTTGTCCTGTTGTTCACGCTCTTTGGCCAATCTGATTCGCCTAATGTTCGCTTTTAGGGAAGGCTCTAGAGGGGGTCAAGCCGCCGTCCGGCGGGCGATCCGAAGGGCTTCTCCGAAGGTAACGCCGCGCTCGCCGGCGATCCGATGCGCACGCTGGCGAAGTTCTTCCGAGGCGGGGTCAACGGGCAGCGGCGATTCATTGAATCTCAGCTCACCGTTGCCTTCAGTTCGTGCTATTCGCAAAGCTTCGCCATAGGGGATCTTCCGTTCATCGGCGATCTGGCGCGCGCGATCGCGCAACTTTTCGGACGAGGCCGGGTCCACAGGCAGCGGCCATTCGCTGAATCTCAGCTCACCGTTGCCTTCAGTTCGCGCTATCTGCAAAGCTTTACCATAGGTGATCTTCCGTTCGTCGGCGATCTGGCGCGCGCGATCGCGCAACTTTTCGGAGCCCGGAATAAACCGCGCCTTCCGCTCGGGGTCGAGCCCAATCTCTACCCATCTGCTGTCGAAGTCGGTCATATTGACCTTTCTATCCATGCCGAACGAGCCTCCGAGTGCGGCAGGAGGGGGCTGCTGCTGGACGAGGGCACGACAGCCTTGGATCGCCGACTCTTCAGCCCGTTCGGCCCCCGCGCGGTACGTCTGCTCGACACTGCCGCGTCATCATTCGCGACGTGAGCAGCACGCGGAGTTTAGGATTTTTCTTTCGTTAAACTGAATGCCCCTCCCTGCGCAGTCGCCGGAGCGCCGCGATGACTTTCTGGGCGCCGCCGTTTCGCAACCAATCTTCGCCTCCCGTGAAGGAAACGAGCGGCCCTTGGACGATGATATCTCCGGGTCCGGTTCCCCCTGCATTCAGCGAATCGAGATTCGCGCGGCCGAGTCGATCCACGGCTTCCGAGCGGAGCACGTATTCTCCGCTGTGGAGAATGGCCGGCACGGCTCCCCCTGAATCGAATCGTGGCGCCCAAACAGGCACGCCAAGCGGGCCGAACGCGCCGCCGAGTCCCGCGTTGACGTAGCCTCCTCGGCGGAATTGCGCCGGCCCGTAGTTCGCCGACGCCGCGAGGAGGCTTTGTCGCTGTTGCTCGCTGCGCTGAATGTCCTGCTCAGCGAGGTCTACCCAGTGATCGACGTGGCCCACGCGCGAGCGGTCGATGTCCTTCACGCCGGCCTGCTTCAGCGCATCGACGCCTTGCTGGCGAAGCTGCTCGAGCTGTCCGATCGCGGAGTTGTAATCAGTCTGGTGCAGGTTATAGGAATCCTCGACGAGTTGGGCCTGCGATTTGATGTCGGCTTCGATCGCCAGCCGCGCCTTCCGCGTGCTCGGCTGAAATAGACCCGCGAAAAGGCCGATGATTCCGCCAATGATCGCGCCGATCGGGCCGCCGATCGCGAAGCCGGTCAGCGCGCCGCCGGCAGCTCCGCCGAGTGCGCCACCAACGCCGCCGCGGCCGATGCTTGAGAAGAGAAGACCCGCGCCGAGTGCAGCCAGTCCAGCGCCGGAAATGTTCAGACTGCCGATCTTCAGACCATGCGGAAAGATTTTCGTGAGTATCCCAGCGAGTCCGGTCGCGGCGCCCGCGCCGGCGGGCATCACAATTCCAGCCATTGAACCGAGACCCGCGGAAAGGCCCGCGCCGGGAATCTGAGACATCAGCGTGGGCGAACCAACCGCGCTGCCGAGATTCAGCGGAAGCCCGCTCATATTGATCACTTCGCCGCTGCTCGGAAATGTTGGCGCGGTGCCCCCCGGCCCGAGCGAAGGAATTCCTAAGATATTGCCAAGCGAAAATCCGCCGCCGGCCGATCCGCCGAAGACGCCGCCCAGCGACCCCTGGATCGTCTTCATGCCGAGCAGCCAGGTCGCGATCATCTGGAAGACCATGCGCTCGAACATCTTTCTCACACGATCGCCCAGGCGCCCGCTGATCAGATCATCGAACGCCGATTGCAAATTGTCCGCCAGTGTGTCCCGCATCTGCACGGATTCCATGATCCAGACGTCGCGGATTTGCGCTGCCTCGTATGCTTCAGCGCCCTTCAGGCCGTCGAGCTGTCGATGGATTTCATCGACGCGGCGCTGTGCATCCACCTCGATCTGCGCGTACGCGCGCTGCCAGGGCGGCAAAATCGCAACAGCCGTGTCCTCTTCGATGCGCTGTGTGTCGATCGAGGCTTGGACCACTCTTTTCTTGCGATCCTGGTCAAGCTCCTCGCTGATCACCTTCCATTCGCTCGCGGCTTTGCCCGCGGCGAGGAGCGGCTGCAAGCTGAGATCGACAAAGCTCTGGTAGAGTTTGTTGGTCTCCTTCATAGCTGCCTGGTCGGCCTGGAGAAGAGCCAGATGGTCCTCGAATGCCTTCTTAGTCGCCGCGCTCCCGAGTTCCTTTCGCGAATTCGCCAATTCCTGCGTCCAGATTCGCACCTCACCGCTGGCGGCAGTGAGGGCGTTTTGGATTTGCGCGAGCCGTTGAGCCTGCTCCACGGTCATCGAAGAAGCTGTGCCGATCCCCGCGATGAGAGCCGTGCCCGACTGCGGCGCCGAGATGCCGATCTTCTTCTGAATCTCGGCTTGGGTATCAGCCTGCTTCTTGAGCTGCGTCTGGTAAGCTGTCAGCTCCTTGGTCACGTCGGCCAAGTGCTTCTTCGCGTCCGCGAGCCTTTCGTTTACCTCGCTCTGCCTGGCGCCCATCAGAGACAATCCCTCAAGACCGAGCAGCTTGTACTGCTGCTGCAACTCGAAGAGGTGCTTTGCCTGCTCGACGAGCGTGCTGTTGATGGCCTGCTGCGCCTCATAGAACACGCGACTCGTATCTGTCAGGGCGTCTAGTTTATCGATTAGACCCGGTATTGCGGAGATAACGTTAACTAAGGCGAAGGCGAATCCCGTGAAGATTGCGGCATCGAAAAGATTGGCGAAAATGGGCCCCAGCGTCTTGCTCTTCGCAATGAACGTGTCGAGTTGCCGCGGCAACTGGACTCCGAAGTACCGGCCAAAAAGCATTGCCGCGGAGTGGGCCTCGTAAGTCTGGTCCGTCAGCTGGGTCATGACGACGTTGCCCTGCTGGCCGGACTTCTGGAAGGCCGGGCCGATCTGTTTGGCTTGATTGGTGAACTGATTCAGGGCGGAGATCCCGCCCTTGTCGTCCACCTGGATGACGATTTGTGCGACGGCCGGCATCTGCGCGAAAAACCTTTCCCGTTAGAAGGGCTTGGTTACGCAGCCGCTCTTGATGCCAGCCAGAGCGGCCTGCGCTGAAACCGTGAAAATGTCGCCGTTGCGGTAAGAGCCTCGCGCATGGGGAATGGCCCCCGCCTCGCCCAATTTCGCCTTCACCGTGACCTGGGCGCGCGGTGTTGCAAGAACCTCGAAGCCGCGCTCGACTGCGTCCCAGAAGAGATATTCTTCCAGTGGGACACCCGTTTTTTCGGCCTTGGCGATTGCGTCCTGCCATGCCTCGACCGTCATGATGCTCGGCGCGAGCCGCTTCGCATCCGTGGGATGATGGACACCATCCCACACGCGGAGATCCACGCCAGTGCTCTCGACCTGCACCGTGCGATCTTCGCGGAGCAGTTCGCCGGCTTCCTCCTCCGTCAGTTCGATCGTCTCGCCGAAGCGATAGATGCCGTGATTCGTAAGCGTCTCGGGCACGACCAGGCGATCGTCGCGCACGATATAGGGTTTCACGTCTTCGCGTTTGCCGAGAAACCATTTCGCCCAGCGCTCGCTCTCGGCGGCCAGCTCGCCGGGCAAAGAATCGAGCAGGCGATCGAAGCGCACCGCGTCCAGGCCCTGCTTTTCATCGGCTGAGAATTCGATGCTGCCAGCGATTTCCGTCATGCGCGCGCTCAGCACCGCGCGGTCTGCTAACGTGCGCCGCAAAGCGCTCGATTGTTCTTCGGCTTTCCGGTCTACCTCCAGGCGGTCAACCGTGAGCTGCGCGAGTTGCTTCTGCGCTTCGTCGCGCGCCTGGCGCTGCGCGGCATTCGGAATCAGCGCCTCGATCTCGCCCTGCACCAGCGCGCGTTGGTCCTGGCGAATTTCGACGTAGTTCCGCAGGCGCTTCAACTGTTCTTTCACATTCGCCAGCGCGATTAGAAGCTGCGGGTCTTCCCGTTGGCTGAGTTGCTTGGTGAATTGTTTTTCGAGTTTCTCTTCCTCGCTGACGGCTTTCCGGTCCTGTTCCAGCGTGGATTCGATTTCTCCGAGCCTCACCTCAAGTTCACGCTGCCGAAGCTTGCCGCGCTGGCTTCGCGCGCTGCGCGGTTCTGCGATTTCTGTCGTCTGTTTCGTCCGTGTCATACTGCATCCTCCTTCGCGGGCGCGGTCAGATAATCGACGAGCGCGCTCCGCTCGATCCGGTACAGTCGGCCGTAGTGCCAGACCTTGATTTGCCCGGCCGCGATTCGCCTCGAAATTGTACTCGGCGAGACGCGCAGGATTCGCGCGGCATCCTCGGTCGAAAGCGAGCGCTTCATTCGCTCGACAAAATCGACGAGGCCCTGCAGGTTTATCAGATGGCGCCACCCATCCCGAACTGCGGCGATCCACTTCTTCCTGATCCATCGCCGCACCGTGCTGTCAGGACGCCCCGAGATGCGGATGGCGTCTTGGACGGTGACGAATAGAGTCCTTTCCCGCACTATTCACCCCGCCCTGGCATAAAGCCTCGTAGGAATGCGCGTCCGCGCATTGTGGGGCTTCCCTGCGCGTTCCAGGGGCCTCCCACGGCGCTCCTCAGGCGCCTTCCTTGCTTCATCTGCCATGCGCAGCCTTTTTCTCGTTGAGATAATCGATGACCGAGTCAAACTCGATGGCGGGAGCGCTCTCGGGATCGGAGCCGAGCGTCTTCAGCTTGCCAGCTTTGACCAACCTGAGAATCTCCTCGGCTTCAACGTGGAGAATTCGCGCGGCGTCCCCCGCCGGGATCATGGTCGGGTACCGTCGTCTCCGTCTCACTTCTTCCCGCCCCGTTTTTTCTGGCTCACTGTCTTGCGTTCCCACTTCAGCATTTCCATGAGTCTTTGGCGCACGTCCATCAGGGAATCGAAGCGAATCAAGTATAGGCGGCCAATTCGGCGGGCCTTTACCTTTTCAGATTTAATCAGTTTTAGAACCTGCCGCGAATTCGCATTCAAAATCCGCGCGGCTTGTTCCGTGGTCACTTCGGCAGGCGCGACTTCCATTTCAGGAACGCTGGCCATCTGGTGGGGCGAAAGGTAAACGTTTCGCTCCCGAAATATATGCGCCGCAGCGGATAGTATCCGCGTTCGGTCAATCCCCACTCGATCCAAGAACCACAACGCATCCTCGGAATTGGATAACCCTACGAGCGAGATGAGTGTTTTCAGAGAGGGCTCAAAGCGCCCTTGCTCCCATCCGGAGACGGCGGATTTATCTACATCCAGAGCGCGAGCCAGGCTTTCCTGGGTCAATCGTCGGTTCCAGCGGAGGGCCTTAATTTTCCCGGCCCATTGTGTCGTCTTTGAATTGCTCTTTCGCATTCCGCTTGACAGCCTCCCTTCGCTTCTGTACTCTATACCGGAGTAGAGTGCACTCGCCCCATGAATTCAACGGAAAGAATCGATAACCTCAACAAAGCACCGGGACCAGATCCCGACGCTCCGACGCGAAACCTGCTCAAGGACATCTTCAAGAAGTTTCGGAAAAGTCGGATGCAGATCGCCGACGAGATGGGAGCATTATTAAATTGCCGCGTCACAAAGGAGATGCTAGACGCATTTACGGCCGAGAGCAACCGATCTAGGTTCCCGCAATGTTTCAGCGAGGTCTTCTGCCAAGTTGTTGGGGAGGACCGGCTTGGGATGCTGGCCGTGAGAAAGGAACTGCGCAATTTTACTGAACTGGGAAAGGGATTGCACGCCATTCTAAAGACGCTGCCCAACGAGGCGGCTCTGCGGAAGCTGTTGTCCCGCGTAGGGAGAACGGCGGCGAGGTCACAAAAGTCTCGTGCCCCCGCAAGGTCGAAGAAATCCCACGCAGACATTCTAAAGTTTCCCGGCAGGCACGGCACTGCGAAAGCGCGGAGGGCCGCCCGATGAGCGCGACCGAGCGATGGGCGAGCTGCGCAGAGGTTGCGAAGGCAATGGGGGAAGACCCGGGCAACATCTACCGCAAAGCGAAGCGCGGAGAGTGGACGTGGCGGCTGAAGAGCGAACGCGGCCCGAATGGCTTGTGTCCCCGCGAGTACCTGGTCAGTTCTTTGCCACATGAGGCGCAGGTGAAACTCGCAGCAGAAACCTCGACCTCGATTGTCCCCGCCGGCGCGGCCCCTCTCCCACTCTTCGCTGAAATCGAAGGTGAGCGCGTGCGCTGCGCGGTGCCCGAAAATCTGGAAGCCGAAGTCCGCGCGCACCACGACACAATCAGGCCGCTCCTTGCTTTTGAGGCCAGCGGCCGAGCGCCGATCACTTTACCGGACGGCAAAGAAATCTCGACCCTGAACGAATTGGCCGCGTGGACCGGAGCGCAGCATCGGTCAGGACCAAAATCGGCCAGGACCGTGAGGCGCTGGCTGAAGCGTTTCAAGAAGTCGGGCGACTCCGGCCTGGCGAAATCTGTGCGCAAGGATGAAGGCAAGTCCCGCTTTTTCACGGACCATCCCGCGGCGCACGCCTACATCGAAAAGAAATTCCTCGTGGAGCGCATCGAGAATGCCTCTCTGATCTGGGAAGCGCTGCGCCGCGATTGGTCAAATATCGAGGGCAAAGGTAAGGCCCCGAGCTATTCCACGGTGCAAAGGCACCTCGATTCGATTCCGAAGCCGGTGCAGACGCTCGCGTTGCAGGGCCCGCGCGCGCTGTGGTCTAAGTGCTCTCCGTACATCATCCGGGGCCCGGTGCCGGCGATGGCCTGGTGGGTAGTCGATCACCGCGAACTGGACGTGGACTGCGCGAACACGCTCTTCGCCGAACTCAAAGCCGGCGAGATGTACCGGCCATGGATCACCGCGATCGGCGACTGGGGCTCGCGTGCCTGGGTCGGCTTCGCATTCTCCCCAAGCCCGAACTGGCGCACGATTGCTTCGGCCATCCGCACCGGCCTGCGGCAGTATGGTTTCCCCCAAAACTACTACTGGGACAACGGCAAGGACTTCAAGAAGGTGCAGCGCATGCTCGAAGGCGAGAAACGCGGCGACGAGTTCGGTGAAAAGTTGGCGGAATTCCTGCATGCAAACGGTGTGCAGTTCGGCATCACCCGGGCGCAGCCTTACAACTCGCGCGCGAAGCCAATCGAATCGTGGTTCGCCGGGCTGTCCAAGCGCTTCGATCTCCGGTGGGGCGCAGCGTATCAGGGCCGCTCGACCGCACATCGCTCCGAGTACAACGACGCCGCGCAGAAGCGTCACGCGCGATACCTGGACGGCAAAGCGCCGTCATCGCCGCTGCCCTCGGACGCGGAAGTGGTCGCCGGCCACATCCAGTTGCTGGAAGAAGAAAACAATCGCTCGCGGCGCGTACTCGGCGGTCGCACCCCACTGCAGATGCTCGAACAGCATCACCCCACGGCCGCGCGTCAGATTCCAAACGCGCGCCTGCTCGACGTTCTTTTCTGCGAGCGCGATTCGCGCATTGTGCAGGCTGGCGGCTGCGTGCAGCTCGACCGCATGCGCTATGAGCCCACTGAAGCCTCGCTGCGGCGCTTGGCCCCTCTGCAGGGCCGGAAGATCATCGTGCTGCGCGACCCTTATAACCTCGGCGAAGCCGTTGCGCTCAAACCCGAGACGTTGGAATTCTTGGGCGACCTGCGCATCCAGGAGTTCATCGCGCAGTGTCCAAACGGCCGAATCACGCGCGATCAGATTCAGGCGGCCATGCGTCGCCAACGCAGCCTGAAGCGCGACTATTCGAATTACCTCGCGGTGCTCTCCGCGCTTGCGCAGCATCACGGATGGCCCTCCGAGCGCGAATTGCTACTCGAACGCGCAGGCGTCTCGACCGGCACGGATGGCCGGAGAATCCTAGCCCTCGCTCCCGGAGCGCAGCGCGCTTTGCCGGCAGCGCGGCGCGAGCTTCCCAGCTCGCCATTTGTGGATGACGCCGCGGCCAAAGTGGTCGCCAAGTGGGGGGAGGGAGACGACTGATGGCCCTTTCAGCCGAGCAGCGCGGATATCTGGCGACCACGAAAGTCCCCGGCACGCGCGAAACGGTTGTCGCGCTCCGCGAGTACATGGGGCTCGCCGACCTCAGCTATGCAGAGATGGCCGAGCGCGTGGGCTACAGCCGCCCGGCCATCGCTCATTTTCTTGGGGGGGATTACGCGAAGCTAGCTTCGACCGACAAGAACCTTCGCGTGGCGCTGTGGGACTACATGCACCGGAACCCTGTTGGGCCGCGCGTTTGTGTGAACGGCCGGCTCTTCGAGACGGAGAATTTCCGGCGCATTCGCGAGTACTTCACCGCGGCGGTCGAGAGCGGCGAGGTCGCCCTGCTCTACGGGCCGCCGGGCACGCAGAAAACGTTCGTCCTGGAGCACCTGATAGCCGCCCGGAATCTTGAGCGAAAGCACGATGCACTCTACGTTTACGCCTCGCAGGGCATTACTCCGCTCGCACTGCTGAAAAGAATCGGCCGCGAGACCGGGGTACACATCGGTTGGCAGGTTCGCGAGCACCTAATCTCGAACCTCCTTGCGCATTTCAAGACCCGTCCGAGCCCGCCAGCGATCGTGATAGATGAGGCGCAGCATCTGCCCGTGAATTCGCTCGAAATTCTGCGCGAACTGCATGACCGCGCCGGGTGCGGCCTGGTCCTTGCAGGCTCGCACAATCTCTACGAGAACTTCCTCCGCGGGCGCCAGTATCTGGAACAGTGGCTCTCGCGAATCGACCACAAGGAACCTCTTCCGGGACTGCGCCCGGAAGAGGTCCGCGAGATCGCCGCACGCGAACTGGGCAACGGCCAGCCCGCCTTAATCTCCGAGAGGAAAGCTAAACTCCTGGTGGAAGCATGCCGCGTGGAAGACATCTTCGCGCGCGGCCTCGACGGGAAGCCCAAGCCGGTGAAGTATCTGAGCGTGCGCCGTCTGGTGAAGACGATCGCGCAGCTCAAGGCCCAGAATTCGCACCTCGCGGCAACCGGGTAGGAAGACGATGGACGCGGACAAGATTTCTCCTCTTCAGTTGCGGGCGCTCCAAACGCTCTTCGCTCTCTATGCGCGCCGCTCGCTCGAAATGTCGGCCGCTGATGTTCGCACCGCACGGCTCGCGTGGGCTTCGGAGAATCTCGGCCGGCCGGTGACGAGCTTCACGGAGCTGCGCAATGCCGAAGCTGCGCGGCTGCTCGAAATGTTAAAACGTTCGCTCGGCCAGGAAGTGATTCCCCCGGTGCGCCGGCCGCGCAGTCGCCAAGCCGCGATCGGTTTCGGCACTCACGGGCGCCGGAATCGCCGCGTCGATGTCGAGATACTTGCCGCGCGTGAGGATCTCCAGGAAGTAGACCGGCTGCGCGAGCGGCTCGGCATGATGCGCGAGGATTTCGAGACCTGGCTGCGGTCGCGCAGTTCGCCGATCGGCCGGCGCGGCGGCCGGGAGTTGCGCACGATCTCTGACTGCAACCGCGTGCGCTGGGCGCTGAAGGCCATGCTCAAACGCGCCAGTTAAAGAGGAGGAAAGGATGCCCTACCCGAGAAAAGTTGTCTTGGAAGAACTGGGCGTGGCCGCGGATTCGATCAGCATGCTCCTCAGAGTCTCTCGTGACTATCTGACTGAAGATGAGAAGCAGGCTTTGAACGCCCGGCTTAGACCCTATTTCGATGGGATCGCCGGCATCCTGCGGGAGTCGGCCGTCGAGCACCGCGAGCTGATCGAGGCTTATGAAGGCGAGGACCCGCGCGATCGCATCGACAGGTTGGTGGAGATCGAAATGGCCGAACTTCTGAGTGCTCTCCTACCCTGATTTTCCGCCCGGTCTCGTGTCACTGGGATGCCACTGGGATTTTGGGCATTTTTACTCGTGTCACTGGGATTATTCCAACAGAATCATAATCTTACGGGGAATGCAAGCCCGGAATCGAGTTTGTCACTGGGAATCGCGTGGTGTGCGCCCCTAAGTCCTTTGTTCTCTGTCTAAATCCCAGTGACAAGCTCCTCGCCGGGACATCCAATTCGATTATTCTCCGGCCCCGTTTCCGCTGAATTTTTCGCGCGGGGGGCGCGGTAAGTCACACATCCTGCTAGGGTTCTCCGCCTCTTGCTGCCTCTTAACACCACCTGCAGCCACTGGACAGAGAAATAGAAAAACACTAGCGGGCCGGTGCACGGCTACACTTCTGCTAGAATGACAACCGAGGTTGCGCGGGTGACTGTTCGCATTTTCCTGGAGGAACGTTTGTGGATCGCCTGGAAAAACTGAAATCGCTGGCTCTGCTCTTGCTGCGTTGCGCTCTCGGACTCATTTTCATCTATCACGGTTATCCCAAGCTCTTCACGCATACTTCGGATTGGCTGAAGGCGTTCCCGAGCATGGGGTTTCCCTCCCAGTTCGCGTACATTTCTGGCGCTCTTGAGTTTTTCGGTGGGTGCTTGCTGATCGTCGGGCTCTTCACTCGCGTCGCTGCGCTGCTTCTGGCCGGCGAGATGGCTGTGGCCCTTTGGAAGGTCCACTTCCAGCACGGATTCTACGCCGTGCGCGACTACGAATTCCCGCTCGTGCTGGCCACGGCGGCGTTCACGCTTGCGGCTCTAGGGGCGGGGATGATTTCACTCGATCATCCCATCTATGGAAGAAGGTCGCGGCCTCGCGTGAGACCGGCGAAGGATTGAACTCCCTAAGGCTCTCTACGCCGTTCGCGTCGCGGGCTCAGACGCCGGCGCGGCCGCGGGCTGCGGCAGCGGCGCCCTGGGCATGATGATCCAGGCTACGATGTATCCGAGGAACGCCGGAACCAAGGGCACGGGGAACAGCACCAGCAGCACCCATACCAGCCGCACGATCGTCGGATCCATTTCAAAATAATCAGCCACGCCCGCGCAGACACCGGCGATCTTTACGTCCGTGGACGAGCGCATGAGGCGCTTCTCCTTGTGCCGCGGGGCCGCTGGCGGCATCGGCGCGGTCTGCACTGGCGTCTGCCGCGCGCCGCACAGGTAGCAGAAATTGGAATTGTCCGCGATGTCCCTCTGGCAGGTTGTGCAAATCATCCCCTCACCTCCCTAGACGCGTCAAACGGGCAGCTCACCGCGCCCCAATCCATCATACGCCCCATCCCTTGAAAAAGTTCCCGCTCGGTGGCCGGCAACCTAGTATCCAACGATCTCGCGCATGGCGCGCGCCAGATCCTCGGTCTGCGGCAGGATTTCGTCTTCCAGCTTCGGCTGATAGGCGCAAAACGTATCCATCGCCGCCACTCGGCGCACGGGCGCGTCAAGATCGCTGAAAAGCTCGTCCGCAATGCGTGCGGCGATTTCAGCGCCGTAGCCCCAGGAAAGAGTGTCTTCGTACGCCACGATCACGCGATTTGTCTTGCGCACCGACGCCGCGACCGCCTCCCAATCGTAGGGGCTCAGCGTGCGCAGGTCAATGATCTCGACCGACACGCCTTCGCGCTCGAGTTGCGCCGCGGCCACTGCGGCGCGGTGCACCACGGCCCCGTAGGTGATCACGCTCGCGTCGGTGCCTTCGCGCACCACGCGCGCCTTCCCGAACGGGATCGTGAAATCGCTTCCCGGATAGGCCGAACGGTTGTACGGCTGCCGGTAGAGGTGCTTGTGCTCGAGGAATAGTACCGGGTCATCCGCACGAATGGCCGTGCGCAGCAGGCCGCATACGTCGAGCGCCGTCGAAGGCATCACCACGCGCAGCCCCGGCGTGTGCGTGAAGATCACTTCGCCGCACTGGCTGTGATAAACCGCGCCGCCGGTCAAGTAACCCCCGATGGGCACGCGGATCACCGCCGGACACTTGAACGTGCCCGCCGAGCGCCAGCGCAGCACGCTCAGTTCGCCGCGAAGCTGCATCATCGCCGGCCAGATGTAGTCGAAAAACTGAATTTCCGGCACGGGCTTCAGGCCACGCGTGGCCATGCCGATCGCGCGCCCGACGATGTTGGCCTCCGCCAGCGGCGAATTGAAGACGCGCCCCGACCCGAACCGCCGCTGGAGCCCCGCGGTGGCTTTGAAAACGCCTCCCTTTCCCTTTACCTTGTCGAGGTTTTCTTCCCGGCTGCAATCAGCCACGTCTTCGCCGAACACGACGATGCGCTCATCGCGCGCCATCTCGTCGCTTAGCGTCGCCGCAACCATCTCCACCATCGTCTTCGGATCGCCGGCAAGGGCAGGTTCCACTGCGAATTGCTTTGCAGTGGGATCGATGTCCGGCGAGTAGACGCCATAGAGGACGGAATCGGCGTCCGGCGTCTCAGCTTTCAGCGCCCGGTCCCCGGCCTCGCGCACTTCTTGGTCCACTTCGGACTCGATGGCTTCGATCTCTTTCTCGTCCGCCAATCCTTCGCGCACGAGGAACAGTGCGAACTTCGGCACCGGATCGCGCCGCGCTTCCTCCTCGCGCTCCTCCTGCGGTTTGTAGAGTTTTTCGTCGTCGGAGAGCGAGTGCGAATACAGCCGCGTCACGTGGGCATGAATCAGCGCCGGGCCCTTCCGCGCGCGGCAATACTCCGTCGCCCGACGGCACGCGGCATAGCTCACCAGTGGGTCCGTACCGTCGCAATCCTCGATGTGCAGTCCCGGATAGCCGGCCAGGAGTTTCGAGATGCTCCCGCCCGGCGTTTGCACCTCGACGGGCACGGAAATCGCGTACCCGTTGTCTTCGATCATGAAGAGGACCGGCAGTTTTTTCGTGCAGGCCGTGTTCAGCGCCTCGAAGAATTCGCCCTCGCTCGTCGAACCATCGCCGCCGGAAACGTACACGATTTCGTCGCGCTGGTGATTCACCGCGTCGCCAAGCGGCGCGGCTTTGGCCTCCTCCAGCGCGCGTGAGAATTGGTCGAAGTAGAGTCCCGCCTCGGCCGCGCCCACGGCCTGCAAGAACTGCGTGCCCGTCGGCGAAGACTTGCTCACGATGTTCAGCTTCTGATGGCCCCAGTGCGAAGGCATCTGGCGCCCGGCGGAGCTGGGATCGTCCTTCGCGCCCACGGCCGCAGCCAGCATTTCGTAGGGCGTCATGCCCAGCATCAGGCAGAGCGCGCGGTCGCGGTAATACGCGTAGAACCAGTCGTACGACGGCTTCAGCACCAGACCCGCGGCGGCCATGATGGCTTCATGGCCCGCGCCGCTGATCTGGAAGAAAATCTTATTTTGACGCTTGAGCTGGATTTCGCGGTCGTCCAGCCGCCGCGAGAGGTACATCGTGCGATAGAGCCGGATCAGCGTGTTGCGGTCGAGCCCTTGATACTTCGTCGCGTCATACTTCGCCGTCTTGGCGCGCGTCTGCACCGGCATACGTGGCTCCTCGTCCGAACTGCCCTCAGGGTTCCCGTGGGGTTCAGCCCATTATAGCGAAACTTGGCGGAGACGGGCATTGTTCGCAACCATGCGGACACTGGAACGGAAAGATGACGCAGATCAGCCAAGACGGAGGGTCAGTGGCAAGCAACGATTGTATGAGCTGTCATTCTGAGCCTATCCGACCAGGATAGGCGAAGAATCTCAACCGGTCCTTTGCGATCGCTGGTGACTGAGAGTGCGCTTTCGCGCCCACGCTACGTCAGCGAATCGAATAGCTCGGCAGTTTTCTCAAAGGCAGCATCGCCGCGGCCGATCACCTCGGGCGACGCGCTCTTGAACGGCTCTTCGCCGGGGATGCGCTCGATCCAGCGATGATGGGAAAGTTTCTCGTGGTCGGAAAAATCCAGGCGCACGATGACGCGGATGAGCTCGCCGCCGTTTTTCTTCTCCGGCTCCTGCCGGTCGAACTTCGCCATGAGTTTCCCGCCGAGGCGGAAGCCCTGCTTCCATCCCTCGATGCGGTGACGCGCCTGCTGCGCCGCTTCTTCATTCGTGCCAAAGTTGAAAATCAGATACGATTGCGCCATGGGTTCTTTTATAGCGGCCCGAGAGCACAAAGGTCAAGCGGGACAGCAACCTCCCGCCACACCAGGTGTCATCCTGAGTTCCGGCCTGGCTGGTACGAAGGATCTCAACGTCGGCGGCCCCGCCCCGCGTGCACCGTTGGGGCTCGCCTGTCTTGCCCTGCTCGCTTCCACTTTGGCCATAGGGGCGTATGGCCATGAGGCTCTACAACAATCGCCGGCCGCATCCGCGCAGGCGCAGAAAGCACAGCCTCAGCGCTACGAAATCGACGTGCGCTTCGAGCCGGAGCGCGGCTTCCTCCACGCGCAAGCCAGAGTCACGCTGACCGCCGCGCCCTGCCCCGGTGCCGTCGAGTTCGAGCTGAATCCTCACCTCAAGATCCTCGAGGTAGCGGATGCCCAGGGCCGCAAGCTCGAATTCGATCGCGGACGCCTCGCCGGGTCGTACAAACTCGTCGTCCGCCTTGCCGAGCCTTGCGCCACGGGCGCGGAAACGACTCTTACCTTCATCTACGAAGGCGTTTTGCCGCGCGGCCCGCTCGATTACATCACTAAGGACGGCATCCTCCTGCGCGACGAATCCCGCTGGTATCCCGCCATCGATCTCGCCGCCTTCACCTCGAATGACTTCCGAGTCAAGCTTCCCTCCGGATGGTTTGCGATAACCAGCGGTGACCGGCTCATTGAAGAGTCTGTCTCCGCTTCGGGGATTCAACATTGGAAGACGACGAGATCAGTGTCCTCGCGTTCGGTCGTGGCCTTTCCATTCAGCGGTCTCTGTGGCGGATACGGAGGGGGACCTGCGGATACTCGCATGGGTCCGATCGGATCGTCCGGCTGGATCTGTGTTGCACCCGATTATTCGGCGCGGGCCGGCAGCCTCCCAATCGCGGGCATACTCCAAGCGTTCTCCTTACTTCTCCACGGGCCTGCCATGCGAGACCTGAAGCTCGTCCAAGGATTTCCCGGCCAGCAGGGTGTGCTGGGCTATTCGGCGCCGGGCTTCCTCGTGGTCAGTGAAGACGTCATCAAGAACGCCGCCGACCCGAACTTCGCGCCGGAGTTCCTTCCTCACGAAATCGCCCACCAGTGGTTCCCCATCGAGGTCACGCTGAAAAACGAAGCCGACGGCTGGATGGCCGAATCGCTGGCCGAGTACCTTGCCTGGCGCTATCTGCAGGAGAAAGCGCCCATGCGGGCGCGCCGCATGGTCGACAAGGCAATGCGCGACGCTTTTGCGCCGCAGCCGCTGCGCCCGCTTTCGCGTGGACTGCGCCTGTTCGCCGAGGAAGACTGGGACGTGATGCACGCGACGCTCTATGACCGGGGCATGCTCGTCTGGCGCACGCTCGAAACCGTGATCGACCGCGAGCGCGTGGACCGCGCGCTGCACGAGTATTACAAGCGCTATGCGGGGAAGGCCGCTTCCATCACCGATTTCGGCAAAATTTGCGAAGAGATTTCCGGCCGCAACCTTGGCTGGTTCTTCGATTACTACATCAACGGCACTGAACTCCCCGAAATCGAGCTGCGCCGCCTGCCGTCTTCTGTGCCCACGGAGATTGCAGGCGAAATCATCGTGAGAAACGTCCCGCCCGAGTTCGAGGTGCGCGTCGAGATGCGCCTCGACACCGCTCGCGGGCCGATCTTTCATTCTGTCGCCACGCGCGGCGAACTCACGCCGTTCACGGTGACCGCGCCGAATCCAGTCACTCGCGTCGTTCTCGATCCGGATCACCGCATCTTGCGAAAAACCGGAGCAACGCAGCCCGTGGCGCCCCGCTCGAGTCCGCGGGAATAATCAGGCCTGATCAAGGGTTGACACAGATACACCGGAAGAAATACTCTTTCGTTTCGGATCGCTCAGGATGAAAAACAAGTTTACCGCGGCGCTGTGTCTCTCTGCCCTTCTGGCTATTCAGTTCGCCGCGCTGGCGGCGCCGCTCATTCCCGGAAACGCGCCGGATTGTTGCTCGGGCACGATGTGCCCCATGCACCATCACCCGAGCGCGGACTCCTCCGACTGCGATCACTCTTCCCGTATGTCCGATTGCGCGTGCTCGATGAGCGCGTGCAATCCCGCTCAGCCGCTGGGCGTCTGGCAGCCGTATCTGCCCGCCCTCCACGGGGACGCCGCGCCGCAGTTCGCCGTCACGCCAGCCGTGACGCCGCCCACGATCTTCGCTTCATCTGTACTCGCTGAAGTCGAGTCCCCTCCCCCTCGCACGGCCCTCGCATAACAACACCGCGCCGGCAATTTGAGCAAGCTGCGTGCGCACAATTGTGCGCGGCGGCGCGCATTCCAAATCTGAATCGGGGACCCATCATGCGAGGACGGATTTTGCTCTTACTCTTCTGCTTGCTCGGCGCGGGCACCGCGCTGGCGACGATTTTCGGCACCGTGCGCGGCATCGTGCACGATCCGCTGCACCGGCCCATCGAGGGCGCGCGTGTGACGCTCCGCGCGCGCCAATCCGATTGGCTGCGCCGGGCCGTGACCGACGCCGAAGGCCAATTCCTCTTCGAAGCTGTGCCCGCTGGGGAATACACCGTGCGCATCGAGCGCGACGGCTTTGCGGCCACCGAGCAACCCCTCACCGTAGCCAGCGGGAGCGCGCCGGTACTGCATTTTCCCCTGGCGCTTGCGGGCGTGCAGGAGAAAGTGGACGTCACAGCCGCGCCGGACGTGGTGAACCCGGAAGCTTCCGCTGCGCCGGCGATGGTGAGCAGCGCAGGCATCGAGCAAACGCCCGGCGCAACGCGCACGAACAGCCTGGCCATGATCACGGAACAGGTCCCGGGCGCGAGCATCGTCCACAACCAGCTTCACGTCCGAGGCGGCCATCAAACCACGTGGCTCGTGGACGGAGTGCCCGTTCCCAACACCAACATCGCGTCCAATGTCGGCCCGCAGTTCGACCCCAAGGACGTTGCCACGCTCGAAATCCAACGTGGCGGGTACTCGGCGGAATACGGCGATCGCACCTTCGGTGTCTTCAACATCGTGCCGCGCAGCGGCTTCGAGCGGAACCGCGAGGCGCAACTCGCCCTCAGCTTCGGCAACCCGTGGGAAACCAACGACCAGTTGAGCTTTGGCAACCACACCGAGCGCTTCGCCTACTACGCCAGCGCGAACTTCAATCGCACGAACCTCGGCCTCGAGACTCCCACGCCGCAGTCGATCCATGATCTCGGCGACGGCTACGGCGGATTCGCTTCCCTCTTCTACAATGTCACGCCGCGGGATCAATTGCGCCTGGTGATGTCCGCGCGCGCGGATCATGTTCAGATTCCCAACACGCCTGACCAGCAGCACGATGGCGTGCGCGACATCCAGAACGA
This sequence comes from uncultured Acidobacteriota bacterium, assembly GCA_963739275.1. Taxonomy (GTDB): domain Bacteria; phylum Acidobacteriota; class Terriglobia; order Acidiferrales; family UBA7541; genus JBGQGH01. The sequence goes on from CAVTZX010000015.1 coordinate 21,335, forward strand.
GCGCGACGCCTTCGTCAACTTCTCCTGGGTGCACACGGCGGGCTCCGGCGTGCTCCTGACGGTTTCGCCGTTCTACCACTTCAATCGCGCGGCCTTCGACGGCGGGCCAAAGGACCCCGGCTTCCAGGCCACGGACCACAATGCGTCGCAATACGCCGGCGGGCAGGTATCGCTCAGCATCGTCCGCGGACGGCACAACGCCCGCGCGGGCGTGTATGCCTTCGCGCAGCGCGACAACAGCTTCTTCGGCCTAGCGGCCACCGACGACAGCGGACAAGCGCTAGCCCAGCGCCGGATTCTCGGCGGCAACCTCGAAGCGTTCTTCCTCGAAGACCAGTTCAAGGTGGCCAACTGGCTCACACTCAACGGCGGGCTGCGTGTGACGCACTTTTCCGGCTCACTAGGCGAAAACGCCGCCAGCCCGCGCGCCGGCGCCGCGATTCGCGTGCCGCGGCTGGGCTGGATCCTGCGCGGCTTCTACGGACGCTACTACCAGGCGCCGCCACTTTCCACCATCTCCGGTCCCCTGCTGCAGTTCGCGCTGGCGCAGGGATTTGAGTTCCTGCCTCTGCGCGGCGAGCGCGACGAGCAGCAGGAATTCGGCATCACGATTCCCTTACGCAGCTGGACGTTTGACTCGAGCTATTTCCGCACCAGCGCGCACAATTTCTTCGACCACGACGTGCTGGGCAACTCCAACCTGTTTTTCCCGCTGACCATCGATCACGCGCGCATCCGCGGTTGGGAAGCGAGCGTGCGCTCGCCCCGCGTCGCCGGCCGCGTGCGATTCCAGTTGAACTACTCGCATCAGTATGCGGAGGGGAGAGGCGGAATCACCGGCGGGCTCACGGACTTCACGCCGCCCGGCGCGGACTATTTTTCCCTCGACCACGACCAGCGCGACACGCTCAACATCGGCACCACGCTCCAGCTCCCCTGGCAGAGCTGGATTTCGTCAAACATCGCCTACGGTTCCGGCTTCCTCGATGGCGACGGCCCCGCGCACCTGCCGCCTCACGCGACGCTCGATTTGTCATTCGGGAAATCGGTCGGCGAGCGCTGGCAGTTCGGCTTCACTGCCTTGAACGCGTTCAACCGGCGCTATTTGATCGACAATAGCAACACGTTTGGCGGCACGCACTGGAACAGCCCGTTCCAGTTCAGTTTTCAGTTGCGCTACCGCTTCCATTATTGAGCGGCATCGCTCGGACGCTGATCGTGCGTCAGTCTCCGGAAATCCAACTAACCGGCCAAGTGACGGCCGAGGGCAGACGAGGAGCCGCAAGGCGCTGGAACAGTTTCCGAGTAGGCGACGATACCGCCGGGACTCTGCGAGCAATAGGCGACAGGCCTGGTGACATCGATGGTCCGCCACACCGACTCTGACAACACTGGCTTTAGGGTGTTGTGGCAAGTTCTTCAAATCCAAGCAGATGAGCCGGGTTGAAGGACTCGAATTGCCAGCGAGGAATGCGCTGCGGACTCGCCGCAAGCGCTTCTAACAACTGTTCGAGTGCCTCTTTGCCGTCGATTCCCAAGAGGACCTTTGCTCGGTCAAAGTACTTCCTTGACCGCGACCGCGCAAAGACCTCGAACGGGCCGGAGTAATCGTGAAGGTGAATAAGCGTCTCGGGGAACCAATTTCTAAAGTCGCTTGGGCTGTCCAACTGGGAGCGGACGAATAGAATGAAATCGGCCTGCATCAGATGGCGAAACTCAATCCCAACTCCCTTACATCGCTGCTGCAGTAGGTCCGCACGGAGTGAGAGTCGGCGTAACTGTAGCCGCTCGTTGCGAGCTTGGAGAGACTGCATAGGTTCCCTGAATACGTCAAATGAAACCATTACATCATGGCCGTAATCGGATCGGCTTGGGACGTAGTACTGATTACTCACGAGGTAGTCAGTCGCTTCGAAGCGCTCGTAGCGTATTAGTGCCGCCACTGCATACAAGAAGAGTTCGTGGATGATAAACCTAAAGTTGTCCCAGTCCGAATCGCGGTATCTGGTTACGTTCTGGGGGCGATTGAGATACGGGATCAGTTGCTCGAAGAAACGATGCAGCGTGGTCCGAGATTCGACGGTGTCCAAATAGACGGCTAGGTGGATAAATACCTGAATCGCTTCGTTGCGATATGGAAGGAATGACTCAATGCTCTGTACAACAGCATCGTCGAACGGATTCGCTTGACTGTCGATGCGAAGCTTCTCAAACTCCTCGGATAGCAGCTGGAAATACTCGGCAGTCGCGGGTATCGCATACTCTCGATTATTCCTTAGTGCGTCGACAGCGCGCTTTAGTCGTGAAGACGTAGCCAGCGAGACGGCGCCTTCCGCTTCGCTTGAGAGGAAAGTTGGCTTCTGGCCCAGCTCCGGTTTCTGATAGAGCGGCTGGTCATACGCCCACCGGAGCAGTCTCTCGAAGTTCTCAGAATAAGAACCAGGGTCGCTAAGGTCGATATAGATTCGGGAGCGATAATATACGGGGAGATAGACTCTCCCGTTTTCGTCGCGTTCCTTTACGATGGCGACGAATTTGTCTTGCGCCTGGTTGTCGTAAATTGTGCCAGAGATGATCTGTGCTTCTGTGCCGACGCCTCCGCTTCTTCCATCTGTCTTGTCAACGTACGCTTTGTCACAAATGAGAATGACTTTCTTGATTTCGGGGTCCGTGACCATCTTCTCCATAAACGCGCGAGCATCATGTCCTTCCTTGAGATCCCACTTATCGAGGATGACGTCGATGCCGGACTCGCGTAGCTCTGTTGCCAGACGCAATACCCAGGCCTCGTGGTCCGGACTTGTCCAGCTATAGGACACGAAGAGCTTTGGACCGACCGGGTGCGCCGCTTCTGTCGGACCAACTATCATCTAGGTCGACCGTCCCAAACGGTCATGGCGTGTAATCAGACACATGGCCGCCAACATTTGCGCTTTCGCAAATTCTCATTATAAGCCATAGATTCTTCCGTAGTGATGGCGTAATCGGAAACAATCCACTCGGCTGTATATCGCGCTTTCCGGACATTGGTAGAGGCGCCCGCCTCGTCCATCTTTCCGGGGCTCAAACCAACCCACTACCCGGAGGCGGCCCCGCTTGCGGCGGATGAGCGGCGACGCTATACTGTAGGTTGAATACCAAAGGCGATGGAGTTCGCCTGAACCGTTCCGGTTCCCCGAGACATCGGGGATCGGTACTGATGACTCCTGCCGGGAAACCGCGCAGGAGTTTTTTGTTGCGGCACCCGGAGGTGATGGGGTTCACCTTCAACCATCCAACTGGATTGATGACCCCTGCCGAATCGTTTGAACGGCCGGGACTCTTCATTGCCCCGGCCAGGGAGGGGCGGTGAACAACTGGCTGATTGCGGCCCTCTGGCTGACTCTGGCGCTGGCAGCGGCGCTAGGTTCGATGCGCCTGGGCATCTCCGTTGCGCTGGTCGAAATCCTTCTCGGCGTTTTCGCAGGCAATCTCTTTCATCTCCAATCCACGCCTTGGATCGACTTCCTGGCCGGCACGGGAAGCATTCTGCTCACCTTTCTAGCCGGAGCGGAAATCGATCCCGATGTGATGCGCGCCAACTTGCGCGAAAGCGTGACGATCGGTTTCTTCTCTTTCCTTGCTCCCGCCGTGGGAGCATTTGCCGCCGCCTATCTGGATCTTCCACTGGAATCTCCACGCGGCGGAGATCGCCGGCGTTGCGCTCTCGACGACTTCGGTCGCTGTTGTTTACGCCGTCATGGTCGAGACCGGCAAGAATGAGACGGAACTCGGCAAAGTCATCCTGGCGGCGTGCTTCGTGACCGACCTTGGCACCGTGGTTGCGCTCGGGCTCCTCTTCGCGAATTACGACCGCTGGCTGGCCGTCTTCGCCGCAGCGATCGCGGTGTCGCTCTGGGTCCTGCCCCGCTTCACGGGCTGGTTTCTCCGCGCCGTCGGAAACCGCGTCAGCGAACCGGAGATCAAGTTTGTGCTGTTGATTCTCTTCGGCCTGGGCGGCCTGGCCAGCCTGGCGCGGAGCGAGGCCGTTCTGCCCGCATACCTGATCGGCATGGTGCTCGCGCGCCACTTCTTGAAGAACCGCGTTCTCATGCACCGGATGAGGGCCATCGCGTTCAGTTTGCTCACTCCGTTCTATTTCCTTCGGGCCGGCTCGTACGTATCTGCGCGGGCAGTGGTCGAAGGCGCGGCGCTAATCGGCGCGCTCCTTGCGGTGAAAATGCTGGCCAAGGGCGCAGGCGTTTATCCTTGGACGCTGAGGTTCCACTTCGGGAGAACGAACGGGATCTATACGACGCTTCTGATGGCCACCGGCCTGACGTTCGGGACCATCTCCGCACTCTTTGGACTGACCCACGGCTACGTGGACCGCACGCAATACACCGTGCTGGTAGCCGTAGTCATTCTGAGTGCGGTCGTGCCCACCCTCATCGCCGAGAAATTCTTCCAGCCGGCCGAGTCCGCACCGCGCGCCGGACTCTCGCAAAGCCCTGAACTCGCATCGAGGGAGGTGGACTGATGTTTCGCAAAATCCTGGTGGCGCACGACGGCTCCGAGGGAGCCAGGAAGGCCTTCGCCGCGGGGCTCGATCTCGCAGTGCGCTACGCGGCCGAACTCCACATGATCTCGGTCATCGAACATCACTCCCATTTTGCGTCCACGATGGGTGAGGTGATGGAAGAAACCGACGAAGAGAACAAGCTCTACGCGCAGGTGAAGGCGGAAACCAGCCAGCTCGCCGCCGCCCAGCGCATCTCCCTGCAAACCAAGATCATCTCCGGCCACGAGGTTGAATCCATCATCCGCCACACGCGCGAAGGGGCGTACGATCTGCTGGTGGTCGGCTTCATGGGGCACTCCCGCGTCTTTGGCCGCGTTTGGGGAGGCACGTCGCAAAACCTGACCAAGCTGGCGCCGTGCAGCGTCCTGGTTGTGAAGTAGCGCGACATGACCGCGTCCCGCGCAAAACTGCAACTGAGCGAAAATCACCGCAGGGTCGTATCCGTGCTCTTGCGCAACGTGGAAAAGGCTGCGGACGGCATTGTGGGTTGGCTCGAGCGCAAGCCCGGCCTGTTGCACCGCTACCGCGATGATTTCACGCCGACCGAGCAAGCGCGTCTGCGCGAGATGGCGGCGCAGCTCCGCGCGGAGATCGCGCGATTCTGCGGTGAGGTGGAACTCGACTCCGCCACGCAATCAAAGCGCCGCGCCATCGCCGCGCTCATCTCTTCGGCTGCGATTGACCTCGAAGAGGTCAATTCGCGCAGTCTGCGCGGATACGGCAAAGTGCCGGAAGACGTCGGCCGCGAACTGGACGCGAAACTGGCGCGTCTGCTTCAATGCCTCGAATTGATCAGCGACGCCGTCGAACACGGCGGCGTCCACCCGAGGCCGGGATGAGCATCGAACTCCACGAATTGCACCGCCGCAGGCTGGAAGCCACGGTCAGCTTGATCGAGGACGCCTTGAATCGCGTGGAACGTTTACTGAACAAGGCCGGGCGAAGCGGGATCGTCCGTACGGTCGAAGACCACCTCTCGCACGAGCAGCGCACCTCCCTGCTCCGCCAGGTAGATCTGTTCCGGAGCGAACTCGAGGCCTTCGCCGCCCACTTCGCGCTCGAACGGCACCCGCTGAACATCCAGCAAATCTGCAACGCGGAGATGTCCACCGCCTGGGTGATGCTCGAGGATTGCCGCCCGAAGCGCATGAAGGGTTACGGCGTCGCTTTTGCGCCCGCCATCGCCGCCGACTTGGAACAGAATGTCGAAGCGCTGCTGGAGCGCGTGCGCTCGCTTCGCGCTGGACTGGGTTGATGCACGCGCTCGGCACCGGTGCACTGCTCGGACGCGAGGCGGAGTTGCGCCGCTTGCAAGAAGCCTTGCGAAAGCGCCAGAGTCTTCTGATTTGGGGGCCCCCGGGCGCGGGCAAGACCGCCCTGGTTCACTCCCTTCTGGGGGCACTGGAGGACGAGGAACGAAGGCGCTGCATCTACTTGCGCGGGATCCGCACTCCGCGCGATCTTGTTTCCGGCCTCGTCGAGGGCTTTTTCGCCGCGAGAGATTCGATCGTGCGCGAAAAGGCGACGCCCGTGGGTCGTTCTGAAGTTTCCTTCGGCCGCTGGCTTCGCCAGCAATCCAGCGGAAGGCTGAAGAACCTGGTTTACAGAGCCGCCGGCGAGGGACGTTACGCCATTTTTCTGGACGACCTAGCTCCCGCGACGCATCCCATGGCCCATCTCCTGAAGGAACTCATCTGGCGCTGCAAGACTCCCGTTTATCCACTCGCGAGAGGGCGCGGACGAGCCCAGATTGGCCACGCCTGGAGCATCTACTTCGCACCAGAGTTGTGCTTGCACGTCGATGCGCTCCCGGAATCGGCGGCGCGCGAACTGCTCGAACGCTGCATTCAGAGGCTCGGCCTCTCCGCGTTGCGCCTCGATGGCTTTCGCGAGAGCGTCTTGCGGCTGAGCCGTAGTCTTCCCGGGGCCATCGTGAGAATGTGTGAGCTGGCGGCGCAACTGCGGTATCAATACAACGGGCGCATCAAGCTCAAGCTGGTGCGCGTGGACTACTTGATGGAGCTGCGTCCCGGCCGAGTCCGGGCGTGACGTCATCCTTCCCCATGAGCCGATCCTTTGACAGCATTGGAAAAAATCTGCCTGGCGCGAGCGCTGAAGCCGCGCTGCGCCGCATCGCCTGCCTCGCCACGGAACTCGAAGCGGCCCACATCGCGGAGAGTGCCCGCTCGTATGCCGAGCGCGCCGCGGAAGGGCTCTTCTACGTGACCTGCATCGGCCAATTCAAGCGCGGCAAGTCCACCTTGCTCAATGCGCTCGTGGGACGCAACGTGCTGCCCGTGGGCATCGTGCCGGTCACAACGATTCCTACGATCCTTCGGCACGGGGACCGTCCGGCGGCGCGGGTGCGGTTCCGCGCCGCGGATTGGAAGGAGGTGCCGCTGGAATCCGTTGACGAGTACGTCTCCGAAGATAAGAACCCGGAGAACCGCAAAGGCGTGCAATGCTTGGAGATCTTTCTCCCCAGTCCGCTGCTGGCCTCGGGCATGTGCCTGGTGGACACGCCGGGACTCGGCTCCGTTTTCTCCGGCAACACCGCGGCCACGCACGCGTTCATTCCCCACATTGATGCGGCCTTGGTCGTGATCGGCGCAGATCCGCCTCTTTCTGGGGAGGAACTCCAGTTCGTCGAGATCGTCGCCCAGGAGGTCCGGGATCTCCTCATCGTGCTGAACAAAGCCGATCGCGTGGGTGAAACAGAACGCTCGCAGGCCGCGGCATTCGCACGGCGTGTCCTCGAATCGCGCCTGCATCGTGCGATCCCCGGAATCTACGAAGTCAGCGCTCTCGAGCGCGTCGAGGAGCGCGGAGCAGAGCGCGATTGGCCGAAGCTGCTCGAGGAACTCGAACGATTGAGACAGCATTCCGGGCGCGCGCTGGGCCAAAAGGCCGCCCACCGTGGCTTGCGCCGCAGCGTATGCCAGCTTCTGGGCGTCGTCGAGGAGGAACGCCGCGCGTTGCAGCGCCCCGTCGAAGAGTCGGAGCGGCGCATCGCCGAGCTGCACAAGACATTCGAGCAAGCGGAAAACGCCAGGCGCGACCTCGGCGCACTGCTCACTATGGAACAACAGCGGCTGGCGGAGCTTTTTGCTGAACGGCGGAAGAATTTCCTTCGACAAGCGCAAGGCCGCGCACGGGATGCATTCGGCCGGCGGCTTTCTTCCGTGGCCAAACGCTGGAGTGGCCCCGCTTACCGCCGGGACGTCATGCACCTGGCGCAAGAAATCGCTCGCCGCGAACTCCTGCCCTGGTTGCAAGAGGAGCAGACGTTCGCGGTCGAGGCGTTCGGGCGAACCACCCGGCGCTTTGTCGAGCTGGGGAACGACTTCCTCCATCGTCTGCCCGAAATCGGCGCGCCGGAGCTGGAAGACCTTCCTGCGGACCTCGACCCGGATGCGGGCCTGCGCGCGGATTCGCAATTCCAGTTTCACGTGATCGAGCGCGTGGCCGCGCCGGCCTCTCCTTTCATCTTCCTCTCCGACCTGCTGCTGGGAGCGGTAGGGTTCCGGAAGCTGATCGTTCGTGACGCAGTCGAGTTCTTGGGCCAACTCCTCGAGGTCAACAGCGCCAGAGTGCAAAGCGACGTTGAGGAACGCGTGCCGCGCTCCGCCGGAGCTGCTGCGGCGGCCGCGCTGGCACAGCGTCCACGCGGTCGAAGCGGCGCTGGTGCGGCTGCACGGCGGGGAGGCCGAACTTCGCAGCCTCTTGGCCGCGCACTCAACCTGCGACTAAGCGTGTACACCCCTGTCACAGGGATATCGTAGAATCGCATTCTCGCTCCCGTGAGATCCCGCACCACTCCGGCCCAGTCCTCGTGGCTGAATGCCACCACGCTCGGCATCGGCCTCACCAGCCTGCTCAGCGATTGGAGCCACGAAATCGCCACGGCCATCCTGCCGGGGTTCCTCGCCGCGCTGGGAGCGGGCCCGGGGTGGCTGGGCGTGATCGAAGGCGCGGCCGACGGGCTTTCCAGCGTCGCCAAGCTCGTCTCCGGTCACTTCACCGATCGAATGAAGCGCCGCAAGCCACTGGTTGCGGCAGGGTACGTCGTGACTGCCGTGGCCACTGGGGCGCTTGCGTTTGCGGCAAGCGCAACGCACGTGCTCTTCGCGCGCGTGACCGCGTGGCTCGGCCGCGGCGCGCGCACGCCTGGCCGCAAGGCGCTGCTCGCCGCGGGAGTCCGCCCGAGGCCTACGGCCGCGCATTCGGCTTCGAGCGCATGATGGACACGCTCGGCGCCATCGCCGGGCCGCTCACCGCTCTCTGGCTACTGTCCCGCACTTCACAGAACTACAAACAGGTTTTTCTCTGGACGCTCGTACCCGGCCTGCTGGCCGTGCTCTCCTTCGCGTTCCTGGTGCGCGAACGCGCGGCCCAGCGGTCGCAGCAGCGCACCTTCCGCGAGAGTTTGCGCGCGCTGCCGCCTGCGTTTCGCTGGTTCCTGCTCGCCGTGGGAGTTTTCGGTCTCGGCGACTTCGCGCATTCGCTGCTCATCCTGTATGCCACGCAGGCGCTTGCGCCCTCGCACGGCAAAGCCGCCGCCGCAAGCATCGCCATCACGCTCTACCTAGTGCACAACGCGGTCTATGCTGCGTCGGCCTACGTCAGCGGCTGGCTAGGGGATCGTTTGCGCAAGCGTTCGTGGGTCCTGGCGGGCGGCTATGCGACGGCTGCAGGGATGGCCGCGCTGCTGCTCACCGGTTCAAGAAGTGTCGCGGTACTCGCGGCGGTCTTCGCGCTAGCGGGAATCTTTGTCGGCGTTGAGGAGGCGCTCGAGGATTCGATGGCCGCGGAACTAGTCCCCCCAGAACAGCACGGCATGGCGTTTGGCGTTCTTGCGACGGTCAACGCTGTCGGTGATTTCGCGTCCAGTATGACCATCGGCTTGCTGTGGACTTCCGCGTCTCCAGGAGTAGCCTTCGGCCTTGCCGGAGCGCTCTTCCTCGCAGGAGCAATTCTGGTGCTTCGCCTGCCGAGGACGGCCGACCTGCGCATCTAAACAAAGGACTTACCGCCTCGAAAAAGCCCGCGGGAATCGAGAATCGCCTCTAAGACATTCAGACTGGGAGGGGGCGCTTCTTTATTGCCCGGTGTCGCGCGCGACACCGGGGCTAGCAGCGACGATTACTTCCGGCTGGTGGATTGGGTGCTGGAAAGGCCGCCGAGGCCCTCAAAACGCCTCTTATTGCGAAGTGGGGTCAGGAAACGCTCGCGCACGAGGGGAGCAAGGCCAAGTTAACGCCTTATTTTACAAGCACTTAGCTATTTCAGGCGTTTCAGGTCTTTCTTGGCAGGCTCAAAGGCCGACTCAAGTTTCAGGGCGACTTCGATCTCGGAAACCGCCTCGGGCTTGTGGCCTTGCTTTTCCAGAACCAGCCACAGCCGCCAGTGCGCCCGCGACAATTTCGGATACCCAGCTTCGGGTTCTTGCGTCATGTACTCGCGAAGGTACCGTTCGGCGCGGGGGAGCTCTGTGCCGGTTTGAAGCATCACCAAGCCGGCCCGAAAGGCGGGATAGAGGTTGTCGGGCAGGTTCTTCTCCGCCTTGTGCGAGCACGGCATCGAGGTCCTGCCAACGGTCTCGGTTGACATCGAGGATTTGGTCAACCGCCGGCCGTGGCCTCCCCGGGTATGGGGCCAGGGAAAGGAGTTGCGCGCCAATCCAGCCGGTGATACCTTTAGCGAACAAAAAGCGAAGTAGGCGCGGAGGCCCCTGCTATGCAAAACTCTCTCGCCGTGCGCACCTCGACCGCACTCGACCGCTTCACGCGCGTCCGCGAGATCATCGAGCAATTGGCCACGCGGGATGCGACTGGACAGATCCTCACCAAAGTGCACCACATCCCCGCGCGCGAGGCGCAATGGGCCGGGATGCCCGCGTGGGTGCGGCCGGAACTTGCCGCCGCCTATCGCGCCAAGGGTGTCGAGCAGCTCTACACCCATCAGGCCGCGGCCGCCGAAAGCGTGCGCGCGGGCCGCAACGTCGTCGTGGTCACGCCCACGGCTTCGGGCAAGACGCTCTGCTACAACCTGCCCGTGCTGAACGCCGTGCTCGAAAATCCGGACACGCGCGCGCTGTACCTCTTCCCCACCAAGGCGCTGGCGCAGGACCAGCTCGCCGAGCTGCACGATCTTGAAGCACGCGCCTGGACGACCGCTTCGGCGTGTTCACCTACGACGGCGACACGCCCGCCGACGCGCGCAAAGCCATCCGCGAGCGCGGCCACATCGTGCTCACCAATCCCGACATGCTGCACACCGGCATCCTGCCGCATCACACGCGCTGGACACGCCTGTTCGAGAACCTGCGCTACATCGTGATCGACGAGCTGCACACGTATCGCGGCGTGTTCGGCAGCCACCTGTGCAACGTGCTGCGCCGGCTGCGGCGCGATCGCGCGCTTCTACGGCAGCGAGCCGCAGTTCATCTGCTCCTCGGCGACGATTGCCAATCCGGGCGAGCTGGCCTCGCGGTCTGATCGAAGCGACGTGGAGGTGCTCGACGCGAACGGCGCGCCCGCGGCGGAAAAACTTTTCGTGTTCTACAATCCGCCGGTCGTCAATCGCTTCCTCGGCATCCGCCGCAGCTACATCAACGAAGACTTCGCGCGTCGCGCAGGAGTTCCTGAAGCGCGGCTTGCAGACCATCGTCTTCGCCAACAGCCGCCTGCACACGGAAGTCCTGCTCACCTATCTGCGCCAGGCGCAATCCCGCAGCCGCCGGGCAGCCGGAGGCGATCCGCGGCTATCGCGGCGGGTATCTGCCCGGCGAGCGGCGCGAAATCGAGCGCGGGCTTGCGCGACGGGCGAATCCGCGGCGTGGTTTCCACGAACGCGCTGGAACTCGGGCATCGACATCGGCTCGCTCGACGCCGCGGTGATGGCCGGCTATCCCGGCACCATCGCCGTCCACCTGGCAGCGCGCCGGCCGCGCCGGACGGCGCACGGGCAGTTCGTGCGCCGTGCTGGTCGCCATCGCTCCGCGCCGCTCGATCAGTTCATCGTCCAGCACCCGGACTATTTTCTCGGCCGCTCGCCGGAGCACGCCTACATCCAGCCCGACAATCTCGAAATCCTGATCAACCACCTGAAATGCGCGGCGTTCGAGTTGCCGCATCGCAGCCGGACGAGCGTTTCGGCGAGGTGGATCTGCCCGAACTCTGCGCGCGGCTTGCCGAGGCCGGCTTCCTGCATCGTAGCGGCGATCATTGGCACTGGACGCAGGAGGCCTATCCGGCCGATACGATCAGCCTGCGCTCGGTCACGTCTGACAATTTCGTCATCATGGACATCACCGCGCGAGCCGGAAGTCATCGGCGAAGTGGATTTCTCCAGCGCGCTGGCCACCGTGCATCCGCAAGGCCATTTATCTCCACGAAGGACAGCAATATCACGTCGAGCGGCTGGATTTCGCCGAGCGCAAGGCGTACGTCAAGGAAGTGGACGTGGACTACTACACCGACGCGATCCGCTACACGCAGGTGTGCATCCTCGACCCTGCCGACGAAGGTCATCCCCGGCGCTTCGGGCGCGCACGCGCGTTCGCACGGCGACGTCCTGGTGCGCTCGCAAGTGGTGGGCTTCAAGAAGATCAAATTCTTCACGCAACGAAAACGTCGGCGCGGGCCAGCTCGAATTGCCGGAAAACGAGATGCACACCACGGCGTACTGGATCACGCTGGACGCGCGCACTGGTCGAATCCCTCCCGTTCACGCTCAGCGAGCGGCAAAACGGCATGTTCGGCCTGCTCTACGCGCTGGAATCGGTGGCCACGCTGCTGCTGATGTGCGACCGGCGCGACCTGGGAACTGCCATTGGCGAGCGGCCGCCTTCGCCGGGCGTCAAGGCCGAATGGGAGGAGCCGCTTGATGCCACCGAGGCGGCAGCGGCGGGCGAAAAAGAGTTCTTCGAGCCCAATCTGTATCTTTACGATGCCTATCCGGGAGGAATCGGCTTTTCGGAGCCGCTTTTTCGCGGGCACGTGTTGCTGCTCCGCAAGACCCGCGAGCTGATCGAGGGCTGTCTCTGCGAAAAAGGCTGTCCATCGTGCGTAGGGCCTTCGGGAGAGACGGCCGAGCGGCCGAAAGAAGTCGCGCTGGCCATCCTTGCGCGCCTGGGCGCATGAGTCGCATGTGACGATAACGAACATACTCTCCAACGTTGTCATTCCTCCGCGTCCCGAAGTGCGGGACGCGGAGGAATCCCTCTTCGCACTGGATCTAGAAGAAAGAGGGATTCCTCGCTCCGCCACGCACCGTCTGGTGCGTGGCTCCGCTCGGAATGACAACAAGTTGGACGCCGTTCGATGAGCAGAACACCACACGACCGGCTCGCGCGGCTGGCGGCGCTGCGGCCGGCGCGCAAAGGCGCCGCGCTCGAACCGCATCCCGAGCGCGAAATTTCTTTATTAGAATGCGGCGCGCTGGGGGAAGTGCTTGGCGCGACGCCCACGCGCAATCAGTACGGCGAGCACCTTTCGATTCGCCAGTGGCATTCAAATCCAGAACAATGCGCGCTGGACACGGAGGCGCTGCGGCTGCTGTTCCCTCTTGGCGCCGGGCCGAGCATCGCAGTTCGAAAACAAGTCGCCGATGCGTCGCAATGGCTCTTCCTCGACACGGAAACGACGGGCCTGGCCGGCGGCACGGGCACGTACGCATTCCTGGTCGGTCTGGCGTGGTGGGATTCGGGAGGCTTGCAGGTCGAACAGCTTTTCATGCGCGATCACGGTGAGGAGCATTCGCTCCTGCTCGAGCTCTCGCGGCGCATGGCCGAGCGCCGCGTTCTTGTCACGTTTAATGGCAAGAGTTTCGATTGGCCGTTGCTGGAGACGCGCTTCCGTATGACGCGGTCGATTGCCGCGGAACCGCCGGCGGCGCATCTGGACCTGCTGCATCCGGCGCGGCAGATCTGGCGGCTGCGCCTGGGTTCCGTGCGCTTAACGGAACTCGAGCGCCGAGTGCTTGCCCCGGACGGCATCGCTTGGAGCCGCCGCGACGACATCGACTCCGCACTGATCCCGCAAATCTACTTTGACTATTTGCGTGGCGGATCGCTCGAGCCGCTCCTTGGGGTTTTTCGGCATAACCAGATGGACCTGCGCGGGCTGGCGGCCCTGGCGGGGAAGATTCTCGGCATCCTCGCGCGGCCCGAATCGCTCGGAGAGACCGCGCTCGATCTTTACGGCGCTTCGCGGCTTTTCGAGAGCCGGGGCGAAGCCGTGAGGTCCCGCTCGCTCTGCGAACGCGCCTTGACTGCGGGCCTCCCGCGCGCGGTGGAGCGCGCCGCTCGCCGCGAGCTCGCCCTGGCCGCCCGCCGCCAACGCGACTTCGCCCGGGCGGCGGAGCTCTGGGAGGAGCAGATCCGGGCCGCTGAATGCTCCTCGGAAGACGAATGTAATGATGTCATGCTGAGCGAAGCGAAGCATCTCAACGTTGAGATCCTTCGCCCGCTGCGCTGGGCTCAGGATGACAGCTCTGGGGAGGGGTCGGCTTCCAGTCTGAGGCGGGGTCCGAACCCTCGGCCGCGACGGCTTCGCCCCGTGCCGCAGATGCGCGTGGGGATCCCGGATGACACGCGCGGCGGCCTGCGCGAGATGCTGGAGGCCTATGAGCAACTCGCCATACACCACGAACACCGCACCCGTGATCCGCTTCGCGCTGCCGCGCTGGCCCGCGAAGCCATGTCCAAGTTGCGCAAGGCCAGCCAACTCGGCGTCGTCGAGGCTGCGCAGCGCCGCAAACTTCTCGCGCGCTGGGAACATCGCCTTGCCCGCCTGGATCGCAAAGCGCGCTCCCGGCCTGCGCACGCCGGCGGCGCCCTCCCCTGCATCGGCGGCGGGCCGGAGTGAATCTAATCAAGCCAGGGCTCGTGACACCAGACGAATTGCGCAGGGATTGAACGCGAGAATCGGATATCCCCAAGCGCGATCCTCTGGGATTCTTTCCTGGGAGAACAAATCATGGCCACCATGAGCGATCAATTCTTGAGGTTACCCGAAACAACGGGCTACTATTGAGCGATGGGCACTGCGAAGGCTCTCACGGAAGTTGCAAAACAGACAACTCTATTTCTTCTACTTTGTACTTGTGCTTGGGCACAACAGCCGTCCCGCTCAAATCGACCAGAGATTGCTCCCCTTTCTCCGCAGGAAGTTTTCAAGCGTGTTTCACCTTCTGTTTTCATCGTGGAAGCGTTGGACTCCGATGAGCACATGGTCGCGTTCGGAAGCGGTGTCCTCGTCACACTCCAAAAGCAAAGCCCTTCGTCTCATGTCGTGGAATCAGTCCCAGTCGTCATAACCAATAGGCACGTCGTCGAGGGCGGCACAACCTTCCGTGTCAGGCACGGACAGCAACATTGGTCGGCGAAAGTGACACATTGGGATGACGTTCATGACCTTTGCGGTCTAATGGCGGTAGGTATGCATGCCCCGCCAACTTCTATCCGCCCATCCTCGTCAGTGGCAATCGGTGAACGCGTTTACGCTATCGGTGCGCCTAAAGGATTGGAATTAACGCTCTCCGAAGGGCTAGTATCGGGATTCCGGGATTTCGAAAAAGAAGAACATGTAATTCAAACTTCGGCCGCTATTTCTAAAGGGTCGAGCGGAGGGGGTCTGTTCGATTCGCAGGCGCAATTGATTGGAGTCACGACCTTTTATCTAAGTGGTGGTCAGAATCTCAACTTTGCAATTCCCGGCGAGCGAATACTGGAGTTAAGTAGTCACGACACGGATGTGGCCGCGGAAGCTCCGGCTTCGAGTGCAAGTGAATGGTCGTCAATCGGGTGGGACGCAAAACGTAAGAAGAACTATGAAAAGGCAATTCGTGCCTATCGGGAGGCCCATCGGCTCGAACCGCATGACGATACTAACTGGTCTGGTCTTTGTTTCCTGTACGAAGACCTTAGGAACTACGACGAAGCTTTGAAGTGCTATCGGGAAGCTGCAAGCGTGAAGAAAGACTCAGCGACTCACTGGAGCGACATATGGCGCATACACATGAAACGGCATGCATACAACGACGCGGTCGCTGCGGCTCAGGAAATCGTGCGCTTGGAGCCGAGCAAAGGCCGCTCCTGGATGTCCCTTGGCACCGCCTACCTCGCAGGACAGCATCAGAAAGAAGCTATTAGAGCCTTCCAAGAGTGCGTGCGGCTAGAACCGGGGTATTTCATGTTTTGGGAGTTTCTAGGACATGCACAAAGGGATGCAGGACAACTCGATGAATCGGTTGACAGCCTCCAACAAGCACTTCGACTAAACCCTGATGGCGCATCTGTATGGTATCAACTCGGTCTGACATATTCGAAGCAAGGAAAGACTGAAGAAGCCGAAGGCGTATGGTTTAAGTTAATGGAGCTTGATTCGGACTTGGCTGCCAAGCTACTCGCAACAATTGCGCGCATCAAAAAACAATAAATGTCTGCAAGACACTCTAAGTCCTCATACAGAAGGATTTTGGTACACGTGAATCGGAAGCGATGGTGGCACGTGCCGCCGCCCAGCGTGCAAGCAATCGCCTGGGGCGCACTGGGCATGTGGCTGACGGTTCCCTGGGCGGCGTGGGCGGATCGCTACTGCGTGCCCGTTTGAACGGTGTTAGGGAGCCAGCAGCGGCACACTTCGGGGAGGACGCGCAAGGGTAGGCGTTCGGCAATGGCAATCCCGGTTTTCTGGCCGCGCGCCGGCGTTGCCGCGGGTCCTGGGGGCCATCCGATGGCCCGCGTGATCTTGTCGAATGTGGCGCGGTCGGTGCCTTCGGCGCTTACGCACTCATTGCCGACGCACCGCAGGAAAACTCCACTTTCGTCCGTTTGAAAGGAGAAGAAGTTCGGCCGGCGGAAGCGTTCCTGGGCCGTGTTTTCGTGCTTCTTGTCCAGCGCTTCGCTATAAAGGCCGAAGAATCGCGCCGCTTCCATCTCGCCGGAGAGTTTCAACCGGAAGACGAGCATCAGCTCCGCCGTTTTCTGGTTCTCCAGAATGGCATAGCGATCGCCCGCCCACGCGGCCGCCAGCGGCGTGGAGCGTTCCTCTCCCAGGAACTGCTTCAACACTTCTTTGAGTCCGAATTCGCCCATCAGGTTTTCATCCAGTTTTTTCCAGCCGCGCGGCAGAAGCTGTGAGATATCCGGCAACGTCACTTTTTCCGGAGCCACGCCCTTCAAGTACAAATCCGGATGGAGAATCTGTTGCGTGGAGACGGGCGGGTTCGCAAACACCTTCGGAAAATCCGCCCAGCCGGAGTTGGCTTGCAAGACCCGCTGCGTAAACACGACGCCCGCCAGATAGGGAAACAGCAATTCATCGCGGATGAACGGTGGCGCCTTGGCCAGGGTCGGGCTGTCGCCAGCCTCGCCCAGCATGACCTTTCGAACCAGGCTTTCGATATTGGGAAGATCCCGCACGTTCGATCCGATCCCACGGAGTTCGCGGTCCATCATCGCGGCAGTAGCGGAGCCTTCCAGCACGGCATCGCGCGCCATTTCGGCGTCGTCGTTCGGCTTGGCCGCGTCTTCCCAATGCTGCACGTGGAAATGCTGGTCCTGCAGGGCGTGGGTCAGCTCGTGAGCCATCACCGTGCGTTGCTCATCGGGATCGATCCACTCGGCGATGAAAAACTCCTGCGATTTCGGGTCGTAGAGGCCGGCGATCTGCTCGGTGAGCAGGTCCACCAGAAACTGCTCCAGCGGAAAGCCCTTGGGGATGAGGCCGAACTTTTCCAGGGTTTTCTGGTCGGCGTAGCGCTTCTGCGGCTCCCGGTCTTCCTTGAGCTGCTGGATGACGAACTCGCGGATCTCGTCGCGCGTGCGCAAGCTCTTCTTGAGCGGCGAAAGGATCGGCAAGGAGAGCAGTTTGCTCATTTCCGCAAGCACATCGTCGGCGGCCTTTAGGAATTCTGTGCTTTGTTCTCTTACCGGGGGCGGGAGTTTGGCCGGAGGGCTGGCCTGCTGTGCAGCAGCCGGTGAGGCGGCCACGCCAAGCAGCAGGATGATCCATGCGAGGTTGCGCTTCATCGTGGGCGTCGCTCCTGGGTCGCGCATCCGCTTCGGCGCAGGCGCGTAGAATAACAGATTCCCGCAGGCCTCCGCCGGTTGCCATATTCTTTGGGAAGATCTCGCCGGTCGCCCCAGGCACGCCTACTTCGCATCATCACCCAGCACGCGTTGCAGCACAACCAGCATGTCCGAGACGGTGATGATACCCGCCAAGCGCCCGTTTTCCACCACCGGTAGGCAGCCCAGCTTGCGCTCGTACAGAAGGGCGGCTGCTTCCCGCAAAGGAGTATCCGGCGAGACGGTCACGGGATCGCGCGTCATCACGCGCTCGAGCGGCGTATTCTCAAAGATGGCATTGTACTCGTCCTGCGTGATCCGGCTCAGCAGGGAAGGCGAGAAGCGATAAACGTCGTGGTCGGTAACGAGTCCCACCACACGGCCGCTCTGCACGATGGGCACGTGCCGGATCCCGGTGCGGCGAAAAATCAGCGCAGCATCCAGCAGGCGTGCGTCAGGAGCCAGCGAGGTGGCCGGAGAGGTCATGAATTCGCGAACGGTGAATTCGCGGGACATTGCCGCGGCTCGCGGGCGGAGGAACACGCCCGGGACGATACTCGATGCTTTCACCTGCGGCCGGGCAAGTCAATCGCGGGTTGCGGGCGGGGCTTGACGCTTCGGAACGGGGACGGCTCGCTGTTCCACGCGTTTCCAGTCACTCCCGTTCCAGACGTAAAGGTCGCGCACCATGCGCCGGCAGTCGCGCGGATTAGCATCATCTGCCTCCGCGCAATAGGTCAGCCGGAAGCCGTCCTCGCCCGCTTCATAACTCGATTGCGGAAGGAGGTCGGAAGACCACAGTTGCTTCAGCCGCGTGCCATCGAAGGTCCACGCCGAAAACGCGCCGGTCTGCAAACCGTCGGTGCGGCCCGTTACGGTCACAAAGAGGCTCGCCGGCGCGTCCGCGGGCCCGCCGACGGGAATCAACTCCAGGTACTCATCGAAGAAGTCCTTCTGCGCAAAACGATCGATCCGCGAAGTCAGCACGTACTCCCCTGCTGCGCTCGAATACACGCGTACCGCCGAAGGCCCGGCGAGGCCGAAGTTCGCGGCCAGGGCATACGCAGGAGGGTGCCCTCCAAGCTTGAGCACGCTGAAGCCTTCACCCGCCCCGGGCTGGGCCGTAACCAAGGTGGCCAGCCGCCGGTTTAGGGCATCGAGCGCCGCCTCTTTGGGGGCATTTAAGGCGGGAAGCACCACGGCGTCCAGCATCGCCAAAGCCTTTTCCTCGGCGGCTTGGTCTTCATTGCCTCCGGCCAATCGCTGTCCGGCAACCTGCTCGGCCAAGCGCGCGAATTCCGATTGCTGCCCCGCCAAGCTCGGCCTGACGCTGTGAATCAGAAGAGGCGTGCCCATCAGCATGAGCGACGCCCAGGCAAACCCCGCCTGGGTCGCGCCCTTCTGGCTGCAGCCTTCTCTCATGGGAACTCTCTCCCGTCAGGTTCACTCTAATACACGGAGAGCAGGGGCTGCAAACCACCGCCGTGTGCCCGGGGCAACGGCAGGTCACGCGCCACACACTCCGGCTCAAGAGCCCGGCACTTGCCCGCCGATAGAGACTCTGTTTCCAGTCGGTGGGCATGGCAGGCCACTCGGCCCCAGAATTGCTTCCCTTATTCAGTGAGCATTGCGTTCCGTTTACGGAACAGGTATATAGTTGTCTTAATCTACGGCTGACTACATTGACTCCAGTCGAGGACAATCGCTATGGACTCCGGCTCGCGTCTCCGTCAAGCGCGCGAGCAGTTGGGCTTGACTTACCGGGACGTTGAACGCGCAAGTTTTGAGCTCGCTAGCCTCCGCGGCCGACCTGAATTCATCGTGCATATCAGCCGCCTGGCGGACATCGAAAACCGGGGCGTAACTCCCAGCCTGTACAAACTTTACAGCCTTGCAGCCATTTACCACCTCGATCCGCTAGAGGTTTGCGGCTGGTACGAGGTTCCCATCACCCATCACTTCTCAGATGGCGCACAGCTCGGTGCTCCAAGAACTCACCTCGCTGCCCCGCCCGCCACCCTCAAGGTTCCATCCCGGTTCGATCCGGGCTTTGACCCACGCCGGACCGAGTACCTCTCCCGGATGGTGGAAGCCTGGGGAGAGCTCGAAGGCACCCTTTTCAATGGGAACGCCCGCTTCCGCTACGGCTACATCGGCACGGGGGACAACATGATGGAACCCCTGTTGCGCTCGGGAAGCCTCGTGCTCGTGGATCCCTCGCGTCGGGAGGTTCTGAATTCCGGCTGGAAGAACGAGTATGAACGGCCGATTTACTTCGTCGAGACTCGGGCGGGGTATCGTTGCTCCTGGTGTCTCCGGGAGGGCCAGCGGCTGATCCTGCAACCTCATCCGCTCTCCAGCCGCATGCCGGAGTCACATCTCTATCCCCAGGAGGCTGAAGTGGTTGGGCAGGTTGTGGGGCTGGTCATGCGGCTCCCTGCCAGCTAGCTTTATCTTCCGCGAAGATCTCCAGCAACGCCCGAAGGTTGGAGCGAAAAAGATCCCCCAGGTAGGCCGGAAGGCCGCCGGGCACCATTTGCAGGTGGTAGTCCGGCCGCAGCCACTGCTGGACGACATGCAGAAGATCGCGGTCCAGAGCGCATAAACAGGCCCGCAAATCCCACTCCTGACGGTCCAGAGGCGTTTCCAGGACCTTGCAGAAGAGCTCCGCGTGGCAGTGTTCCAGAGCCTGCTGCACAGCCCCCTCGGAATAAACAGTGGTCAATCCTTCGTGGCAGTACTTCCCGGAAGTCCCGTCCCGCAGAGAAGAAACGTAATAGAGCCGGCCGTAATCACTCGGAATGGCGGCGAGAGTCCGCGCGGTGAAATCTTCAATGACCCGCTGGCTTTGCTGGAACCGCTCGAGCGTCTCCAAGACTTCCCCTGTTCCGTTTTCTGAACTTTTTTCGTCGCGGCGGCCAATCCAGCCCGAACTGCGGGATTGTCTACCCTCAAGGAGGCAATTGCCCGATGAAAAAAGTTACCGCAGTGCTGTTGGCTTTTGCATTCGCCGCGTTAATCCTACAACCCATTGCCGGACACGTCAACATCCATCTGACCAAGACCCGCGCCCTGCTGGACGGTGAGCCGCCCCCGCCGCCGCCGCCGCCGTGGGGTTGGTAACTTAATTGTTGGCCGGGGTGGTTCACGTCTCTGCCATTCGCTGCCGCATTGGTGAATGGTAAGATGAGAGCCACCCATGGCCGCCCAGATTCTCGATTTCCTCCGCTGGATTCTCCCCCTCGGCGTAAAAGTCTGGCTCTGTGTCCTTATCTTCTATCGGAGATTGCACCGCCGGTTTCCCTTTTTTTTCGTGTATTTCATTCTCAATACGGTACACGGAGTGATGTGGTGGATGGTTTCGTGGAGGTTCGGGAAGAGCTCTTGGCCGGCCTATTACTATTTTTGGATAGCCCAGGGAATGGTCACGGCGGCGCGGGGCCTTGCCATCGCGGAGATCTGCAACCGCTTTCTGCGCGCGTATCTAGGGATCCGGAGCCTTGCCTGGCGGCTGCTCGCGAGCGCGGCCGCCTTGGTCATCCTTTATGCTGGGATCGCCACCGCGAGCAAGCCTTACCACCTCAGCGGATTTATTCTCGCCGGTGACCGCGGGTTAGAACTCGCCTACGCCGTCACCTTGCTCGCTCTACTCGGGCTTTCTGTCTACTATGAGATCCGCGTGCCACGTTTCGAATTGTTGGTGGCCAGCGGGTTTGCTTTCTACTCCCTGTGCAAAGTCATTTCGGACACGATCGGCCTGTTCTGGTTCAAACAATCGACAATCTACTCGCTGATTCAAGAAATCTCTTACAACATTGTCGTGATCACGTGGCTCTGGGAATTGAGGCATCCTTTACCCGCCGAAGGACCAGCTCCGGTTCTGCTGGACCGGTCCGTTTATGGTGAAGTCGTCCCGCAAGTGAACCTGAGGCTCGAGAGACTGAACGAGCGTCTCATGAAGCTGGTGAAACCGCCGCCGGAAGGAGGGTGAGGGCCGCCATCTCGAGTCTGCCCGTGCCAGAGAGATTCCCATGCGGATACCTCACAGATTAAATCCTCAACTTGTTAACTTCATGATAGACTGCGGGGGAAGAGGGAGCAGATTCAACTCCGGGGGCGGCCTTAGACGCGGCAGTCCACCCGCCCCAGCCGTTCCGGGAAAAGCCGCTGCGGGGCGCACGGAATAAACGGCTGTCGAGTCTTCTGTCTCCGGAGAGGATGCAGCTTTGACCGCGGCACTCATCTTCGCCGGCGTTGCCTTGGTTCTCATGCTGGTCCTCGTCTGGCTGGCCCACGAAGCGAGCACGCCTCGGCCTGTCCACACCGTAGACGGTAAGCCTGCTATCGAAGAGCTATTCCCCCTCCATTGCCAGCATCTCCCCCAAGTTTTGCAGGCGCTCTCGAAGGCGGACGAAGAATACCTGCGGCTCCGTGTGTCCTCTGCCTCTCGTCGGCGAGTCGCAAGGGAGCGTCGCGCTGTGGTGCGCGAGTTCCTTGCGGGATTGCGTCAAGATTTTCGCCGGCTGGATCAACTCGGACGAACCGTCGCCGCATTCTCACCCGAAATTCAGCAGGAGCAGGAAACCCATCGCATGCGCCTGGCTCTTCAATTTGAGTTCCTCTGCCTACGTGTGAGACTTCGGCTTGCGTTGGGGAGGGGGCCCATGCCTCTTCTGACGCGCCTCACCGGCCTGGTTGGAGCACAGGCGGCGGAGATCGAAGCCGCGATGTCGCGCCTCGAAGAACTTTCTCTTTCAGGCGTCCGTGCGGATCTCAGCGCTTGAGGATGGCAGCCGGGTGCTGTTCCAGCGCCTGGCGAATAACCTGTAAAAAGCTCGCCACCTGGAAGGGCTTCTGGATGTGGGAGCAGCCGCTTTCCTTTAGCAAATCCGCCACTTCCTGATTTCTTGCGTCCGACACGGTGAAGATGACCCGGTTGGCAAGTTCCGGCTGCCGCTTTGCGATCCACTGGTAGAGATCGCGCGTAGAGATCTCCCCCGGCATCTTCAAGTCGGTCACCACCAAGTCCACCGGATCTTGCTCCAACACGCGGAGGGCTTCTGCCGCGCTCCCTACGGCCTTCACCCACTGGCAGCGGCCTTTCAAGATCTCCTGCTCCAGTTCGAGAACCGCCGTCTCATCGTCCACCAGGAGGATGCGACCCCACTGCGGCACGTCATCCGGCGCGGTCTGCCGGGCGCGCCGGGTCGCCGGGGGGGAGAGCGCGGGAAGCTTCATCGTGAATGTCGCGCCGCGAGGAGGAGTATTGCGGACCGCGATCTCCCCATCATGCTCATTGATGATGCCGTAACAGATGCTGAGCCCAAGGCCCGTACCCTTCCCCACCGGCTTGGTCGTGTAGAACGGATCAAACACGCGCGACGCATCCTTCACGCCCGGCCCACTGTCCGTCAGCTCCACGAGCAAGTGACTGTCCTCTGCGTCCGTCCGCAGCCAAATCTCTCCACGATCCGAAGTTTCGAGGATGGCGTCCACGGCGTTGTTCAGGATATTCAGGAAAACCTGCTGGAGTTGGTGGGCGTCGCCGGAGATCAAGGGCAGGTCCGAGGCCAGCTCGCGCCAGACTTGGATATTGCTGACCCGCAGATCATATTCGCGCAGAGAGAGCGTGTCCTCGAGCACCTGGTTGATGTTCACCGGTTGCCGCACGGGCTTCTGCTGGCGGGCGAAACTCAGCAGGTTTTGAACAATGCGCTGGGTGCGCTGCGCTTGCCGGTAAATCTTCTCGACGTATGCCGCCGCCTGAGGGCTTGTCGGCTCGCCGGAAGAAAGAAGCTGGCTGTAGCCCAGAATGGCGGTGAGCGGATTATTCAATTCGTGCGCCACACCGGAAATCAATTGGCCCACGGCAGCCATCTTGGCGCTTTGTAGCAGTTGTTCCTGCGTGCGACGCAGGTGTTCATAGGCCTTTTGGGTTTCTTCGAGTAAAAGAGACTTCTCGATCGCGGCTGCAACTTGGTTTCCCACCGCATTCAAGAGGTTGAGTTCGGCGGCGGAATACTCCCGCAGAACCCGGCAGCCCACGACCAATCCCCCGAGCATGCGGTCCTTGGCCCACAAGACAACTCCGTACCCCACCTGCATCGCTTCCTTGGTGTGTAGATCGCGGAAGACCGCGGGCAAAGGCAGACTCTCCACGGACAACACCGTGGCTCGCGCCTGGCGAATGCTCTCCAGCAATTCTGTCGGGATCTGCGTGGGGGGGAACATTCGGGCGTATTCGGACTGATGGCCGACTGCGGCGACCCGGCGCACCACCCGCGACTCTTCTTCCAGCAAGTAAATCGCTCCCAGGTCCACGTCGAAGAGCTCGGTCACTTGACGCAGCGCGCGGTCCAGGAGCTCGGTGAGTTCGAACGATTGGCTCAGCGTCTGCCCGATTGAATTCAACACCATCAGCTCGCGGTTACGCCGGCGGATTTCCTGCTCTGCGCGCTTGCGCTCCGTGATGTCGAGCACGAAGCCTTGATAGGCGGTCACTTCTCCCGCAACGTTCCGCGTCGCGAAGCTGGACTCCAGTACCGTCAGGATTTCGCCGTCGCGCCGGCGCAACTGGAACTCGAAATTGTTCACGGAGCCGTGATCCCGGAGGAGTTTTTTCAGGCGTTCCCGATCCGCAGGATTCACGTAGGTCTCGGAAACGATGTTCACCCGCAGAAGCTCCTCGCGGCTGAGGTAGCCCAGCATGTGCATGAAGGCGTCGTTGAAGTCCACAAAATGCCCATCTGGCGTGGACATGAAAACGCCCTCCTGCACGTTTTCAAACAGATTGCGGTAACGCTCTTCGGCGCGTCTGCGGTCGGTGATGTCCTTCAGGACGTGCACCGTGCCGCTTTCTCCGCCTCCCGGCCCGTGGAGAACCGAGTTGGATGCCAGGAAGTAACCGCCGCCCAGATTCGGGTCTGGAGTGTCCCCTTTTCCAAAGGCCTCAGCGCAATACGGGCAAACCCTCCAAGGAACTTCTCCCCGGCGCAGAACCTCGCGGAGTGTGCGGCCCACCAGCGCCTGCGGAGTCTTCCCTTGTTTCTCCGCGAACATCTGGTTGCTCCGCAGGATGCGGCCCTCGGCATCGTGCACCAGGACGGGATCGTCAATCGAATCGAAGGTGCAGAGCCACTGTTTCTGCGCGTTGAACACCTGCTCGAAGAGCGCCACATTCTGAATCGTCAAACCGAGCAGGTTGGCGACGTTTACCAGAAAATTGAGTTCGTCGGCCTGGAATCCCCGCCGCGAGGTCGAGCCCACGGCCAAGATGCCCAGCGCGCCCTCCTTGCCGGGCAAGCGGACCTGCACGACTGCGGAGAGTCCTTCTTCCTCCACGCGGCCCCGGATCTCCGGTGCCACTTGCTGCGCTTCGAGGACGGTGGGGGCTTCGCGCTGCAGGATCTTGCGTGCCCAATCCTCGCTAGCCGGGACGCGGGCATACCGCTCGAGAAATTGCTTCCGGAATCCGACCGCGGATCGAATCACGAGTTCTGCTTTTTCTCCGCTGCCTTCCATGAGGCGCACCAGGCCATGGCTCGCATTCAGGCTCTTGACCAACTGCCGGAGCACATCCTCCAGCACCCGCTGCACGTCGAAACTCTGCGTGCTCGCGGCAGTGATCAGTGTCAGTCTCCGCAGCTTTTCGTTCAGATCCTCCGTCCGGGACCGCCCGGCTTCCAGGATCACCATGGCCATCGCCATGCCCAGCGCTACCTCGAATAGATTGCTCACCGCAATGCGCAGCTCGAAGGATGGGTGAGCCAACCACAACGGACGATCCAGGTTGTGCAGGCCGATGAGCATGAAGGCCCCTGCGAGCAGCCAGGGGCCGTAGCCCCTGCCGCCGCCTCGGGCAGCCCGCCAGAGTGTCCATCCCGCGGTCAGGGCCAGCGCAGTTTCACTGAGAGCGGTCACCCAGCTAACCGCCAGTGTGTGGCGAGAGGCCACGTACTCCGCCACTCCCGCAGCGATACCGCAGGCCGCGACGACCGGCACGAGGAGACTCCAGCGCGGCTTGCGCCCACTGTAGTCCTGAGCCGCAGCCAGAAAACACATGCCGGCAAGCAAGGAGCACTCCGTGCGGATCATCCGGCCGGTCAGTCCAGCCGTCAGGACAAAGGCGACCTGCCCTCCGGCGTAACAGGTGTAGAAGAACCAGCCAAACAACCAGATGCGCAAGAAGCGTGCGGAAAGGTCCCGGTAAAGAAGCAGATAGAGGACGAACAGGATCAGGAAGGCCGAAGCCTTGAACAGGGTAATCCCCAGAAGACCTTGCATCAACACGTGATCCGTCATGAGCTGTCAGGTCCCCCGCGGACCGACACCCTTCTTGGAACTACCCAGACAGAGGGAAGCAAGCTCCAGCGAGAGCCGTTCACCAAACTAGCATGCGCTATCTGATTGAGCAACAGAGGCTTCCGGGCGGTGTGCCGTGCCGTATAATGGTAGGGTTGGGAGCCGCACGGTGAGCGAGAAGATCCTGGTGGTGGACGACGAAGAGGCCATCCGCGAAGTCGTCACCACCATGTTGGAAACACAAGGCTATGACTGCGTGGGGGTGGGCAACGGCCGCATGGCCCAGGAACACCTCCAGAAGAATTCCCTCGACCTCGTTCTCAGCGACATGGTCATGCCGGAGATGGATGGCCTCAGCCTCCTGGAGTGGATCTGCGCGCACGACAAGGACGTTCCTGTGGTCATGGTTACGGCGATGCACGACCTTTCGATCGCGCTCGACGCCATACGTCGCGGGGCTTATGATTACGTTCTGAAACCCTTCGAGAAGGATCAGCTTTTCGTCAGCGTCCGCCGTGCCCTGGAACATCGCCGGTTGAAGGTCGAAAACCAGAACTACCAGCGAAACCTCGAGAGACTCGTAGATGAGCGCACGGCTCAGCTCTCCGGCGCGCTCGACCAGCTCGAAGACTCCTATGACTACACGCTCGAAGCGCTCGGCGCGGCCCTGGACATGAAGGACGCCGAGACCGAAGGCCATTGCCAGCGCGTCACGGCCTTCACTATCGCCATCGCCAAGGCCATGAAACTGAACTCGGAGAGCCTCCCCCAGATCGCCCGCGGGGCCTTCCTACATGACATTGGAAAGATGGCCATCCCGGACCAGATCCTGCGGAAGCCGGGCCCGTTGAACGAAGAAGAGCGGACCGTCATGCGCGAGCACTGCCAGGTCGGGTACGACCGCCTGAGCCGCATCCCCTTTCTGCGTGAACCTGCAGAAATTGTCCTCGCGCACCAGGAGTACTACGACGGAACCGGCTACCCCCGCGGATTGAAAGGCGAACAGATCCCCCTGGGGGCGCGGATTTTCGCGGTGGCCGATACTCTGGACGCAATGACTTCCGACCGGCCGTACCGCAGCGCGCGCACGATGGCTCAGGCGCGGGAAGAAATCCAGCGCTGCTCCGGCACGCAATTCGACCCCAAGGTCGTCCGGGTTTTTCTCGCTATGCCTACCGACCTCTGGCGGGAGCTTCGCGGACACGCGAACTCTGCCTCCCGCCTCTCCCGGCTAAAAGATCTCTGATCTCCCGAAACTCGCAAGCATTCCGGCGGTAGCATCCTGGTAATCGTGAGGGTGTATGCCGCGGAGGGAGCCCTGTTGATGAGCCTTTTCGGCGACGCAGAATAGGGAGGGAAACGGGATGACTCTAGTGGCGTGCGGCCATTTCGCGTTTCATGCGCTCGATCAGGGAACGGACTTCGGCTGCATTCCCCGCGTTCGGCGCCTTTTCCAGGAA
This sequence comes from uncultured Acidobacteriota bacterium, assembly GCA_963739275.1. Classification (GTDB taxonomy): domain Bacteria; phylum Acidobacteriota; class Terriglobia; order Acidiferrales; family UBA7541; genus JBGQGH01. The sequence continues at coordinate 48,732 of CAVTZX010000015.1, forward strand.
CGCATTGAATGCGTCGATCGATTTCTGAAACGCGCCGGTTCGCGCATACAGCTTTCCGAAGTAGAGCAGGACGACGACCTGATCCGCGTCCGGCATGGCTGCGGCCTTCTTCAATTCCTGTTCGGCTTCCGCAAGATTTTCGGTCTCCACAAGCGCCACGCCCAAGTGTTGATGAGCCGCGGCGATATCGGGTTGAAGCCGGAGCGCTTCACGCAGCGGCGCCAAGGCCTCCTGGTATCTCCCTTGATGGTTCAGGGTGACGCCGAGATTCAGCAGCGCGGTGATGAATTTGGGGTCGAGTTCGAGGGCTTGGCGCAACGGTTTTTCCGCTTCCCCATACTTTTTCTGCTGCATCAGGACCGCGCCCAGCGCGTTCCACGCCAGCGCATACTTCGGATCGGCCTCCGTCGCTTGTCTCAAGAATGGTTCCGCAAGATCGAGGCGTTTGCCTTCCACAGCCTTCATGGCCTTGTCGTAGAAACTGGAGGCCCTGGGATCCGGCTGATAGCCCGACAACGCAGAGCCCGTGGCTCCCGGCGGGGTCTTCTTCCGAGGGGGAGCGTTCAGCGTGATCCGCGGCGTGCTGTCCGTCTCCGGGCGAAGGTGATAGGTGGTGTCCCCATAGCTGACGCCGTCTCCGGTAAACATCAGCGTGTAAGAGAGGTTCGCGCTCAATCTTTCCAGGATGAATCGGCCGTTGGAATCCGTGAAACGGATGTCGTTATACCCTCCGTCATCGCGGTTCACGGAAAACCGGATCGGATTGCTGGGCGTGCTTCCTCCCGGCAAGAAGACCTGGCCACGGATGTTGATCTGCGCTGAAGCGCTCGCCGCGATGGCCAGGACACAGCAAGCCAGCAGGACACTCTTCTTCCAGGGAATCACCATGAACCTCTCGAAACGCGGGTGCACCACCCCTCAACAGGCTTAGACGCTCTCGGTGGGAAACCGTTTCATCGGCGGTCCTGCATGGAAATCAGACCACGCTACGAGAGGTTGGATGCAAGCGGGAGTCTTGCGGTTGGACACGCGCTGAATGCGCGCCTCTGTGGAGAAAGAACGGTCGTTACTGCCGCACTAAAATCTTGCGCTGCATCTTCGCGACCAGTGCACGGACGGCCTCGACGTTTGAGGCACTGGGGGCTTCTTCAAGATAGGCGTTGAACTCGGCAATGGACTTCTCGTACTGCCCTGTGCGCGCGTAGAGTTGGCCGAGGTAGAGGCTGACCACCGGGTCGTGCTCCGCCGAAGTCACCTTCTGCACCGCATTGAGTTCGTGCTCCGCCTCGGCGTACTGGGCCGTCTCCACCAGCGCAATCCCCAGGTGCTTGTGCGCCATGGTCAGACGCGGCTCCAGCCGCAAGACCTCGCGCAGTGGTGTGATGGCGTCCGCGTAGCGTTCCAGGTGATTGAGTGTGATCCCCAGATTGAGCAGCGCGTTGATGAACTTGGGGTCGCCCGCAATCGCCTGACGCAAGTATTGCTCCGCCTCGGGGTACTTCTTCTCTTGCATGAGGAGTACGCCGAGGTCATTCAGCGGAAGCGGGTACTTGGGATCCGCTTCGACGGCCTTTCTCAAGAGCATCTCGGCTTGGCCCCTGTGATTCTTTTGAAGCTCTTTCTGGGCGCGGTCGTAAAGATTCTCGGCCTTGGGCTGCGGCTTGTAGCCGGAAGCGGCCGAGATGGTTGCGCCGGGTGCGCCGGGCTTGTGTTTGGGCGGATTCAGGTCAATCGTCACGCGATACATCCGGCCCATGAGGTTCGGAACCTGATAGACCGTATCCCCGAAATTGACTCCGTCACCGGTCACGATAATCGTGTAGCTGCGGCGGTTATCGAGCGCCGGTATGGCAAAGCGTCCCTGCGAATCGGTGAACATCAGTTCGTTCCGCATGCCGTCATCGCTGGTGAACATGAAGCGGATGGACTCATGGGGAGGGTCGCCGCCGGGAAAGAAAAGCTGACCGATAAGATTGGTCTGGTTGTTGCTTTGACCTTGCGCAGCAGCCCCGCACGCGCAAAGCAGGAGTAGGCCCACCGCAGCGAGAAGCCGGTTCTTCATCGGGGAACTCCGAACGGCTGCCATTCTAACATCCCTTGAGCTGCCACCCCAGGCCGGGAATCGGGAGCCCACCAAAAAAGTCGGGGGTGGCCGTGAGGGCCACCCCCGGATCACTTCACGCCCGCGGCTCAGGCCGCTTGGCTCGAAGCGTTAGAAGTTGATGCGGAACACCATCTGGATGATCCGGCCTCCCGGGTCGTCCGTGGTGGAGATGTCCTGGTAGGCGGCGGTAATACGGGCCAGGGACGTCGAGGTGATGGTGGCCGACCCGTTGGCTGAGGTTGCAGTGCCGCCGTACAGGAAGTTGATGTTGTTGAACGCGTTCAACGCTTCCGCCCGGATCTCGGCGCTGATGCGTTCGGTGATCTTGGTGGTCTTGGCCAAGCTGATGTCCGCGCGGAAGAAGCGCGGACCGGTCACCTGAACGCGGCCGCAGAGCGACCCGGCGGTTCCGCACGGCGCAACGAACGACTGGTTGGACGTGCCGTTCGAGGCCAGCAGGCTCGCCGGCCAGTAGGTCACGATGCCCGGAGGCGTCGCCGGATTGGAGACGGAAACCCCCAACTGGCTCTGGAGCTGGTTCCGGGTCAAGCCAGTAAGGACGATGCCCGGATCGTTCTGGTTGAACGTGCCGCCCTGACCGTTGGCGAGGGCCGTAATGCGGCCGGACTGCCACCGGAAGATGGTGTTGACTTGCCAGCCTCCCATCAACCGGCTCGCAATCCAGTTGCTCGAGCTCCACTTGCGGCCCGGCCCGAATGGCAATTCGTAAATTCCCTGGGCCTTGAACTGGTGCCGCAGATCGAACGGAGCGAAGCCCTTCTGGTAGTTCGTGTTGCGCAGCGTGGTGTATCCGGCTTGGGCCGTCGAGGTGTCCGCGAAAAAGTCCGTCAACGACCGCGAGAACGAGTAGTTGGCGCTGAACTGCAACCCCTTCGACGGCCTGCGGCGGAACTCAATCACCAGCGCGTTGTAGGTGGACTGGCCCCCGTTGTAGAGCATGTTCGCTCCACCACGGGCATCCGGGTTCAGCCGGAACAAGTTGGACGGGTACCCGGCGGCTTTGAAGTTATTCCAGAAGGTGAGGTTGCCCGCTATGCTGTTTGCGAATGTGCCCACAGTCCCGTTCCCCAGGTTGGTGATGAACGCGCCGCTCCGGAAGTTGGCGTTGGATTGAGTTGCGTTGGTCTGTGCCGTCGTGCCCGTGAACGACGCGGTCATGATCGGCAGCGCCACCTGACCCGTAAGACCGAGGTTGGCGAAGGTCGCCACGCCCGTGGTGGCCGTTGCCGGCCGGATGCCCGCCGCAATTTCAGCAGCCAGGCAGGTCGTGTTCAGGTTGGCATTGCAAACGGCCAGGTTATTTTTGGCGTTGGTGTACTCTTGCAGGAACCCGTTCTCAAAGATGTTGGTTTCGTTCAGGTTGATCGTCCGCCAGAGCCCCGTGCCGTGGTTGCCCACGTACCGGGCTTCGACCACCATGCTGGGCGACAGTTCCCGCTGGATACCCACACTCCAGGACTGCACCCGTGGCACCTTTAGGTTCGGGTTAAAAGCCCAGGCGCTCTGGCCTGCACTCGCGCTGAGGGCGAACGACGTCTGGAACGAGGATGGGGTCTGTGAGACGTTGGGGTAGTTCATGCTGTTGAACTTGATGGTACCCGCGGCAAAGGTCCCCGCTGCGCAGCCCGTGTTAACGGTCCCATCGCAGTTGGCCACTGGCCCAACGTTCGCCATACTCTGCGAGCCGAAGTAGCCCGCGTTGTCCCCGGCGATGACAAAGAAAGTGTTCAATCCCTCACGCGTGTAGCTGATGGAATAGCCCGCACGCAGGACGGTCTTGCCCGCGCCGCCAAAAAACTTCTTGAGCAGCGAGTTCTCGAAGTTCGGCTGCCAGGCCGCTCCGATGGTGGGCGCAAAGTCCTTGAGGTCTTTGTTGTACCACGGGGCCGCGCCGTTCAACGTGAAAACGGTCGGTGAACCCGGCATGGTTCCCGGCTTAAAGAGGTTGCTCACGCTGCCGGAGACACCAGCGACGCCATTGAGACCCCCCTGCAACGTGAAATATTCGTTGAGGGTGTCTTTGGGAGCGCCCTGGTATTCCCAGCGCAGCCCGTAGTTAAAGGTCAGCGATGGCTTCACGCGCCAGCTATCCTGGACGTAGAAGCCGAACTCCTTCTGGTGCTCCCGATCCACGTTGAGGGCGCCGGTGACGAGCTGGCGCACTGAGGGATCGAAATACACCGAGCCGGAGTAGCTGGCGACCCGGCCGACGAGCGTGGTATAGAGAGACGCCGCGTTGCCCTGATCGGTCGAGGTCATATTGACCAGGCCTGCAGACATCGGCGCCGAGATCAGGTCGCTCGCGCTGGCAGTGCTGATGTCGGCGGAGCCAACAGCAGGAAACGCATAGAAGTCGTTATAGTACAACTGGTACCAACTCATCCCCACGTTAATGCTGTGGGTTCCCTTCGCCCAAGTCAGGGTATCAATCAACTGGCCGAGGCCGTCGTTGCGACCCTGCCTGTTGTAGCCGAGGAAGGGGTTGGTCATCAGTGACGTCATGGTCGGGGAAACCCGCGCATTCCCCAGATTCGTTGTAACTTGCGGGTAAATAGCGAGCCCTTCGTTGGGGAAGAACGATATCGGGGCGCTGCGGATCCCGAAGCGCATCTCGTTGCTGACGTTGTTGGAAACGTTCCAGCGCCACGCCCAGACCCAGAGGTTGCGGTTGGAAATCTGCCCGCCCATCTGGTTGATGAACGGCGCTACGGGAAACGTGTATTCGGCGCCATTCAGGAAGTCTGGGTTGCCGTTGAACGAGCTGTAGTGATAGTCAAATTCGAACGTGTGTTTCTTGGAGATGTTCCAGTCCAGACGGAAGTCCGGGAAGTAGCGCTTGCCGACCGCGCTGACGTTGAACCCGACTGACCGCTGGTTGCAGATCGCCGCGTTCTGGCAGGGCGTGCCGGGATCCACAACCCCGTTCGACCCCGGAACCACGCCGTTCAGGATCCCCAAGATGTTGGCGATGAACGGATCCGGTGTCGTCGGCGCGCTGATATTGGAACTGGGGCCCAAGTTTGTGACCGTGCCGGCCAATTGATAGAGGTTGACCGTGCAAATCGGCGCTGAGGCATTGCCGTTGCACGTCGTCCACGGGGCCGCGGTGAGCTGCGCACCCGTCGGGAGTGAAGTGGGCTGATAGATGAACGAGCCCTGGACCGCGGCTGGGGTCAGCAGCGTACGGGTTTTCACCTGTGTCTGCGGTTCGCTGAAGACGTCCATGTCCGCGAAGAAGAAGAGCTTGTCCTTGAAGATCGGGCCGCCCACCTTGCCGCCGTACTCGTTCAGGCGGAAGATCTGGCGCGGGAGCTGCGGCTTGTTCTGGTTGCTGAAGAAGTAGTTGGCGTTGAACCAGTCGTTCCGCAGGTATTCCCAGCCGCCGCCGTGCCAGGCGTTCCCACCCCGGCTGCTGACGAAATGGATCTGCACCGCGCCTTCGCTGTTCTGCGAGGCGTCGTTGCCCGCCGTGGTGATGGAGAATTCTTGGATATCGTCGATGCGCGGACGAATCGTGGCGAAGAAACCGTCGCTGCTCTTCAGCACCTCATCCTGCACATTGATGCCGTCGATGGTCACGTTGATGGCGCCCTTGGGCAGGCCTTCCACCGACGATTGCCGCGGGCGGCCGGTGGTTTGTACACCCGGCATCAGAACCGCAAGATCGAGAGCATCGCGCGAAGTGAACGGCAGGTTCGTGATCGCCTTGCCGGTGATTGTAGTGCCCACGTTCGTGCTGGCGGTCTCCAGAACTTCCTGGCCCGCTTCCACCACGATCGACGTCCCTATTTCGCCGATCTCGAGCTTGGCCTCCAACGTGTACGTCTGGTTGACGATGACTTTTACGTTCTTGTAGACGCCCTTCTTGAAACCTTCTTTGGTCACCGTCACCGTGTAGGAGCCGGGTTTCAGGCTGGCGAAGGTAAAGACGCCGCCATCACCGGTCGTCGCATCAAAACTCGCTCCCGTGGCATCGTCCACCGCGTGGACTTGGGCGCCAATGATGGCCGCCGGCGTCGGGTCGGTGACTGCGCCGGTCAGCGTGCCGGTTGACGTTGTTTGTGCTGCCGCAAAGCCCGCAAACACCAGGCAAAGAGCAGCTACGATTAGAATTCGGGCCACTTTGGATACCATCACCCCTCCTGCCTTATCGAGATTCCCTGCAGTTTCATTCATCCGGACTTCCAAGAGCCTTGGAGCCGCTACTTCTGTTCCTCGTTCCTCTGCTTCCGACCTCAGATGTGCGGCTTGCCGCTTGGCTCTTGTGCTCGGATGATCCCCATCACAGGGCCTTAACTCATCAAAAAATCCTGGTCCCGGCCAAGCATGTACACCACGAGCATGCCTCAGCACAAGGACAGTCCAAACTTCTGGCCGTTTTCCTGCAATAGAGATTCCAGGCTGTGGCAATTCATA
>CAVTZX010000016.1:0-33879 GCA_963739275.1 uncultured Acidobacteriota bacterium
GCGTGCTCAGCACATCGATGCCGGCTTCCAGCAGAACGAGCACGTCTTCCCAGCGCTTGGCGCGCTCGGAACCGGGGACGTTGGTGTGCGCCAGTTCGTCCACCAGGCAGATAGCGGGGCGGCGCATGAGAATTGCCGCGGTGTCCATCTCCTCAAACGCGCTCCCACGGTAAACGATCTTACGGCGGGGGATGGTCTCCAGGCGCTCGGCGCGGGACATGGTGTCCTGTCGCCCGTGCGGCTCGAAATACCCGATGACAATGTCAAATCCCTGCGTGGCGAGCTGCTGGCCTTCTTCCAGCATGCGAAACGTCTTGCCCACGCCCGCCGCGTAACCGAGGAAAATCTTCAGCCGGCCCCGGCGCGCCGGGGAGGCGTCCGACTGTGGCACGCCGCTAATGGGGGTAAACGCTGACATCGATTCCTTCCGCGTTGCGGATGAGCCGGTCCACAAAGTTGCTCCAAAACCGCCGCCAACTCCCGGCGCGCAAGCTGTGGCCGATGAAAATCTGGGTGATACCTCTCCGCCGGGCGAATTCGAGGATGGAATCGGCGGTGGAGAGCCCCGCCAGCGTTTCCACGTGCGCATGCAGCCGGCGCGCCAGGGCGAGATTGGCGTGCAGGACGGCGCGATCTCTTTGGGAAAGGCCGCGCTGCCGGACGTGAACCACGTAGAGCTCGCCGTGGAAGCGATCGGCATTGCGGCGGCCGCTCTCAATCATCGAGGCGGCGTTCGACCGCGGCGTCACGCAGACGAGGATGCGTTCCTGGGTGCCCCAGGCCGGCACGATGCCATGCGCGCGCAGGTAGGTTTCCAGTTGATGGTCCACAACGTCTGCGGCCACGAGCAGCGCCATCTCGCGCAAGCGCGAAAGCTTTTGTTCTTCGGCGAGGAAGCCCGCGCTCGAATCCGATTCGGCTTTTGTGCGCAGCATGCTCTCCACGGCTGGCGCGTCCACGATGACGATCTCATCGGCGCGCTCCAGATAGCTGCGAGGGATTCCGTAGGCTGCGCGTTTGCCGGTGATGGCCTCGACTTCTTGAAAAAACTCCTCGATGTACTGGAGGTTGACGGAAGTGACTACGGAAACGCCGGCATCGAGAAGCTGCTCGACGTCCTGCCAGCGCTTCTCGTTCGGGCTGCCCGGAGGGTTGTCGTAGGCCAAGCCGTCGATCAGGACGACTTGCGGCCGGCGGCGCAGGATTGCGAGGACGTCCACTGTTTCGCGCCCGTCGATCTTGAGTGGTGGGATGATTTCGTGTTGGACGAGCAGGCTTTCGACTGCGGGGGAGTAGTGCTGCTGGGTCGCAGCGACCACGACATCCTCGCCGCGCTCCTTGCGCCGGCGGCCCTCGTCCAGCATCTGGAAGGACTTGCCGACGCCCGAGGCGTAGCCGAGAAAGACCTTGAGGAGCCCGCGCCGCGCCCGGCGTTCTTGCGCTTCGACCTGCTCGAGCAGGCGCTGGGGATCGGGGCGCTGAGGTTCGTTGGGCATCGTGGCGCGCGGTGGTTACCGCCGCGCGCTATTCTCTCCTAATCTCCAGCGGGATCAAAACAGGCTTACCGCCCTCATGGCAAGGATAGCCTCCGCGCCAGCCACCACCTGCGCGCGGCCACCAGCGACCATATCGCCTCAACGAGGCCGAAGGGCCACGCCCCTTGCAGGAATCCGTACACGGACCCAAGTGCACAGGCTGCGGCGAATGCCAGAATGAACCACGCGCTGCGTTTCTCCAGCGCGTAGCTCACCAGCATCGCGGTCACCGCAAACAGGCCGAAAGAGGAGAGTGGCTTCACGACCGCGATAGCCTCAGGTCCTGCGCACGCTGCTGGCGCGGCCTTTAGAACTTCACGAGCAAGGCCAGATTAAATCGGTTCTCGATCTTGCGCAGATCGGGCGAGAATCCGGATACAAACGACCCCGGCGCGCCGGTGTTACCTCCCGGCGGTGTAACCCCGCCAGGTCCGGAGAAATAGGGGACGCTCGCGGCGCGGTGATCGAATTCCCAACGGAAGGTAATGTACTGCTTGGGCATGTAGTCAAAGGTCACCGAAGCGTCCCAAGCCTTATACGGGTCTCCGGGATTCTCGGTGAAGTAAGGCGTTCCAGAAGCGGCCGTTGCGCCATTGATCGGGGGCAGTAGCACGAGGTAGCGTCCAGGATTGTTGATCTTTCCCCCGCCCAGTGTGAGGCCATACGTGTCGTGCTGAAACCAGAAGCGGTTGTAGAACATGTAGCCGATGAAGCTCTGCTTCGGCCCGCCCGGGCGGTTGCCGAAGCAGCTTACGCCGCCGCCGCGCTCACATCCCAGATCGCCGGTCAGCGAGAAAGCCATCTTATCCAAGAAGTTTTCCGGCCGATCGTAATACTTGATCTGAATGCTATCGTCGGTGTGATAGCGCACGCGGCCGGGCAGACCCGGCGCGTCGGTGCCCAGAAAATACTGATTCCCGAGAATCGAGAGCCAACCGTTTGGGCGCCACAGAATCTGCATGCCGAATCCGGGCCGGTGGTTGAACTTGCCGTACGACTGCCAGCCATTGACGAACCAGGGCTCGATCTTCAAATGCTCGGTCGGATAGATTTGGACGCGCATGCCGTTGAAAAACCACGGAGTGTTGGAGGAAACGTAGGACGGCTGGTAGGCCCAGTTGTCGAAATTGTAGTAGCTGAACAGTCCCACGTAGGACATGAAGATGCCGGCCTCCACGTTGACCCCGTGCATCGCATCGAAGTGGTAGCCGCCATAAGCCTCCGAAACGTAGCGATACGCGTTGTCCAGGTTCCATTGACCGACTGCCGGGCTGGCATCGTTTCGCGGCGTCGTCTGGGAATACATTCCGAACTGGGTCATGAATCGGGCGATGACGTGGTCATAGTGGAAGTCGCCGCCAATGCCGAGCTGTGTCACCTGGAACTCGCCTGAGCGGAAAACTTCGCTCGAACCCCCAATCGTGTGGTCGGCTGGATGGTTGAAATCATAGATGTAGTCAATATCCGCTCGGATTTCCGGCGTAAAGAATTTCGTGTCCATGGGCACTTCTTTTGTACGCGCGTTGCCGTTGAGCCAAGTAAAGTCGGCGAAAGCAAAAGGCTCGGCCTTCGGGGTTTTTTCGGGCTTCCCCGTTGGAACAGTCGAGGGCTCAGTCTTGACGGGCGCGGTTGAAGCCACCGGCGGTCCTTCCGAGAGATTGCCTGGCACCGCGCCGGGCAAAGGCTGGGTGCTGACAGCGACCATGCCGGAGGTAGTGGCGCTCGACTTGTTGGTCAGCCGGGCCTCGAGTTCTGCCACGCGATTTTCGAGGCGCTCAATCACGCTGAGGAGATACTTCTCCGATTCGGTCATGCCTTCGGGTTTCGGCGGGCGCGCGGCATTCGTTTCGGCGGTGCTCGCAGGCACTGTTGCAGGCTGCGACGAGCCCGGCGCTGCGGTCGCGCCCGGCATCAAGGATACGTTCTTGCTGCGCAGACGCTGCAGGACCAGCTTCTTCTCTTGTTCCGCGGACGGAGGGGCAGCCTGTTGAGCGCGCACGGCCACCGGCTCAAGTATGACGAGGCTGAGGACGAGCGCACCAAGAACCTGGAACTTTGGAACCGTGTTCATGTCTTCTCCTGTTCTGCTACTTGCGGAGCGGGAACTTCTGGTCGAGCGCGAGATTGAGTTTCAAGACATTCACGCGCGGCTCGCCAAGGACCCCCAACGTGGGCGGCTCGGTGTTGGCCGTGATGAACGCGCGAATCTGGTCTGCGGAAGTGCCGCGCGCCTTTGCGACGCGATCTGCCTGAGCGAGCGCCGACGCCGGACTCAGATGAGGATCGAGCCCGCTCCCCGAGGCGGTCAGTAAGTCCGCCGGGATCGGCCCGCTGAAGTCCGGGTTTTCCTGCCGAAACTCGGCGGCCGCAGCCTCGATCCGGTCGATCAGGGCCTTGTTGGTCGGGCCGAGATTCGAGGGACTGGACGCCGTGGGATCGTAGCCGTTGCTTCCCGCTGCCGAGGGCCGTGGATGGAGATACTCCGGCTTGGTGAAATTCTGGCCGATCAACTCCGATCCGACGACGGTACCGCCGTTCTCCATCAGACTGCCCGCAGCTTGCCTGGGGAAGAAAACCCGAGCGAGGCCCGTCACCAAAAGGGGATAGATGAGTCCCGTCAGGACCGTGAAGACCAGCAGGATCCGAACCGCGGTGAATGTGTGCCGCCACATGAGTTTCTTCCTTTCTGCCCCTTAGGCCAGGTGCAGAAGAACTAAGAGCCGGTCGAGCAGCCAGATCCCCGGGAACGGGGCGGCAATGCCGCCCAAGCCGTAGAGGAACAGATTGCGGCGGAGCAAGCTTGCCGCTCCGACGGGCCGATAGCGCACGCCGCGCAGAGACAGTGGAACGAGCGCGATGATAATCAGCGCGTTGAAAATGACCGCCGCAAGGATGGCGCTCTGCGGGCTGTGCAAACGCATAACGTTCAGTTTGCCCAGCATCGGATAGGTGGCCATGAACATGGCCGGCAGGATGGCGAAGTACTTGGCCACGTCGTTGGCGATGGAAAACGTCGTCAGCGCGCCACGCGTGATCAGTAGCTGCTTGCCGATGGCCACGACCTCGATGAGTTTCGTGGGATTGCTATCCAGATCAACCATGTTCCCGGCTTCTTTGGCGGCCATCGTGCCCGTGTTCATGGCCAGTCCGACGTCGGCCTGCGCCAGCGCGGGAGCGTCGTTGGTGCCGTCGCCCGCCATGGCCACCAGACGGCCAAGCCCCTGCTCTTTGCGGATGTATTCCAGTTTTTCTTTCGGAGTGGCCTGTGCAATGAAGTCGTCCACACCTGCTTCTTCGGCGATGGCCGCGGCGGTGAGCGGGTTGTCGCCGGTCACCATGACACTACGGATGCCCATGGCGCGGAGATGCTCGATCCGCTCGCGCATTCCCCCCTTCACAACATCCTTCAGATGAATGATACCGAGCGCACGCGCGCCATCGGCGACTGCCAGCGGCGTGCCGCCGGCGCGGGCGACCTGGTCCGAGAGCGCAGTCAATTCCGCCGGGGCTGTGCCGCCCTCGTCCTGGACGAATCGCAGGATCGCGTCCGTGGCGCCCTTGCGGAGCTTGTGGCCGTCCAGGTCCATCCCGCTCATGCGCGTGTACGCGGAGAAGGGAATGAATTGCGCCTGGGGCTCGCGAACGGTCCGCCCGCGCAAACCGTATTTTTCTTTGACAAGGATGACGATCGAACGGCCTTCCGGCGTCTCGTCGGCCAAGCTGGAGAGCTGCGCCACGTTGGCGAGTTCGAGTTCCTTGATTCCCGGGAGGACGAGAAGCTCGACGGCCTGGCGGTTGCCCAGGGTGATAGTGCCGGTCTTGTCGAGCAGCAGGCTGTTCACATCGCCCGCGGCCTCGACGGCACGGCCGCTCATGGCGAGAACATTGTGTTGCACCAGCCGGTCCATACCGGCGATGCCAATGGCGGAGAGCAACCCGCCGATCGTCGTGGGAATGAGACAGACCAGGAGCGACACCAGCACGCTCACTCGCGGCACGGAGCCGCTGCCTGCGGCCGAAACGCTAAACGCCGAGTAGGCAGGCAGCGTCACGCACACGAGAAGAAAGACGAGCGTCAAACCGGCGATCAGGATGTTGAGCGCGATTTCGTTCGGCGTTTTCTGGCGCTGGGCGCCTTCGACGAGCGCGATCATCTTGTCGAGGAACGTCTCGCCGGGATTCGCGGTGATGCGCACCTGGATCCAGTCGGAGAGAACTTTCGTGCCGCCGGTGACGGCGCTGCGATCACCGCCCGATTCGCGGATGACCGGAGCACTTTCTCCCGTGATGACGGATTCATCGACCGTGGCTATGCCGTCGATGACTTCGCCATCCCCGGGGATAATATTGCCGGCTTCGACCAGCACCACGTCACCCGCACGCAGCCGCGAGGCGGGGATCTCTTCAGTGCGGTCTTTGGAGACGATCCGCTTGGCCATGACATCGGATTGTGCTTTCCGCAGCGAGTCGGCCTGGGCTTTGCCGCGCGCTTCGGCCATGGCCTCGGCAAAATTCGCGAAGACGACCGTGAACCACAACCACACCGAAATCTGCAGCTCGAACACCGTGCCGCCCGCGCCGCGCACCAGGTCCTTCAGCAGAAAAATCGTTGTCAATGCCGCGCCGACCTCCACCACGAACATCACCGGATTCTTGATCAGTGTGCGCGGATTGAGCTTGCGGAAGGACTCCTTCGCGGCGCTGCGAAGGATTTCGCGGTCGAGGAGCGGCCGGGCGCGCACCCGCTTCTTCGGAAGCAGCGAAGTTGGCTCTTCCGGAGCAGCTATGATCGGAGCAACGTGCGTCGTCATGCCAGGATCCCCCCGCCAATCACGGCGGAAAACAGCTTGCCTGCGTGCATCAGGAAGTGCTCAACGATCGGCGTGAGCGAGAGAACCGGGAAAAACGTGAGCGCGCCGACGATGAGCACGGTGCCGACGAGCAGACCGATGAAGAGCCCGCCGTGCGTGGGCAGTGTGCCGCTGGTGGCAGGAACGGTCTTTTTCGCTGCTAGGCTGCCTGCGGCGGCCAGGAGCGGGATGATGTAGAGGAACCGCCCGATGAGCATAGCCAGGCCAATCGTCAGGTTGTACCAGGGAGTGTTGGCGTTGATCCCGCCGAAGGCACTGCCGTTATTTCCCGTCCCGCTCACGTATGCGTAAAGCATTTCCGCCAAGCCGTGAGGCCCGTTGTTGGCGACATTCGCGGCCGGCGCACCGGGCGCGTTCCAATAGCCGCCGTGTTTGAGAGGCACGACGGAGCTGGCGGCGCTGAAGAACAGGATGCTGGCGGCGGTGGCAATGAGTACCAACATCGCCATCTTCACTTCCTTCTGTTCGATTTTCTTGCCCACATACTCCGGCGTGCGCCCGACCATCAGACCGGCAATGAAAACCGCCAGAATTGCATAGAGCAGCATGCCGTAGAGGCCGGAGCCCACCCCGCCAAAGATGACTTCGCCGGTCATGATGTTGAAGAGGGGCACGAGCCCGCCAAGCGGCGTGTAGCTGTCGTGCGCGCCGTTTACAGCGCCGCAACTCGCATCGGTCGTGACTGTGGCGAAGAGCGCCGAGGAAGCAATGCCAAAGCGCACTTCCTTGCCTTCCATATTCCCGCCCGGTTGCGTGCGCGTAGCCGCGGACTCGACGCCGAGTCCCGCGATTTGGGGATTCCCGGCCTGCTCCGATGCATAGGCAACGAACACGCCAGCAAGGAACAGCACGGCCATGGCTCCGAAGATGGCCCAGCCTTGGCGAGTGTCTTTGACCATCTTTCCGAAGGTGTAAGTCAAGCCCGCGGGGATCACGAAGATGGAGAGAATCTCGAAGAAGTTCGTGAGCGGTGTCGGGTTCTCGAACGGGTGGGCGGAATTCGCATTGAAGAAGCCCCCGCCGTTCGTGCCCAGCATCTTGATGGCTTCTTGCGAAGCGACCGGACCCTGCGCGATGACTTGCGTTGCGCCTTCGAGGGTGCGCGCTTCGGTGTACGGCTTGAAGTTCTGGATGACGCCTTGTGAGCAGAGGAAAAGCGCGAAAACCAGGGAAATCGGGAGAAAGACATAGAGGGTGGCGCGCGTCAGATCCACCCAGAAGTTGCCGATGGCCTTCGCCTGCTGCCGCGCGAAGCCCCGGATAACGGCGATGGCCACGGCCACGCCCACTGCCGCAGAAAGGAAGTTCTGCACAGTGAGCGCCGCCATTTGTACGAAGTAGCTCAGCGTTGCTTCACCGGAGTACGCCTGCCAGTTCGTGTTGGTGACGAAGCTCACGGCGGTATTGAACGCGAGGTCCGGAGTGACCGGAGCTGCGAAGGCGGGCGCGGCTTTCGAGCCGAAATGCATGGGGTTGAAGGGCAGCCATCCTTGGAATCGCTGGATCAGGTACACGAGCAGCGTGCTCATCAGGCTGAAGCTGAGCACTGCGCCGGCGTAACGCAGCCAGTTCTGTTCACGGTCTTCCCGAACTCCCGAGAGACGGTAAATGAGCTTCTCCATCGGCCGGAGCAGGGGGGTAAGCAGCGTCCGCTCACCTTCAAACACCTTTGCCATGTAGACGCCGATGGGCTTCGTGAGGGCAAGGACCGCGCCGAAGAAAATCACGATCAGAGCTAAACCGGCTGAGGTCATGGGCGCACCTTAAAACTTCTCCGGGTGCAGCAAGGCGTAGATCAAGTACCCGAAAAGGAACAGCGCGGCGATCCCGGCGATGACATATTCCATAGAAACTTCTCCATTACAGGCGGTCGCATGCTTTCGACAACGCCCAGAAAACGACAAATACAAGAGCGGCAACAGCCAGATAGATCAAATCCAACGCCATTTCTTACTCCGCCACAATGAATACGACTCGATGCCCTTGCGCGCGAAGCCAATCCGCGAGTCGTTCCTCCGTCGATCTCCACCAGCGTCGTCTGCCGGCGAGAACGACGAGCGAACCGGGCCTGAGAAACTGCGAGAGCGCCGGCCGGGCTTCCCGGCATAAGAGGACTTCAACAAAGACATCCGCGTCCGCGCTTTTCGCCAAAGCGCGAAGGCGTTCGGCCTTGAATTCCGGATCCACCGGGGGCGACTCTAGAGGCAGGGGAAACGGCACGATTTCCGGAGCAAGGAAGTAGATCCTGCTGTTCAAATCGCCCGCCAGAAGTTCAGCTCTCTTGAGCGCGGCTTCGCTGCCTTTCTTGGTCGTGAAGATCACGTTGATGTCCAACTTCCTCGCGTTCGAGACGGGCGTCGACAGTTGTTCGAGCGCCCTGCGTTCGTTGATTCGCCGAGGCAAGTGAGAGAGGGAAACAACTCCTGGAGATACGCTTTGCGGTCCCACGCGCCTAGATTTACGCCCCCGAGCTAAGGAAGGCATAAAGATTCTGTCAAGATTCTGTTATGCGGACAGTTGGAAGCGGTAGCCGACCCAAGGCTCGGTGAGGAGGAATTTCGGCTTCGAGGGATTTTTCTCGATCTTCTTGCGAAGCTGATTCACGAAGACGCGCAAGTATTCCACTTCGTCGCCGTAGTCCGGTCCCCAGACGGCCTGGAGGAGCCGCGCGTGTGCGATGGGCACGTTGGGATGGGCAAGGAAATACTGCAGCAGATCGAATTCCTTCGGCGTCAGGCGCACTTCCTTATTGGAACGCATCACGCGGCGCGTCGCCAGGTTGATCTCGGTGTCGTCCAATGTGAAAACCTGCGGCCCGCCTTCGGGGGAAGCCGGGAGGCGGCGCAGCGCGGCGCGGATACGCGCCAGCAACTCCGGCGCGCTGAACGGCTTGGTGATGAAATCGTCCGCGCCGGCGTCGAGAGCGGCCACCTTGTCCTTCTCCGCGTTGCGCACCGTCAACATCAGGATCGCCGCATCGGAGAAGCCGCGCATCTCACGGCACGCTGCCAGGCCGCCCAGGCCGGGCAGGTTCACGTCCAGCAGAACGAGGTCGCTTTTTTCCTCGCGCAGCTTGGCCAGCCCTTCTTCGCCCGTGCGCGCGTCGCTCACCTCGTAGCCCTGGGCGACGAGCATCACGCGCATCACGCGGCGGATCTGCGGGTCGTCGTCCACGACGAGCAGGCGGCCCTGGCTCACGACGGCACTTCCTTCGATGCCAGCGGGAAGGACGCGATGAACTCGACGCCGCGGCCCGGGTTACTCTCGACGCTGAGCGCGCCGCCGTGGACATGCAGGATCTCGCGGGCGATGGCCAGCCCCAAGCCACTGCCGGTTCCGTGCTGACGGTCCCGCGCGCCGCGATAGAACTTCTCGAAAATTTTGTCGCGCTCCTCCTCGGGGATCCCCAGGCCCACATTGTGTACACGCAGCACGAGCAGGCCGCCCTCGCGCTCCGCGGAGAAGGTAATGGGCGTTGCCGGAGGAGAATACTTCACCGCATTATCGATGAGCTGCCGCAGCGCAAGCTGCGCGAGCTCCTCATCGACCGAGACCTCGGGGAGATCGGCGGCAAGCGAGAATCGAATCTCGCGGTCTTCGAGCAAAGGCGCGACCTTGCGCAAGGTGGCTTCCACAACTTGCCGGATGTGGCGCGGCTGCCGTTGGAACTGGAGCTGCCCCGCTTCAATCCGGGCGAGGTGAATGGCTTCGGAGACCAGCGTGGTCAGGCGTTCCGCTTCCTGGTCAATGATGGTGAGGAATTCGCGCTGCTCCTCGGGGCGCGAGACCCCCGCGGAAAGCATCGAGGAAGTCGCGGCTTTGATGGAGGTCAAGGGCGTCTTGAACTCGTGGGCCAGTGCGTCGAGCAGCGTGGACTTGAACTCTTCGCTTTCCCGGGCGGCATCCGCGCGCGTGGCGGCTTGCTGGTCGCGCACGCGCTCGAGTCCGATGGCGATGAGCTGCGAGAGCGCCTGCAGGGCGGAATCGGAAAGAGAGCCGCCGGCAATCGCCACGGCGCCGATGGGCTGGCCGCCCAGGCTGATCGCGCCCACCACAGTTTGACTCTTCTGATCCCGGTAGAGTGTGCCGGTGATGGCGGCTTCGTGCAGTTGTGCGGCCAGCTCCGGCGCGTCCCGCGGGCCTCCGCGGTGCGTGGTGCCATCCGCGCGGTCATAGATCATCACCGAAGGCAGCTCGTAGATGCGCGCGATCTCGCGCGCGATGTGTTTGGCGAAGTGCTGCGAACGATCCCTCAGCAGGATGGCGCGGCCCAGCGCGTAGAGGCGTTCCATCTCTAGCCGGCGGCTCTCCGCCTCGCGCGTCCTGCGCTTGGCTCTTTCCGAGAGCTGGCTGGCCACCAGGGAAGTGGCCAGGAACGCCGAAAGCGCCACCCAGTTTTGCGGATCGGCGATCGTAAACGTCCCAACCGGAGGTAAAAAAAAGTAATTGAAGCAGAGCGTGGCCAGCACTGAGGCCGCCGCGGCTTCGAGCAAGCCCCACCGCGTGGCGATCACCAGCACGGTGATCAGGTAGAGGAACCCTACGGTCGTGGCGTTCACGGGAAGCAGCCGGCTAAAGACGGCCGTGACCCCGGCCACGGCCAGAAGGGAAGCGCCCAGCCGCATGGCCAGCCCCGCGAAACTTTTCTCAGACAGAAAGGACATGATTCACTCCCTGCATTGTAATCCGGGAATCGCGTGGGGAGGTACTTCTCGCCGGCTGCGCGCCGAGCTTTGACACACTGCGCCTCCTACGCTAAAGTAAGTGCCCACTTACATGGGTCAGAATGGCCACCGCGTCTCGGGAGCCGACCGCCGCCAGCAGATCCTCGCGGTCTCCGCCGAGCTGTTTGCAGAGCGGGGCTTTCGCGGCACGACGACGCGGGAGATCGCCGAACGCGCGCACGTGAACGAGTCCATCCTCTTTCGCCACTTTCCGCGCAAACAGGCCCTCTACTGGGCCGTCCTGGAAGGCAAGACGCGTGCCACGGCGGGACGTGAGCACCTCGAACAACTGTTTGAAGCCGGAGGCAGGGACGAAGAGATCTTCGCTTCGATCGCGGAAGGCATCCTGCGGCGCAATACCCAGGACTCCTCGCTCAGCCGCCTGCTGTTCTTCGGTGCGCTGGAGGACCATCGCCTTTCGCGACGCTTTTTCCAGACGTATGTGGAGCGTTACTATACCGTCCTCGCGCGGCACATTCGCGAGCGCATTCGCGCCGGGGCGTTTCGTGCCGTGGACCCTCTCCTCGCGGCGCGCGGGTTCATCGGCATGGTGGCGTATCACTTCCAGATGCAAGAGCTGTTCGGTGACCGCCGCTACCGCGCCATGGACCTGCGGCGCGTCTGCCGCACGCTGGCGGACATCTGGGTCGAGGGGATGCGCAAGCGAAGCCGGCGCGAGATTCCTTCGGCGCGCGAAATCTGCGCGGCACGCACATCGAAGAGACGACAGGTTTAGAAATGGCCGGGGAACGGGAGACTATGAGCCACGCGCGTTTAGTGAATCGGGCTTCATCCACCAAAAGGATGGGGTGGACCATCGCCGCCGCGCTGGCGGCCGTGCTCCTCGGCGCAGGGTGCGGCAAGGAGAAGGCGGCGGCGCCGCCATCCGTGCCGGTTGTTCCCGTGCGCGTGGCGACTGCAATCTCGAAGACCGTGCCGGTGCAGGTGCGCGCGATAGGAACCGGGGAAGCCTTTTCCGCCGTTTCCATCAAGTCTCAGGTCAACGCTGAGCTGATGGAGGTTCATTTTCAAGAGGGGCAGTTCGTCAAGAGGGGCGATCTGCTTTTCACACTCGACCGGCGGCCGTTCGATGCGGCGGTGAACCAAGCCCAAGCCAATTTGGCGCGCGATCAGGCCCAGGAAGCATTGGCGGAGGTCCAGGCACGGCGCTATACGAAGCTCTTCGAGGAGGCGGTGGTGCCGAAAGAGCAAGCCGACCAGATGCAGGCCAACGCCGACGCCTTGAAGGCAGCGGTGCTCGCGGACAAGGCCGCCGTGGACTACACCAAGCTTCAGCTCGAGTACTGCTCGATCTACTCCCCCCTTGATGGCCGGACCGGATCGCTGATGGTGCACGTCGGCAATCTCGTCAAGGCCAACGACGTACCTGTCCTGGTGGTGATCAATCAGATCACACCGATCTATGTGTACTTTTCGCCGCCGGAAAATGTCCTGCCGGAGGTGAAAAAGTACATGGTCATGGGGCGGCGGCTGAGAGTGCAAGCGTTCCTGCCCGACGATACACAGCATCCGGAAGAAGGCTTCCTATCTTTCGTGGACAACGCAGTGGACAACACGACCGGCACCATCCGGCTGAAGGGAACATTTGCGAATACGAACCGCCGGCTGTGGCCCGGCCAGTTTGGGGACGTTGTGTTGACGCTCAGCGAGCAGCCGAATGCTGTGCTGATCCCCTCGCAGGCGGTACAGACGGGACAGACAGGCCCATTCGTCTTTGTGGTCAAGACGGATCAGACGGTGGAGTTGCGTGCAGTGGTAACTTCGCGCAGCTACGAAGGCAGTGCGATTGTAGACAAGGGCGTGACAGCGGGCGAGGTGGTAGTGATCGATGGGCAATCGAGTCTGGTGCCCGGAATTCATGTACAAGTCAAAGCAGGCTCTCCGGGAAGTTGAAATGGGTCGCTCATGAATTTCACCGAGCTTTTCATTCGCCGGCCGGTCATGACCACCCTGGTCATGGGGGCGATTCTGTTGTTTGGGTGGGCGGGCTACCGATTACTCCCCGTCAGCGATTTGCCGAATGTGGATTTTCCCACCATCAACGTGAGCGCGAGCTTGCCCGGCGCCAGCCCTGAGACTATGGCTTCCTCGGTCGCCACACCCCTCGAGAAGCAGTTCTCGACAATTGCCGGCCTCGATTCGATGACTTCGGGCAGCGCCCTGGGAGTCACCAATATCACTCTGCAGTTTTCGTTGAGCCGCGACATTGACAGCGCGGGCCAGGATGTGCAGGCGGCCATCGCGCGGGCGGCCGGGCAGCTTCCGCCGAACCTGCCCACGCCGCCCACTTTCAACAAGGTCAACCCGGCTGACCAGCCGATTTTGTACCTGGCCCTCAGTTCAATCACGCTGCCGTTGTATCAAGTGGACGAGTATGCCGAGACGCTGATGGCGCAGCGCATCTCGATGGTCAGCGGGGTCGCGCAGGTGAGCGTGTTCGGCTCGCAGAAGTACGCCGTACACATCCGGTTCGATCCGAAAGCCCTCGCCTACCGGCAAATCGGGATTGATGAAGCCGCGGCGGCAGTGGTCAATGCAAATGTGAACTTGCCCACCGGCACGCTCTACGGAACTCACCAGGCGTTCACCGTGCAGGCCAGCGGCCAGCTCTTCGACGCCTCCCATTACAATCCGCTGATCGTGGCCTACCGCAATGGCTCGCCGGTCCGCCTGGACCAAGTCGGGTCCGCGATTGACAGCGTGCAGAATGACAAGGTGGCCAGCTGGTTCAATAATACGCGCGCCATTGTTCTGGCGATCCAGCGTCAGCCAGGAACGAACACGGTCGAGGTCGTGGACTCGATCAAGAGCCTGATGCCCTTCTTTCGCGCGCAAATGCCACCTTCGGTGACTCTGGACATTTTGTACGACCGCTCGGTTTCGATCCGCGATTCGGTGAATGACGTCAAGTTCAGCTTGTTGCTCGCGGTCGTGTTGGTGGTACTGGTGATTTTCCTGTTTTTGCGGAACCTGTCGGCCACCATCATTCCCAGTGTGGCCCTGCCGATGTCCATCATCGGGACGTTTGCCGCAATGTACGAATTGGGCTACACGGTGGACAACCTCTCGCTGATGGCGCTCACGCTCTCGGTGGGGTTCGTGGTGGACGACGCCATCGTCATGCTGGAAAACATCGTGCGGCACATGGAGATGGGCGAGGGGGTGCTCGAAGCGGCCCTGAGCGGCTCGCGCGAGATTGGCTTCACCATCCTTTCGATGACCCTCTCGCTGGCCGTCGTTTTCCTTCCGGTGCTGCTGATGAGCGGCATTCTGGGGCGGCTGCTGCATGAATTTGCGGTCGTGATCGCTATGGCGATCCTGGTCTCGGGTTTCGTTTCCCTCACGCTGACGCCGATGCTCTGCAGCCGGTTCTTGCGTTCAGCGCACAAAGCGAAGCATGGGCGCGTATACATGGCGCTCGAGCACTTCTTCGAGAAGCTGTTGCACGGGTACGACGTGACGTTGCAGGTGGCCCTGCGGCATCGCGCGGTGGTCATGGCCATCTCCGGGATCCTGCTCGTTATCACGGCCTGGCAGTTCTGGGTCATCCCAAAGGGGTTCTTGCCGAACGAGGACACGGGACAAATTTTTGCCTTTACGGAGGCGGGCCAGGACATCTCCTTCCAGGCCATGCGGCAGCACCAACACGTCTTGAACGCGATTGTCTTGCAAGACCCGAACGTCGCCAACTTCATGTCCTCGATCGGCTCCAGCGGGCCAAACGCTACACTCAACACCGGGCGGCTGTTCATGCGCCTGAGAGCGATGGAAGAGCGCCAGTGGGTACCAAATCCTACCCTGGCGCAGATCGCGGAAAAACTTTCTGGTCTGCCTCTCCTTGGGAGCGCTGCCCGCAGACTGAGTTCTCACATTGGCCACTACATGACCGCCGAGGAGATTATCGAGGAACTCCGCCCGAAGCTCGCCGTTGTTCCCGGTGTCCGGACGTTCATGCAGGTCCCTCCTCCGATCCGAATCGGAGGCACCCTCACCAAGAGTCAGTATCAGTTCACGCTGGAGAGCCCGGACACGGACGCTCTCTATGGCTCGACCGGCATCCTTGAAACCAAGATCCGTCAGTTGCCGGGCTTGCAAGATGTCACGAGCGACCTGCAGATCAAGAACCTCCAGGCCATGATCCATATTGACCGGGACAAAGCCTCGGCGCTCGGAGTCACGGCTCAACAAGTGGAAGATGCTCTCTATACCGCTTACGGCCAACGGCAAATCTCCACCATCTACGCTCCCAACAACGAATACTGGGTCATCACGGAACTGGAGCCCCAGTATCAATTGGATCCGAACGCGCTCTCCATGTTGTATATCCGCTCCGGCAAGGGCCAACTGGTGCCGCTGAACACCGTGGCCAGCTTCAGCCCCGCAGTCGGTCCTCTGACGGTCAACCATTTCGGCCAGTTGCCCGCCGTCACCATCTCCTTCAATTTGAAGCCCGGGGCGGCGCTGGGCGATGCGGTGAATGGGATCGATCGCTTGGCGCGTGAGACTCTCTCCGGCAAAGTCAGCACCACTTTTCAAGGCACAGCCCGTGCCTTCCAATCCTCGCTGACGGGCCTGGGCTTGCTTCTGGTCCTGGCTGTTTTGGTGATTTATGTTGTGTTGGGAATCCTCTACGAGAGCTTCATCCACCCCATTACGATTCTCTCCGGCTTGCCCTCGGCGGGGTTCGGCGCGTTGCTCACGTTGCAGCTCTTCCACCTCGAGCTCAACCTTTACGGATTTGTCGGCGTCATCATGCTCATCGGGATCGTTCAGAAAAACGCCATCATGATGATCGACTTCGCCATCGATGCGCAGCGCAATACCGGCAAGAGCCCCGAAGAAGCCATCTACTACGGCTGCCTGGTGCGCTTCCGCCCGATCATGATGACCACCATGGCGGCACTGATGGGGACATTGCCGATCGCCATCGGCATCGGCGCGGGCGCTTCGGCGCGCCGGGCGCTGGGACTAGCGGTGGTGGGCGGATTGCTCTTCTCCCAGTTCGTGACCCTCTACCTCACCCCGGTCTTCTACGTCTACATGGAGCGCTTCCAGGAGCGACTCGGCCGCTTCTTAAGTCGCCGCCGGGCGCAGGCGGAGCCTCTCCCGGCGCCCGTGCCCAGCGAGAATCAGGTCCTCACGGGGAAGTGACACAGGTCGCGCAAGGCACTGAAAATAGATTGACGCATCGCAGACTGTCCTTTGGCCGGAGTCACCCTGTCCGAGCGTACCATTGACCCACACGGTCAACCTTCCTAGCATCAGCAGGAGAGTTACGAGGTCGCAGAGTGGGGAAGTAAGTTGAGCGGTCGCGGGCTCCGAGGCCTGCGGCACGCCGATTGACGTTCCGCCGACGCTCGTCTTGTCCGCCGGCAGTGTCCCCTACCTGTGGCCCGGGGATACGCCCATGCCCGTCGTAAATGATCCGGCCGCAGCTACCAAACTTCAGAATCGGCGCCGCGGCTTGCGCGTGAACTCGCGCGTGCCGGTGGCCATCGAATGGGATCCCGGAGACGGCAGTCTTGCGCGGGAAAATGCGCATACGCGGGTGGTCAATGCCTACGGCTGCCTGCTGGTTGCGCCCCGGAACCTCGAGCGCCAACAGCAGCTTCGTTTGATCAACCTCGCCAATTTCCGTAGCAATCCCGCAGTCATCGTGTGGAAAGGCAAGCAGCGCACCGAGGGCTGGGAACTTGGTGTGGAGCTGCTCAGCCCGGGGATGGACTTCTGGGGCCTGGAATGGTGACGCTCCCCGCTGAGGAAGGCCGCGCCGCCATGGGAGTGCTGCCCAGTGAAGAACGCCGTCGCAGCCAACGCGTGGTGATCCGCGTCCCCGTCAGGTTGCATTTCACTCCTGCTAAACCTGGCAAACCTACTACGGCGCACACGGTCGTCGTTAATGACCACGGGGCCATGTTGGTCTGTGAACGTCCGTTTGAAGCGGAAACACGCTTCGAGTTGGAGCACGCGCACACCGGCCGGCGCATGGCCTGCCGCGTCACCCGCGCGCCCCGCCGTAGCCCCGAGGGATTCCTCATCCCGGTAGAATTTGCCAAGCCTTCGCCGGGGTTTTGGGGCATCTCCTTCCCGCCGCCGGACTGGAAGCCGCTGCACGACTGACGCGGCAATTCCAGCCCCGTGCGGTGTGGGAGGCCGCGTTTAGCCCTCTGGTCATCGTAGCCATTTCAGCATACTCTCTGCCCGTACATCCCGGCCCTCACGTTCGACATCCAATGCGGAATGGATCTCTCATGGGATCGGGATTCCACTCTTACGCGGGGTATTCATGCCACCACGATTCCCTCGTACCACGATATTGGTATTCGCCGCCGCTTCGATCTGTCTTCTTTCGGTTCGAGCATCTGCGCAAACCCCCACGAGGCCTGCTCCGCGCATCACGCAAGCTCTGGATGAACGAAACCGCATCACGCTGAAGGGGAACACGCATCCCCTCGCGCGGCCGGAACACGATCGCGGCGCCGCGCCGGACTCGCTGCCGATGCGGAGCATGCTCCTCGTGCTGCAACGCGGTCCGGAGCAGGAAACGGCTTTAAGGAAACTCCTCGACGATCAGCAGGACAAATCCTCGCCCAGTTATCACCAGTGGCTCACGCCGGGGCAATTCGGCCAGCAATTCGGCACCGCCGACGAGGATCTCCAGGCCGTCACCGCGTGGCTTCAATCACATGGATTCCAGGTGGCGCGCGTCGCGGCGGGGCGCACGGTCATTGAGTTCTCGGGAGACGCTGGGCAGGTGCGTGAAGCCTTTCGCACCGAGATCCGCAAGTTTGTGGTGAATGGCGAAGAGCATTGGGCGAATGCCACCGACCCACAAATCCCCGCCGCGCTCGCGCCCGTCGTCGCCGGCGTCAACACGCTTCATAGCTTCCGCAAGAAACCACTCTTGCGGAAAATGGGACTATTTTCGCGTGACAAGGCTACCGGACGAGTCACGCCGAAATTCGGCATATCGAACTGCTCCCCTACGGGAGTCTGTAACGCTCTGAGTCCGGCTGACTTTCGGATCATTTACAACGTGCCGCCCGCCGCAGACGGCACCGGCCAAATCATCGCCATCACCGGCGATTCGGAGATTTGTACGGCTAGCTCCCCGGTTTTCAGCGAGTGTACGGGCGACGACGTCGCTACTTTCCGCAACCTTTTCGGACTCTCCACCAGTAATCTTCCCAAAGTCATCGTCGTTGGCCCCGATCCACTCTTCAACTCGGATGAGACCGAAGCGGATCTGGATGTTCAGTGGGCCGGTGCCATCGCGCCGAATGCGAAAATATTATTCGTCATCGCTCAAGATACCTTGTCAACCGCTGGAATCGACCTGGCCGCTGAATACATCGTGGATAACAATCTCGCGCCCGTGCTGAGCGAGAGCTTTGGGGCTTGCGCGGGAGCACTGACCAACAACGAGATCAACTTTTACAACATGATCTGGCAGCAGGCCGCCGCCCAGGGTATTACCGTGGTGGTGGCGTCTGGCGATAGCGGTTCGGCGGGCTGCGACGATCCAAACTCACAGGGTTTCGCGGTGAACGGCCTAGCTATCAACGTGATTGCCGGCACTCCGTACAACGTTGCCGCCGGGGGAACGGACTTTGATGTGTCGCTGCCGAATTATCAATCGACCTTCTGGAACTCCTCCAATGATCCCGCCAGCGGCGCATCGGCCAAGGGCTACGTCCCAGAGACAACTTGGAACGATTCCTGTGCTCAAGCCGGCTCCGCCACACCCTGCAGTCAGTTGGCGCCGACAAGTACCAGCCCTCTCGTGAACATCGTGGCTGGCGGGGGCGGTTTCGGCGACGCTTTTCATCCTCCATGGCAGTCTGGTAATGGCGTACCGGCCGGGCGAGGACGCATTCTTCCAGACATTTCTTTATTCGCCGCCGATGGCCTCATCAGCGGCAGCTTCTATATCGTCTGCGAGTCAGATCTGGATCCCGCTGGAGCACCCTGCAGCCTGACCGCTCCTTTTCCGTTCGTAGACTTTCTCGGGGTCGGTGGAACATCGGCTTCCGCGCCCGCCTTCGCGGCCATCATGGCGCTCGTCAACCAGCGGATGGGATGTGCGCTTCCCGCGACGCCCCCGGCCTGCGGGCAAGGGAACGTAGGATATGTCCTCTACCCTATGGCGTCCCATACTGGCGTCTTTCATGACATCACCAAGGGCAATAATTCCGTGCCCTGTCTCGGAAATGCGCTGGGTTGCACCAGCATTAACTCTGGATCTAGCAATCTGGGCGTCCTGGACACCCCGAATTCCCAGAACCTGCCATCCGGCACGCAGGCATATGTCGCGGGTCCTGGTTACGATCTAGCGACGGGCCTGGGGTCCCTCGACGTCACTAATCTGCTGAACGCCTGGCCGCTCGCAACCGGTTTCACACCGACCACAACCGCCATCGTGACTCTTCAGCCGACCAACATAGTTCATGGTGGCCTCGTGAATGTGACCGTAACGGTGAGTCCGGCCCCGCCGACGCCCAGTATATCTGGTGTGGCCTCAGAAGCTGTCACACTGATCGGTACGTGCTTGTCAACCAATCCAGGTTGTTTCTCAGGCAGTAACACGTTCGCTGTGGACGTACTCGAATCCATCAACACAGGCGGTCAGAATGTCGACGCTTGGCCGCTCGTGAACGGAACTGCTGCCGGTACAACTCGTCTGCTGGGTGGATGCACGCCGGCGCCGGCTCAGGCCTCCTGCACCTATGACCTCACCGCTCACTATCCGGGCGACGGCACCTTGGGTGCCAGCGATTCAGCTCCCATGCAAGTTACAGTTACCCCCGAGGGCAGCGATATATTCTTTAACATATTGGACTTTAACTTTTTCACCGGAGGGACTCCGCAGGTCACCCAGGCGACCTACGGAAGCCTAATGTTGTTTCGGACCCTGGTCACAGGAGGAATTTCACAGCAGCAGACTGCCAGCGGCAACGTAACGATTACCGACAATTCCATGCCGTTTGGCGCCGGCGTCTACCCACTCAACACCGCCAGCTCTCTGTTGCTCCAGAATCCGGCGGTCAGCTTCCCGGGGAATTTGAATCCCGTTTTCGTAACGCCAGCATTGTCAGTGGGCGCTCACGGATTTGCGTTGAGTTACTCTGGCGACGGCAGCTACCAGCCTAGCAACACGGGGAGTGGGGTATTTCCACTTACGATCACTCAAGCCCCCACAACGGCCACCGTTTTCGCTCCGGCCGCCGTCCAGTCGGGCGCCAACTTTTCAGTGAGTATTCTGGTGGATACTCCAACTTCATTCGGAGGTTCACTGGGAAATCCCCCCAGCGGCACGGTGACCTTTTTCAATGGAGCCACGCAGATCGGAGGCCCGGTCAGCGTCACGGCCACACAGGACTCCAACGGTTTCGCCGCCGCGCAAGCCACTGTGACCACATCACTGAATGCCACCGGCAGCATCACGGCCAAATATTCCGGCGATGCAAACTACGTTGCATCCACTTCGGCCGCGATCACGGTTACCGTGACCACACCCGATTTCAACATCTCGGCGACAACGACCGCTGTGATGCCCATCAGCCCCGGGAATTCCGCTACTTACACCGTCACGATCACGCCGTTGAACGGCTTTACGGGCACCGTGACACCGACTTGTGCGACGAGTTCGCCGACACTGGTTACTTGTGGTGCCTTCACGCCCTCAACGTTGACGCCGCCAAATGATTCGGCCGTCGTGGTGGTGACCGCGACGTCGAGTGCCCTACTGCCTGGCCCCCCGGCTCGTTGGCCCAGCTGGCCCTCGCAACGCATGATGCGTCTTTGGGAGATTCTGCTGGCCCTCGCGGTCGCACTCGGCTGGCTCGGCACTCGCCTTCGCGGACGCGCCCGTTGGCGGCCGCTTGGCTACATTGCTGTGGCGGGGGTTGCGCTGCTGTTCGGCTTGCAGCTCGCCGGATGTGGCGGCGGTGCTGGCGGTGGTGGTGGAGGTGGCGGAGGCCGTGCAGCGCGCAGTTACACCATTACATTCACCGGCACGTCGGGATCCACTTCGCATCCCATCAATGTCACGTTGACGGTGCAGTAACTTCTGCGCGCACGGGGCTCGCCCGTCGCCGCGAACCTATTCGTTTGCGGTCACGGGCACTTCGGGTGCGCTTTCGCATACCTCGAGCAGTGTCACTTTAGTGGTGCAGTAAGACCTTTCCAAATGGACAGAGCGAAGAGCTCGTCAAGCGAACGGCAGATGGGCGAGATCCACGTTCTCGCCCGAGAGGATGATTCCAGCCTTCTTGCCTTCCGCCCCGAGCCGCTGCACGACTGATGGTGCCCGGGCAGCCGGAGAACGATCTCCTGCACACGCATGTTCTGACTGGAAAATTTACCGGATTCATCATAAGGTTCTGTTGTCAGTGCATTCCTTCTCCGTGCATCTTCATCGGAAGCATGGATGCAGTTCTGGAAGCAAGTTTTCGTGAGCGCGATGCCGTTCCCCATCGCTGAGACGGAGGCACATGCCTCGGGAATCTGAGTTCCAGCCGCAATCCGCGAAACCCCGGGGTCCATCGAACAATCCGCTTTTTTATCTACGCGCTGTATCTCGCTGGGCCGCTGCGGCCGCGCTTGTGGGCCTGTGGTTGCTCTTGGGGGCGGTGCCCTCGCCGGCGCAGGATCACCAAGCGCACCCCCCGCGGATCGTCCAGGCCGTGGATGAACGTCAACGCGTGACGCTCAAAGGGAACACGCATCCACTCGCCGTCCGGGAGAACGACCGTGGAGTGGCGCCGGACAGTCTGCCCATGCAGCGAATGTTGCTCGTCTTGCGGCGCAGCGCGGAGCAAGAATCGGCCCTTCAAACACTCTTGGAAGCCCAGCAAGACAAGTCTTCGCCGCAATACCACCAGTGGCTCACTCCCGAGCAGTTCGGCCAACAGTTTGGCCCCGCGGACGAAGACGTCCAGGGCGTGACGGCCTGGCTCCAGTCCCACGGTTTCCAGGTCGCCAGGATCGGTGCCGGACGCACTGTGATCGAGTTTTCAGGCACTGCGGGCCAAGTGCGCGAGACCTTTGGCACGGAGATTCACCAGTTTGCCGTCGAGGATGGGAATCACTGGGCGAACGCCAGCGATCCACAAATCCCGGCGGCCCTGGCGCCTGTCGTGGTTGGCGTGAACACACTCCACAATTTCCCCAAGAAGCGGATGATTGTTCAAGCCGGGGCGTTCACGCATACCATGGCCCGTGGGGAGAGGTTGCCATTTTTCACCACGAGCAATGGAAGATTCGATCTGGGACCAACGGACTTCGCGACGATTTACAACTTGCTGCCGCTCTGGAATGCCGCCACGCCAATCGACGGCACGGGACAGTTCATCGCCATCGTCGGTGACTCCAACATAAACATTCAAGACATTCGTGACTTCCGGAATCTCTTCGGCCTGCCGGCCAAGGACCCGCAGATTATTCTGGACGGGCCTGATCCGGGGATCAACGGCGACGAAGGCGAGGCGGATCTGGACGTCGAGTGGGCTGGCGCCGTGGCGAAGAACGCGACGATTATCTTCGTCGCTGCCGCGGACACTCTCACCAGCGGCGGAATTGATCTTGCCGCTTTTCATGTCATTGACAACAACTTGGCGCCCGTCATGAGCGAAAGTTTTGGGTCCTGCGAGGTTTTCTTGGGATCGGCAGGCAACGCTTTCTACAGCGGGATCTGGGAGCAGGCGGCGGCGCAGGGGATCACCGTGTTTGTATCGGCCGGCGACGGTGGCTCGAGTGCATGCGACAACTTCAACACCGCCGCGGCCTCTACTCACGGTCTGGGTGTCAGTGGGATTGCTTCCACACCATTCAACGTTGCTGTGGGCGGCACGGATTTCGACGATGCAGGGAATCAGTCTGCGTTCTGGAATCCAGCGCCAAACCCTCTTCCGACGCGTGCCTCGGCGAAGTCCTACATCCCCGAGCTCACCTGGAATAATACCTGCGCCCAGAATGGGCTGGCGGGCTGCACCACTCCGAGTGGAGGAATCGTCGCCGGGAGCGGAGGCCAGAGTGGCTGTGCAACCGGTGCGCCCGCCGCGTCCGGCGTCGTGGGCGGAACCTGCGCGGGATATCCGAAACCTTCCTGGCAGACGGGCACAGGCGTGCCTGCAGCCAACCTGCGCTACCTCCCGGACGTTTCTCTATTCGCCAGCAATGGCCACAACTTGAGCGCCTATGTCATGTGCCAAGCGGATGCGCTGCCTCCGACGGCCTCGCCCTCCTGCAATCCCGTGCCGACTGGGTCCTTTAGTTTCTTCGGAGTCGGCGGGACTTCTGTCATCGGCTCCCGCGATGGCTGGCATCATGGCGCTGGTGGTTCAGAAGAACGGCCCGCAAGGGAACGCGAATTTCGTGTTTTATCCGCTGGCCGCAAAGGCCGGGGCAAGTTGTGACTCGAGCAATCCGGCGACGATCGGAAGCGCGACTTGCGTTTTCCAGGACGTCACCAAGGGCAACAACTCTGTGCCGTGTACGGGCGGCTCGCCCAATTGCAGCGCCGCGGCAGGCACCACTGGCGTCCTGGTGGACCCGCTCAACACCACCACGCCTGGTTGGACGACCACCGTTGGCTTCGATCGCGCTACTGGCTTGGGCACGATCAACGCCGCAAATCTGGTGAATCGTTGGACTGAGGCGACATTCACCGGCACCACGACGACTTTCGCCGTGACATCAACGCCTCCGTTCACGCACGGCCAGGCCGTCAACCTGAACATCTCCGTGGCGGCGAACACCGGCACGGTGTTTCCGACCGGAAGTGTCTCCTTGATCGCCGACTTCGCGGGTTCCTCGAGGGGAGTGACCGCCTTCACTCTCTCCAACGCCACGCCCGCAGGAACGTCCGCTGTTCCCGGTGCTAGCACTATCTTTCTTCCTGGCGGGACCTACAACCTCACCGCGCATTACGCCGGCGATGGAACCTTTGGCGCAAGCGATTCGCCGCCGGTCAGTGTGACCGTGAATCGCGAGAACAGCCTCACCACCGTCGAGTTCGTCACCTTCGACGTCAATGGAGTGGCCACGATCCACACCATCACCGCCACCACACCATACGGGTCTCCCTACATCCTGCGCATCCTGGTTACCAGACCCGCCGGGCCACGGTGTGACCAGGGTGCCGTGACTGCGGGCTATGATTGTCCAACCGGGACGCTCGCGGTTACCGATACGTTTAACACCTTGACGTTCCCGCTCGATCCCACGACCTTTAATGGCCAGCTCAATAGTTTCGGTGTAACCGAGGATATCGCCATCCAGCTACCAGGCGGGGCCCACGGGATCGGGGCCCAATATCCTGGAGACAACAGCTACGTTGCCAGCGCCGGCAACATCGGAGTCACCATCACCAAGGCCGTTACAACCGGCGCGCTGACTGCCCTCCCCAACCCGGTGAACGTCGGCCAACCGGTGACGCTGACCGCCGTCTTCAGTACCCAAAGCAATGGAGCCGCGCCCACCGGCACGGTGACCTTCTTCTCCGGCACCACCCCGCTCACCGGAAGCGTGACTCTGACAGGGACCAACGGCGGAGCGACCACCTCCGCCAGCTTGCAAGCCGTCCTGACCACAACGCTCGCCGCCACAGGCAGCGTCACGGCGCAGTACACCGGCGACGGGAACTACACCGCCTCGACGTCCCCCCCTGTCCAGGTGACGGTCACAGGGCCGGACTTCACTCTTGGTGTCTCTCCTGCCAGCGCGACCACGTCCAAGGGCGGCACGACCACGTACACGATTACTGTAACCTCTTCCGGCGGATTCAACAGCGCCGTCACGCTCTCGTGTCCCAACGTGCCGGTCGTTCTCACCTGCGGAGCGTTCACACCCGCTTCCGTCACCCCGCCGGCGAACGGTTCCGTCACCTCGACGGTCGTCATCACGGCAACTTCGAGCGCGTTCCTGCCTCCCGCGCCGCGAGGACCCGACTGGAGGCGCTTCCTCTGGCGCATGACGCCGCTCGTGGCCCTCTTCTTCGCGCTGATCCTGATTGCCGCGCGTACATGGGATCGCCGCAGAAAGCGCGCCTTGGCGTATGTATCCCTCGGGGCGTTCCTGCTGTTCCTCGGCTTGCAGGCGGCGGGATGCGGGGGAACGACGGGCGGCGGGGGTAGTGGCGGAGGAGGGGGAGGCACGTCGCCGCGGAACTACACATTTACGATCACTGGCACATCCGGAGCGCTCGCACGGACCTCAAACAGCGTTACTTTGACCGTCAACTAGCGGAATCTCCGTCCGGAGCGGTCTCCGAAGGTCCAATTCCACCCAACAACCCGAAAACAGCGTTCTGCCAACCTTGGCTTTGCAGGAGCGCTCCTTTAATGCCCGCTGTTCCCGGGAACACCGGCCCTGGGAGCGACGCAATCCTCGGGCTGGTGGGGGAAGGCCCAAGCCGCGGTTCCAGGCCCGCAAAACGCCTCCTATTGCGATTTTAATTTCGAGAGATTTAAATAACGGGTTTCTGAGGGAGGATTTCAGGCGAAGGGCAGGTGCGCGAGGTCCACATTCCCACCGGAGAGGATGATCCCCACTTTCTTTCCTTCCGCCCCGAGCCGCCGTAGCAGCGCAGGCGCAACGGCCACCGCCGAAGACGGCTCGATGATGATTTTCATACGCTCCCAGACGTGCCGCATGGCCGCGACAATCTCTTCCTCGGTCACCAGTTCGATGCGCTCGACGTTGCGCCGGATGATCTCGAACGTGCGCGGCGCAAGCTGCGCGCGCAAGCCGTCGGCCATTGTATCGGGATGCTCATTGGACTCGATGTGCCCCGAGGCCATTGAGCGGTAGGCGTCATCCGCGTTCTTGGGTTCGCAGCCGATCACGCGGATGGTGGGGCGCAGCGCCTTAGCGGCCAGTGAAGTCCCGCTCAGTAACCCCCCGCCGCTTACCGGGGCCAAAATGAAGTCGAGGCCGGGCACGTCTTCGAGGAGTTCAAGTGCGGCCGTGGCCTGTCCGGCGATGATGCGGTCGTCGTCAAAGGGGTGGATCAGGACGGCGCCCGTGCGCGCCATGATCGCCGCCGCCGTCTCTTCCCGTGAGCGCACTGTGGGCTCGCAGAGAGTGACCTCCGCGCCATACGCCTTCACGGCGCGCAGCTTCACCCCCGGCGCATTCGAGGGCATGACCACCCAGGCGCGAATGCCGCGTTTCCTCGCCGCCAGCGCCACCGCCTGAGCATGGTTCCCCGAAGAGTGGGTCACGACGCCGCGCTTGGCCTCCGCGTCGCTGAGGGAGAAGATGGCGTTCGACGCGCCTCGCATCTTGAACGCCCCGCCCTTCTGCAGGTTTTCGCACTTAAAGAAGAGGCGCGCGCCGGCCATTTCGTCCAGCGATGCAGAAACCATAACCGGTGTGCGATGGACATGGGGCGCAATCCGGCGGTGCGCCGCGCGGATCATTTCGATATCCGGTGGAGCGAACGGTTGGGTTGGGGAAGCACTCATGGCTCGAGGCTGCGGTCTGCTCTTGGTTCGGTGGCACCGGCCTCTAGCCGGCGCGCCTTTGCACAGGCAACACGCCTGTGCCACGCGTCCCGCTAGCGCCGGCCGACCGGCACGCTGAACGTGACCTTCGCGCTCGTCGTGTTTTCAAAACTGTCGAAGACGCGCACGGAAACCGTGTGTTCGCCCGGCGCCAGATTCCTCAGCAGGAGATCGTAGGTTTCCTGCGGCGCGTCGCTGAGCTGCCCGACGGGGACGGCCATGACCCACTCGCCGGCGTCCAGGCTGTACTCCGCGCGCGCGATAGCGCTCGCGGAATCCCGCGCATCGAAGCGCACTCGCGTGCTCGATGCGTCCCCACCCGCCTCGGCGCGGATGTTCTCAATGGTCGGCGGCGTGTTGTCCACGACGAACCGATCGCTCTCCCGTTCGGCGGACAGCGCCTGGTCGGCGGGATTCGCGGGCGCATCGCTGGCCACAATCTTCAAGTAGTACGCCCCATCAGGCATTGTGATTGTGTCCCACGAATAGAATCTCGTGCTCAGCTTGTCCTTCAACTGCTTCCAGTTCTTCTCGCCTTCGCCGCGATAGTAGACCGCATAGGTGAGTTCATCCTCGTTGTCGTCGTGCGCGTTCCAGAGCACGGCCTGATAGCCTTTCAGCGCGAAGCCCTGCGGCGGCGGCTCGAATCGCGAGGGCACGCCTCCGGTTTGCTGAGGCTGCGGAACGAATCGCGTCGGAGCGGACCCGTCCGTCGGCAATCTCAACTGCACCGACTGCGGGCCCGGCTGCCCGCCCGGCTGCCCCTGGAATCCCTGCACGCGGAGGCCCGGCCTTTGCACCGCAATCGCATCGATTGTGGGCGCGATGTTTTTCGGGAGGTAGGCCAGCGTCACCCAGGAAACATTGGGCAGGTCGTCGCCCTCGGTCGCTCCGCGCGTTGCCGGCAGCGCCTTGAAGACAGCCTTCCACTGCACGAAGCGCGCGGCCGGCGCGGACACCTTTTCGCCTTTTCGATTCGTGTACGGCCCGGCCCACGGGCTCCAGTTCTTCTCGGGATTGGACGTGTTCCCCGAGCGCACGTATAGCGCGATGTGTGAATCTGCCGCCACGCTGTTTTCGCCCCACCATTCCAGCCGGCCCCACTGGGAGAAGACCCGCGCGTCGAAGGTCTGCGACTCAAACGTGCCTTCCGGCTCCTGGTCCGGCCCGAGCGTGAAAAGTTTCCCCGGATTTGCGGTGCAGAGAAAAACTTTGCCGTCGGCGCCCTGCGCCAGGCCGGTCACTTGCGAAGCCGTGGTTTTTACCAGCGTCGAATAAACGTTGTCGCCTTCCAGCTCGATGACCGAGCCGCGATTGCCGGTGCCCAGCAGCAGTTTCCCGGCGGGAGAGAACGCCAGGGCATAGACCAACTCGTCGCGCGAGGACCACAGCTCCTGCGGCGAGCCATCTGCAGAAATCTTGTACACCGTGCTGCCGATCTGCGCGGGAAAGGGAACGAACAGTGTCGGCTGCCCCTGCGGAGGCGCGCCGCCCGGGACCGTCTGAACCGGCTGTCCGCCTTGAATTTGCTGCGTCTGCGGCGGCACCTGCAGCAGCGGCGGGCTCACGCGTCCACGCTCACCGACGGCGGCGACGTAGACATTCCCGCCGCGATCCACGAGCAGGGAAGTGATCTCCTTGCGCGCCATCTCATAGAGCACGAAGGCCGTGGGCTTTTGCGCCGCCGCCGCACTCCCGGGTTTGCTGATGCGCAAAACCAGGCCATTCGGCTCGCTCCCGGCCAGCAGGTTTCCCTTTCCGTCGAAGGCCAGCGCGCGGATGTGCGATTCTTCGCTGGCGTAGAAGACTTCGCCTTTGCCATCCGGTTTGACGGCGAAGATCTGCCCTTTGTCGCCGGTGGCCACGTAGAGCGTTCCGTCCGCGTCCAGCGCAAGCGCCCAGATGTACTTCGTTTTCGGCTCGAAGAAAACGGATTTCTGCCCCGCGGGCGTGACTTTGTAGACTTTCCCGTCGGGCGAGGTGCCCACGTATAGGTTGTCTTGGGAATCGATCACGATCGCCTGCGCCGCCATCTCGCTCGACTCAAAGATCGCCGTCGACTTGCCCTGCGCGTCGAAGCACAGCACTTTCGCGTTCGACCCGCCCGCGGCGTAGAGCGCGCCCTTGGAGTCCGCGCGCACGGCCCAGAGGTAGGCCAGGCTGGCGTCCGCAAAAACAGCGAAACGCGGGGCGAGCAGGATCCGGCCGTCGCTGCGCAGCGCCACTCCGTGGGCCGTGCCGCGGTCGAACTCTTCGCTGTTCGATTGGCGCCATTGCCGCGTGTGCTCCGCGGCCACGGGGATGGCGGCGAGCATTCCCAGCAGGAGCGCGATCTTCATCGGGCGCGAGACATTTCGGCCCATTCCCCCATCGTTCCCCATAACACTCCTTGCGCGCTGGTCTTTACTTCACGGTCACGTTCAGCGAATACAGGCCCACCACCACGCGGTTCATCGCCGCCGACCACTCGCCCGCCGTGGACTCCCGCAATAACAGCGAGTTGCCCGCATTGCGCCGCTGGTCGAGGATGTTGATCTGCGAAGACGTCGCGTTCGGCAGTTCCTTGTCTTCCACCAGGAGTGTCGGCGTCGGTTCAAGCAGCGTGACATAAAGGCGGTTGTTGCGCCGCTCGCGGTTCAGCAGCGTGATGAGCTGGTCCAACCCCGCGAGCCGCCCTTGCGGCCCAAAGGAGAACGCGCGGGAAAGCCGGTTGAGCTGGTCCCCATCGCTCACCTGAATACGCAGCACGCTGCCGCGCACCGCCTGAGGCGGGATCTGTATGGACACTTCCTGGATGAACGGGGCGCCGCGGTAAGGCCGCAGGAGCACTTTGATGCCCAACTGCTCCCCCGGCTGCACTTCATTCTTGTCACACCAGGCGCTCTCGATGGTGGCCGTGCGCCGCTCCGGTATAGTTTCGATGCGCAGCGACACGCGGTCGATCTTCGCGCTCTCGTACGGATTCGAGAAGATTCGGAAGAAGACGTTCTGCACGATCGCGGTCACCTGCGTCCCGTCAGGGACGAACACGTCGGTCGGCGCGAACATGTTTTCGACCTGCACCGGAGCGTGCCCGGCGATCTGGATCTCGCCGGTCAGCTTGAGCGTCGTGCCTTCTCCGTAGGCGGGCGTGCCCATCAGTCCGTTCAGCGTGGCAATGCCCACCAGCAGCGGCGTGATCTTCGGATTGTTCATCAGCCCGAAGTGGAATTTGCGTTCCTGTCCGGGCGTGGCGATGGTCAGCTCCATGGGGATCATCTTCGGCCCCGCCCCCAGACGCCCCAGGGTCGCTGTCGTGCGGTCTTGCGTCACCGTGCCGATGACCCCGCCGGCATTCACGATCTTGGTCGAATCCAGGTCTGAAACCAGCGTGGTCAGCACGCGGCCGCGCACCATCGGAATCTCCACCGTCCCGAGGTTGAAGAGCGGATGTCCGCAGACGTATACGCGGTCAGCGGTGATGAGCGTGACCGTGCATGAAGCGGTGAGGGAGAGATCGCCGTTCACCAGCACCGCTCCCACCATGTCGCCCGGTTTGATCTGGGCGTCGTCGCTCTGCGGCGGCGCGGTGCCGCCCGGCGCCGCCACCATTCCGTACGCGGACAGTTGTCCCGCATAGCGGTTGAACACCTCGGGCTTCACGCCGGAGAAAATCACCGGAGTCTCAATCGGCACGAGCGCGGCTCCGCTCCCCGCGCCGAGCCGCTGCGTCCATTCCGCGGGAAGCGGATACTCTTTCGGTGCCGGCGCACCGGCGGTGGTTTGCTCGTCCTCGTTCGCAGCCACGCTTGCGTCGGAAATGGGTAGCGTGCCTGCTTTGGCGGGCTCGGGTCGCACTTCCAGCATCTCTTCAATTGGCGTCACGCCCGCTAGCGGCTCTTTGACGAACGCTCCGAACTTCAGCGATAGCGCGCCGACCAGCTTCCCGTCAATGTAAACAGGGCTCCCGCTCATTCCCGCCACTACGCCCGTGTGGACGGCTTTCGCGCTCTTGAGCTCAACAAGGATGACGTCTTCCTTAGGCCCCAGCAGGTTCGGGAGGATGCCGATCACCTCCAGGTCGATCGGCTCGATCTGGTTGCCGGCGAAAATCGTGTAGGCCACGCCTTTCATGCCCGGTTTCACCTGGCTCAGCGGCATGATCTCGGGATTTTGCGGCTGCTGTGGCGCCGCGCGGAGCGCAGCACCACCCGCGAGCAGGCCCGCCGCGGCTAGGAAAAGCGCACACGCGAACAGGGAAATGCAGTGCGGGAAAACCGATGGACGGGTCAAGGGAATAGCTCTGGGCTGGACAGAGGGCATCGTTGGCGTTTGATGCAAACAATCATCATACCTTTGCCCATCCACGGAATCAATCGCGGCTCTTGTGGGGTCGAAACCAAACGCTCAGTGCGCCCAGACCTTGTCCGCGGAATCCTCGAACGGATACACGTGCACCATCCAGCCGAAAATCACCGGGTAGAACCGCCCGCCCGCTTCCTGCCTCCGACTGGCTGTCCGGCTGCTGCGTCGCTCCCAGGCCCGGTGTTCCCGGGAACACCGGGCATTAAACGCGTGCCGCCCGCCGTCCAAGACGCTCCAGGACTACTTGCCTGCTTCGAAGGGCGTTTTCTCCCCCCATGCTAGAATTCCCGTCGTGGCACGAGTGACCATCCATCCCGCGCGCAAGGTCTCCGGCGTGGTCGCGGTGCCCGGCGATAAGTCCATCTCTCATCGCTACGCGATTCTCGCCGCGCTTGCCGAGGGCAAGAGCGAACTCCGCCACTTTTCGTCCGCCGAAGATTGCCGTCGCACGCTCGCCTGCCTCGAGCGGCTCGGCGTGCCCGTGAAGACTCGGGATGATCGGGTTGAAATTACCGGCGTGGGCCTGGGCGGCCTGCGCGTCCCGCGCCGGACGCTCGACGCCGGCAATTCCGGCACGACCATGCGCCTGCTCGCCGGCGTTCTGGCCGGGCAATCCTTTGCGTCCACTCTCGACGGCGACGCCTCGCTCCGGCGCCGGCCCATGCGGCGGATCATCGAGCCGCTCAGTCTCATGGGCGCAGACATCCGCGCGCGCGAGGACCAATTCGCGCCACTCGATGTGCGCGGCGGGCCGCTCCATTCCATCGAATACGCGCTGCCTGTCCCCAGCGCCCAGGTAAAGTCCGCGATTTTGTTCGCCGGTCTATACGCGGCCGGCGAAACTTCCGTCCTCGAACCCGTGCGCACCCGTGACCACACCGAGCGCGCGCTCGCCGAATTCGGTGCGCGCATCGAGCATTCGGGCCGCGCAATTCGCCTCCGCGGCCGTGGCCCGGAATCCCTGCGCCTTGCCGCGCGGCAGTTGGAGGTCCCTGGCGACATCTCTTCGGCGGTTTTCTTTCTCGCCGCCGCCTTCATCCTGCCGGATTCAAGCTGCGTCGCGCACGGCGTCGGCCTGAACCCGACACGCACTGCGGTACTCGATTTTCTTGCCTCGATGGGCGCTTCCATTCGTTTGGATTCGGTTCACGAAACGGGCGGGGAACTGACCGGCGACATCGCCGTGCAGCATGCGGAATTGGCAGGGGGAGTGGTGGCGGGCGATCAGATTCCCGCGCTCATCGACGAACTGCCCATGCTCGCGGTGCTGGGGCCTTTCACCTGGCAGGGTATCGAAATCCGCGATGCGAAAGAGCTGCGCGTGAAGGAAAGCGACCGCATCGCCGTTCTGGTGGAAAACCTGCGCCGTATGGGGGCCACCGTTGAGGAACGCCCCGATGGTCTGCGCGTTGCTGGCCGCTCGGCGGGTCGCCTCCATGGAGCGGAGATTGATCCGCAGGGTGACCACCGCATGGCTATGGCTTTCGCGATCGCCGCTCTCGCCGCCGACGGACCCACCGTCATCCGCGACGCCGATTGCGCCGCCGTCTCCTATCCCGATTTCTTTTCTACGCTGAATCGATTGGTCGAACGGTAGGGCGATTGATAAAGCGCAATGAAACTTGAGGACACAAGACCGAGTCGGGCCGCTTCCTTCAAACCTCTAATTTCGAAGTCCCAACTTCGAAAACTCAGTCGCTCTTTCGCAGCCGGATCGACCCGTGAGTGGTCTTCACGTTTATGACCGGCCCTTGGGCCCCGACCTTTCCGTCGAGCGTAGCCGTCCCTCCGGACTCACGAGTCTGCTTGACACCGGCGAAGTCCGAATAGGCCTCGCCAGAGCGCGTCGATGAGGCGTGGATCTCAAAGGTAGACTTGGATGGCAGCACGAGGTCCACGTTGCCATCGGCGTCGGTGATATCAATCAAGTCCTTTGGCGGCTGCGTGAAGCGCAACTCCACATTGCCGTTGCGGTTCTCGATATGGATGCGCCCGGCGACATTTTCCATGGAGATGTCGTTGTTGTTGGTCATCAGGGTCACGCTGCCCGGGACGTCCACAATCTCCTGGCGCCCCGAGGTGATCACAAAGCGGCCCGTCAGTTGGCTGATGGTCAGATCCGTGCGTTTGGAAAGGAATCGCGCGCCCTTGGCCGCCTTCTCGATGCGGATGGGGCCGAAAACTCGCCGTTGACCGCGGCTTCCCCCTTGACGTCGGCGATGGTCACCTGGTCGCCGCGCCCGGAGAGCTTGACGTTCCCCGCGGTCCCGATGATATGCGTGTCTCCGCGCGTGACGTCCACGCTGACGTCCCCGCCCGAATCCCGCACCTCAACGTCGCCGGAGCGCGATTCGGCGTTGAGGTTGCCCACCAGCCCGATCACTTGAAGATTGCCTTTTCCGCTGCGGACGGTCACGCTCGCCCGTTTGGGCACGTGAACCTCCAAGTCCACGCGCGCCCGCCCGGTGTCCATTCCTTGCCCCACGGTGTGCACTTCATAGCTGTCGCCCGATCCATCGATGCTGACGCTCAGCTGCTGACCGCGCCGTTTGGCGTCTTCTTCGTCGGAACCGCCGATTGTCTTCTTCAGGGAGACACGAATTTCCGCCGCGTCTTCGGGGTGGATGGTCACGTCACCTCGGTCCGTCTCGATCATGATGTGCGCGGTTGCCGCGACAGCCTTGGCCGGCACCTCGACGTCGAAGGAGTACGTGCGTTCCCATGGAGCCCAGTCGCCGCTGTTGCCCCATCCCCAATTGATTCGGTCGGAATTATTGCGCGCCCAATCGACAAACCCTACGCCGCCGAAAATCATCACCAACAAGAAAACCAAAAAGATTTCTCCGCCCGAAATCGTCGCCGGAGCCGACTCGCCCGT